>NZ_QROH01000014.1:0-145201 GCF_003474285.1 Bacteroides sp. AF39-11AC | reverse complement strand
TAACACATCAGCAAACTCGAAGATAAACACATCAATATGATTATTTTCAACCGAAACATTACCCCAGCCACGGGTCTTTAGACCGATATCACCCAACATCTGACCCTCGGCAAAGGGAACATCCCAGGTATAATACCAGGATAAGGCGAAATAAGCAGCCTTCCTGCAAAGTTCGGCATAGTGAGCACGCTCAGCACCTTTAGTAACCAGAGCAAGGTAATAAGTGGCAGTAGCAGCATAAAGGGAAGCTTCCTTATCCTCACAATTAGCATCCAAAGTGGAAGAGAAATAATCGGATTTAGAGATAAGCTCATTCTCCAGATAATTAACAGTACGCTTGGCACTCTCAAGGTAACGCTTGTCCTTGAAATACTTGTAGGCCATTACCAGAGGCAAAGTAGCCGAAGGAGTACTGCCACCCGTACCGTCTACGATAGAGAAATCATCCTTGAACTTACGGGGGAAACTACCGTCAGCATTCTGAAGACGAAGGAAACTGTCCAGGATAACCTTCAAACGGTTCTCCCATTCGGGATGTTTACGCTTGTGTTGCTTCTCATAATCCAGATAATTAAGAATGGCATACACACCTTCCGATTGGCGGCGGATACTAAGATTAGGTTCCTTAAAACCACGGTTATAATGGACAACCTCATTGAAAAAGCCCGCAGGAGAGAAACCGTTTGAAAGATAAGTATCAAAGATACTGTTAGCACTGTTCACTAGTTCAGGACGGTTCTGTTGGGAACCGTATTCCAATGCATTGAAGGCATTAAGCAACGTACGACCCACAAAGCCGACTTCGGCAACATCAGTACTGGCGCAGGTGGCTGTCTTCAACTCAACGCCCGAATAATAATGGGTAGGAGTAGTATTCACATAGCTCTCCACAAAGAAGTTGCTAAGCACATCTTTCATACGGTCCACCGTATAAGGGGTATTCACGGGTTGGGGACGGTTCGTGTCATAGCAATACTCCCAGGTACGTTGTACGCACTCGGAGAAGTCGGCAGCATCAATCTCGGACAGTTCCCAGGTCAGGGTAATGCTATCACCCTTGCGAAGCAGCTGGAAAGCCTCAACGGAAGGGGCAAGAGTCAGTTTACGGATATAAGTCTTGGGAGCTTCCTTATAAGGAAAACCATAGGAAAGGACAGTCATGCCACCTACATTCTCGAAGCCGGTATAGCCGATGGAAGTCTCACCGGATACAATGACCTCGCCTTCTTTATGAGTAACCAAAGCCTCCTTGTCAAACTTGTCAATGCGGATGACTGACATGGACTTGCCTTTACTTGAATTGAAGGCTGCAGTCAGGGGAGTACTCAGACGGTCTTCGCGTACCAGCCAGCTATCCGAGGTATGGAAAGAAGGGGCCTTTTCGGGCGAACGAAGATTCTGGCGGTACCAGAAGCCGGGCATGTAGAACTGGCAATCAGAATGCCGGTATCCGGTTTTTATTTGCTCGCCATAATTGAAATAAACAGTATCCAAGGCCGTGATGACAACGTTAATACGCTGCTTGCCATCTTTATCAACTACCTGGCGGGTAATAACCAATGGTAACTGCTCGGAAGACTGGCAGGTATACACACCGTCCTGCTGCTTCTGGAGAGTCAGTGAATAGTGCTGGGCGTCATTACCCGGAACTTTCAAGGAAATAGAGGTTGAAACATCTCCCAGAGAATGCTCCATAGCCCCTGCATTTGTAATGCCCGCTAAAAGCATTACTCCAAAAAACAATCTCTTTAGTCTCATAATCGCATTTGTTTTATAATTGTTAGAATACTGGTTTTTCTGCCTCTATTGATGGAGAAGTACCCTTTACAGATGGCCATCCATCTTTCCACTCAATCTTATCCATCAGCAACATACGTCCTTCGGGATTTTTTACGCTTACCGCATGATAGAAAAACCAATCATTACCGGCATTATCCGTCACAATCTCAGAATTATGGCCGGTGCCTACAAAAGCACTATTTTTATGAATCAGGATTTCATGTTTATTGTCGAGCATATTCCCACCCTTTTTATCAACATAAGGGCCGAAAAGATTTTCTGAACGTCCTACTACTGTTGTATATGTGCTGTTCAATCCTTCACAGCAAGTACCTATTGAAGCAAAAAAGTAGTAATAACCATCCTTCTTATGAATATAAGTGCCTTCGTAGGCAGTTCCTGCCACTTTTTGGGGTGTAGCACCTTCTTTAAGGGAAAGTCCATCATCTGATAGCTCGATAGCATAAATGCCCCGGAAACTGCCCCAAAACAGATATTTTTGTCCTCCTTCCTCTATATAGAAAGGATCAATAGAATTCTGCACATTGATTTCATTGCTACGAAACATTTTTCCATGATCCTTAAAAGGGCCTTCGGGCTTATCGGCAGTAGCACATCCGATGCCACAAGTCCACTCGCCTCCCCAAACGGACATGGAATAATAAAGCACGTATTTATCGCCTATTTTATTAATATCAGGAGCCCATAATCCTCCTTTGGGTTCAAAGTCCGGACGAGTATCATTTGTAAAAGCCGTACCCACATATTCCCACTCCACCAAGTCTTTCGAACGATGAATAGGCAGATTACGGATATTTTCAGTAGCATATAAGTAGAAATAGCCATCCTCTCCTTTGATAACAGAAGGATCAGGCAAACTGTAGTTTATAACCGGATTATGATATACATTCTTCGGTTGATTTTCCGGATCATCTTCCACCTTCGACGATGATGAAGAGCATGCCGTCAGACAGAGTGACACTGATAACACCAATAACTTTTTTATATGCATATTTTTCCTGTTTTCCATTTCACTTTTCAGATATATTATACAGAACTTATGATTTGATAGCTTTTCACCGTCATCAACATCTGTGACAAAAAAATAAAATGGAGGTATGTTGCACTACAGTTCACAGTTTATGTTCCGTTGCCCAGACATACCTCCATCAAATATTTTTTTCGCTAAATGTAGCGAAAGTGCTTAATCAATCTTACTCTCGTCAGCTACAGATTCTTCCCAAGTTTCCCATACAGGAATTGAAGGATCATAACCGGTATAGCCATAGTTCTGCCACAATTGTCCCTTATTATTAGCTTTAATCTCCTTTTCAGGAATAGGCCAGTAGATATTCTTCTTGTCTATGATATAATCAAGATTCGATTTAGTAGCATTAATAACAAGCGTTACACCCTTATTGTACATGCCTTGATGGATACAACGCTGATACCAGTAGCTTCCACCCGTCAAGTCAGTGCCCTCCTGCTTGTCGAAAGTATTGATGTCATAAGTGTTTCCCCATTCGTCGGGTCTACCACTGCGAGCCAAACAGAGAGATACACGAGTCAGCTCTACATTACGGAATTCTTCCCAAAACAGTTCACGAGCGCGTTCGTTCATAATATCACCAATAGTAACATTTCCCTCGTAAAGTTGAGAACAGTGTGCACGCTCGCGAATGATATTCAAGTCATCCTTAATGGTAGCATCATTTGGATTGATATAGAACTTAGCCTCAGCACGCAACAGATACGCTTCAGCTAGACGATAAAGATACCAGTCTGCATTACTACCGTCTGTCGCACCACGGTTACCGTCGGAACCAGAGATATTAGCCTCGTTGACAGGGTCATCCAATTTGAATATATAATGGGGAACGTCATACCAACGGCGGATAGTATCAGCACACAACAATTTGCCATTATCATCATAAAGCCTCAACGGTTGACCAAAATAAGAAGAAGCCTTATTATTACATTTGAGAGATTCCATTGTCACCCAGTTACCTGCTTCTACACTATGACGTAAGTCTGTTTCATCCATTTTACCATTCACAGCCCAAACTCCTTTCTGATAGAACCAAGTAGGACGGCAAGTAGAAATTCCACGTCCCATAGCACGCATATAGTCATACTCTCCATTGTAATCTGCACTGTTGCGCTTAATATTCAATAAGGCTTGCTTACCGTCAGGCATCGTCACCATATTATTAAAATAGAACGGATAGAGAATACGCATGGTTTGATTCTTCAAGAATGATTCAGAAGCAGCACCTCTATTGGGCATCCCCATTATGACCTCCTTATTGGTAGAAATCAACTTATTTTCTGGGCGATGTAAATCCCAAATGACATTACGAGTGACAGACCATGTTTCGGGTACACCACCATCATTGAATGTACCAAAATTATCAGTCATCAGTGAATAGCCAGAATTATTGATAAGGATATCTAACTGTTCTTTTGCTTTTTCATATTCACCTACAGCAAGATAGAGTTTTGAAAGTAGCATGCGACAGGCACCTTTGTTAACCATACCAATCAAGTCCATATCTTTTTGGTCAGGTACCCACTTTACTGCAAATTCCATATTTTGTACTAATAAGTCCAAAATAGCATCGCGCTTAGTAGAACGGAAATTCAGTTTAGGAACTTCTAGAATTTTCGTCATCAAAGGTACGTTTCCATACTGGAATGTCAATAAATAGTAACGAAATGCACGATGAAAATAAGCTCTACCAATATATATGTTTTTTGTATCATCACTCAAACTGGTCACATTATCTATATAAGTTAAAATCGTATTAGCATTACGAATTCCTTCATAAGTTTGCTGCCAAAAGAACCAAAGAGTACTAACACGATTCAAATTTAACAAAGTAGACTGGTCACTGTTTATAGTCAGTTTCTGAGCTACATTATCCAATAAGTCCGTCTTATCAGTAGCGGAAGGTACCATTAGATCAGAAAATGTATATTCCGACATAAGGGGAAACATTTCGTTAGAGTCACCATCCGTCCAATAACGTTTCAACTGACGGTCGGCAATAGCCAATACAGACTTCAAACCGGCTTCTGTAGAGAAAGTTGTAGTCGGCTCATAGAATGACAACGGATCTGCATCCAAAAAACTTTCTTTACAACTGGTGAATACTATTGACGCACCCGCCAACATCACTAAGCCATTGAATATATGTTTTTGAATAAATCTTTTCATATCTGTTTGATTTAATGTTAAAATGTTAAATTCACTCCAAAAGAATAAATACGGGTACCTAGACCACCTGTTTCAGGATCACCATACTCCCAGTCTTTTGCCCAAGTAGCAACATTGCGGACAGTACCAAAGACCTTCACGCGTTCGATATCCCACTTCTTCGTCAATTGTTTAGGTAGTGTGTATCCAACAGAGATATTCTCCAAACGAATGAAAGAACGATCGTAGAGCATACCAGGACTCTTAGCGCCATCAGGGCCTTGCGCTTCGATACGTGCATACTTATTGGTTGGGTTATAGATAGTCCAATACTCCTTGGCCTCTTTACATGCAGCAGCATAGGACATTCGTCCACCATCATCATCATTATTCAGATAGTTAGTAGAGAGCCCCTTATGACCCATACGAGAGTATATATTAATAGAAACCGTCAGATCTTTCCAAAGTGTAAACTCGTTACGCAATGACCAATTGATAGGAGGTGTAGTTGTTCCCAAGAATTGTTTATCATCATCATTATAAACTACAGTTTTCAGACTACCATCTTCATTATATACATCATTGGCAGGATTGTTCCATACTTTCGGGTCGCCCGGAACTTGTTTGTACTTCGCAGCCTCTTCCCATTCGTCCTTCTGCCAGATACCAATCACCTTGTAATTCCAAATTTCATTGATAGGTTTACCAATGAACCAGCTACTAGCTGTATAGTCTGATTCTTTCTGACCGATAACATTTCCACTGGCATCCAATACGTCTTCATATTCATAGAACAAGTGTCTAATCTTGTTTTTGTTATAAGAAAAATTGAGAGTTGTATTCCATTGGAAATTTTTCTGTTGGATGTTTACTGTGTTCAGAGAAAGCTCAAAACCATTGTTATCCACCTGCCCCAAGTTAGTAGTGATGTTGCTGAACCCTGTAAAATTCTGCAGCGGTTGACTCATAATCATGTCTTTGGTACTCATCTTATAAACATCTAGTGTACCAGTAATACGATCATTTAAAAAGCCAAAGTCCAAGGCAAAATTCCATGCCTGTGTTTTTTCCCATTGTAAAGTGGGATTTGCCATACGATCTGCCATCAGATAGCGCATTAACTGCAAATCGCCAGAAGAAGTAATATAACCCATGTAAGCGCCACCACCCTCATAAAGATTTGCCAATGCCACGTAAGGGTTAGAAAGTGAACGGTTACCATTGCTACCATAAGAAACGCGCAACTTACCAGTGCTCATTACATTCTTAAATTTTTGAAAGAACTGTTCGTTAGAGAATGTCCATGCTAGAGCCACAGAAGGGAAATAAGCATAAGGATTAGAAGAACCGAAAGCTGAATAACCATCTCGACGAATAGACGTCGTCAGCATATAGCGTTCGTCATAAGAATAGAACAAACGAGCTAACATACCATCTGCAGTTTCGTGTGAATCGGATGTTTTATAAGAACTGTTCTCTTTGGAACCATTCTGTGTATTATGGAATCCCAATGCATCTGAAGGCAAGATATTGCGTGCCTCAATGCGATCTGACCAATATCGACGTTCTTCTGCTTCTTGAGCTAAGGTCAAAATAAAATGATGCTTCTCTGCAAATGTTTTGTCCCAAGTGATAGTATTGTTCAGTGACCAGTCAAAACGTTTTGCCTGTTCACGATTAGCACCACGGTCATTGGGATTACTACCCGGCAATTCTGCCGACATGAAATAACGGTCATAGAAGAATTGGAAACGTGGGGCAGCATTGAACTGATATGTAATGCCAAAAGGTAATTTCACCTTAGCATTCAATATCGTATTCAGCACTGTATATCCTTTCTCTAGTTCCAAATATTGTTTTTGAAAATCATAATTGTAACCACGCTGTGAGTAAGTTTCATCCTGAGGATATTGAGTGGGGTTACCATTCTCGTCAGCATAATCAGCATAAGGACTGTTACGTAAGAAGTAATCTTCATCCATATCGATACTGCCGTCCGTACGGTCTTGGAAATTGACGTTAGCACCTACTTCAAACCACTTGGTCACTTTGGCATTCAACTTCATGTTAGCACGAATTGCACGATAAGTATCATCTATTAAAGCACCTTCATTACGCAAATACCCCAAAGAAAAGTAATAATCTACCTTTTCAGAGGCACCACTAATGCTAGCGTTGTAGTCTTGATTAAGACCTAAACGAAATGCTTTGTCTTCCCAGTCTACTGTCTTACCTGCTATAATATTATCAAGCACATTACCCGTAAAGCCCAGACGCTTAGCCCAAATGCTAAGATCTGATTCTCCTGATTCGTTTTGTGTATAGCTTCTCCAAGTTTCCAGATCAACACCAACTAACTTATTTGGATTCTTAAAATAGTCAGTCATATCTTTATAAGTACCTGACTGATAAGCATCCCATTCACCATTCGAATTTGCACCATAAGTACCTTTTTCTCTCCAGTCAGCATAATGCTGCAAATAAGCAGAAGGACTAAACCTTTCGCGATAAGCACTTCGTTGCGTCAAACCAATATTGGCACTGAAGTTTATCACTGGCTTGCCTTGTTTACCTTTCTTTGTAGTAATAATAATAACACCATTGGCTGCTTTTGCACCATAAACCGCAGCGGCAGAAGCGTCTTTCAGTACATCTATCTGACCGATATCATCAGGATTAATTTCAGAAAGTTCGCCATAAAACATCATACCATCCAAAATCAACAACGGATCATTGTGACCACCATCGGTATAAAGCGAACGCTGGCCACGAATGGAAAGCGATCCACCACCTTTGGCATCGGCATTGTATCCTACTGCCAGACCTGGTGTACCACGCAATATGTCTTGTACTGTTTTAGGATTCTCATTAGCAAGTTTATCGGGGCGTACTTGTACTACAGAACCCGTAAGATCCTTTTTACGCATTGTACCGTAACCTACAACTACCACCTCTTCCAGAGCTTGGGAATCGTCTTTCAATACAACATTCAGAGGTTGTCCTTTATACTCCACTTCTTGGGTCACCATACCAATATAAGAAATTACAAGTGTAGCACCCTTTGGCCCATTTATTGAGAAGTTACCATCGATATCGGTAATGGAACCTGTAGAAGTTCCCTTTACCTTAATATTCACACCCAACAAAGGTTCCTTATTAACATCCGTTACAGAACCTTTTATTACAACATTCTGAGAATGTGCTGCAAGTGCAAACACGCAAAAAAATAAAAATAAGATTCTCTTAGACATGTTTTATAGATATTAGATTAGAAATATTACGGAAAACGAATATTCCGTATTTTTTATTAATACAGTGTCTTGCAAGCATATTTTTAGCTAGCAAATTAAGTCAATCAAAAATTGTTTCTCTTTATACCATAGGCTTATTATTAGATTTACATTAAACGAAATTTCTGTTTTTCACGAAGCAAAATTATCTCTTTACAAGAAAATATAATAGAACTATCTTTTCAAGAAATGCAATTATAAAATCAAAATACGCCCCTACAGATATTTCTCGACAAGATTATAATATATATTTTTAAATAGCGAAACACTTGATAAAACTGCATACTATTTAGTATGCAGTTTCTCTTCAAGCATCTTAATGAAATATCCGCCCACCACCGAACGAGCTTGGAAGCCTCGTTGTTTCGGACTGTCTGTAAAGACCCAATCAGACATTGGAATGCGGTCAACGGTCTCATTCATAAAGCTATAAACCGGATCAACAAAACTTTCAAAAGCAGCCTTATCCTTAGCCATAGTAGCTGTCCAGATAATCCAGTCAGTCTTGGTATATGTTTCACGACTGTCAAGTGGCAAACCATAGCGGTTTTGCTTGGTCAGATAGTATGCAATTTCCGTTTCAGCCACTTTCTCCGGAAATATCTGCCAATTCATCAGTTTATCCCATACTAAATTATACTTCTGACTCCAAGTACCTGCCTTGTCAAATGTCAGACGGTAGTGGTCGCCATCATTGGCCATCTCTACCCATTGGGTAGCCATTTCTTTCGCTTTATTTGTATATTTCTCAGCTACTTCAATCTTTCCCAGCATATTGGCCAAATAACCATAAGAAGCAACACCCAATATGGCTTTTATAGAAAGATTGGCATTGTGAGCAAAGTGTCCTGCAAAATCATCTGTACAGAGTTGGTTTCCCGGGTCTTGCCCATATTCCACCAGATAATCAGTCCAAGTGGTCAATATAGCCCAGTGACGGTTTGCATAGTCCGCATTTCCCTCTATGGCAGCAATGGCAGCAGTCACCAACAACATATTACCACTTTCTTCCAGAGGCATATCACCACCATATGTCTGTCCGTTAGCCAGTGGATAAGTACCTACATCATGGGCAGCAAACGGTTTAGTCCATTTACCACTTTCACTGTAGTAGAAAATATGATTAAGCAACCCTTTGGCCAATTCCGGATTATAAAGTAAATATAAAGGAGACGAAGGATATGTAATATCAACAGTTCCAATAGAACCGTTACTGAAGTTCTCCTTAGAAAGGAACAATAATTCACCGTTCGGAGCTTCTACAAGTTTATGGGCAGCTATAGATTGGCGATAAGCTAATGCACAAAGTTCAGCATACTTACGACCGCCCACTGCGGTAGCTTCCTCCATCAATTTCTTATCAAAAGCAGCACAATCTTTCATCAGTTTCTGATAGTCAACCGCAGCTTTCTGGAACTGAGATACAATCGTTTCTTTCCCTGAACGATTCCAATAAGGGCGCAAATTGTCACCAAAATATTGGATGGAATAAATATCATCATATCCCATCATCAGATAACCATCAGCATTCTTTGTTTCACCTAACGAACATACCAAGGCTAGTTTATCATAACCATCAGTAGCCGGTGCGTCTAATTTATTCTCCAAAAAGCTCTTACGTAAAATCTTGCCATCGCCGATACCATAAGTCGCATTATCCTTTTTACCAGCTAAATAAAAATAACCCCAGTCAATCCGGACATCATCCCCTCTCTTTTTCAGAATCTCCTGACTCTGGCTTCCGGTACGTAAAAGCAGCAAATCACCTTCTTCAAAACCACCAGCTATAGATTTCTGATGAGGTACATCAACCGCCCATTGCGGAGAGGCCTCAAAATACAAATCCACCTGATGCTTTTTACCATCTCTGGAAGCAACTTCATACGAGAGATAATTAACCGGACGAGCCATTAAATCCAGATTATCCATAAACAAAGGAGCAGTAAAAGTCAGTTTCAGATCAACTGGCCCACAAATAAATGTATAATAGGTTTGCATAGCTTGTACATCTACCGAAATTTGTTCGGCAGTCTGTTCAAAGCAATGGTAATTTTCCTGTTCAACCAATAGTCCAAAGTCCAGCAAGGCATTTCCCACACGATTGTAGCAATATGCAGCTATCAGATTCTTCCCTTTTTTCAAAGAAGCGGCCACTTCATCTGAAAGCTTCACCTGGGCATGCTTCTTACAAGCATTACCCGTATCCACCACTTTGACACCATTGATATAAATAATTACGTCATCATCGTGTGAATAATCAAGGTATACACTCCTACCAGCCAAATCTTCCTGAAGATCTATAGTTCTGCGTACCCAAATATACTTTTCACTCCATTGCGTCTTGGCAGTATGTTCATTCTCCATGGTTCCGAAAGCAGCTTTGCCTTCTTTCCATCGAGTATCATTAAAGTCCATATTCTGCCACCCTTCGGCCGGTTGTACCACTGTATATTTCGCTACCCAGTCTTCCTGCTCCGAATTGGGAACCACAGAATTCAATTCGAGTTCTTCCGCTCCCATGAAACGGTAAGTTTGTCCGTCTACTTTAGCTACGCCAATCAGAGGAAAGCTCTTGCCAGTCCAATGTTTCACTGCACCATCATACAAGTTATCTTGAAAAGCCCATGCACTCGTATAAGGGTCAATAGTAATCAACGGATAGGCAGGCGCACGCAATTCATTCTTCACATGCTGCTCAAATTGGGGTGAGGTACATCCCGCCAGGGCAGCAAATCCCAGCAATAGCGTCATCAATCGTTTCATAAAATCCAAAAGTTTATCTTAATTATTCATTAGTTACTTCACAACTACAGGTCGGATAACTGTTCCATGAATAGAAACTATCCCCTTATCCGACAGAGTAAGATCCTTGATATAAGAAGAACGAGGTTGCACCTTCTCTTCACTGGCATGAGCATGAAATATGTATTTATAGCTTCCATCTTCGCAGATAAAAGGAGCACCATGCCCAGTACCCGACAACCTCGCAGTCTGATCCATATCTCTCCTGAGAATAGGATTTCCGTTATATTTCTCCCAAGGTCCGAAAGGATAATCCGAAGTGGCATAACCTACAGCATAATCCTTACTTTCAAAATGATTGGCTGAGTAAAGCAAATAATAAACTCCATTCTGCTTCAATATGGAAGGTCCCTCAGCTACAGTAGCCTGTTTACGCTCCCACTCATCCTGTACTTCAATACACTTCGTCAATGTTTCCTCTTTCAAGCTTTTCAGATCAGAATTCATTTCCGCACACCAAATGACGTTTCCACCCGTGAAACGGACAAAATAGAGATATGCTTTACCATCGGAATCTATAAAAAGAGAAGGATCAATATTCTTTTCACTACCAAAGAGAGGCTGCTTCACATCCTGCACAAACGGTCCTTCAGGCGAATCGGAAGTAGCAACACAAACCTGTTCGTTTACTGTATAGAACATATAAAACTTCTTCAACGATTCTACATAATAAACTTCAGGTGCCCAATAGCCTTTATTCCCCCAAGAATCTTCGGGTGACAAAGCTAAATTGCGATTTCGATGCCAATGTTTTAAATCGGTAGAAGTATAAACTTCGAATCCCCGAACATTTGTTCCATATGCATAATAGCAATCCTCGTAAAAGAGTACATACGGGTCTGCTATAGGCAAACGTTCTTCCAGAACTTCAAAATCGTCATCTGTTGATGTAGAGGCAGACGGCTTTGTAGAATTTCCACAAGACGTCCATATAAAAAACAATAAGAAAAGTATTAAATGTGTTTTCATAAAATTGATATTTTCATGGTGATACAAAAGTAGAGAATCGAAAACACACAGGATAACAGAAAAGATTCAACGTATGGAATAATTACGTCAATTGTATCTTAGGACGCCTCCTTGACTGGATAATTACTTTTTCTGGCGCAATTCTTACTTTTCAGAGTATATATTTCTCTTCTTATACCACCATTTTTGTTTGTCATGTCTTTTATACTATATAGAAATAGCATACATATATATCAAAGCGAAAAAGAATTTTAAAGATCAAGAATCAAACGTGGGCAGAATTCTACCTTCAAAAGTTCCCGCTGACGAGCATCAGCTACGAATAAACTAGTCGACAACACCTCACCTACAGCTCCATTAGCTGTAATAACCGCTACTTCCCTTTTCCCCTCTACCAGTTTTCCACTCCGAGGATCGATAATATGTTTCCGCTCATGCGAATCATTACCCGAAGTTGTGAGACATTCATTTTTAAGAAATATTTCCGGCCATTCTTTTTCTTGCGTAACAGCACTTTGTCCGAAGTTAACCTTCCACCCATCAGCCAATGGATGATGCCCCAAAGCCAATACGGAACTATTCCCCATATTAACCAATGCATTCTCTATTTCATATTGCTGAAGTAATTCCCGTATCTTCTCCAAAGCATATCCTTTCAAAAAGCCGGAAAGATTGATAGTCACTCCAGGTTGCAAAAAGAAGAGAGTATGTTCCTGAGGTAACAATTGAATACTATGGATAGAATTACGTGTATAATTAACCGAATGAATAGTAACATCGAAACATCCGTCTGTTCGAGTATAACATTCTACACAGAAAGCAAGCATATCATAAAGCTCCTTACTGACCGGTTGCGGTCCCGTGGCTGCTGTACGATTCAAATATGCCAGTTCACTCTCTGCATCATAATAATTTGCCATCTTTTCCAAATAGCACAGCATTTCATGGACAGCACCGACTACAAACATCAAGGCCTCTTCACTTTGCCTGCTACACAGCACTATATCAACGCGTGTATGCATCGATGGAAACCAAGCATAAAGCAATCCACCGTGTAAAGACGAAAATTTATAAAGATGTTGAATTACATTCGACATTCTCAAGTCTGTGTTTCTTTGAAAAAAATGAAAAAGGCAAGCCACAATGCTGCAACTTGCCCTTTTCGAAGACATAATATTAATTACAATTCCTTGATCTTTACATTCTTAAACCATACTTCATCTCCATGATCCTGCAAAAGGATATTTCCGGACTCATGATTTCCGAAATTAGGCCAATCTCTGTATTTGCTATAAGCAACCAATGCATCCCACATTTCATTCTGACGTGTGTATTCAATGAGCTTCACACCATTCAACCAATGTTCTACGTGGTCACCTTTCACAATAATCATAGCCGTATTAAAATCTTTCTTATTGAAAGGTTTGTTCGCCGGAGCAGGAATCAAATCGTAAAGCGAACCCAATTTACGGTTACCCTTTACGCCCAACTTAGCATCCGGGTGCTTGTCATCATCAAGAATCTGGAACTCACAACCGATAGCTGAACCGGCTCCCTTATTCATATCAGGACTAACAAAATACTTCACACCGCTATTAGCACCTTCAGTAATCTTGAAATCAACTTTCAGAATGAAATTCTTGTACTTTTTAGTTGTCACGATATCACCACCGTTAGCAGATTCTGCACCGCCGCTCTTCATTACTTTCAGAATACCGTCTTCCATCTTCCAGCCCTTTTCCGGGAAAGAGTTCAATCGAGCTCCTCTCCAGCCTTCGGAAGTCTTGCCATCCCAAAGGAGTGCCCAACCTTCTTTTGCTTCGTTCGGAGAAATTGTATTAGGAATAACATTTATTTCCGGTGCTTTTTGAGCTGTTTGGTAACGTTCTACATCTGTAGTACAAATGCGGATATTCTTCCAGCTAACAGTCTTTCCTTCATCAGCAGCGTTACCGATAGCATGTACTTGCAAAGCAATAAAGCCAGCAGGAGTCATATCATCCCAAATATTAGCACAAGGTACTCCATTAATCCATGTAGCAATAGAATTACCTACAGCCTCAATACGAGCCTTGTTCCACTCATTATTTTTGAAAGCACTTTTAGCCGACGGATTCTGTGTCAAAGGATACAACCAGTTACGACGGGCCTCATCATAAATACCACCCGACCAGGCACGCTTTGAAGGATCTATTTCAAACTGATAGCCATGTACACGGCCATTCTGGTAATCCTTTTTACTTTCACTACGTACTTGCACACCCGAATTCAATCCATCGTCTATCTTGAAATCAAATTCCAGGATAAAGTCACCATAGTTTTTCTTGGTAGCCAGAAATGTATTAGGAGTATTCATCTTTGAAACACCCACAATAGCGCCATCTACTACTTTGTATTCGGCTTTACCATTCAGTTTCTTCCAGCCACTCAGGTTCTTTCCATTGAAAAGAGGCTCCCAGTTCTGTGCTGAAACTATAGAGGCACAAAACACAAACAGAAGCAACAAATAATTCTTTCTCATACTGATATCTCTTCTATTAATTATGTTAATATGATGCTATTACATTTTATAAAATTCATCCCATCCCTTACGTGGCGGTACCCCGGCCAACATAGCATTAGCAAATTCATTATTCGTGATCTGCTTCGTGCGAGGATCAAAGAACAACTGCGTATTAAGGCGCTGAGCCATTACTCCCAATGAGAATACCTGAGCCAATACACCATTAATTTCAAACGGAGAACGAGTTTTTTCCTGTCCCATACAAGCTAACAGGAAGTTCTCAAAGTGATTAGACGGACTCTTAGGCACTTCTGGCAACTTACCTGCCATTTCCTTGGCCTTTTCCTCCGGTATAATGGAGAGTGTACTTCCATGAGTTCCACCCTTAAATGTCAGTTCCTTTGAATAAATAATCTTTCCAGGATTCAACTTAGCAGCCGGGGCATCTCCCTGGTTCGTTGTAGGAATGTTAGGATCCAGACCCGATACGCCATAACCGGCAGGGATAGGAGGAAGATTATCCAAACCATCATACCAAGTGATATCAACCGGTGGCATACCCTTACGTTGAGGGAAGCGGAACAGAATCGTGGAAGAATATGGGAAGAAATAATCATTATGCCCGTTGGCATACTGCATCGTCACTTCATAAGGCAATCCCAGTTCCAGAAACTCATGAACCGTATCCAGGATATGTGCACCCCAGTCACCCAGACAGCCCATTCCGAAATCATACCAGCAACGCCACTGACCCAAATGATAGTCTTTGTTATATTCATGATAAGGAGTTACACCCAGCCAGGTATCCCAATCCATATCTTTCGGTAACTGCTGTCCTGAAGGAAGCTTATAAATGTTTGTATCCCACTTGTGCCAACGGCGAGGGTTATTCATATGTGCAGTCACAGCTGTCACATCTTTAATGATACCCGCATCCATCCATGCCTTAAACTGGAAATAATTAGCCTCAGAATGTCCCTGATTACCGACCTGTGTAGCCAGATTAGGGCGTTTCAATGCAGCCTGCATCAACACTTCCGCCTCATAAAAAGTACGTGCCAGAGGCTTCTCTACATATACATGTTTGCCTGATGCCAGAGCCAGCATACTAATAGGGAAGTGAGAATGGTCGGGCGTTGCTATAGCTACAGCATCAAATTCATTGCCTGCCTTGTCGAACATCTGGCGAAAATCACGGAAACGCTTTGCCTTAGGATACAGGTTCATTACCTTTTGTGTATGGGGAGCTCCCATATCAACATCACACAAAGCCACAACCTCCACCATACCGGTACGGGCAAAATCCCCAATAATCTGTTCACCACGATTGCCAATACCTATATAGGCAATCTTCACCTTATCTGTTATCTTTCTTTGCGATGCAAAGGTGGGATTTGCCAGTATATCACCAGCACCCAATGCCAATCCGGCAGAAGCCATGGTCATGGTCTTCAAAAAATCTCTTCGTGTTGTCATTATCTCATTGGTATTAATTTGGTATTAATTAAGGAATTCTATTTCAATCATCTCTATACTTCAATTTTCTTTTTAAGGAGCAGATTTCTTATTCCATAGAATAAGAGCCGCAACAGGGTCCAGAAAACATAAAGCGCACACGAAAATGCCAGGACATAGAAAATAGAGGTCAGCATCTCCGAGAAAGGGGTTTTATAAGAAATTATAGCATACAAATTTGCCAGATTGCCGATAATGAAGCATGCCAGCAAAGTCAGTAATTCTATCTTTTTCCGGCGAACGGTAATGATTGTATTTTTCATACGGCTTCAATTGTTTTAGCTTGATGGTTCAGATAATTTATTTTATACTCATCGGGGAAGTAAAGTACTTTTTCTTCCTGCAAAGCCTGATCGCCCAATAAGCACAGCATACTTGCATAATAGCCCTCTTCGGCTATACGTTTCGGCTGCTTACGGGTAATAACGGCCTCAGCAAAAGCCTCCAGGAGCAAAGAAGTACCATCCGATTTGGGGCGTTCTCCCAAAATAAATTCTCCCTTGTTTTCGTTGGCAGTTTCCGGTGCCCAGCTGGTACCGGCAAAAGGCAAAGAGTCAAAGACTTTATTCTCCCAATCATTGATCATCTGCAGGAATCCGGGTGCAGGGGCTACACTCTCAAAATAATACTTACCCTTTTCAGGCTCTACTGTTCCCAGATTACCCATGATTTGCTCTTCCAGACCATAAAATTTATTGGATATGACAGAATCGAACGTCATCTTCACTCCATTATCAAACACATATATACAACTGACGTTGTCATACACTTCCCGACCGTCTTTCCAGTAAGTGATAGCTCCATGTCCCATCACCTTCTCAGGAAGCTTTTGCAAAGCCCAGCTTCCGATCTGTAACTGATGACAGGCCAGTTCAGTCATCAAACCCTTGGAATATTCGCGATACAAACGCCAGTTTATTAAACGTTCCAGTTCAGGCGAAGGGACTTCCCGTCTCCAATCTCCATTCCGGTTCCAGAAAGTACGGATAGCATTAATTTCACCAAATGTACCGGCGTGTACCATCTCCATTACTTTTATATATCGCGGATCGAAAAGACGCTGCTGGCCGGTGAAGAATATCTTGCCTGTACTGATATGCTTCTGATAGATACGGTAGCACTCCTCCATCGTAAAGCCTATGGTCTTTTCACAGAACACATGTTTACCGGCGTCAAAAGCATCTAATACAATCTGGCAATGGGAATTAAGAGGAGTAGCCACCAATACCGCGTCAATCGTTTTGTCCTCCAGTATTCTCCGGTAGTCATCATAAACCTTGGCTTTCGGGGCAAGTTTCAATCCCTCATCAATGGAAGGCTGGTAAATATCACACAATGCCACAATATCCACTTTAGGATTTTGTATCAGGAAACTCATCAAAAAGCGTCCCCGTGATCCCGGCCCAATAACAGCCAAACGGCATTTTTCATTGGAAGTTTCCTTAACTTCCGAAAAAGCAGAAAGCCAAGGACTTGCTGACAACAACACCCCGGCTCCAAGCACCCCTATATTTTTAAGGAATTCTCTTCTGTTGATTAATGTATCTTTCATAATATGGTCTTTAAAATAAAATCCGAATATACTCCTTTCTTTTTTCGGGCAGAATATCCATATAAAAATAACAGCCCAAAAGTAGTGAAATCTTAAGATATAAAATATAAAAATCTACTCAAACAATGCAAAAATAGTTCCAGACGCTCCCCATCGCTATTTTATAAAGTCCTTAGGCAGAACACCAAACTGTTTCTGGAAGCATTTGGCAAAATAAGAAGGGGTATTAAAACCGATCATGTAACAAACCTCATTTATCCGACATTCCCCCTCTTTGAGTAATTGCACTGCTTTCTTTAAACGCTCCAAACGAATGTAATCATTCGGAGTCATATCCAATATACCTTTTATTTTCCGGTTAAGGCTCGAACGGCTCATGTTCAGCTGGCTTGCCATATCATCCAAATTAAAGTCTGGATCCTGCATATTTGCAACCACTACTTCTTTCAATGTCTTTAAAAAAGTTTCATCCGCTTTAGTCATTGCCATACTGTTGACCTGTTCAAAAGGTGAATGAACGAAAGCAACACGAAGTTTCTCACGATTACTTAGCAAATTAGAGACACAAACCTTAAGATATTCCACAGAAAAAGGTTTCTCTATATAGACATCTGCCCCAAGCTTCATACCTTCTATCTTAGCCTGAAGGGTGGTCTTAGCTGTCAATAAAATAACAGGAATATGGCTATAATCAACCGCAGACTTTAAATGCTCACATAATTCCAATCCATCCATTTCAGGCATCATGACATCCGAAATAACCAGATTGACGGTATGTTCTTCCAATACCTTCAAGGCTTCCACACCATTCAATGCTGTCAAAACCCGGTATTTCGCTGATAATTGTTTCACGATGAACGCCTGCATTTCCAAACTATCCTCTACAACAAGCAACGTATAACGATTTTGCAAATCAGGTTCTTCTTCAACCTCTTGCCTTTCAATAGACTCTTCATGGACAACTTGCTCTTTTGTCTGTATTGTATGGGCATGTTTTATCGGAAGCGAGAGCAAAAACTGATTACTTTCCATGGAATTCACCATACACAAAGTCCCTCCATGAAGTTCGGCAAGCGAACGCGCCAAAGGCAATCCTATACCCGTACCGGAAACAGAATGTAACACTCCGGCTTTGTATTGAACGAACGGCTTAAATATCTCTTCACGCATCTCCATCGGAACCACACGTCCGTCATTACATGCCAGGAGCAACATCTGATCCCCCTCAACGTATAACTTAATGCGGATATATGTTTCTGAATATTTTACGCCATTTGTCATCAAATTACTGATGATTTTAGTCAGTCCTTCCCTATCCACCGAAGCATATAAACTCTCCGGAGAATCAATAGTAAGTTCCAGACCTTTTTCACGTGCCAAAGGTTTAAAACGCTTATAGGTCTTTTGCAATATATCTACAACGTCATATTCCACAAAGTTCAATTGAAATCCTTGCGTCTCCGTCTTACGGAAATCAAGCAGTTGATTCACCAAATCAAGCAAACGGTTTGTATTCAGATCCATCACTTCCAAATCGTCCCTGATCTCGTCAGAAACCTCCTTAGAAAGCAGCACATTCTCAAGTGGACTCTTTATTAACGTAAGCGGAGTACGTATCTCATGTGCTACATTCGTAAAGAAATCAATTTTTGCAGAATAAAGTTCACGTTCCTTTTCCCGTTCAAACTTCTCCATCGCTAACCGATGCCTCTCTTGCGTCCGTCTTCTGAAATATAGAATAGTGGCACCCAATGAACACAGCGCCAAGATAACATAAATAACGTATGCCCACACCGATAAGTAAAACGGAGGACGAATACGTACATCAAGTACCCGTTCCACATCATTCCATTTCCCGTCACCATTAGAACCTTTTATACGTAATGTATAGCTTCCATAGGGTAGATTAGAATAGGTAATCATAGAGTTTCGTCCCAACATATACCACTCCTGGTCAAAACCTTCCAATTTATACATCAGACGATTCATCTCCGGTGCCTGATAGCTTAAAGCAGCCACTTGGAAAGCAAAAGAATTCTGATCTGCATCAAGCTCTATCTCATCGGCATAAGTAATATTTTGCTGCAAAGGGGATCCCGGAGTATCCACTGAAAAACGTTTATTAAACAGATAAAAGTCAGTAATAACTACCGGAGGCAGAAAACTATTCTCCACAAAATTATACGGATCGAATATGACAAACCCATTAATACTGCCAAAATAGATACGTCCCTTTTTGTCACAATATCCAGACTGGAAATTAAACTGATTACTCAGTAATCCATTTGCCGTAGTATATACGTGCATGGCCTCAGTATCCGGATTAAAGCAGGTAAGCCCATAATTACTCGTAACCCACAGATTTCCCCGTCTGTCTTCAACCATTTTGTAAACAGTATTGTTTGGAAGTCCTTTTGACGTGTCGTAACGTGTAAAGTTATCTGTTTCCCGATTATAGCGACAGAACCCCTTCCCCATCGTCATAAACCACAAACGCTTCTTACTATCCTCGCAAATAGAAATCACTTTGTTATAAGAGAGTGAGGTCGAATCTTTTTCATTTGAGAGATAGCTCTTCCATTGCTGGGTCTGAGTATTATAAGAGAATACCCCATTCGAGAAAGTAGCAAACCATAAATTCCCCTCAAAGTCTTCCAAAATATCATAAACAAACAAACTTCCTAATTGCGGAATATGAGTAAAATTATCAAAAGAACGATTGTATTTGAACAAACCGGATGTCGTTCCTATCCAGATATCCTCGGCAGTTGTCTTACAAACGGTGAAAGCATCACTGGCAGTCAACGAATTCTCACCCTTGTCTCTGGAATAATGCTTCACTTGCCTTGTGCGTAAATTCACTTTATTCAGCCCCCTGGAAAAAGTACCGACCCATAAATCATCTCCATCCAGACAAAGAGCATGAACGTTTTTATATATATCCGGGTGCTCAAATGGCACCATTTCTTCTGTCTCAGGATTAAAATTAAACAATCCTTTATCTTCAGTTCCTATCCATAAAGTACCATCGTTGCCTTCGCATATTTCACGTACCCGACGACCAAAAAATTTAATCTCCTCTCTCGGATAAAACTTCTCAAAATAAGTCCATTGATACGGATAATAATTCACACCACCAAAATAAGAACCTACCCACATCCCATTCTCCCTATCGCGATAAATCGAATAAATAGCATTGTCTGATAACGCATAGGAGTCATCTTGATCGGGTACTGTCAGATGTGTGATCTTGTTAGTCGTCAAATTATAGATATACAATCCCTTTTCCGTACCTACCCATAATTCATCATCGGACTTAAATTCTAACGTACGTGCAAAAGCATCCAAAATCCTACGGGATTTGCCTGTCACAAAATTAACTTCAGTCAATCCGTTGGATGATGCTATATAAGTGTAATTATGAGGACCGACAACCTCACAATTGATAATGTCACCTTTAAATATTTCATTACCATTTGCATCCTTAAAAGGCTGCAAAGGCGATTCAAAGCCAGCCTTTGTATAGTAAAGATTATCTCCATACAATGCCAGCCAACAGGTATTCCCATTTAACCAAAAACGATGAACATTGGCCAGTCCTGCATCATGAAGATAATTCCGTAATTTGTTTTCATCACTATTATAACAGAACAACCCCTGATTTTCAACTGATATCCAAAGATTTAAGTGCTCATCACACCTTATCATCGTCACAAAATCCCGGATAACGGTTCCTTTATCACTTACTAAATTGAATTCAGTAAAAGAGTCAAGTATAGGGTTATAAATATAAAGTCCTCCATCAGTACCTACCCATATATTCCCTTTACTATCTTCATAAAGTACCGTTATGAAATTCCTGCCCAGATTTGAATTTTCATTGTTATAGATACGGAAAGACAAGCCGTCGTAGCGGCTCAAGCCATCTTTAGTACCAAACCACATAAAGCCTTTCTTGTCCTGAAAAATCCTGTTTACAGAGTTCTGTGAAAGACCATTTCTGATATCTACCGTTCTGAAATAATAGTGAACGGTATTATAGGCATAGGACGGCAATGCCGTCACTATGCACAAACAGAGGAAAAGCTTTATTATAGTTCGATTCATAGTTCCCTCCTTTTTTAGGAAAGATTATTTCTTTAGTGAATTACAAATACGTGTATTAATTTCTTTCACACGCTTTTCATCCAACTTGATTACCTTACGGTCATAAGTTATAAAACCATTCACTTCCACTTCTACATCAGTAGTCTGCGTATAAACAGCTGCCGAGAATCCTCTGTCAATCATCCGATATAACATATCGGCATACTTCACATATTCATCCGTAGCCTCTTTAGAAGAATTGAACTGTACATAACCCCAGTTACGGTTCGGTTCCCAAAGGTGATCTTTCAATACCAGACCTATACCGCCATATTCACCTAAAACAGTTGCACGCTGGCCGTCATACAAAAACATTTCCGGTGCAGGATAATGGTGCAGGTCAAGCATATCCCCACAAGGATAATGGTTACCACCACTTGCCGGATTCACCAGACGGGTCGGATCATATTGCTTTGTCCATTCAGCTATTTCTACCGTTTTAAACTGTCCCCAAGCCTCATTGAACGGCACCCAGGTACCAATACAAGGATAAGAATACAGACAATCTATGATTTCCTTCCATTCTTTGCGATAATAACCTTCAGATTCAGCAGAACGCTTCATTTCCGTACCATTAAAATATTGACGCATCTGCCATTGTGGATTGCGGTCACCACTCGGCATATCTTGCCATACAATAATTCCAAGCTGATCACAATAGGTATACCAACGGGCAGGCTCAACTTTGATATGCTTGCGAATCATATTAAAACCAAAATCTTTCGTCTTCTGTATGTCATACAGCAAAGCCTCATCCGTAGGAGCTGTATACAAACCATCAGGCCACCAACCTTGATCAAGCGGTCCGAACTGGAACAACGCTTCATTATTCAATTCCAGGCGTACAATACCGTTAGCATCCCGGCGAGTAGAATATTTACGCATAGCAGCATAGCTATCCACCTTGTCCACAATTTTATTTCCATCCTTCAAACTTACTTTCAAGGTATAAAGGAAAGGAGAATCAGGACTCCATAATTTAGCATTTTCGGGCATCGCTACCTCTACAGCTTCTCCATTGATACTTTTACCGGCAGCTACCAGTTGATTGCCATCATATACATTCACTTCGACGAGGTCCGTTGCACAATTGGCATTCAGTTCAGCCTTTACTGTCAATAAATTGCGATCAATATCAGGAGTGATGCGAAGGTTTTCAATATGCTTTCCGCTAACAGGCTCCAGCCATACAGTCTGCCAGATACCAGTAACAGGAGTATACCAGATACCTTCCGGTCTGCTGACTTGCTTGCCACGCGGCTGAGGTCCTCTATCCGTGGGGTCCCAAACCTTTACAACCAAACGGTTACTGCCTTTAGCTGATAAAGCGGGAGTAATATCAAAAGAAAATGGAGTGAATCCTCCGGTATGGCTTCCTACCTTAACATCATTCACCCATACATCTGTTTTCCAGTCTACAGCACCGAAATGCAGCAGAATCTGCTTTCCTTTCCAAGCCGATGGAACATCAAAACTACGTTGATATACCAATTCCTGCTTTTCGTTTATCCTCTTGCCAACTCCCGACAAAGAAGATTCCACAGCAAACGGCACAAGTATTTTACCTTCAAAATCAGCCGGAATATGCCCACCTTTATCAATAATGGCGTAATCCCACAACCCATTCAGATTTTTCCAATCATTACGCTGCATGATAGGTCTTGGGTACTCGGGCAATACATTTGAAGGTTCAATTTGCTCAGCCCATTCAGTTTTAATCTTATCTCCGGCCGGTTTCCATTGTGCCGAACTCTCCAAACTAAAAAACGTTACCAAAGATAACGCAATAAATAATTTCTTCATGGTATGTAACTATTCTAAATGTTTGGAAGCAAAGTTAGTCACTAATTCATTTTCAAAATAACGCAATTGGTTCAATAAATGCAAGAATCTTACCATTTAACAACTAAATGTAGAAGGAAATAATCAATCTGCCAAGATAATAGCAGAAACTTGGAATACTGCAACTACAACCTTCTAATCGGATCAATAACAAAATTGACTTCTTGCAGGCAACACATTATTTGTTTGCCTACAAGAAGTCAATGCCTTGCAAAAACAGAATTTTCAGGAATATTCAGACATTAAACCAATATACTTTCTCATCCCTTTCGTTATCTCTTACATCCACATGTATCCATGAGATAGGAACTCCTTTTTGCAGATGTTCAAAGCGGATATTGCATGGTAGTTTATCAGCTGATTCCTGAATTTTATGTCTTGCATCTTCTGCTGTCATTCCACAATCTGTCGGTAACAGGATATCAACGGCTTTACCCTGTATATGAGTCGTAATATAGGGAGTCTTATTTTTCTGAACAAGATCGCATAAATGACACCTTAACCCTCTTTGAAATACTTTCATCTTGGGCTGATTAATTGTAAGAGGAACACCCAGTATCTCACGGATAATATCCAATGTCTTCTTTAAATCTTCATCCAAGAAAGACCATACCTGTTCTTCCGAGTAGCTCTGCATCACATGATTACAGACTAATTCCTGAATTTTGAAGTACTTACATTTATAAACACTCATAGTAGCTTCGACTTTTAAAATGAATAATTGAGAAATTTTATCAGGTAATCTGCCTCTTCAAAGCATTGGCATACCCTTCAATAATCAACTCCAACCCGTCCGTCAATTCTTGTGGCGAAATAACAATTTCCAGCTTCCCAACCGTAGCATTCTCCGATGATTTATTATTGGGAAAACTGATTTGCAATTCATTGTTTATAACCTCCAATGCAAACTCTGCCGTCACTGTAGCTTTCTCTATTTTAGAGGCTGTGACGGGCACCAATGTAATTAAGGGGACCTGAACCGTTGTAGTGGTAACTGCCCCGACATCATCCAAAGTAGGATATTCAAGTTTCACTATTTTCGGAATCAATGCTCCTTTATCTTTTCCTGCCCCGACAGCCGGTTTCTCAAAATACTTATCCAGCAAGCCTTCATTCTTGTCCATCAGTGAGTCACTGGCACTAACAATGGCATGGTGGATGGCTTCCACAAACAATTTAAAACTAATCATATCGATAAATTTAATGATTCGACGCTATCCATTTCACTCTTTTTGAGGAGATAATTTTTTCAGCTTTTCAAAATTATCAACAGCCTCATTCACTATCGGACGACTCTCTGCACTCAATCCAATGGCTGCCTGACAATTAGGACATGAAAATTGCACACCTTGAACTAACAAATGCAAATCAATGGGAATTTGAGTTTTGCATACCGGACACGGAATATACTGATCTATCATACTTTTATTCTTTTTCTGACTGTTTATCTATTTTCTGTATGGGTTGTATTGATTTCGTATACAAATCAAGTATAGTCAATACTCCTTTGGGTAAAGGCAATCTGCCTGCATGAATATTTACTTTAAGGCGGCTTGACAAAGTGCTATCATATTGCTCATGCGAATTCTTCTTATACTCCTGTTTGGCCGGAGCAATTCTCCCGTTCAAAACCGCCTTCCTCTCTACAAGTTGTACATCTGCATTCACTTTTGATTCATAATTATAAGAACCTACCGACGTAATCTCCAGATCAAAGTCTACATTGATCTTATCTATTGCAAGAGAATTTAAAGGCAATAAACACAGCAAAGGAACCTGAAAAGCCATTTTATTGATAGAGATGTATCCCGGATCAGTCGGTTGCTTTGTATGATCAACAACCGGCTGACTCAGTATCATCTCTATCATAAGAGGCTGACGCAAGTCACTTCCCTCCTCCTTTGTGAAGCAATAATCAAGCAAAAATTGGGTCTGCCCGGTCAGCATCATAACATTGGCCTTGGATGCCGCTACCAAAGGAGCACCAATGATCGACTCAATGTTAAGTTCTGCCCCAAATTGAGGTTTGAATGTACCTTGCTCGTTTTCAGCCATAATTTTTTCTTTTTACTTGATATCAAATATCTTATCCTATTCACTAAGTAGCAGGAATAATCCTATTCTTTACGGTTGTGCACTAGGGCTCTTCAACTCTATCGGTTGGATTGCTTTTGTAAATGCTTCGATGATAGTATTTACTCCTTTAGGAAGTGGAAGTTGGCCTGCATGTACATTAACAGTATACTTGGCAGAATTACTTTTCTCATAATGCGTATTATGAGTCTCAGAATCCTTTGAAGAATAGCTGGCCGACCCCTTAATAGTAACTGATAGCGGTCCCCAACCTAATTTTGTTTCAAAACTACCCTCACCTTTACTCTCAGATTCTTTCGCTTTATTGTCATCTTCTGAGAAACTTGATTTCACTTCCATCTCAAAATTAATATCCACAGTTTCAACAGCCAGAGAATTGATAGGAAGAATTGTAAGTAGAGGCAAAGTAAATTTGGTTGAAGCTGGTTTAATAACAGGATCAGCACCCTCAGTAGCTCCCGGACCAATAACACTCCTGGTGAGGATCATATCAATCATAATGGGTTCATACTGATAGCTCTTCGGTTCGGTTGTACCAACTTCCTTCCTGTTAAAACAAGTGTCCAACATAAATCTTGTTTGGGTAAGAGCCATTGCAGAATTCGCCTTAGCGGCTGCATTCAAAGGACCTCCGATTAAACTTTCCATTGGCAGCCCGGAGAACTGCTGCGACATTGACAATAAATTTGTATCCATACTAATGTGTTTTGAAGAAGTTATTAAAAAAGTTAACTAAAACTCAGAAATTTCCTAATCACTGTTTTTATGCGATTGAATAGGCGGACAAAAAAACCTTTCTTCTTTTTAGGTAGTTCTGTCGGATAGAACCTGATAGTGATGCGTTCACCCATAGCACTTTCCTACACAATTTCCACTGTATAAGACTCACCCCGATTAGTTAAGGTTATAACAAGAGTATTACCAGTGAAAGTGCCAGAATACACGATTTCACCGGAAACAGCATCTCTAACTACCAAACATTTATTGCCGATAAAAGTCTCAAAACAAATATAAAGTTGATTATCCTGAATATAACCCGGAATTATAGGAAGTATGGAACGAACTGATCCATTTCCTTTTAATAAATGGATATGAATCGGTCTTTTGATTTCCTTCTTTTCTGCCGGAACAGATGCAGTTTCAACTGATGCATTTAAAAATATGCAAAACGGCTGCACTATAAATAAACCACTGAATAGAACAAACGATAATGCTTTCATGTGTCTCACGCTCATTAAGGATTAATAATGTGACGAAGTTAGTGACATAAAAGCAAAAAACAGAATAAAAACGATAACATCTATTTATTACAACATTCTGTTTATCAATAATTTACAAAACAAAACAATAACATTCTTTCAGAGAAGAGCTAATTAGCAGTCTTCAATTTTATCCGGTGCCGCCTTTGAACCACAATTTGCTTGTTCACATTCCCAAAGCAAAGGGCAATTGTAAAATCATCTAACCCGCAAAGTGAAAGGCATGAAAAAAGACAATCATTCTCTGTATATTTAGGATAGGTTTGATACAAATAGTCTATATAACCCTTATATATTTCCATAACAGTAGAACGAAGCTGCTTCTGTTCATTTTCCAATAAAATACGCAGCTCCTGTTTATTCTTAGTCTTTTCCTGATGACTAAGCCGCTCTATTTTTTTATAAATAGAAGTCTCTTTAAAAATAACATTGCATAATTCCCCCTTTTCATCGGCCAATTTTCTGATCTCACACTCTTTTTGAGAGATCTGCCTTTTATCCTCTTCCTGCTCTCTCCGCAACGAAGAGACATAATACTGTAGTCCTACTATATCCACTTCCAATAAAGCCCTATCATACTTATGTTCCAATTCAGAAAAGTCTCTCCGACGTTTTATTCGCTGAATATACCAGACCATGAAAAGGATAATGAGCAAACACAAAACAGCCAGACCAATAAACAGTATCTGCATCTGCACTTTTTCTTTATAAACTTTCATTTTGGCCTCATATTCATAAATCTTCTGCTCCACTTCGGGATTTTGCTTATCGAAAATGGAGTTCATAGTCACAGAGTAGTTATCCAGATAACCTAATGCCTGCTGATAGTCTCCTTTCATCTCCATCACATCTTTCAAACCATAAAGAGCTAAAGCTTTTGTCTCTATCACTGTATCCTGTAATGCTTGTCTGAAATAATAATCAGCAGAATCCAATTGTTCATGGTTCATAAATGCATAACCTACCATAATTGCTGCTTTGGCAGCCATTCTTTTACCAAATGCCAAAGACCGTTTTCCATAAAAAAGCATAGAGTCCACTTCCTTATAGGCACAACTTAGGTTATGATTAGCCATTGATACGGTCATTGAATCGTTTTCTCCCAAAGCCAACCCCAAAGCATACTTCATATTATCACGAGCACGCAGAGTATCACCTTTCAATAGATACGTCCAGCCTATATCATTAGAGACAAAACACAACCCTTTTTTATAATTGCAACGTATAAAGCAATCCTGCGATTTTAAGAACATATCCATTCCTTTATCTATGAGAACCTGCGAAACATATAAATTTCCCAGATCCTCATAAATCATTCCCTTTATCCTTAACTCCTCGCCATCCGTGCCACCAAGCTCTTTCAAAGCAGCAAAATCGCTTTCAATAGCTTCTTTATACATATTCATACGATTCTGAAGACGTCCTTTATACATCAACGCCTTGGCACGATTGATGCCGCTACCATAGTAATGAATAGCCTCATTAAGCAAAGAATCACAAGGTAACAGAGAAAGATATTTCTTATCCATAGTTTCTGCCAAAAGCAATCCATAATACATTTGTTCGGGTTTGGTGAGAATATCCGGAGAGATGGATTGTAGAATCAGGTAGCTGCTGTCGACAGAAGAATGCATTAATATTTCAGCACGCAGTAATTGTTCATTCTCCACCTTTTTACTACAAGAAGCAAGAATCAGAATCAAACAAAAAACAGAAAGTAAGCCTCTCAATCGGTTTAACATAAAGCTATTCGGTTATTTGACAACAAAGAAAATGAAAACAAAAAGAAATAACAACAGATAGTTAAAAAAACATCAGAAGTTTTCTTTTGCAACCGATAAACAGGACAAAAAAGACCAACTCCGTATCAAGGCCGTACCAACTCCATACCAAGTCCACACCAACTCCACTTCTTTCATCTCCGTATAGGAGTGGAGAAAACACGGAGTTGATACAGAGTTGGTATAGTTCAGAAGTGTTTCTGACCAAAACGCATTTAAGGTTTTCTCTACACCTTGCCTTACCTTAAACAATGATAAGAAAAAGAAAAACTGGATGGGTAGCAGTTTTTTTCGTAACTTTGCACTGTTTTAAATACATTGAATGAATGGAGTTTAAATACGACGTTATCGTGATTGGAGCCGGACATGCCGGTTGTGAAGCAGCTGCGGCTGCGGCAAATCTGGGTTCAAAAACCTGTCTTATCACCATGGACATGAATAAGATAGGTCAAATGAGTTGTAACCCTGCCATAGGCGGTATTGCCAAAGGACAAATAGTACGCGAAGTAGATGCTTTAGGAGGATACATGGGATTAGTAACCGATCAAACCGCTATCCAGTTCCGTATATTGAACCGTTCCAAAGGTCCCGCCATGTGGAGTCCACGCGCACAATGCGACCGCAATAAATTCATCTGGGCATGGCGCGAAATATTAGAAAACATTCCTAACCTGCACATCTGGCAAGATACCGTACGCGGCATTCTCGTTGAAAACGGAGAAATTACCGGGCTGACTACTTTCCTCGATGTGACTTTCCGCGCCAAGTGTATCATATTAACAGCCGGAACTTTCCTGAACGGGTTAATGCATATAGGACGTACCCAGCTTGCAGGTGGACGTATGGCAGAGCCTGCATCCTACGAATTAACTGAATCCATCGCAAAACATGGTGTCGAATACGGACGCATGAAAACCGGTACCCCTGTACGCATAGACGGACGAAGTGTACACTATGAATATATGGAAACCCAGGATGGAGAATGTGACTTCCACAAATTTTCGTTCATGGATACCAGTGTGCGTCACCTGAAACAACTCCCATGCTGGACTTGCTTTACGAACGAAGAAGTGCATCGTGTGTTGCGTGAGGGGCTGCCGGATTCTCCCCTTTTCAACGGACAGATTCAAAGTATAGGTCCCCGCTATTGCCCTAGCATTGAGACCAAGATTGTGACATTTCCTGATAAGGAACAGCATCAGCTTTTCCTTGAACCGGAAGGAGAGACAACACAGGAACTTTACTTGAATGGTTTCTCTTCATCACTTCCGATGAATATACAAATAGAAGCTTTAAAGAAAGTCCCTGCATTTAAAGATCTGGTGATTTACCGTCCGGGATATGCCATTGAGTATGATTACTTCGATCCAACCCAACTTAAACATACGTTGGAATCGAAAAAAATCAAGAACTTATTCTTTGCCGGACAAGTAAATGGAACTACCGGATACGAAGAAGCCGCCGGACAAGGAATCATTGCCGGTATCAATGCGCATATTAATTGCCATGGCGGAGAACCTTTTACTCTGGCACGCGATGAAGCATATATCGGCGTATTGATCGATGACTTAGTAACAAAAGGTGTGGATGAACCTTATCGTATGTTTACTTCACGTGCGGAATATAGAATCTTGCTGCGCATGGACGACGCAGACATGCGACTCACTGAAAAAGCATGGAAACTCGGATTAGTGAAAGAAGACCGCTATGAACTACTGAAGCGGAAACGTGAAGCTATCAGTAACATTGTTGAATTTACCCGAAACTATTCGATGAAACCGGCATTAATAAATCCGGTACTCGAGCAGTTAGGAACTACTCCCCTGCGCCAGGGATGCAAATTAATAGATTTGATAAACCGTCCGCAAGTCACTCTTGAAAATATGGCGGAACACGTCGACGCTTTTCGCCGGGAGCTGAATAAAGTTACCGAAAGAAAAGAGGAAATCATCGAGGCTGCCGAAATCCTTATTAAATATGAAGGCTATATCGGACGGGAACGAATTATAGCAGATAAGCTTGCCCGTCTGGAAAGTATAAAAATCAAAGGGAAGTTTGACTATAATTCCATTCAATCCCTTTCCACCGAAGCAAGACAGAAGTTGGTAAAGATTGACCCGGAAACCATTGCTCAAGCAAGCCGAATTCCGGGAGTGTCCCCAAGCGATATTAACGTTCTGCTGGTACTTTCGGGCAGATAACGTGAAACGTTCCACGTGAAACAAAAGAATTCAATAAACGCATTAAAAATACTGATTATGAGCAAAGAAACTCTTGCTAAAAGCATTCGGGAAATTCCCGATTTCCCAATACCGGGGATTCTATTTTACGACGTGACTACATTGTTCAAAGACCCTGCAAGACTACAGGAACTTTCGGACACATTGTATGAGATGTACAAAGACAAAGGTATCACAAAAGTTGTAGGTATCGAATCAAGAGGCTTCATTATGGGCCCTATCCTCGCCACTCGTTTGGGCGCAGGTTTCATTCCTATCCGCAAGCCGGGAAAACTTCCGGCAGAAACCATTGAAGAAAGCTACGATAAAGAATACGGGAAAGACACAATTCAGATACATAAGGATGCTTTGAACGAAAACGACGTAGTTCTGCTTCACGACGATTTATTGGCTACAGGTGGAACAATGGAGGCCGCCTGCAAGTTAGTACAAAAGATGAATCCGAAGAGAATTCATGTTAACTTCATTATCGAGTTGAAAGAATTGCACGGAAAAGATTTATTCAATAAAGATGTAGATGTACAATCAGTACTTTCTCTATAAACAGATAGAATAGCCTCAAGCAATATATGGAGAATAACCCGGAACTTAAAACCAGCGAATATTTGAGAGGGATAGTATTAAACCTTCCCGAAAGCCCCGGTATTTATCAATATCTGAATACCGAAGGAGTTATTATATACGTAGGTAAAGCAAAGAACCTGAAACGCCGGGTTTCTTCCTATTTCAATAAAGAGCACGAACCGGGAAAAACAAGAGTACTCGTCAGCAAGATAGCAGATATACGTTATATCGTAGTAAATACAGAAGAGGATGCATTGTTGTTAGAAAACAATCTGATAAAGAAATATAGACCGCGATACAACGTCTTATTGAAGGATGATAAGACATATCCATCTATTTGCGTTCAAAACGAATATTTTCCCCGTGTATTTAAGACTCGCAAGATTATACGCAATGGCTCCTCCTATTATGGTCCCTATAGCCATGTACCTTCCATGAATGCATTGCTTGACCTGATCAAGCATTTATACCCGTTGCGTACCTGCAATCTGAATCTTTCACCTGAGAATATCAATGCAGGCAAATTCAACGTATGCCTGGAGTATCACATCAAGAATTGCGCCGGCCCTTGCATCGGAAAACAATCATTAGATGATTACTTGAAAAACATCAGTGAAATCAAGGAAATCCTCAAAGGAAACACGCAGGAGATACAACGACATTTATTCCAGCAAATGCAGGAATTGGCAACCGATATGAAGTTTGAAGAAGCACAGAAAGTGAAAGAAAAGTATATGTTGATTGAGAATTATCGCGCTAAATCAGAAGTTGTAAGCAATATACTGCACAATATCGATGTATTCACCATAGAAGAAGACAGCGACGGAAAGTCAGCATTCATCAACTACCTGCATATTACGAACGGAGCTATCAACCAAGCATTTACATTTGAGTATAAGAAACGCCTTAACGAGACTAAAGAAGAGCTTCTTGAACTGGGTATCATTGAAATGAGAGAGCGATACAAGAGCCTTTCACGCGAAATTATCGTGCCGTTTGAGGTCGATATGGAACTAAAGGATGTGGTTTTCACAATCCCCCAGCGAGGAGACAAGAAGAAACTGCTGGATCTTTCTATTCTGAATGTAAAACAATACAAGGCAGATCGTATGAAGCAGGCTGAGAAGTTGAATCCTGAACAACGGAACGTCCGCCTAATGAAAGAAATACAGGACGAGCTGCACCTCGACCGCCTGCCCATACAAATAGAGTGTTTTGATAACTCCAATATCCAAGGTTCCGATCCCGTTGCTGCCTGCGTAGTTTTTAAGAAGGCTAAACCCTCCAAACAAGACTACCGGAAGTATAATATCAAAACCGTAGTTGGTGCGGACGACTATGCTTCCATGAAAGAAGTCGTAAGACGCCGTTACCAGCGCGCCATTGAAGAGAATTCTCCCCTACCCGACCTCCTTATCACCGATGGCGGAAAAGGGCAAATGAGCGCCGTAAAAGAAGTCCTGAACGAACTAAACCTGAATATACCTATTGCCGGACTAGCTAAAGACGGTAAACACCGCACATCAGAGTTACTGTACGGTTTTCCGCCACAGACCATCGGACTGAAGCAAAACACTCCCCTTTTCCGTCTTTTGACACAGATACAGGACGAGGTACACCGATTTGCCATTACTTTCCATCGGGATAAACGCAGTAAACGGCAGATAGCGTCTGAATTGGATGAGATAAAAGGTATCGGAGAGAAAACAAAAGCTGCCTTGCTAAAAGAGTTTAAGAGCGTAAAACGTATTAAAGAAGCATCTTTGGAAGCACTTGCAAAGGTGATAGGAGAGGCAAAAGCAAAAGTTATTAAAGAATACTTCAGACAAGCTACAAACTAAATCTTCTGCCGATTAAAAATGAATCATACGCTCAAATTACAGGCAATCACGAATTTATTCGTAACTTTGCACACCGGAAAAGATTAAAAAGATTAGGATAAAAGAACATGAGAGTAGTCATACAACGTGCCGGACACGCTTCTGTTACTATTGATGGAACGTGTAAATCCACTATAGGAAAAGGACTTTTAATATTGGTAGGTATTGAGGAGACAGACGGACAGGAAGACATTGACTGGCTTTGCAAAAAAATTGTCAATCTGCGTGTCTTCGACGACGAGAACGGAATTATGAACAAATCGATCCTCGACATCAACGGTGAGATACTGGTAATCAGCCAGTTCACTTTGCATGCCTCAACAAAGAAGGGGAACCGCCCCTCCTATATACGGGCGGCAAAACCCGAAATATCAATCCCTTTGTATGAACAGTTTTGCCGGGAATTGAGTTCTTCTTTAGGTAAAGAGATAGGCACCGGAGAATTTGGTGCCGATATGAAGGTAGAATTATTGAACGATGGTCCTGTGACCATCTGTATGGATACAAAAAACAAGGAATGATGACATTAGAAGAGGCTCAGCATCAAGTAGATTGCTGGATTAAGAAGTATGGAGTACGCTACTTCAGCGAACTCACCAATATGGCTGTTCTTACCGAAGAAGTCGGAGAACTGGCCCGAGTGATGTCCCGTAAATACGGTGACCAATCCTTTAAAGAAGGAGAAAAAGATAACATTGACGATGAAATAGCAGATGTCCTGTGGGTACTCCTCTGCATTGCCAATCAAACAGGTGTAAACGTCACAGAAGCGTTTGCCCGGAATCTGGAGAAGAAAACCCGACGGGATAGCGCCCGACATATAAATAACCCTAAATTGCAAGACCATGGAGAAGAATGAACCTACGCAGAACAAGTATGATGCCGCTTTGGCAAAGTATAACACACAACTGGATGACGCAGAAATAGCTGCAAAAGTAGCGAAGCTCATCGCAGAAAAAGTACCTGGAAACCATACGGAAGAAGTCAAGAAGTTCTTGTTTCACTGCATTGATCTCACCACGCTGAACACCACGGACAGCGATGAAAGCGTAATGAAATTCACACAAAAGGTGAATCAGTTCGACAATGAATTCCCCGATTTAGAGAACGTAGCTGCCATTTGCGTTTACCCTAATTTTGCAGAAATCGTAAAGGATACTCTGGAAGTAGAAGACGTAAAAATAGCTTGTGTTTCGGCTGGATTCCCCTCTTCGCAGACTTTTACGGAAGTAAAGGTAGCAGAAACCGCTATGGCATTGATGGAAGGTGCAGACGAAATAGATATCGTTATCTCTGTAGGTAAATTCCTGAGTGGAGACTATGAGAGCATGTGCGAAGAAATACAGGAACTGAAAGATGTCTGCAAAGAACATCACATGAAGGTTATCCTGGAAACAGGAGCACTAAAAAGCGCTTCCAACATCATGAAAGCCTCTATCCTATCCATGTATTCAGGAGCAGATTTTATCAAAACCTCTACCGGGAAACAGCAACCTGCCGCAACCCCGGAGGCCGCTTACGTAATGTGCCAGGCCATTAAAGAATATTACGACAAGACTGGTAACAAAGTAGGTTTCAAGCCTGCCGGAGGAATCAACACCGTAAACGACGCAGTTATTTACTATACGATAGTCAAAGAGATACTTGGAGAAGAATGGTTGGATAACCAATGGTTCCGTTTAGGTACCAGCCGTTTAGCGAATCTTTTACTTTCTGAAATTAAAGGCGAGGAAATGAAATTCTTCTAAAAACAAAAGTAATAATATAAGAAAAAGCCTGATAGAGTTCTTCTACCAGGCTTTTTCTTATATTATTAGAGCTATACTCCAACTATTTATCACGATCTACCACGTAATCCAGATAGGCAGTAAGACCGGTTTTCACATCAGAACCGGGTAAGGACGCCAATAATGAAAGCGCTTTTTCTTTAAAAGCAAGCATCGTCTGCACAGCATACTCAATGCCACCCTGCTGCTTGGCAAACTCAATTAAATAGCCGATTTCATCGGTTGTAGCGGAACCATTTTTCACCTTTACGGCAATTTCTTCGGCAGCTTTATCTTTGGTTGAATTCAGAGCATAAAGAACAGGAAGAGTCAATTTTCCCTCTAACATATCATTTCCTGTCGGCTTACCTATCTTCTTGCTATCGTAATAATCAAAAATATCGTCTTTAATCTGAAAACAAAGACCGATATATTCGCCGAACTGACGTGCAAATTCAGCCTGTTCATCGGTCACCCCTACCGAAAGAGCCCCCGATTTAGTACATGCAGCAAAAAGAACAGCTGTCTTCTTACGGATTACATCAAAATAAACTTCTTCGGAAAACTGGAGACTGCTCACATTGGAAAGTTGGAGAAGCTCCCCTTCTGACAAATTCTGTCCCAGACGGGAAACCACCTCGATAATAGCATAATTATGGGTTTTGCCTACCTGCACAAGTGAAGTTGCCAACAAATAATCGCCTACCAACACTGCCACCTTATTATTATAGATTGCATTTACCGATAACTGTCCACGACGTTCAGTGCTTTCATCCACCACATCGTCATGGACCAAACTGGCCGTATGCAATAATTCAAGGGATACTGCTGCATGAAGTGTTTCGGGACATATCCTGCCATACAGCTTTGCCATAAGTAACAGCAACATCGGACGCATCATTTTCCCATTCTTTTGTCGAATATGAGATATAACTTCATTCAACAAAAAGTTGGAACTGGTAAGTGAGCTGTCGAACAGCCTTTTGAAATCATCCAGTTCTGCCGCAATCGGTGATTTTATGAGTGATGAGTTGTCCATGCATCGCTATTTTTCCACAAAAATAGTAATAAAACACTTAATACGGTATTTTTTTGTACTTTTACCATGAAAAAAAGGATAAATATATGAATTCTGACGATAAATTGTTTCTTCTCGATGCTTATGCATTGATATATCGCGCCTATTACGCGTTCATCAAGAATCCACGGATTAACTCCAAAGGTTTCAACACTTCTGCCATTCTGGGGTTCGTAAATACCCTTGAAGAAGTACTCAAAAAAGAAAATCCATCCCATATTGGTGTGGCTTTTGACCCGGCAGGTCCTACTTTCCGACACGAAGCCTACGAACAGTATAAAGCACAGCGGGAAGAAACTCCGGAAGCAATCCGTCTCTCCGTACCTATCATAAAAGATATTATTCGTGCCTATCGCATCCCTATCCTGGAAGTACCGGGCTATGAAGCGGATGATGTCATCGGCACGCTTGCTACTGAGGCAGGCCGCCAAGGCATCACAACTTATATGATGACACCGGATAAAGACTATGGACAACTGGTATCTGAAAATGTATTTATGTACTGTCCCAAACATACAGGTGGTTTCGAGGTCATGGGTATAGAACAGGTAAAAGCTAAGTTTGATATCCAATCCACCCAGCAAGTCATTGACATGTTGGGATTAATGGGTGACGCATCCGATAACATACCCGGCTGTCCCGGCGTAGGAGAGAAAACCGCACAAAAGTTAATCAGCGAATTCGGCAGCATCGAAAACCTTCTGGAACACACCGACCAACTGAAAGGTGCCTTGAAGACTAAAGTCGAAAACAATCGCGAAATGATTACCTTCTCCAAATTTCTTGCAACTATCAAAATTGATGTTCCCATCAAACTTGATATGAAAGCACTCGTTCGCGAAGAACCTAACGAAGAAGAACTTCGGAAAATTTTCGAAGAGATGGAATTTCGTACACTCATTGATCGCGTACTCAAAAAAAGTAATGCCCCCTCTCCTTCTTCCGCTGCTCCCGATCTTTTTTCACCAGGTCCGCTTTTTGCCCAAAATAACAGCCCGGTTCAAGGCAATTTGTTTGAAGAATTTGCGGGCGACCGACCAGATGATGAAAAAAAATCGAATCTCGCGCGTTTAGAAACCAGCAACTTCGACTATCAACTCATTGATACAGAAGAGAAAAGGTCTGAATTTATTAAAAAGTTACTTACAACGAAAATTCTCTCAATAGATACCGAAACCACCTCTGCTGAGCCAATGGAGGCAGAATTAGTAGGAATGAGTTTCAGCGACACCGAAAATCAGGCCTATTATGTTCCGGTTCCACCCGAACGGGAAGAAGCGTTAAAAATAGTAAATGAATTCCGACCACTCTACGAAAATGAGAATTCAATGAAAGTCGGACAAAATATCAAATACGATATTTTGGTTCTTCAAAATTACGGAGTGGAGGTGAAAGGTGAACTTTTCGACACCATGCTTGCACATTATGTATTGCAACCCGAACTTCGCCACAATATGGATTACCTGGCAGAAATTTATCTGCACTATCAAACTATCCATATCGATGAACTTATCGGACCGAAGGGAAAGAATCAAAAGAACATGCGCGACCTCCCACCGGAGGAAGTTTACAAATATGCCTGCGAAGATGCGGACATTACCCTGAAACTTAAAAACGTTCTTGAGGAAGAATTAAAGAAACAAGGCGTGGAACACCTCTTCTACGAAATAGAGATGCCACTTGTACGTGTGCTTGCCAATATGGAAAGCAACGGAGTGCGTATTGATACCGAAGCACTGAAGCAAACGTCCGAACACTTCACTGTCCGCCTGCAGGAGATTGAAAAAGAAATTTATGAGCTGGCAGGTGAGACATTCAACATCGCTTCACCTAAACAGGTAGGTGAGATCCTGTTTGACAAGCTGAAGATTATAGATAAAGCAAAAAAGACAAAGACTGGTCAATATGTTACTTCGGAAGAAGTGCTGGAGAGCCTGCGCAATAAACATGAGGTCATTGGAAAGATACTCGAATACCGTGGCCTGAAGAAATTACTGGGAACCTATGTGGATGCTCTTCCTCTATTGATCAATCCACGTACCGGGCGCATCCATACTTCCTTTAACCAGGCAGTCACGGCTACCGGACGCCTCAGTTCCAGCAATCCGAACCTGCAGAACATCCCCATCCGTGATGAGGATGGAAAGGAAATCCGCAAGGCTTTTATTCCGGATGATGGCTGCGAATTCTTCTCTGCCGACTATTCGCAAATAGAATTGCGCATTATGGCGCATCTAAGCGAAGATAAGAATATGATCGACGCTTTCCTTAGCGGTTATGACATTCATGCCGCCACCGCCGCTAAAATATATAAAATAGATATCAAAGACGTCACCTCCGACATGCGCCGCAAGGCAAAGACCGCCAATTTCGGTATTATCTATGGTATTTCTATCTTTGGTCTGGCAGAACGTATGAACGTGGACCGCAAAGAGGCTAAGGAACTTATTGACGGATACTTTGAAACTTACCCGCAGGTACGCGAATATATGGATAAAAGTATCCAAGTGGCGCGTGAGCAAGGGTATGTGGAAACCATTTTCCATCGCAAACGCTTCTTACCTGATATCAACTCGCGAAATGCAACCGTACGCGGATATGCAGAGCGCAATGCTATCAACGCACCTATTCAAGGAAGCGCTGCCGATATCATCAAAGTTGCCATGGCACGCATCTATGAGCGCTTCCAAAGTTACAAATTGAAAGCTAAGATGATTTTACAGGTCCATGACGAACTAAATTTCAGCGTTCCAGAGGCTGAAAAAGAGTTTGTGCAACAAATTGTAATCGAAGAAATGGAACGCGCATATCGCATGCACGTACCCCTGAGAGCCGATTGTGGATGGGGGAAAAACTGGTTAAAGGCCCACTAAATCCAACTATAACTTTATTTAACTTACAATCAGAAAGCAACTGAAGTAATCTATTCAAAATACAGTTTGCTCACCAGAATATCCGGCAACATCACTGCCGGATATTTTTTTGTCATCAATATTGGCAAAAAGAAAGCATTACAAACCCAACCACACTAACATTTTGACTATATTTAATCTATTTATCACGATTATGTCAATTTAATCTGTACCTTTGCGGCGAATTTAATGACATAATGATAGAAAACAACAAAAGATAACTTAAAAACATATAGAACCATGAAAACAAAAGTATTTTTAAAAACAGTTGCATTATCAGCAGTTATTCTATTTGGTGGCATTGCAGCTTCTGCAGCTAACAAAAACAACCTCATTTACAATTCGGAAGAGAAAGATGGAGTGATGGTTGGACAGACCGTTTACAAAATGGACGGTGGAACTTTAGCACACTATATGAAGCATAGTTATAAGTATGACGACCAAAAACGTATGACTGAAAGTGAGACTATGAAATGGAACAGCGGAAAAAATGCTTGGGAAAATGACCTTCGTGTTTGCTACGCTTATCAGGGAAAAACTCTCACTACTACTTATTATAAATGGAATAACAAACAAAAAGCATATGTCCTTGTACCCGAAATGACAGTTACAATGGACAATCCAAATCTGTAAAAACGACAGATACTCTCTTAAAATTCTAACAAACAAATTGAACAAACCGAAACCTTTATAAGTTTTGTACACTAAGTGAAAGCCGGAATACGTGATGTATTTCGGCTTTTTTCATAACTTTGCCTGCTAAAACAAAACCTATTTTATGATACCCGCTACCCTCACCCACTACATTGAAACAGAGATTATTCCCCGTTACGAGCACTTTGACAAGGCGCACAACCTCTCACACGTACGTACCGTTATAGAAGAAAGCCTCGCACTTGCCAAGGAATATAATGTGAACGAAAGCATGGCATATACCATTGCCGCATACCATGATACAGGGCTTTGCCGGGATCGTGCTACCCATCATTTCATCTCAGGAGAGATTCTGAAACAAGACAAAATGCTCTGCCAATGGTTCAGTGAGGAAGAAATAGAAACCATGAAAGAGGCGGTAGAAGACCATCGCGCATCTGCCGACCACGAACCGCGAAACATTTATGGCAAAATAGTGGCAGAAGCAGATCGTATGATTGACCCCGTCATCACTCTGCGCCGCACCGTACAATACGGATTAAAGCAGAAACCAGAAGCGGAAAGAGAATGGCACTACCAACGTTTCCGTCAGCATCTGATGGAGAAGTATGCACCGGGTGGATATCTGAAACTTTGGTTTCCAGAATCAAAGAATGCAGAAAAGTTGAAAGAACTGCAAAAGATTATTACAGATGAAGTACAGTTAAAGAGTATCTTTCAACAGTTGTTTGCTGAGGAAAAGCAATAAACCCATCCCCTCACCCTATCTTTTCTCTCCCGATTAAGATAATATTAATCCATTCTTTAATGGAGCACACTAACTTTGTGCCCCAACTCAGAATTTATGTACCTAATATTATCAAGAACATGAAAAACAAACTTTTCCGTCTGGGAATATGCCTCTGTTTCCTGTCATTCATCAACGGACCCAAGGAGGCCTCTGCCAAAAACGAATTGCCAGCCGACGTATTGAAACAACTGAATCAATACAACGTAGTGTGGAACACCCTCAGCACCACCGGCTCTATGGAATCCATGCCTTTGGGAAACGGAGACATCACCGCAAATGTATGGATTGAAAAGGGAGGCGACTTACTACTCTATATCGGCAAATCGGACACCTGGAGCGAAGCCACACGGCTCCTGAAAGTGGGCAGAATACGGGTGAAACTCACCCCCAACCCTTTCACCGAAGATGCCTTTTTCTCACAGGAACTCAATCTGCACAGAGGAGAAATCAACGTAACGGCAGGCTCGAAAGGCAATGCCACCCGCATCAAACTATGGATTGACGCCAGCCAACCCGTCATCCGCATAGAAACCGCCTCCGACAAAAATATTTCTGTAAGCTGCACTACAGAATTGATGCGTCCCCAACCCTACACCATGACGAGCGGTGATGACCCTCTGGCATCCAGCTTCCGGGGATTAATGGATAGCCCTGTCCACCCTTCCGAAAGCGCCGACATACTGGAACGGAAACCAGACCGCATCCAATGGTATCACCGCAACCAAAGCTCTTTCTTCGAGACCATACTCACCCATCAGAATGTCCCGGAACTGATAGGCAAATACCCCGACCCGTACATGAACCGTACCTTCGGAGCTGCCATCATTGGTGAGAGCATGCACCCGCAAAACGACAGTACCCTCATCTCCTCAAAAGAAATGAAGAAACATACCCTCTCCATCTACCCCTACACGGCACAAACTACCACCGTACAGGAATGGAACACCCAACTCGAAGCCCTCATCGCCTCCGCCAACAGCGCACCTCTGAAAACGTCCTACAAGCATCATCTGGAATGGTGGGACCGCTTCTGGAATCGCAGTTGGATATTCCTTTCCGGTGACGAAGATGCCGAACTGGTCACCCGCGCATATTTGCTGCAACGCTTCATGATGGCTTGCCAAAGTCGCGGCGCATATCCCGCCAAGTTCAACGGCGGTAATTTCACCTTCGACTACAAAGGTAAAAACGGTGATTACCGCACATGGGGACCAGGCTATTGGTACCAGAACTGCCGCCTTTACTACTGGCCGCTTTCCGTATCGGGAGACTTTGACCTGAAGAAGCCCTGGTTCGACATGTACCTCAACATGCTCCCATTGCAGACAGACATCACCCGCATCTACTACGGACACGAAGGTGCTTTCTTCCCCGAAACCCTGAACTTCTTCGGCATGTACATTCAGGACGACTGGGGTTGGAACAACAAAGGAAAAGCCTCGCAAACACGCTGGATACGCTACCACTATTCCGGCGCACTGGAGATGTTGTCCGAAATGCTCGACAGCTACAACTATACCAAGGACGAAGCATTTGCCCGCCGATACATCATTCCTTTTGCCACCCAAGTCATCCGTTTTTTCAACCAGCACTGGCCGCAGATAAACCAAACCCTGCGCTTCATTCCGGCAAATGCCATCGAGCAATTCTGGGATTGCCTGAACCCGATGGACTACATCGCCGGATTGAAATACAATATCACCCAACTGACCGAGTTGCCCGCCGGAATCGTTGAGCCGTCACTGCTTAAAGAATGGAACGATTGCCTGCAAGCACTCCCCGCCCTTCCCAAAACAAGAGATGGCAAAAGACTGCTTCCCGCCGAAGAATACGGTCAGGGACGCAACTTCGAGAACCCCGAATGTTACGCCATCTTCCCGTTCAAACTCTACGGGCTGGGACGCCCCGATCTGGACGTTGCCCTCAATACCTTCGCTCACCGCGAATTCAAGCAGACTACCTGCTGGTCGCAAGACCCCATACAGGCACCTTTGCTTGGACTGGCCGATGAGGCCAAAGAGCTTCTTTTAAAGAATGTGCGCGCAACAGACCCCGAAGTCCGCTTCCCTGCATTCTGGAAACCGGGCAGCGATTACATTCCAGACTTTGACAACGGTGGTGCCTTCACAATTGGCCTGCAAAACATGCTCTTGCAGAATGTAGGCAAGCAAATCCTCATTTTGCCCGCATTCCCGGCATCATGGAAAGTGGACTTCAAGCTACATGCCTATGACAACACCGTGGTACGTGCAAAAGGCACAGGAAATAGTGTTACGGTACTGAATGTCTTCCCGGAAGCAAGAAAAAAAGATGTTGTTCTAAACAGATTGTAGTCTCATTATTGCGCTAATGTTTTGCCAATGCGATGGCAAAACATTAGCACAATATAGTTCCCTAATAATGGTTGTGTAGTTCCCTTATCTTTAGTATAAGTAGACCTAAAAAATTACTAACCCTAATGGGAGTTGACTTTATTCCTTGTTATACCAGTCTCCGGTTGACAAAATCTTCTCCTTCCTCTGCCCCCGGTCGACTGTACCTTTTAAAAAGAGAGGAACTCCCACTTTAAAAAACTGAATCTACCCGCATTTATCACTAATCCTCAGAGTAAAACCAATCCTCCCAATGGTAAAAATGTACAATCCATAAGGCAATAAACAGAAGAATACCTATCTTTGCAGACAGAAAACAAAGTAATAACGAAATAGATAATGGCTTTACAATGTGGTATTGTCGGTTTGCCGAATGTAGGCAAGTCGACGCTTTTCAACTGTTTGTCCAACGCAAAAGCGCAGGCGGCAAACTTCCCTTTTTGTACAATAGAACCGAATGTAGGTGTAATCACCGTGCCCGATGAGCGCCTGACGAAGCTCGCTGAATTGGTACACCCGGGGCGCATCGTGCCCACTACGGTGGAAATCGTGGACATTGCCGGACTCGTAAAGGGTGCCAGCAAAGGCGAAGGACTGGGTAACAAATTCCTCGCGAATATTCGTGAAACGGATGCTATCATCCACGTGCTGCGTTGTTTCGACGATGAGAATGTGACACACGTAGACGGAAGCATCAACCCGGTGCGCGACAAGGAAATCATCGACTACGAATTGCAGCTGAAAGACCTGGAAACCATTGAAAGCCGCATCCAGAAAGTGCAGAAACAAGCACAGACAGGTGGAGACAAAGCTGCCAAGCTGGCTTACGACGTACTGATACAATATAAAGATGCACTGGAACAAGGCAAGAGTGCACGCACCGTGCAGTTTGAAACCAAAGATGAACAGAAAATAGCCAAAGAACTTTTCCTTCTGACCAGCAAACCGGTGATGTACGTTTGTAATGTGGACGAGGCAAGCGCAGTGAACGGTAATAAGTATGTGGAAATGGTGCGCGAAGCGGTAAAGGACGAAAATGCCGAAATCCTGATTGTAGCTGCCAAGACCGAAGCCGACATCGCCGAGCTGGAAACGTATGAAGACCGCCAGATGTTCCTCGAAGAAGTAGGATTAAAGGAATCCGGTGTGAGCCGCCTGATTAAATCGGCCTACAAACTGCTGAATCTGGAAACCTTCATCACCGCCGGAGAAATGGAAGTGAGAGCATGGACCTATCAGAAAGGTTGGAAAGCTCCGCAATGCGCCGGAGTTATCCACACCGACTTCGAAAAAGGATTCATCCGTGCCGAAGTTATCAAGTACGAAGACTTCATCCAGTATGGCAGCGAGGCCGCCGTACGCGAAGCCGGAAAGCTGGGTGTGGAAGGCAAAGAATACGTAGTGCAGGATGGAGACATCATGCACTTCCGGTTCAACGTCTGATTTACGGAACTCATTATAAATCGTCCGCCGAATGGCGGGCGATTTAATCACAGAATAATACTGCAAACCAACCATGAAGCAATTCTTCCCTACCCTATTCCTCACGCTTCTGTGCAGTGTCGCCTATGCACAGCAACAAGACTCAGTGACCATCTCCGGTCGCGTAACAGACTATGGCGGACAACCGATAGACAGTGCTTGTGTTTGGTGGCAAAATCCACAATCCAATAATGTCATAGAGGCTATCACTGACAAAAACGGACACTATACCGCCCGCGTGCTCAAAGGTAACTATCAAAAAGTTGCTTCTATCTACTTTCCCTCTTATGCACACGTCGCCATGAAAAACGGCCTGCCCGAAACGGAACACCGCCTGGAGTTCTGGGCATGGAATTTTATCGCCGACCGTGATACCACGCTTGATATTCGTTACAACCGCATGGAGGTCTATGGACTACATGCTTTCCGTATCCCTGGTGCTATGCCTGCCTACCAGATATATGTTCGTCCCATGAATCTGACACGTTTTTACCAATGGATGAAAGAGAGCAAGCCCGAATCCATACTACACGGTAAAACTCTTGGCGACATTAAGCAAGAAAGCCAAAGCAAAGATGCGAAAGAATCGCAGTGGGCACCTCGTCCTGAACAACTGAAAGCCACCGTCTGGATAGATGGCGAAGAAGTTAAGATATTGATGAAGCAGGAAATAAAAGAGTACATTAATGCCAACGAATATGCCAATGCCTATCTACTGACCGTAGACCTCCCCAAGCATCCGAAGACAGGACTCCCTTACCGTGTTTTCAAGGTAGAACTGGAAGACCTGGAGAACGGTGACCGCGGCGAAGGGCTTTATTATATGGAAAAAGAAAACTACATAAAATAGTATATTCCAAAATGGAGAACAATAATATGAAATACCTTATAGCCGGTACAGGCGGCGTGGGAGGCAGTATCGCCGCCTTTCTGTCCCTTGCCGGAAAAGATGTGACCTGCATTGCCCGTGGTGAACATCTGGCTGCCATACGCGAACACGGATTGTGTCTGCACTCCGACTTGAAAGGCGAACACACACTACCCGTAAAAGCCTATACTGCCGAAGAATATACAGGTAAAGCCGACGTCATCTTTGTATGTGTCAAAGGCTATTCCGTAGACTCGATAACGGAGTTGATAAAGCGCTCCGCCCATAAGGACACAGTTGTAATCCCTATTCTCAATGTTTACGGTACAGGTCCCCGTATCCAGCGCCTTGTGCCTGGAGTGACGGTCCTGGACGGCTGCATCTACATTGTCGGCTTCGTGTCCGGCAAAGGGGAAATCACGCAAATGGGCAAGATATTCCGTCTGGTTTACGGTGCACACAAAGGCACGGTTGTTCCCCGTGGAACGTTGGAAACTATCCAACAGGATTTGCAGGAAAGCGGTATCAAAGCCGAGATATCTCCTGACATCAACCGGGATACTTTCGTGAAGTGGTCTTTCATCTCCGCTATGGCTGTCACCGGAGCCTACTACGACGTGCCTATGGGCGAAGTACAGAAGCCCGGAGAGGTGCGCGATACTTTTATCGGGTTGTCCCGCGAAAGTGCCGCACTGGGTGCAAAACTCGGCATTGGATTCAAGGAAGACATTGTAGAATATAATCTCAAAGTTATCGATAAACTGGACCCGGAAAGCACCGCTTCCATGCAGAAGGATATGGCTAAGGGACACGAAAGTGAAGTGCAAGGATTGCTCTTTGATATGATTGCTGCCGCAGAAGAACAGGGAATTGATATTCCGACGTACAGGATGGTGGCGGAAAAGTTCAAATAGTAAAGATTCTAAGATACCAAATTGGAATCTTGAAACAATGAAGAAGATAAATAATGGAATTAACAGTAATCATACAGAGCAAAATATACGAGATAAGAGGACAACAAGTAATGCTTGACTTCGATCTGGCAGAAGCATATGGCATAGTAACAAGAATACTCAAACAAGCCATCAAACGAAACATTAAACGTTTTGAAGGAGAGGATTTTATGTTTACCCTAACCAAAGAAGAACTTTCAAGATCACAAATTGTGACCTTGAACAAAGGGCGAGGCAGCAACTTTAAATATATGCCTTTTGCTTTTACTGAATTAGGAGTAGCTATGCTTAGTAGTGTATTAAACTCTGACACAGCTATTGAAATGAATAGAAGCATCATGCGTGCTTTCGTCGCCGTCCACCGATTTATAGCTAATCCGCCAGTTGACAGAGTATCCGAGCTGCAAGCCCAGAAAAGACTGGCGGACAGCCTCAGAAACCCTATCGGCTTTATAAAACCAAAACAATAAACAATCTAAATAGATATCACTATGTTATCATTACTAACCATCAACTGGAACCCCAACCCCGAACTGTTCAACCTGTTTGGCCATATCCCCGTACGCTACTACGGTCTGTTGTGGGTCATTGGCATCGCATGCTCCTATTTTGTAGTCCGTTACCAGTATAAAGACAAAAAAATCGGTGACGACAAGTTCGAACCGCTGTTCTTCTATTGCTTCTTCGGTATTCTCATCGGAGCGCGATTAGGGCATTGCCTGTTCTATCAGCCGGAATATTACCTGCACCATTTCTGGGAAATGATATTACCCATACAGTTTTTGCCCGATGGTGGTTGGAAATGGACCGGTTATGCAGGTCTCGCCAGCCATGGCGGAACACTCGGATTGATTATTGCCTTGTGGATGTACTGCCGCAAAACGAAGATGCACTATATGGATGTGCTGGACATGATAGCCGTAGCAACGCCTATCTGCGCCTGCTTCATCCGCCTTGCCAATCTCATGAACTCCGAAATCATTGGTAAAGCAACCGATGTACCCTGGGCTTTCGTATTCGAAAGAGTAGATATGCTCCCCCGTCATCCGGCACAGCTCTATGAGGCTATCGCCTATTTCATCTTCTTCCTGATCATGATTTTCTTATATAAGAATTATGGCAAGAAGTTACATCGTGGTTTCTTCTTCGGCCTCTGCCTCACAGAGATATTCGTATTCCGCTTCTTTGTGGAGTTCCTGAAAGAGAACCAGGTAGATTTCGAGAATAGCATGTCACTGAATATGGGACAATGGCTCAGCGTTCCGTTCGTGATTATAGGCGTGTACTTCATGTTCTTCTACGGAAAGAAGAAAGTATAGAAATAACATGAATGAGGATGTACAAATCTTATTTTGATACATCCTCATTCATACTATTTATGCTGCCATTTACTCTTTGAAGCGTGCTCCCGCTTCAGAATATCACTCAGAGGCACCTCAAATATCTTAGCCTCAACCCATGCCACAAAGTCGAACTTACGCAGAATCTGAGTTTCATATTTATCTGCATACAAGGCATGGACTTCTTCCGCCATACTTTCCCATATCTCCGCACGTTTTTTCCGATTCGTATCAGCGAAAGAATAATTCAGGAACTTAAGCAAAAAGGATTCCACCTTCAGATTATATCCCTTGTTTTTAGACATTTCCCGCTTGATAGAGCGAATTTCAGACTGAATATAGTCTACATCCCCCAATTCATAATGAATCATCACATTCACGATCCTAATGGTACGAAACAAAGGGAGAGAATATAAATGACCTCTACCGATAGTTGTACTCAGCCGCTTCCGGGCTTTCCTGTACTCCCCATTTCCCAAATGGATCAGAGCAATATACAATGACATTTCCGCCTGTTGTTGTTCCTTCAGCAGTAACATCTTATCAATCAACGAGGATTGATGTTCAGCAATCCATATTCCTGCTTTATCGAAGTCACCTGCATCAATAAACGAAAACAACCGATAGATAAAGATCACATACGTAACATTCAGCTGGAAACTGGATGATGGTGAAGACAGCTTAGTCAGCTTTTCAATGAAGTAATTCATGCCCTCATAATTGTGCATGATACGCAGACTTTCCAGCATACCTTCCACCGTCATCAGATAATAGACCGGAGGGTTATTCCATAAATGGCTATTCTCTTCAAAGAGCTTGTTCAATTCTACAAACGAGTTAAATGCCGCCTTGTAATCCCCTACTGTGATAAAGTAATTCGCCTGGAACAGCTGATGATTCTTTTTTATTTCAAAGTTCTCAACGCCTGCACTTGCTACAATACTGATTTCACTGGTTACCAAGTCATCCAATTTCTGAGTTTCCTCAAGTGACCGTGAAGCCCCTCTGTTTATCATTCTATACTTCAACAGTTCGTACAGTGAAGACTGCTCATTCAGTTGGCGGATACTTTTCAATGTATTATTCATCTTATATTGCTTATTCAGCAGCTTCTGTTCATCCATATCTTCAAAATCCAATGTCAGAAGATAGTTCAGTTCCAGCCTTTGCGCTACCAACAATGCAAAGTGATTCTCATAATACACCGCTTTCTCTTTTACCTTTTTCAATACTTGGAAGCATTCCTGATACATGGATTTCTCATACAAAACCCTTGCGTGCAGCAATTCGTTGAACAAGAGATAATAACTATCCTGTTCTGTCCGCAACCGGGTCAATATGTCTATCAACAAATCAAATAAATAAATGACTACCGTATTGAATGAAGAAGCAGGTTTGGCTGCCAGAAAAGCCATCTTCAATTCTTCGGGATCACTTATCTTCTTGTCATCAATCAACCTAAAAAGAAAGATATAATCCTTCTCCGGTTTATTAGAGATATACAGAGAGAATTCTTTCTTCTCCTGTTTAGTGAGATTATTAATCAGATGAATGAGGGATTCGGACTTTAGCATAGTATTAGCAGATTTTTTTAGATACACATCTTTTACGATAGCAAGGTAGAGAAAAAAATGAAAGCAAGCAATATTTTCACGGAATAATATAGGCTTTATCAATATTACTAATATCATAATTATCACGATCAGCTATTTATTATATATTTATATATCAATTATTTAAATGTATCAATTTATAATTATATTCATTTTACCAGTATTAAAAATCATTGTTTTTTGTTTGCTTATGTACTAAGTATCGCATACTTTTGGAATAGAAAAAGAAAGCACAGTATCCAATATTCAATTATTCAATCTTAAAACTAATAAAGTAACCATGAGCAAAAATATCATTGTAATAGGCAGTTGTAATACGGATATGGTCATCAAAGCTGACCGTCTTCCCGTACCAGGAGAAACAATCATAGGCGGTAGTTTCATGATGAATCCCGGAGGTAAAGGAGCCAACCAGGCTGTAGCCGCTGCCAGATTGAAAGGAAATGTGCATTTCATAGCCAAAACCGGAAATGACTTGTTCGGCAAACGTTCCATAGAGCAGTACGAAGACGAAGGTATTCATGTTGAGAATATCTATTCAGACCCCACACTCCCCTCGGGTGTAGCATTAATTATGGTGGATATGAACGGAGAAAACAGCATTGCCATCGCTTCCGGAGCCAATGGTTCATTGAGTCCCGAAGACATCCGGAAGGCACAGCCTACCATAGAAAAAGGCAATATCCTGCTGATGCAATTGGAAATCCCTATTGAAACAGTGGAGTATGCCGCCCAGATAGCCAGCGAACAAGGCATCAAGGTGATACTGAACCCTGCACCTGCCCGCGCACTCTCCAATAAACTACTACAGAACCTGTACATGATTATCCCCAATGAGACAGAAGCTGAAATCCTCTCAGGTATCAAAGTAACCGATTGGGAAAGCGCACGCAAGGCTGCGGATATCATCAGTGCCAAAGGAGTGGACATCGTAGTTATCACCCTTGGTTCCAAAGGAGCATTGATCAAAGAAAAAGATACATTCCATGAAGTACCCGTACCCAAAGTCAAAGCCGTAGACACAACAGCAGCGGGAGATACTTTCTGTGGTGCATTGTGTGTTGCTTTATCCGAAGATGTAAATGTGTTGGATGCAGTTAAATTCGCAAACAAATGTGCGTCCATCACTGTGACCCGAATGGGAGCCCAGCCCTCCCTACCCTATCGTAAAGAAATTGATGTTTTATAAATAGTAATTTTAAAATCTAATACCATGTTTATAGTCGACAGTTATTCATTAGCAGTTATTTTCTGCGTTGTCACGATGCTCTGTTGGGGTTCGTGGGGTAATACACAGAAACTTGCCGGGAAAACCTGGCGTTACGAATTGTTCTACTGGGATTACGTAATCGGTATCCTTGCCTTCTCTCTCCTCTTAGGTTTCACCCTGGGCAGCACGGGAGATGCCGGACGCGGTTTTGTTGAAGATTTGAAGCAGATCAGTATGGAGAACTATGCAAGTGCTTTTGCAGGAGGTGTCATATTCAATCTGTCCAACATCCTTTTATCAGCTTCCGTCTCTATGGCAGGGCTTACGGTAGCATTCCCGTTAGGAGTCGGCATAGCCTTGGTATTAGGTGTTTTCGTCAATTATTTCGGTGAACCTAAAGGCGATGCAGTAATCCTGTTCAGTGGTGTGGCACTCGTCGTATTGGCTATAATATTTAATGCCATAGCTGCCGGAAAAATGAATCAGAAAGGAAGCTGCATCAATAAGAAAGGGATTATCATTGCCATTATAGCCGGTATACTGATGTCTTTCTTCTATCGGTTTGTTGCTGCCGCCATGGACTTGAACAATTTTGAGTCACCTACCCCCACAATGGCTACTCCGTATTCAGCATTCTTTATATTCGCAATAGGTATCTTCATAAGTAATTTCATTATCAATACCATCGTGATGAAAAAGCCGTTTGTAGGTACTCCGGTGAGCTATAAGGAGTATTTCCAAGGCAAGTTCAGCACACACATGGTCGGAGTGCTGGGAGGAGCTATTTGGGGATTGGGTACGGCTCTCAGTTATATTGCAGCAGGAAAAGCCGGTGCAGCTATCTCTTACGCATTAGGACAAGGGGCACCCATGATCGCAGCCTTGTGGGGCATATTTATCTGGAAAGAATTCAAAGGTTCTTCCCACGCGGTAAATATTCTTCTGACTTGTATGTTCGTTCTGTTTATATCCGGTTTAGGAGCAATTATCATCTCCGGAGCCAATTAACCGGCTCCTCACTCTTATTAATAAACGCTTTCTTTTTCTACTTCCCACGGAGTGAAAAAGGAGAAGAGAATTGCCTGAACTAAAATATATTTTTTGTTCAACCTCTAAAATTTTAATACATGAGACCGATTCAAATAATAGTATTCTGTCTGTGTATGTGCTCGCTCAATTTGTACGCACAAGTCAGCGTCACAGGCACTGTAAACGATAATACCGGGGAAAGCCTCCCCGGAGTATCCATTCTGGCGAAGGACGGTGACCGTACCTTTGGAACCACCACCGACATCAACGGTAGATATGAAATCAAAGTGAACCAGGGTGCTACACTTGAATTCAGCTTTATCGGATTTACCAAACAAAAGGTGAAAGTAGGCACTAACAATGTCATTAACATCACATTAGAGCCTGAAAATGAAATGTTGGATGAAGTAGTTGTAATTGGTTACGGCTCTGTCAAGAAGAAAGACCTGCTCGGTTCCATTTCTACGGTAAAAGAAGACGCTTTGGCCGAACGTGTTTCGGGCAATGTGGTGGAAGCCATGCGCGGACTTACTTCGGGCGTAAAGATTACAAGTAGTGGACAACCGGGTTCCAGTGCCACCATCAACATTCGTGGTTTGGGTAGTTTGACCAACAACAACCCGTTATTCATCATCGACGGTGCCTATGGTGGCAGTGATTTGGGTGTCAATGTAGAAGACATTGAGTCTATTCAAGTATTGAAAGATGCCTCATCAGCAGCTATCTATGGTTCACGTGCAGCAAATGGAGTTGTAATCATCACTACCAAGCAAGGTAAAGAAGGTGACCTGAAAGTGAAGTTTGACTCACAACTGACACTGAGCTGGCTCCCCCGCTACGACCTGATGGATGCAGAGACTTACAAGATTTATAACGACCGTGCTTATGACGAAGCCATCCTAGCAGGAGTTTCAGGCGTTACAAAACGCCAGAACCACTATGATGGAAATACAGACTGGCAAGATGAAATGTTGGGTACAGGTGTATTGCAGAACTACAATGTATCCCTTTCCGGAGGTTCCAAAACTGTGAAGTATTACGCATCTCTGAATCGCATGGTCGATGATGGTGCTCTCTACCGTACCGGTTACGACAAATACGGCTTCCGTATCAACACCAGCGGGCAGAAAGGTATTTTCTCATACGGTGAGAATTTCTACTATACCAAATCCGACAGGAAGATACTGAATGGTAATCCCTGGAGCGACTTCATCGGTATGCCCCCCACCATTCCGGTATATGACGAATCACATGTCGGCGGATACGGATACGGCGATGTAGACCGTGCCAACTCTTACGGACTGAACTCAGTAGCCATGCAGGACTTGTATATACGAAACAATGAAGAAGAATACCTGACCGGAAACATCTACGGGCAGATTTCACTCTTTGAAATGTTCGATGCCAAGCTGAATGTTGCCTATAAAAGTTATATGGGCGTTACGAACTCCCTGCGCAAGAAAGGTAATTGGGTTATGGGACAAGGTGACGATGCCGCGCATCTGGGTTACGATAGTGCCAAGAATCATGATATACTGATTGAGCAAACCTACAATTTTAAGCATAAATTCGGTAAACATGATGTGAATGCGCTGTTTGGTATCACTTACAATAAGTTCCATGAAGAAAAGCGTTGGATTACCAAACTCGATCCATTGATGATAGGCGACAAGTACATCACATCTCTGGATGCTGCCACCGGAAATACCACCGCAGGCGGTAGCTATGGCGAATCAGCATTGATATCCTATCTCGGACGTATCAACTACTCCTATGCCGACAAATACTTGGCACAAGTAACAGCCCGTCGTGACGGCACTTCCCGCCTACCTAAGAATGACCGTTGGGGAAACTTCCTTTCCGTTTCATTGGGCTGGCGCATCAGTGGCGAGAAGTTCTTCAATGTACCCTGGATTGATGACCTGAAAATACGTGCCAATTACGGTACTCTCGGTAACAGTAGTATCGGTTATTGGGATTACCAGTCAGTTATCAATACAGCTCCGCGTGCCGTATTCGGGAGCCCGGAAAACATATTGATTGGTATGACTCAATCACAATTAACCAACAACGACCTGGTTTGGGAGAAGAAGACAACCGCTAACGTTGGTTTCGACCTGGTTGCATTCAATAACCGTTTCCGTTTAAGTGCTGAGTATTTCTATTCAAAGAGTAAAGACCTCTTGGTTTACCTCCCCATCCTGATGAGTTCGGGTAATGAAGGTGGTGCACCTGCCGTGAATGCCGGTAGCCTGGAAAATAAAGGATTCGAAATGGAAATCGGCTGGAACGATCAGATTCGCGACTTTGCCTACTCCGCTTCACTGAACATTTCGCATATCAAGAATAAAGTACTTGATTTGGGATACGGACAAACAGTCTACAATACAACTCTTGCCAAAACCGTAATCGGTGAACCGCTCGGTATGTGGTATCTCTACAAGATGAATGGTATCTTCCAGTCAGAAGAAGAAGTACGGAACTACGTAAACTCAGAAGGTAAGATCATACAACCTAATGCTTTGCCGGGTGATATTAAGTATGACGACTATAACGGCGACGGTAATATATCATCCGAAGATCGTCAGATAGTAGGCAGCCCCTGGCCTAAACTTGAATTAGGAATAAGTCTCGGTGCATCCTACAAAGGCTTCGACCTGAACATCAACGGCTACGGTCGCTTCGGGCAGAAAGTATGGAACGGTTCGGCAGCAGCAGCCGGTGACTTTGCCAACAACCAGAACAACTTCAACGGTATTATCCCCTGGACACAAGAGCACCCGGTTAACGACCGTCCACGTATTGTATACGGAGACTCCCGCAACAGTCGAAGCGATCAGGACCGCTGGTTGGAAAACGGTTCATTCTTCCGCCTGAGCGATATTACGTTAGGTTATACAATACCTACCCGTTACATTAAGAAGATTGGATTGGAAAGACTCCGTGCATCGGTTACTTTACAGAACCTGGTGACCTTTACCGGATACTCCGGCCTGGATCCTGAATTTGCAGACAGCGGCATCTTCACTATGGGAGCAGATTATTGTTCGTTCCCTAACCCACGCGCTGTTCAGTTTGCATTATCATTCACCTTCTAAATACTGCTGAAATGAAAAAAATAGCTCTTTATATATTATGCGGTGTCACGGCATTATTTACGTCGTGCGACCCTTCTTTACTCGATCTGCAAAATGAAAACACCCTGAGTACAGGCGTATACTGGAAGACGGAATCTGACATCGAAGCCGGTGTAGTAGCCGTATACGGAATGTTCTACCGTCAGGGAACCTGGACACGTAATATCTATACACAGATGATAGGTATGGCGGACGAAGGCGTAAGTTATGCCGGATGGACCGAATTGAACGAGTACACCAAGTTCATCTTTACCGATTATAACTTCTCAGAAGTCAACGCCAAGATATGGCGGGAACATTATACAGCCATTTTCCGTGCCAACCAGGTACTGGACAACATTGGCAACGTACCGTTCAGCAATGAAACACACAGGGATGACCTCATTGGACAAACTAAGTTCCTGCGTGCTTTCTATTACTTCTATCTTACTGCCTTGTGGGACAATGTACCTCTCGTGTTGAGCACTTCTTCAGCCGCCGATAAGCCTATGCAGGCCACTGCCGATGGAATCTTAACCCAGATAGAAGAAGACCTGGAAGATGCCATCACCAAGCTCCCCTCCACACGTGACGCCAATAACTACGGCCGCCCAACGAAAGGCGCCGCCTACGGATTACTGGCCAAAGCTTATGCACAGCATCACAAATGGGAAGATGCCAAAAGATGTCTCGAATGGCTCGTTGATGGCGAAGGAAAGAACTACTACACACTGGTACCCAATTGGGCTGACAACTTCAGCAACTATACGGAAGACAACAAAGAGTCACTGTATGAGATTCACTTCTCTCTGACCAACAAGGTGGGCTTCGACCAGACAGACAACTACCTGGACCCGAATGCGCAACTGGGTACACAGATTGAAATGAACCAGGCTCCTACCGGAATCGGCTGGAACAACATCGAAGCAAGACGCTGGCTGGTGGACTACTACAAGCGCGAACAAACAACGGATGGAAAGAACGATTCCCGCTTGTTCTACACACTGTGGTATGACGGTGCAGCCTCCGACTTCCCCGAATATCCCAACCAGTTGATATACGGCTCTCCATGGAACAGCGACTGGGGCAACCGCGTTTTCATCAAGAAATATAGCACAGATGCCTCCCCACTGTACTACTGGAATGATAATAACTTCCGTTCCCTGCGTTATGCCGATATGCTGTTACTGTATGCCGAAGCACTCAACGAACTAAATGCCACACCGCCTTCAAAAGCCATTGAATGCCTCAACCGCGTACGCAACCGCGTCAATCTGCCCAAAATAGAGGATAGCAAATACTACAACGGTTCCCAGATCAGCACCAACAAGGATGCTTTCCGCGAACACCTGAAGATAGAACGCGCCCTGGAGCTTGCCATGGAGTGCGTGCGTTGGGTCGACCTGAAACGTTGGGGTATCAACGACCAGGCCACATTGGACGAATTGAAAGCACGCGACAGCGACTTCAATAACTTTATAATCGATAAATCCATCCGCATGCCAATCCCGCAAAGCGAAGTGGACAACAATCCGAATTTGAACCAGAATGACCAATACTAATTGAAGACATTTGAGCTATGATCAATACAAAATACTTAATAGGAGCAGTCATTATACTGCTGACGTTATGGGGATGCGGAAACGATTCCGATTATGTCATCGAAAGCAATCCCAATGAGTTCGCCATATTCCCGGTAGCCATACCTGTAAGCGCTGATGGCGGAACTTATGAACTGACGGTCAACGGCAATGAGTCGTGGACAGCCGAACTGACCAATTCCAATAGCTCAGCCCAGGGCTGGTGCACACTGAGTGAAACGTCAGGAAGCGGCAGAAAAGTAATCACCGTTACTGTAAAGCCGACCACCTCTTTTGTAAAGAACCGTTCGGTCATCGTTGAAGTAAGCTCCGGTACCCGGATATTAAAGTCAAAGGTATTGCAGGAGACAATGGTACTGGGTGAAGACGAAGTGCTGATAAACGGCCTTATATGGTCTACCAAGAATGTAGGCACTCCGGGAACTTTCGCAGCCTCTCCCGATGATATAGGACAACTGTATCAGTTCAACCGCAAAGTAGGTTATCCGGCTGGCCCGCAGGACGATCCGGCACCGGCTAACTGGCCTTCCAGCTATACAAACGACGGCACCAACTGGACTACCGAAAACGACCCTTCTCCCGAAGGCTGGCGTGTGCCTACCACGGAAGAGATGGCAGCTCTCTGGGAAAAAGGAGCAACATGGGTTACAGCATCCCAGACCGGATTTAAGACCGACGGTATCATTATCGGTGTTGACGAGGCTACTGCCAAACGTGCCACTAAAGATAATCTGAAGCAACTCGGCTGCCTCTTCCTGCCCCAAAGCGGTTGGAGAAATGAAACCGGAATGATGGACCGCACCTGGCTCTGCGCCGTTCGTAGCGGAAATTCATTAAGTCCTACCCACGGCGGCATGTCATTGGGAGACTCCGGTGGTTACCGCGACACATGGGGTTGGGGCGACGGACAAAAAGCACGTGCAGCCATGATCCGGCCTGTCAAAAACATACTAGTCGAGGATTGATTTTATTATTAACGAACTAAATCTAAGGAGATGAACAGCTATAAGACCTATATATACCTTGCCTTGCTCACACTCTTGGGTTGCAAGGGCAATGACGGCAATGAACCGAAGACACTCACACCGCAAATCCGGTATGAATTCAGCGGCGGTGCCGGGCATTATAACTATGCTCCGAGTATCATAGAAGACCAGTACGGCATCCGGTACGGCTTTGTATGTGAGAATCGTGACCCGTTCAAGATTGTGGACTATGTTTATCTATACAAAGGAATCCCCACGGAAAAAGGCTATGTATGGCAACCCGGCACACAGATCATCGAACCTTCCGAGACAGGCTGGGATAACTGCCACATCTGCGACCCGGACGTACGTGAGTTTAAAACGACCTATAAAGGAGAAACTTACAACTGGATTATGACCTACCTGGGCGTAGACCGCTGGGACTGTAACCACAACCAGATAGGACTGGCCATTTCCAAGAACATCGAAGGCCCGTATATCAAGTTCGACCGGAATCCGCTGGTAGCTTACGAAGATACCACCAAATGGGGTGTGGGGCAAAGTACAACAATCGTCAAAGACTCTACGACCATACAATTATTCTATCATTCGACTACGGAGAACGGACCTTTCTGTATGCGCGAAATAAAATTGAATGATCTGGATAATATCATATTGGGTGAAGAGAAAGCGATTCCTTTCCTGAGCGCCAATAGCTATCCTGCCATGTCCGACAAGAATATATATATGGTTTCGGAAACCCGTGTGTCCCCCATCAAAGAGATACCGACTTGGGTAGGAGATGTCTGCCGACTGGCATACAAACCAAGAACAGAAGGTTTCTTCACCGAAGAAGACGGATGGATTGAAATAGGCCATGCAGGACCGGAAGAAACAGGATTCCCAAGAAATCACAATCCGGGTATCCTGACGGATACGAAAGGTTACATGCTTAATGACGATGAACTGGTGATGTACTTCACTCCCGCCATGACAGGCGAAAACTGGCTATGGTCATACGACCTGTATTCGGCTACGTTTAATCTCAAAAACTATTTCAAATGAATAAAACAATCCTGCAAATAGTATGCATTGCTCTTATTCTTGCCTTCCCCTGTGGGAAGGCATCAGGGCAATACAAAAAGATTCCCGTAGTGGTAATCACCGACTTGTATCATCCGTATCAGGACCCGGGAGATAACATGGACCTCATTATGGGCTTCGGACTGCCCGATGTAGACCTGAAAGCCGTCTTATTGGACATCACAGACGCATTCAGGAAAGATACCGCCGACCATCCTACCCTGTGGAAAGACCCGCGTGGTCCGAGGGAAGCCGGAATTATCCCTGTGGAACAATTAAGTTATATCTTCAACAAAAGGATACCTTATGGCATTGGTCCGCTATCCATGATGAAATCAGAAGAAGACCGGATGGAGTATCTGCCAGGCTATGAGCAGGAAGCAATCGATATACTGCTGGAAGTTCTGAAAAAGAGCAAAGAACCCGTAGAAGTATTGTCATTCGGTTCGGCAAGAATACTGGCAGTTGCCTACAACCGTGCCCCCAAGCTGATGAAACAGAAGATACACAAAATTCATCTGAGTGCCGGGACAGCAAGCAAGAACCATGAATTGGGAAGCGATGCCGGGGCAAATGCTATTCCGGGCGGTGAGTGGAATGTAGCACTGGACGTGTCCGCTTTCAACAGAATATTGAAATCAGATTTACCCGTAGCCATCTATCCATGTGCAGGCAAAGACGGAGGCTTCGTAAAAGACTGTAACAATACCTATTGGAAACTACCCGATATGGATTTTATCCGAAAGATGAATCCCAAATTGCAACGGTATCTTGATTTTTCTTTCACCCAGAAACTGCAATATGACTTCCTCCGTGCCATGAATGCCGACTATCCGGTTGATATAAACCTCAACCGCTACCCCTGTCCATTCCACGTATGGGAGAGTGCCATCTGGCTGAAAGCAACAAAAAGGGAGATCATTTGTACTCCCACCGGAGAATACCGCCTCGTCAAAGAAGGGAAAAGCAACAAAGGCGACCGCATTGTAGCAAACGAACTGCGCCGCTGTAACCTTGATGAGATAAGAGACGACGGACGATTCCAGTTTTCATACACCGATAAGTCCTCCGATAAAGAGATTTACTATCGTCCGGACCTTGAAGAGAACGAGAAAGCACTCCAACAGGTGATTCCCGAACTCTATATATCCATTTCACCCAGTCACTAATTTTTTTAATATACCGTCATGAGAAAGAGCAAACTTTATTTGATTGGCTTGTTAGTATTGGCTCTATCAAGCTGCACTTCCAAGAAACAACAAACTGCGGAAATCACTCCGAATGTACCCAAAATTATTCTGGAAACGGATATAGGTAACGACGTGGACGATGCACTGGCACTGGATATGCTTTACAAGTATCTGGACGCAGGAGATATCGACTTATTAGGCATCGCCATCAACAAAGAAGGAACCTATCCGGCCGAATACACCGACATCATGAATACCTGGTATGGCTATCCTCAAATCCCTATCGGAATCATACACAACGGAGCCGACTGTGAGAACGATGCTACAAACTATGCCAAAGCCGTATGCCTCATCCAGAAGGATAACGGTGAACCGGCTTTCAAGCGCTCACTGAAAGGTGACTATAACCAACTGCCGGAAGCACCTGCCCTCTATCGTAAGCTATTGGCACAGCAACCGGACAGTTCCGTTACCATCATCTCCGTAGGTTTCTCCACGAACCTTGCACGCCTGTTGGATACTCCGGCTGACGATGTATCTCCGCTGACCGGAAAAGAACTTGTTGCCCAAAAAGTAAAACTGCTGTGTACCATGGCAGGATGCTTTAACAATCCCAACCTGTTTGAATATAACGTAGTGAAAGACATTCCAGCGGCAAAGAAGATATTCTCCGAATGGCCTACCACACTGGTGACCTCTCCTTTCGAAGTAGGTATCGCCATCAACTATCCCGGCAGCAGCATTGAAAACGATTTCGGATGGGCTCCTATGCACCCAATGGTAGAAGCATATAAAAGCTACCAGCAAATGCCTTACGACCGTCCTACATGGGACCTGACTTCCGTATTGTATTCTGTTGAAGGTCCGTCCTATTTCAATGTTTCTCCGGCAGGTAAAATAAACGTAACGGACCAAGGTGCTACTGAATTTACTCCCGATGCCGCAGGAAACCGTTACTACCTGACAGTAGATTCCATTCAGGCTGAGAATATCAAACAACATTTCATCCAGTTACTGACCAAGCAACCGGCTCACTTCAATAAATAATAAGCATTATGACTAAATATCTATTGGGGCTCATAAGTTTATGGCTCATGTGTTCTTGCTCGGACACCGCCCCCGGAGAAACCCCTCCGATAGACCCGCCAACACCTACACCTACCGTAACCATCACAAAACCGGAATTCGTATTCGGCTTCCAAGGCCAAAGCAAGTATTCTTACTGCCCAAGTGCCTTGAAACAAGCTGATGGGACAGTTCACCTATACTTCTGCGGCAATCCGGAAAACCTGATCATGGTCGATAATATCTTCCATATCAAGATCAATCCGGACGGAACACAGACTGCTGCCAAAAGTGTATTGCAGCCTGGTGTATCAGGTTCATGGGACGATCACCATACCTGTGACCCTTCTGTTATCGAAGGTAGCTTCACTTGGAAGAATACTACCTACAAGTATGCCATGTTCTTCCTGAGTAATATGTACGGGGTATATTACAATGAAATCGGTGTCGCGTTCAGCAACGACCTTGATGCAGATAGCTGGGTGAAGTATCCGCAGCAGATTGTGAAGAAAACATGGTCGAGCGAAGGTGACCAGGAAATAGGTGGCGGCGGTAAGTCATGGGGAGTAGGCCAGCCTTCTGTCGTATCTCTGGATGGAAAAGGTAAGCTACTGCTGACATATACCGTAGGTGATATCGGGGGTACACGCATCGTCTGGGCCGAAGCGGATTTCAGTAATATGGATACATATTCCGTCAGTACCCCGCAAACAATTGTACAGACAGGTTTAAAGGCCATTGACAACCAGTCAAGGGATTATACCTGTAACTCGGAATTTGCAATTGACAAGGATGCGGATAAAATCGTCATGATACGCCCGGTACAGCCTATGCCCAGTGATTATCCCAATTACCTGAATTCTTCATTGGAAATAGACTACATGAACCTTTCGGACTTCACCAATCAAAGAGGTAACTGGACACCGATTTACCGGATCACCCCGGATGATACCGGCTATCCGAGAAACCACAATGCCACTTTGCTGAGGGATAATTTCGGCCACCTGCAAGACTGGGAAGAACCGGAATTCTACTTTACGGTCAGCAAGGCAACCCCCGATGTACAACCTTCGGGCAGCAGCCATGCGGAGTGGACGTACCATATCTGGAAAAGTAAGGTAGTAAAGAGTAAATAAGAAGTAATTCCGGTAATCAACCGAATTTAGTAGTTTCAGTTGATTACCGGAAAAATAAGCTTATTATCATTACTAAGAATTCAAACAAGAAAGATCTTCCTTGACTATACATAAAAAGCAGTAATCATCCGACAGTAGATTTAAACCCAGTTGATCGAGTTCAATAGCATACCATGTATCTAACAACAAAGTACGAATAGCTTCAAACTCAGCCAATTCATATCTATATTTGTAGTAAAGTGCCTTTTCTCGCCAGTAGTCCGTTTCTTTACATAAACCACCCCAATCCTTATTAAGGATACAATCTGTCAGCCTTTTGCTTATCTGCGCTAAATCATTCTTTGGTACATAAGGCATATCTTCTACAAACTGAATCAGGTGATTAAACTCATCTACAGACAAGACAACCCATACATGACATACTCCTCCTTCTTTCTTTTTTCGCTCAGCCCAGCTTTTAGCCTGAGCCGCCACTCCGTCTCTAAAGATAAAGTAGTTATTCTTGTCTATATAATGGCCCGATAATAGATTTTCAGAATGGTTTATCTTATTTTCCAATGAAGATGCACTTAAATTATCTACATTATCATACCCCATTCTCAACTCTACCAGCATCAACCGGGAAGTAGTAACACGATTATTCGCATAATTACCTATTCCAATGGCAGCATCCATTGTACAGTCATTATTCCCTTTAAGTACTTTAGCCTCATAATCATCCAATGAAAGGCAAGTGATACGTGGATCGAACCATCCCGTTCTCTGATAATCTTTTGCAGCAACATCGTCTAAAGTGGCTTGACAATGACAAGCAAAAGGGTGGCTGACTATAATATCATTCTGACAAACCAGTTGAACCATAATCCTGTATGCGTGAAATAGCAATATTAAATGACTTAAAGATTTCACTTATATCGCTGCCTAAGTTCTTATAGACATACTGCATGGAATCTTCTGAAGCTCTCTCTGCTTGATAGAAACAGGTATTCTGCAATACGCCCTCTTTACGAGCTATTGACTGAATAGCAGATACCATATCAGGATTATGGCTTGCAACCATTATTTTGAGTCCCACTTGTTTATGAAGCAATACCAGTAAACGAGCAAATTCTACAATCCATTGAGGATGAAGATGCGCCTCAGGTTCATCAATAAGTAAAAGAGACTCTTCATTCAAGTATCCATTTTCAAGCAAACGTTGCAAGTAAGCGAATGACTTGATTCCGGTGGCTGTAGATGCAAGCGTGATATCCAGTCCGTCAGCACGATGATAATGCAGTTCTTCATTCTTAAACCATCCCTTATCCACTGAAATCTTACCATTAATGGAACGCATTATCCGGGCTAAAAGAAGTCTATTCCGCTCCGGTATATTAGTTCCTGTAGAGCTAAGCATCATATTCGCCAACTCTTTCCAATGATTTAACTCTGATCCTTCTGCTGCTAATGCCATAGGAGTATCAATATATATTGCTCTATGCAACATATAAGGCATACTGAAACACCGTTCTGCCAAAAGAGGAATCTGGTCTTCATATAACTGAATAGAAGCAGGAGGATCAAAGATTCCTTCTTCAATCAGATATTCATAGATATACCCTTGTAATCTCCCAACCGGATGCATCTTTAAGTCATCTAAAACATTGACGTATGCAGCTGTAACATCATTCTCCAAGTCATCACAGTAACCATCCAAAGTAATACCTCCATCCAACGGTATAGCAAGATATGTCAGAATTCGATTTTTATTCCCCTCGTCACCACTATTCATATAACTTACTAACTCTTTCCGGAAAGAGGCTAACACATCCAAACTCTCATGAAAAAGACTTTCAATATCACCATATACAACTCTGGTCTCCAGCAAGCGGCTATAGGTAACATTAATATTCTCATCTCCTCGATTCACTATATCCCTACGCACTCGATCCGGTTTACGCAAGCAATCTTGTATCTGCTTCAACAAGTCGTTATAAGCAAACTCATCAAACCCGTTAAAACCATTAATCAAATAATAAAGCCAACGGGACAGTGTACTTTTTCCACATCCATTTTCTCCGGCAAGCACAGTTATGCCATTAATAGCAATATCTGCTTCTTTAATCGCATGATAATCGGATAATGTATATCTGTAATTACTCATAAGTCTTCATCAAATCATTGAACACAACAAAAATAGAGTATTTATTTGAATTGATAGATAAACTCATTAAATTCTTTTCCTTCGAACTTCTCCATTAAACTTTAGTAATATAATTATTTTGCCGTTTGTCAATTTGACAATCCTATCGCACGAGAAGCTTCTCTTTCCACCCTAAGTAGAAGAAAAAGAAATAATCACAGGGATTCCATTTCGCATGAATACACAAGGAGAACAATTCGTTTCATAATTTCATAATTTCATAATTTCATAATTTTCATAATTTCATAATTTTCATAATTTTACTAACTTAACTGATGCTAAACCCTTGTTTATGAAGGAAGATTGCTTTTATACTCAAGAATTGTCGTCTTGCGTATTCATTGAGCGTAGAAATATAAGCCAGATCTTCTGGCGTAAAAACTTCTGGAGGAGATTTCGTAATCATATTAAAACACCTTTGCCGGATATTTTAAATTATGATTTTTTCTCCAGTTCTACAAATAATAGATACCTGTTTTCTTCATTGTACAGAGAAACGGGGGCAATGAAAACTGTACCAACTTATTTTTTAAGCATTACTTAGTTAATGCTGAAAACTGATTTTTGGGATTGATTTTTAGCAAGGTTGAACTTGAAAAATTCACTTTTTAAAGTGGACTCAAAAAAGAAAAATGAGGATGTATCAGACACGATTCTGATGCATCCTCATTCATACTATTTATGCTACCATTTACTCTTTGAAGCGTGTTCCCGCTTCAGAATATCATTCAGAGGCACCTCAAATATCTTAGCCTCAACCCATGCCACAAAGTCGAACTTACGTAAATTAAGCAAAACGATTCTACCTTCAGATTATACCCTTTGTTTTTGGACATTTCTCGCTTGATAGAACGAACTTCGGACTGGATGTAGTCTACATTCTCCGAATTCAATAACACCAACTCACACGGATTAATCTGATATAATTCATTTTTAATCTGTGCAAATCCTGTAGCCCGTGATCCCCCCTACTCCCCCTGCTCTTGCTTTATGTTTTTGTGACACATCTATCTATTTTTATGCCATTTCCCCTCAGGAATACATTTATGTCGCGAAATCATATATCATATCTGACACATACCGGTAACTTTGCAAACAGAAAAAGATATCATTTAGGTAACAAAACAAATAGGTAAGAAAGATTCCAAAACAGGAGAACAAAAAACAGGTAGTTCAGACTTAAAACTACTACCTGTTTTCTAAAAAAGAAAAATGAATATACAAACATACATAACTATTTAAACTAAGAATGATGAATTCAAAACAAACGCTTTTCAGTCTATTAATGTGTGTACTGGCACTGACAAGTTGCGACACGCAAAAACAAGCTACCGTGGGCAACGAACTTGCCCTGACACGAGCTAAGCAAACATTGGATTCTTTATACCTGAACTATTCCGTTTCCGGTACATGCCTGTTGCGTGAAAATTACCCTTCCAATATCGGAGAGTACACAGCAACCTATCTGGCATCTGAGGAACAAAAGAATATGCCCAATCTCTATTCTTATTTATGGCCCTATTCCGGAACCTTCTCAGCCGTAAATGCATTATTCGCCACTACAGGAGATAAAGAGTACAAATCAGTACTCGACAATAAAGTACTGGTAGGTCTGGAAGAATACTTCGATACCCGGAGAACTCCCGAAGCTTATGCTTCATATATCAACAGTGCACCGCAATCCGATCGTTTCTACGATGACAATGTCTGGTTAGGCATCGATTTCACCGATACATATATGCTCACTAAAGAACCCAAATATCTACAGAAAGCACAACTCATCTGGAACTTCATCGAAAGCGGTACGGATGATAACCTGGGAGGTGGTATCTATTGGTGCGAACAAAGGAAAGAATCCAAGAACACTTGTTCAAATGCTCCCGGCTCAGTCTTCGCATTAAAGCTTTTCGAAGCTACTAAAGACAGTGCTTATTTTGTAAAAGGGCAACGCCTCTATGAATGGACGCAAACAAACCTGCAAGATTCGACAGACTATTTATACTTTGACAATATCAATCTGAACGGAAAAGTCGACAAAGCCAAATTTGCCTACAACAGTGGACAAATGATGCAGTCAGCCAGCCTGCTATACCAGTTCACGGGCCAAGAGAAGTATCTGACTGATGCACAAAACATCGCTAAAGGATGCCATAACTACTTCTTTCAGGACTATACACCGGAAAACGGAAAACCATTCAAACTATTGAAAAAAGGAGATGTATGGTTCATTGCAGTCATGCTGAGAGGTTTTATCGAGCTCTATCAAGCGGATAAAAACGGAACTTATCTGGACTCTTTCAGCAAAAGTCTGGATTACGCCTGGGGACATGCACGGGATGAGAAAGGACTGTTCAACACAGACTTCAGCGGAAAGACCCAGGATAACAGAAGATGGTTACTTACACAAGCTGCCATGGTAGAAATGTATGCCCGCCTTGCAGCCATCAAATAATAAGAAAAAAATACTAATACCTAAAAACATGAAAAAGAGAAATATCGGTTTATGCGCCGTAGCGTTGTTCTGCATGCACAACAATGCCAAAGCCATGGAAGCATTCCTGAAACAGGACAACACCACAGTGGTGAATCATGCTCAGATAGCCGCTGCCTACAAGACAAACCGTCCTGCCGTAAAAAACAGACTCTACACGTCTAAAGCCGTAGAGGCCGAAATCCTGCGGGTAAAAAAGTTACTGACCAATTCCAAACTGGCATGGATGTTCGAAAACTGTTTTCCGAACACACTGGATACCACCGTACATTATCGTTTGCTGGATGGTAAACCCGATACATTTGTCTATACCGGCGACATCCATGCCATGTGGTTACGTGATTCCGGTGCACAAGTTTGGCCATACGTACAACTGGCACATAAAGACCCTGAACTGAAGAAGATGTTAGAAGGCGTAATCCGTCGTCAATTCATGTGCATCAATATCGATCCTTATGCCAACGGATACAACGATGGCCCTACTGGTGGCGACTGGATGTCAGATATGACAGACATGAAACCCGAACTGCACGAACGTAAATGGGAAATAGACTCCCTCTGCTACCCTCTCCGACTGGCTTACCAATATTGGAAAGAGACTGGTGATGCCAGCGTCTTCGATGAAGCATGGATAGAGGCTATCACCAACATCCTGAAAACGTTCAAAGAACAGCAACGCAAAGACGGTGTAGGTTCTTATAAATTTCAACGCAAGACAGAGCGTGCTCTCGACACACTGAACAATAATGGTCTGGGTGCTCCGGTCAATCCTGTAGGACTCATTGTTTCCTGTTTCCGTCCTTCGGATGATGCCACCACACTTCAGTTTCTTGTCCCGTCGAATTTCTTTGCTGTATCTTCCTTGAGAAAAGCTGCGGAAATTCTTTCAACTGTAAACCATAATAGCTCTCTATCCCAGGAATGTACAGCTCTGGCTGACGAAGTAGAGTTGGCTTTGCAGAAGTACGCCACTTACAATCATCCGAAATACGGCACTATTTATGCTTTCGAAGTGGATGGTTTCGGCAACCATATGCTAATGGATGACGCCAATGTGCCCAGTCTGCTCGCTATGCCTTATCTGGGTGATGTGGACGTGAACGATCCTATTTATCAGAATACCCGCCGCTTCGTGTGGAGCGAAGATAATCCCTATTTTTTCAAAGGGAAAGCGGGAGAAGGTATTGGCGGTCCTCACATCGGATATGATATGGTATGGCCCATGAGCATCATGATGAAAGCCTTCACCAGTCAGGACGATCAGGAAATTAAAGAATGCATCAAGATGTTGATTAATACGGATGCAGGTACAGGTTTTATGCACGAATCTTTCCACAAAGATGATCCGGCAAACTTTACCCGCGCCTGGTTTGCATGGCAGAATACTCTTTTTGGAGAGCTGATATTGAAATTAGTGAATGAAGGAAAGCTTGAATTATTAAATAATATCTAATAGTACGTATGAGATACACAGCATTACTTATAAGTCTTATTATTGCGATTTATTCTGTAGGTTATTCTTATGCTCAGTCTGATAAACTGATTTTAAAGAACAGCGAATACGCTTGGTATGCAGACCGCATCACACAGGGAGAGTATATGGGCACAGCACTATCTGCCACACATTTATCCTCCAATTTCGAGAAAGAGCGTTCAGGTGATTTCAAAGGAGAATGGAAACCAAGGTATGATTTATCACGCTATCCTCAACTACAAACTCCCTTCCTACTCGAGAATGCACTCTACAATATGTCTCTCGATGAAATGGTGAATGCCATTGAACCGGATAGTACATTACGAACCGGATCTGGATTTCCCGGAGTATGGACACGAGATGTGAGCTACAGTATTATTCTTAGTATGGCCCACCTGCAACCCCAAGTATCAATGCATTGCTTACTAAGGAAAGTAGATAGACTCGGACGTATCATCCAAGATACCGGCACAGGTGGCAGCTGGCCATGCAGCACCGATCGAATGGTTTGGGCCATTGCCGCTTGGGAAATCTATAAGGTAACGGGAAGCCGGGAATGGTTAGAGAAAATCTACCCAATTATTCGCAAATCCATAGAAGATGATTACTTGACTGCCTACGATGAAAAGACGGGATTAATGATGGGAGAATCTTCATTCATTGATTGGAGAGAACAGAGTTATCCCCGCTGGATGCAGCCTATGGACATCTTTCAGTCTAAATGCTTAGGCACAAATGCCGTGCATGTAGAGGCACTACGTGTTCTTGGTTGCATGGCAGATATAATGAATGACACAATAGAAAAAGAAAAATATGATAAGAGGTCAAAGCAAATAATAACTGCCATTAACCGCAACTTATGGATGCCCGAAAAAGGATATTATGCCCAGTTCTTATACGGACGTAATTACCATACTCTTTCCCCGAGAAGCGAATCGTTGGGAGAAGCTTTAGCCATCCTTTGGGGAGTAACATCAGTCAAAAAGCGGGCAAAGATAATCCGCAATTCTCCGGTTTGCGTGTTCGGTACACCTATTTTCTATCCTGAAATTCCGAATATCCCGCCTTACCATAACAATGCAGTGTGGCCTTTTGTATCCGCCTATTGGATGCACGCTGCAGCCATGGCCGAAAACGAAGCAGCCGTTCTTCATGCCATCGGAAGCATTTATCGCTCAGCAGCTTTGTTTGTCACTAACAAAGAGAATTTAGTATTAAGTACAGGCAGTTTTAGAGGTACACAAATAAACTCAAGCAATATGCTGTGGAGTCTCTCAGGCAATTTAAGTATAGTATACCGTTTGCTGATGGGCATCCAGTTTGACAATGCTCAGTTATCATTCAAGCCGTTTGTTCCAAAAGCTTTGGCAGGCAGACGCGTCTTGAAAAACTTTCCGTATCGCAAATCTATACTCAACATTGAAGTAGAAGGATATGGAAATAAAATCAAAGCCTTCTATCTAGATGGGAATAAGCATAAACCTGTTATACCAGAAACATTGACAGGAAATCATGATATAAAAATCGTAATGGCAGATAATAATATTAAAAGTCAGGATATCAACTTACAACCGACCGTTTTCTCTGTTGAAACACCGGTAGTGGAAAAGAATGACGAGAATTATCTATGCTGGGAGAAGATAGAAGGGGCAACCGCCTATCAGATTCTAAAAAATGGCAAAACTTATCAGACTATTAAAACAACCCGGTTCCATTTACCCGAAAATGCTTATGGAGAATATCAGGTGATAGCCTTAGCCGAAAATGAATATGCTTCTTCATTTGCCAGTGAACCGATTACAATTGGAAATTACTTAACTTACGAAGTAGAAGAGTTTGCAACTAAATCAGGGAAGAGATACAAAGGCTTCACAGGTACAGGCTTTGTCAACATAGACAAAGATGACAACATAATGATTAAAATTCCGGTTGATATTGAAGAAGAAGGCAATTACGCCATAGACTGGAGATATGCCAACGGCAATAATACCATTGCCGATGATAACTGCTGCGCTATTCGTACCCTACGTGTAGACAATGAAACTTTAGGAGTTTCCATCTTCCCACAACGCGGAATGCACGCATGGGAAAACTGGGGATGGAGCAACAGCCATCAAGTTCATCTAAAACCGGGAAAACACATCATTTCTCTATCATTTGAGCCGCATAATGAAAACATGAATATCAACGTCAATCAAGCACTCATAGATCAGTTGAGGCTAATGAAGTTAAAACAATAAAGTCAGCATAACACTCTAGTTATTTACCTAAAACAAAAGATTATGAATAACAAAATGAATTTTATCTGGGTATCAATACCTGTACTTTTAATGCCATCATATATATCTGCGCAAAAAAAAGTACAACAGCAACCAAATATCATCCACATCATGACAGATGACCATTCTTATCAGGCAATCAGTGCCTACGGACATCCGCTGTCAGCACAAGCTCCTACTCCCAATTTAGACCGCCTTGCCTCGGAAGGGATGCTTTTCAGACAGGCTTTTGTGGAAAACTCCTTGTCTACTCCGAGCCGTGCTTGTTTAATGACCGGACTGTACAGCCATCAAAACGGGCAGCGCCGTCTGGATGAGGGTATCGACTCTACACATATATTTGTATCCGAACTGCTTCAGGAAAATGGCTATCAAACCGGAATAGTAGGCAAATGGCATATGCGTTGCGAACCTAAAGGCTTCGATTTCTACCACATTCTTTGGGATCAAGGTGAATATTATAACCCTGAATTCAGAAGTAAAGAGACGAATGGCATGTATATAAAAGAAAGAGGCTACGTTTCCAATTTAATCACCAATCATGCCATTGAGTTTCTCGAAGAAAGAGATAAGAATAAACCATTCTGCCTGTTTGTACATCATAAAGCTCCCCATAGAAACTGGATGCCTGACATAAAATATGTAGATCTATATGAAGATGTAGAATTCCCTTATCCAGAAACATTCAAAGATGACTATTCCACTCGTGGTGAAGCTGCCCACAAACAGCAGATGAGTATAGAAAAGGATCTTTCACTAGTATACGACTTGAAAGTCCGCGAACTAAAAGATAGACCAGAGCTTAAAAACGATTGGAGTGTCCGTAGCATTGAATCCCTGCTCAACAGAATGGACTCTACAGACCGAAAAAAATGGATTGAAGCTTACGAACCGCGTAATGAAAAATTCATCACTCAGAATCTGCAGGGTGACGAGTTATTGAAATGGAAATATCAACGTTATATCAAGGATTATATGCGTTGCATCAAGTCAGTGGACGATGAGGTAGGTCGTTTGCTCAGCTATCTTGAGAAAGAAGGATTAATAGACAATACAATCATCGTTTATACTTCGGACCAAGGATTCTATATGGGCGAACATGGCTGGTTTGATAAACGCTTCATGTACGAAGAGTCCTTTAGAACTCCGCTTATTATCCGCTATCCCGCCAAAATCAAGGCAAAATCGGTTTCTGATGCATTAGTCCAGAATATAGATTACGCACCCACTTATCTAGATATGGCCGGCATTGAGAAACCTGATTTTATGGTAGGAACATCATTAGTCCCACTTTTCAAAAATAAAGGAAAAGCTCCCTCTGATTGGCGTCAATACTTATATTATCATTATTACGACTATCCAGCTGTGCACAATGTTCGCCGTCATGATGGAGTTCGTGATAACCGCTATAAGTTGATTCACTTTTATGGAACAGAGATCAGCTATGATGAGCTATACGACCTCAAAGATGACCCGAATGAACTCAATAACCTATACGGTAATCCCAAGTATGCCAAAGTAGCTGAACGAATGCAGAAGCAACTGGACAAGATAAGAAAAGAACAAAAAGTTGATGAGTTCTAGAAACTGTCATTGAACACACCAAAAACAATTAAATACCAATAAAATGAAAGTAAAAATAATCTATTTATTGCTTTTAGCATACTGCTCTATGGGATGCGTAAAAGCAACTGATGACAACAAGGTGATGTCGCCAGACGGCAGAAACGCCATAATTCTATCATTAAATTCGGAAGGTGTTCCCACTTATCAGGTACTTCGTGACGGTAAAACATTGATAAACTCTTCCGCTTTAGGATTTATTGAAAAGAACGATATTAACTTAGCCAATCAGTTCAAGTTGAATGATGTTATTTTTGATTCAAAAGACGAAGCTTGGACACAGCCATGGGGAGAGAATAAGAATATGCGCGAACACTATAACGAGATGGCTGTAAACCTAAAAAATAATAGAGTGAACCTAACTCTTCGTTTTCGTGCATTTAATGATGGAATAGGATTCCGCTATGAATACAATGTGTCAGATACTGATTCTCTTTATTTAATGGACGAACTGACAGAGTTCAATATTACTGAAGATGGCACCTCTTGGTCCATTCCAGCCAGTTTCGATACCTATGAAATCTTATATTCTGAAAAACCTATCAGCGGTATTAAAGATGCCAATACCCCGATGACTTTTAAAACAAGCAGTGGTGTGTACGCAAGTATTCATGAAGCCGCTTTATATGATTTCCCGGAAATGACGCTGCAACGGCTGGAAGGACTCTGTTTTAAATCAAATCTTGCACCATGGCCCGATGGAGTAAAGGCAAGAAAACCAAATCATTTTACCACCGCATGGAGAACCCTACAAATAGGTGATAAAGCCGTAGACTTAATTAACTCCGGATTAATTCTGAACTTAAACCCTCCTTGTCAATTAGAATCCACCGAGTGGATTGAACCGATGAAATACGTTGGAGTGTGGTGGGGTATGCACGTTGGTGTAGAAAGCTGGACTATGGGCGACCGCCATGGTGCCACCACTGAAAATGCAAAGAAGTATATTGATTTTGCATACAAGAATGGAATTCGTGGAGTATTGTTTGAAGGCTGGAATGAAGGTTGGCAAAACTGGGGAGGCAACCAACGCTTTGAATATACAGTACCCTTTGCCGATTTCGACATTAAAGAAATCACTCAATATGCCAAAGAGAGAGGAGTAACCGTTATTGGGCACCACGAAACAGGTGGAAATATTCCTTATTATGAAGCTCAGATGGAAAAAGCTTTCAAATGGTATAAAGATTTGAACATTGTCAACGTAAAAACAGGCTATGCAGGCGGATTCCCCAATGGTCTCAACCACCACGGCCAGTATGGAGTCAATCATTACCAAAAAGTAGTGGAACTAGCTGCTGATAACCATATGACAATCAATGCGCACGAGCCCATCAAGGATACCGGCATCCGAAGAACATGGCCCAACATGATGTCTCGCGAAGGAGCTCGTGGCATGGAATGGAATGGCTGGAGTGAAGGTAATCCCCCTTCTCATCATGTAATACTGCCATTTACCCGTTTGCTGAGCGGCCCGATGGACTATACTCCCGGTACATTCGACATCCTTTTAGAGAGCAGCAAAAACTCACCCAAACATCAAAAGTGGCACGCGCTGGATAAGGGAAACAGCCGCGTAAACACTACGCTAGCCAAGCAATTAGCTAACTGGGTGATATTGTACTCTCCGGTACAAATGGCATCTGATCTTATAGACAACTACGAAGGTCATCCCGCCTTCCAGTTTTTCCGCGATTTCGATGCAGATTGCGATTGGTCCAAAGCGCTGGACGGAGAACCCGGAAAGTTTGTAGTTATTGTACGCAAAGCAGAAGACAAATATTTTTTAGGAGCAGCAACTAATGAAGAAGCAAGGAAAGTATCTATTGACCTTGATTTTCTGGAGCCAGAAAGAGCTTATAAGGCCATTATCTATGCAGATACGGATAAGACTGATTGGAAAACGAATCCAACTGAGTACCGGATATTTGAAAGAGTGGTAACATCTAACGATAAACTGGATATTGTGATGGCCAGTGGTGGAGGACAAGCCATTACATTCCTGAAAATGAAATAATTATATTTTCAAACTTTAAATCAGTACAAAGTATGCAAGAAAAAGTGAGCTGCTCTATTCATAGAGTGGAAAAGTTACTTCATGTAACTTACAAACGGGTCTCCTTGACCATGAAATTCATAATCTTCATCTGTATGTGTCCATTTACAGTTGCCCTGGCAGCAGAGTCGGATGGACAAAAGTCAAATGTAAGCATGAACGTGCACACCATGCAACAACAAAAGAATATTATATCAGGAAATGTTGTTGATGTAAATGGAGAGCCTGTTATCGGAGCAAGTGTCATGGAAAAAGGCACTTCAAATGGCTGCATCACTAACATAGATGGCCAATTCACAATCAATGCCCCCATCGGTTCTACTCTTCTCATATCATTTGTAGGTTATAAACTAGAAGAGGTTAAAGTGAAAAGCAACACAACTCTGCATATCCAGTTGACAGAAGATACGGAACTGCTGGATGAAGTAGTTGTAGTAGGATATGGCACACAGAAAAAGGTGAACTTAACCGGTTCTGTAGCATCTATCGGCGGAGATGATCTTGTCAATAAGTCGGTAGGCAATGTAACTGCGGCTTTGGCAGGTTTAGCACCTGGTTTAAAGGTTATGCAGCGAGTGGGGCAACCCGGTGCTGACGGTGCAGATCTTAGTATTCGTGGCTTCGGAGCTCCTTTAATATTGGTAGATGGACTAGAGCAAGACTTTGGAAACCTCGATCCTAATGAAATAGAGAACATCTCTGTACTTAAAGATGCTTCAGCTGCAGTATATGGTGCCCGTGCAGGCAATGGCGTTATATTGATAACCACCAAACGCGGTAAAGAGGGTAAACCCAAAATGAACTTTACCTTTACCGGAGGCTTAGCTGCTCCCACGCGCACAGTGCCATATGCTAATGCTGGATTATATGCAGAACTCTATAACGAAGCCAACCGTTCAGACGGCAATAACCCCACCTATACTCAAGATGAGATAGACCTATTTTATGCCGGAACTGACCCTCGTTATCCGAATACCGACTGGAAAAAGGAAACACTCAAAAGCTTTTCTTCTCAATACGATGTGAACTTGAATGTCAGAGGGGGCAATGATAGAGTTAAATACTTCTTATCTGCAGGTTATTTAAGCCAAAATAGTCTATTGCGCTCAAATGATATCAATTTTGATAGAGTAAGTATTCGTTCAAACATTGATGCACAAATTACACAGATTTTAAGTGTATCTGCTGATTTAAGTGGCAGACTGGAATATCGGAAAGAGCCAGGAAGAAATATGAATGTCATCCTTCATGGAATTCAGGCAGCACGCCCCACTATACCTGCTCATTTTTCTGATCCTACCAAGATTACACAACCTGGGTATGATACTGGCTGGGGTAATCCACGGGCTATCTCTGATAGCGAATATTCTGGATACAACAACAAAGATTTTAGTACAGTCAGAGCTACAGCCGGTTTCAAACTGGACTTTAATCAATACGTAAAAGGTTTATCCGCAGACGGGAAATTTGATTATAGATTAAATAATACTTTTGGAAAAGAATTTAATAAATCATTCAATTATTACGATTATGACTACGACAATGAATCCTATATAAAAACCGGAACATTCAATAGTGGAAACACTACGCTAAAAGAAAGTTATGAAAGGGATTGGCTTTGGTACTCAATGTTTAAAGTCAATTATGACCGAATTTTTGCACAAGACCACAAAGTAAGCGGTTTGTTCCTTGTAGAAGCCCAATCCAGCAAAATGGATAAGTTCAGTGCCTACAGAGAGGGATTTATCTCCAACGCCATTGATGAATTGTTTGCCGGTGGTGATGATAATAAAAATAATGATGGCAATGCCTCTGAAGGTGGACGTATGTCATATGTTGGCCGCCTTGGATATTCATATAAAGACAAATACTTGCTGGACGCTGTTATGCGCTGGGATGGTTCTCCTAAATTTTCAGAGAATAACCGTTGGGGATTTTTCCCTTCTGTATCCGTAGCATGGCGCATCAGCGAAGAGGCCTTTCTTAAAAATAAGACCGAATGGATTGATAACTTAAAACTTCGCTTATCAGTTGGTAAAGCCGGCGATGAAGCTAATGTGAACTTCAACTATCTAACCGGTTACCAGTTTGCCAATAGATATATATTCGCTTCCGATGAGACAGTTTCAAGAGGAATTTCTTCAAAAGGCTTAGCCAATCCTAATGCGCGCTGGGCAGAGACAACGACTTACAATGTCGGCTTAGATTATTCAATGTTTAACAGAAAACTTTATATAGAATTAGATATTTTCTATCGTGTAAAAAATAAAATGCTTGCCACACGTGCTCAGAGTCTGCCAAGTACATTTGGCGCATCACTGCCGGAAGAAAATATCAATAAACAAGATACCAGAGGATTTGAACTATCATTAGGTCATGCTAACAAAATAGGCAACATCATTTATAATATTCAAGGAAATGTATCATGGGCCCGCTCCAAATGGCTCCACTATGATGAAGTGACACGCACAGATGACGCACAAAAAAGGAGATATGATTTGACGGGTAAATGGACCAATCAAACTTGGGGGTATGTAGCTGATGGCTTATTCTCTTCACAAGAAGAGATAGACGGATGGGCAGACATCACAAACGGGGCTCATAATAATGTTATCAAGCCAGGTGACATCCGTTATATAGACCAGAACGGGGATGAAGTAATTAACTGGAAAGATGAAGTTGTCATCGGAAGAGGAGAAGATCCTGAAATCTTTTTCGGATTGAACGGAGACGTTTCTTATAAAAATTGGTCTGTTAATTTCCTGTTCCAAGGAGCCACCAACTATTCTGTTTTCTATAGCGAACAATTTGTATCGCCTTTTGGAACTAACATGAATCCATACGAACTTTGGAAGGACCGCTGGACAGAAACAAACCCGAATCCCAATGCAGCACTTCCAAGAGTGCGCTTTGGAACAAGCCATCCCAATACCTACCAATCCACATTTTGGGTAATTAAGAATGCCTACTACTTACGTTTGAAGAATATACAGCTTAATTATTCCATACCCAAAACTTGGACAAAGAAAATCGGGGTGTCCGACTTACGTTTATTCGCTACCGGAACCAACCTGCTGACATTAACGAATGTCCGTTATCGTGATCCTGAATCTACAGCTTCTGCAGGATGGCAATATCCGGTAATGAAAACTTTCACAGTCGGCATTAATATGAACTTTTAAATTGATATATTATGAAATTCAAACAATTATACTTTAGCCTCTTGGTATTCCTTTTCAGTGCCTGCAATGTTTTGGACAAGGAGCCTATTGACATTATATCTGATGCCCAAGTTTGGGAAGATCAGGATTTAGTAGACGCAAATCTTACGCAACTTTATCATATCACTAACTTTAATACAATCTTCAACTATCAAAATAATTTAAATGTAATTACCGACGAAGCCCGTACTTGCTTCGGCTGGAGTTCTTTGCTCAATACTTATACGCTGGGCGTCATCAATCCGGATAACATCGGTGATCGTACCTTTGTGGGATATTGGGAGTATAACTATGTGAGACAATATAATGAATTCCTGGAAAAAATAACTCAAAGTACTACCCTCCCTGCAGAATTTATAGAGCGGCGTGTGGCAGAAGTTCGTTTCCTGCGAGCATTTCATTATTACAATTTAGTAATGCGCAACGGTGGTGTGCCAATTATTACCAAACCGCAGCAAAGGACAGATGAAGATCTTTATCCGCAAAGAAACTCGGAGAAAGAGGTTTATGAGTTTATTCGCAAAGAACTTGATGACATCATAAAAGTGCTTCCCGAATCATATGATGCAGCCAATAAAGGGCGTATATCCAAATATACAGCTTTGGCCTTGAAAAGCCGCGCCATGCTTTATGCGGCAAGTATTGCCCAAAATGGAGAAATACAGTTGGACGGATTACTTGGTGTTCCTACCACTGATGCAGATTTCTACTTTGAAGAATCCATGAAAGCCTCTCAGGAGATTATCAATTCTAATAAGTTTGCCTTGTATAACAAATACCCCAATGATAAAGCCAAGAATTACCAACAGCTTTTCCTCGAGAAAGACAATAGCGAGGTAATCTTTGCCAAAAAACATACAGTGAGCGTTTTTGGACATCAATATGATCATGACAACCAACCCTTATCTTACAAGCCGGCAGTATACTGTGTAACCAATCCTACACTTGAAATGGTTGATTCGTATGAATTTGCAGATGGGACACCCGGCTCTGCCATTAACTACAATCAAGAAATTGATACGAAAGAATTATATAAGAACAAAGAGCCACGTTTCCATGCAACAATTTTATATAATCAAGCACCATGGATTGATAATCAGGTAGAAACGTACTACTTCACAATCCAAAGTGATATAAAAACAGATAAACGTGACAATTCATTGGGTGGGCGTGGTAAAGATGTAAATGCTGATAGTAATGCAGGGGCTACTCAAACAGGATTCACCTGCAAGAAATATTTAAGAGAAGTGCGTGATGTGCCTGCTGGTGCCTATTCCGATCAAGATTTCATTATTTTCCGCCTCGGCGAAATTTATTTGAATCTTGCTGAAGCAGCTTTTGAACTTGGTCAATCAGAAATCGCTTTATCCGCTATCAACGAAATCCGTGAACGTGCAGGGGTACCTAAACTAACTGCAAGCAATTTGAACCAAGAAGCAATACGCCATGAGCGAAAAATAGAACTTGCTTTTGAAGGCATACGCTATTGGGATTTAAGAAGATGGAGAACTGCACATATTGCATTGAGTGGTCAATTCCATAAATTAAATACTTATTATATAAAATCCCGAAATACATACGGATATGAAATAATCAACTGCCAAGGTAACTTGTCACGTACTTTCGCAGAACACCATTATTATTTTCCAATTGAGCGAAAACACATAACAGAAAATCCAAATATGAAACAAAATCCCGGATATAATTAATTCACTATAGTAATTATTTCTTATAGATACCTAAATAAGGGCTGTGTTTTTCAATGCAGCCCTTTTCCCCCGACTTCGACAATGCATGAAAATCAATCAAAAAGTAAGCTGTTTCATTACTGTTCTTCCGTCAGAAAGAGAGGTTTTTCATATCACTTGCCCCATTAATTAACAGACTTATTTGGAAGGTCATGATTGTTTCATTACATTAAGAATTTTATCTACGACCCATTTGATATTCGCTCCGTCTATGATTCTCTCCAATTCCCGATATATCTTACAGGCACTAAAGCCAGTATGAATCTCAATTTTTCTTTCCATAAATAAAATATAAGACAAGTTTTTACTGGAATCTGCCCCTTCATCCGACTAATATCAGTTCTTTCAGCCTTCACCATCTCCCCATTTATCAGCCTTTCAGAGAGTGTGCCAAAATAAAGATTAGAACACAAATTACACGAATAATATTTTTTATACTTGTGATAATCAGAGCTGAGCTGATTTGTTATTTGTGTAATTTGCATTCTTTTATTCAGTTTTGACACACTCTTTCTCAGCCATCACAACCGCAGAAACATTCTTCAGTCTCACTACCTCCTTACCACTTGATATACATTTCCATACCCCGTATACCGACGCACCACCTCCGCTTTCAGCAGCGCATAGGATTGACACTGCACATGGAAGCGGAATTCTTTTGCTGAAGTTCCCTGAAAATCCGGGCAGCCGTAAGGCCAAGACTCTTCTCACCGGGATTCGCCACACGAAAATAACTATGAAAAACATCCTCTGCGTGACAAACACGGTAGAACGCCGCATTCTGCACCTGCAACACCTGCTCCTCTTCTTTGGTGAACCAATCACGCCTCACCGCAAGCAGTTCCGCCTTCAGTTGTGCATAAATTTGGTCGTGCTCTATGTAAGTACAATCGATCATCCGCTCCACTTCCACGCAAAGAAAACGGTGACTTCCCGTAGGGTCGGTAAGTAAGTCGAAACGATTGCTGGTATCAATAAAATGAGGCGACACGGGGCAGTTGACGGAAACTCTGCTGATAGGCCTTACGGATATTCAAATCAGACATTTGCATCAGGTTCTTCAGCAATGGCATTTTATTCTCGGCATACTTATCAGCTACGAATTTACTACAACGGGAAAGCGCTTTGCAAGCATTCCACTAACTATTTCTCAGAAAACACTGTTAGAAAGAAAGTAAGGAGTTTCATAGGTAAATCTTACTAATATCACTATCTTTGTATGCTGACTTATAAACGACCCACTCCAGTTGTTCACTCGACCAACTCCATTCACTCATTCTACCAACTCCAGTCATTCACTCGACCGATTCCGGTCGTTCACTTTTAAGACAGCACCTTCGGGTCAACAAGTATATACATTTAAAGCATTAAGAAACAAGCATTATGGCAATACACGCACCACCGCCAACAACCATCTGCAACGATTGCAAAAAGAGGGCAAACTGACAAATGTAGAAAGGCGCGCACAGCCAATCTATCGCCCCATGCCGGGATATTATGGAATGTCGAGGGATGCGGAACTCAAGAGATAAAGTTAGAAACACTTCCCTTCAAAATAAGTGAAAGAAAACGCATCGTCGCTATAAGAACTTTTGTTATCTTTGTGTCGTTATGCTACAAAGCAACAGATTAAAAAATAATAGCAGGAGGACAGAAAATGGATCCATTGGAATATATAGTACCGAACAGGAAGAGACTTCCCTACGGAATGATGAACTTTGCGGTTATTCGCCGCGAAGACTATTATTATGTAGACAAAACCTGCTTTATCCCCCTGATAGAACAGGCGGATCGTTTCTTTTTCTTCATCCGTCCGCGACGCTTCGGCAAGAGCCTGACACTAAACATATTACAACACTACTACGATGTAAACACCCGCGATAAGTTCGATGACCTCTTTGGTGGCCTCTACATTGGTGAGCACCCCACACCGAACCGAAACAGCTACCTCGTGCTCTATCTCAACTTTTCCGGCATCAGCGGCGAGCTGAATGATTACCGCAAAGGGTTGGATGAACACTGCGGTACCACCATCGAGAGTTTTTGTAAGAAATATGCCGACCTCCTCCCCCCGAACACCTGGGAAGAACTGCACACCAAAAGCGGAGCTGTAGCGCAACTGGAGTTCATCTATCAGGCATGCGAGCGTGCCGGACAGAAAATGTATCTCTTCATCGACGAATACGACCACTTCACCAATGCTATCCTTTCCAATCCCGAAAGTTTACGCCGATACACTGATGAGACGCATAGTGAAGGTTATTTGCGGAATCTATTCAACAAGGTGAAAGCAGGCACCTATTCCAGTATCGAGCGTTGCTTCATCACCGGTGTAAGCCCCGTGACGATGGACGACCTGACCAGCGGATTCAACATCGGTACTAACTACTCACTCTCACCGAAATTCAACGCAATGATGGGATTCACAGAAGAGGAAGTACGCGAAATGTTGACCTACTATTCAACCAACAGCCCCTTCCGTCATACCGTCGACGAGCTGATAGAAATGATGAAACCATGGTACGACAATTACTGTTTTGCACAAGATTGCTACGGTGAAACCACGATGTACAACTCTAACATGGTGCTTTATTTCGTCAAGAACTACATTGACAATGGAAAAGCACCGCAAAACATGATAGAAAGCAATATCCGCATCGACTACGAGAAGCTGCGCATGCTTATCCGCAAGGACAAGGAATTTGCCCATGACGCTTCCATCATTCAGACTTTAGTGAGCCAGGGATTTATCACCGGTGATCTGAAAGACGGCTTCCCTGCCGCCAGTATCACCAATCCTGATAATTTCGTGAGCTTGCTCTACTATTTCGGGATGCTCACCATCAGCGGCATGCACGAAGGAAAAACCAAACTGACTATCCCCAACATGATGGTGCAGGAACAACTCTACACCTATCTGCTGAATACCTACAACGATGCCGACCTGAGCTTCAGCAGCTATGAAAAGAGCGAACTATCCAGCGCATTAGCCTATCGGGGCGATTGGAAAGCTTACTTCGACTACATCGCCGACTGCCTGAAACGTTATGCCTCACAGCGCGACAAGCAAAAGGGCGAATTCTTCGTCCACGGTTTCACCCTCGCCATGACTGCTCAGAACCGCTTCTATCGTCCCATCTCCGAACAGGACACGCAGGCTGGATATGTCGACATCTTCCTCTGTCCGATGCTGGAGATTTACTCCGACATGACGCACAGTTACATCGTGGAACTGAAGTATGCCAAGTATAAAGACCCCGAAACACGCGTGGAAGAACTGCGCCGGGAAGCCATTGCCCAAGCCAACCGTTACGCCGACACGGACACAGTGAAACGTGCCATCGGCCACACCCAACTGCACAAGATTGTAGTGGTATATAAAGGGATGGAAATGCGGGTGTGCGAGGAAGTGATGTAATCTTCCTGAAAGCACTTCCCCATCCTTCAGACGGCAGTTTCAGCGGAAAAGCCAACGAATGAGACAACAATGAAAGATGAAAGAACTTTGCAGCTATGCTCGACTCTGTATTTACTACACCGGGCAGCCCTGAAAAACACAGTATTGGGTACGCGAAGTGATGAACCGTCTGTCTTTTCGAGACTATATTCCGAGGAAACAATACTGGAGTAAGCCCATCAATGACTTTAAATATTAACTAATTAAACTTGCAGGTACGCATATAAGTACATGTATTTGCATAATCATAAAAAGGAAGAATTATGAGAACAGCTAATTATACAGATTTAAGAGCGAACCTTAAAGGGTACATTGACGCAGTAGTTGACGATTGCGATACATAATTATTAATCGCGGAAATGGGAAGGGAGTAGTGATGATTTCTCTGGATGAATATAACTCTTTGAGAGAAACTGAATATATCATGTCCTCACCTGAAATGATGGAGGCCATACGCAAAGGCGAGGAAGACATAAAGAATGGCAATTTCATATCACAAAATGAAGGAGAAAGCATAGATGATTTCTTAAATAGGGTGTCATGTACAGAATAACATTGTCAGAACAAGCACGAAAGGAATATCTTTACTTCTCACAAAGTGGTAATAAAGCCATTCTGAATAAAATCGCCGCTTTGCTGAATGACATTGCAGAACATCCTTACACAGGATTAGGAAAGCCAGAGCCGCTAAAATATGAATTGGCAGGTAAATGGTCAAGACGAATCAGTGTTGAACATCGTCTTGTCTACTCTGTGAATGATGATATAATTGAGGTTCACATCTCTTCTCTATGAGATTTCATTATTCCAAGAAGTAACACACCATATACATTATTTGAAGAAGGTGTGTCATAATGCAGTACTATCTCAATTCCCGGGAGGAGGGGAGCTTAAGTTACTTTCCAGTTTTGACACACCTTCTTTTATGCATGGGTGATTTATTCCGAACGGATAGTTGGTAAAAACTCTGTGAGACTCTGTGGTGAATTAATCCATAACCCTACAGAAAGACATTAATTCCGTCAACGAGTTATTAAAAAACTGCAAACTCATAAATACGTGTGTCCTTGCCATTAGCGGCCTGTACCGGTTGAGTAACCAACAGACGCAGATAGCGTACCTTCTCAGTCTTACCCAAAGAACGGTTGATAACATTCTGCTTGTTTCCGGTTACAAAGTCCAATGTGCGCCATGCTTCATTCGGGTTATTCCGGCCTTGCAAGAAGCAGCTGCCAGTGATGTAAGAATAGCTTTCCTGAGCAGCATTCACCATCTTCCAACCGCTTATTTCCTTTTCCATTCCCAAATCAAAATCAATATAGTTAGGAAGCATAGAAGTATCGCACCATTTAGTATTCTCGTTTCCATCAATGAGAAATGCAGGTTTCTCATTGTCGTTGGTATATCCCGACCAAGCAACGATATGTTCCGGTTTCAACAGATTGATCTTCAGTTCTGCTGTCTTCTGCAAGCTGGTATCATCTTCATTGGCAGTCTGGAATAAAGTAGATAGTGCTTTAACAGGTGTATATGGTTCTTCAACCAATGTAGCAGCAAAAATAACAATATCTTTATTATCGGGCAGGATAACCTCAGTTGCTTTAGTAGGGATGTCAATGGCAAACTTGAACATATAAGTAAATTCATAAGCATGATCTCCCTCAGCGGAATGGCGGTGCGTACCGACATAGGCCACTTCTGCATCTTTCAAATAGCCTTGTGTATGGCCCGTATGCCCCCATTGTCCGACGAAACCGGTATAAGAAGGAACGACAATCTCCTGCAAATTCTTCCCTACCTGGAATACTCCTCTAACATCTTCTTCAGCAGTTGCCGCAGCAGCCAGTATATACAAACGGTTATAGGAGTGTCCGGCAGGCAGTTGCAAGGTATTTCCGCTACATAACATGCCATTCATTTCTTCTTTTGTTTCCAGATGGAAAGGAACACGATTAACAGTTATATCGGCAGGTATTAATTCAGCGGCATAAGAATAACCAGCTTCGAAATTAGCCTCCCAACGGAATTCATTCCAGCTGAAACATTTACGGTCATAATTGAGAGGCAGTTGTTCGCATCGCAATTCTTCCTTCTTATTATCATTGAAACGGACTTTATAGGTCCTGATACTGTTGGGCTGTATGGAGACTTCCAGCTGATTACCGCTGAAGTCCGCACTTCCTATACTCTTCTCCGTACCATCTGCTTCAACGGCACTTGTAATAGTTCCTGCAAATGTCAGCACTGCATTTTGTGGAGCTTTGCCACCCGTTTCGTACACACGCACCACATATTCGTCCGAACTTTCCGCTTTCTTCAAAGCTTTGATGACAACGTTACTATTGTCCGAAGATGCGAAAGAGAAGGCTTTGCCCAATGTTCCGGAATGTTTCTCGGCAGCAAAAGCCTTCAGACGCTGATTCAAAACTTCAGACTCCTTAACGACCTGCGCCTTGTCCAAACCGCCGGCGTGCCCTACCAAACTATAAGTGAAAGTATGATATCCCAGGTCCTGACGATCCTGATACGGATAGTTGTTCTTAGTCTCGGGTGTATGAAGCAATGTCAGGCGGAGTGTATGATTATCAGGTTTATCCCAGCCATATTTACTGTCATTCATAATAGAAACACCATAACTGCCGTCACTATCGGTTAAATCCGCCCAATATTGGGCATATACTTCATAAGCAGTCAATAGATTATTACCTCTCTGAACGCTGCCTATACCCAAATCGTAGGTCGCCTTTTCGTTATCAACATTCAAGGGGAATTCTGCTTTCAGCAGTGCATTCGTCGACCGCCAGTCTATCTCATTGTAAAAGTCTATACGGTCAGCCAATTCTCCCTCGTAAAGCCGGATATACTGGCGGAACAACGATTTGCCATGGCGCTTTTCTATACACAAAGTCTTGCGCAGGGCACCATTCTCACACAGATTCATTTTCACGTCTTCAGTAATAGAAACAGGTGCACGGTCAATAGTCTTTTTCAGAATCTCCCAAGCTGGCCAATTATATGATTCATTCTCAGTAAAAAGAGCCAGACGAATAGATTTGCCGTCCTTTACAAGTTCTTTATTATTTTTCTTATCGTAAAGCGAGATTATATCTCCCTGCTTATCCAATGAGATTTTATATACAGAGTTCTCCACTGTTGTTTCTGAAACAAAAGAATCTGCCTGCTTCTGGCTTCCGGAAAGTCGGATATCATACACGGCATATCCTGTAGCAGGTACAGTTGCTTCTATCAATAAATGCACAGTTCCATTCCGGTAAGAAAGTAATTGGGAAGCTACTTGCTTGCCTTCCGCATTATAAACACTGACACCTTTAGGAAATTTGGGAGTTTCAATCGCTACATCCGCTACATCCGTAACCGGAAATCCGAGTGCATTGTAGAACACAACCGGAATACCCTTGACGCGAGTATCCATTTTCTCAGAAACAGCCCCTACCGAAGCTGTCAGGACACCTGAAAATTGTTTTAATGAAAGCAATTCATCATTCCACGAAAACTCATAAGCACGTGGGATACTGGTACCGGTAAGGTCATCATGGAATTGGTGGAAAATGAAACGCTTCCATGCTTCTGTCAGACTTTCACCCGGATAACCGACTATACCCAACCAATCCGCTGCTACGGCCGCTCTTTCGGCAGCATCTCCCAAAAGTTCATTCTGACGGTTATAAAGCTTCATGGCAGCTTGCGAAGTATAACATCCGGTTCCATGTACATCCATCAGCAATTCACCGTTGAAAACGGGCAATTCCGAATGTTTTTCATAAGGAAGATAATCCTTGAATAACTGATCGCTCGTTGCGCTGATTATTTCTAACGGTCCGTTCCCCTTGATACCTTTTTCTACAGAACTGACAGAGCCTATTGAGGGAGAACCACCCGTATCACCCGTACCATAATAGCGATAAACCGTATTCAATGGAGTGCGCTTAGTCAGTCCCAGCAATTCTTTATCTTCCGACAGGTCAATGTTATTCCAGCGCTTACCATAATCATAGCCATGAGCAAGCATAATAAAAGAACCGTCAATCCCCTTCCACAATCCAAGCATAAAAGGATGTTTGCTCTCTCCATAAAAAGGATGGTTACGCCAGTCGAGTTTCTGTGAAGAAAAGCCGATGAGACCGCAATGTTTGGCAATAGTAGGCAGCGTCCAGCCAAAGCCAAAACAGTCGGGTAAGAAAATATCCGTGCTTTCTGTCCCGAACTCTTTTCTGTAATATTCCTGTCCAAGCAGGATGTTACGAATGGAAGACTCAACAGAGGGTACCAGCACATCCGATGCTTCCCAACTACTGCCACTGATATGCCAGCGACCTGAACGCACAAATGCTTTGAGTTGCTCATATTCACTGGGAAAGTATTCTTTCATCCAAGCATATTTGACACCTCCTTCAAAATTGAAGATATAATCGGGATACTTCTTCAACAGAAACAGATTACGGGACAAGGTATTCCAAACATACTCTTTGATGGTGGTTTGGACATCCCAATTCCATTGGGTATCCAGGTGGGCATCTGCTACCATATAAACTTTCGCTTTTTTCTCCGGTTTTGCACTCTGTGCATGCATACTACCTGAACAAAGTAGCGCAGATGCTAATAGGATAACTGGTAATTTCATAGTAAAATATTCTATTGTGAATAATACAGATATTTATCAATCGCAAAAATAGCGGCACTTACCTAAAAGCATACCTATATTTATGCCATAAAAGTGTAATTACATGGCTATAGCTGTAAAACGCACAAAAAAGTCAGAAAAGTATTACTCTTTTTTCTATGCTTCCCAACCATATCCAACCATAATTCTCTATCTTTGCAATACCTAATTAGTCCGATATACAGATATGAAAAACAGACACTACTTCCCCCAAGTTTCACTGCTTATCTGCATCTTATGCTGCTTTCCGCATTTGATTCATGCATACAGTCTGCGGCAATTTTCAAACAAAAACGGCTTATCCAACAGTGCTATCTTATCCCTTTACCAGGATCATCAGGGAGTCATCTGGATCGGTTCATGTGATGGTCTGAATATTTTCGACGGCACCAATATCCATGTATACAATCCTGTCAACCCGACGAAAGCCCCATTATCCGGAAACCTGATTAACGACATCATGGAGACTGAAAAGGATGTATTATGGATACAGACCAACTATGGACTGGACCGTCTGGATACCAAATTCCAGACATCTAAAAGCTTCACGGAGTTCAAAGACAAGAACTATATGGCAAAAAGCAGGGATAATGACCTTTTCATTGTAAAAGACGACGGATATATCTATTACTATCAACCGGAAAAGCAACTCTTCCAAAAGTTGGAAGTACCTCAAATAGCATTCGGACACGTATTATCCACTATCATTGACAAAAACAATATTTTATGGGTATTCACTTCGAATAATGACACCCGCAGCTATCAGATAAACAAGAATAAAGAAGGGATGACCCTCACCCCCAACAATCTTTTCAAGCATTCCGAACAGTTATTATGGGCATTCGCAGAAGAAGATCTGATCTATTTCATCGATAAGACCTACTCACTCTATGAATATGACTTCGGCAATCAACAGCAATACTTTATTGCAGATCTCAAAACAAAAGTCGAAACACGCGGAGAAGTTTCTTCCATCATCAAACAACAAAACGACTATTACATTGGCTTCAAAAGCAGCGGATTGATCGTATTGAAATATATGTCCGATCAGAAAATAAAATACCAGATGCAAGATACAGAAATCCATTCCGGCATCTTCTGTCTGATGAAAGACAAATATCAGGATATTGTTTGGATAGGAACAGACGGACAAGGGGTATACATGTATTTCAATGATACTTTCTCCATTACCAATACGCTGCTGGATACTCCTGTATACCAGATAAACAACCCCGTACGTACCGTTTACTACGACGAGGAACAAACCTTATGGATAGGAACCAAAGGAGGAGGTATATTGCGCATCAGGAATTATTCTCCGGAAACCAATGCAGCAGCTTCTTTCGACCGGATCTCCATCAGCAACAGTGCCTTAACCGACAACACCGTCTATTGCTTTGCCCCCGGTTCTGCGAACAGGCTATGGATTGGAACGGAAAACGGGCTCAACTACTATTCATACCAAAATAAACAGCTGAAAGCGTTTACAGTGATAGCCGATGGAAAGAAGGTGAAATATGTACACTCCATCAACGAATTAAATGATACCACTTTATGGGTATCCACTGTAGGTGAAGGTATCGTAAAAGTTATTTTGGATAAAGCCGGTAGTTCTCCTTCCGTAAAATCGGCTACCAGAATTGTTCTGGATGACGGGCGTATGGCTTCCAATTATTTCTTTACCTCCTTCCAGGAGAATGATTCTATCCTTTGGTTCGGTAATCGTGGCTATGGAGCCTACCGACTGAATGTCGAAACCGAAAAGCTAACTCCATACAGGTTTGATAATGTAGTGAACAGTCAGACTGCCAATGATATTTTCGCCATTTATAAAAATAAGAAAGGACATTGGCTGGGAACCAGTTCCGGACTACTTCACTTCAATGAAGATTACTCACATTATCATGACAGGGCTGACCTTTTCTCAAACAACACAGTACATGGCATTTTGGAAGACCAACAAAATAACCTTTGGATCAGTACGAATCAAGGACTGGTAAGGTTCAACCCTAAAACCAATACCGGACAGACTTACAACCGGGAAAACGGACTGGAAGTCACTGAATTCAGTGATGGAGCTTTCTATAAAGACTTACGAACCGAAACTTTGTTCTTCGGAGGGACAAACGGATTTGTTACCGTCAAGTCCAACGCTTATATTATGGCAGATTATATGCCTCAGATAAGTCTGAAGGGATTATCCATCTTCGGAAAAGAATACAATATTCATGATTTCCTCCACGACAAGAAAGGAAAGAAGATACTTCAGCTGGATTATAGCCAGAACTTCTTCTGTATCGATTTTATGGCAATAGATTATATAAATGGAAACAATTACTCTTATTCTTACAAATTGGACGAAGTAAGCAGCCAGTGGATAGAAAGTGGAACATCGGCCAGCGCTATCTTCTCCAATCTTGCACCCGGACAATATACCCTGTTAGTGAAATACAAGAATAACATGAATGGAAAAGAGTGCGAACCGCAGACACTTCTGATTCAGATTGCCCCTCCCTGGTATTTAAGTAATTGGGCATATATTCTCTATTTCATATTAATCGCTTTGTTCTGCATTCTTGCTGTTTATAGGATAGTTCATCAATACCGCCGGAAGCAACACCGTATGATTGAGAAATTGAACCGGGAAAAGAAAGAAGAAGTCTATGAGTCTAAGCTGCGCTTCTTTACCAACATCACTCATGAATTCTGTACGCCGCTGACGCTGATTTACGGTCCGTGCGAAAAGATACTTGCCTATCCTCAATCAGATTCGTACATCCGCAAATACGGAAAGATGATACAGCAGAATGCAGAGAAACTGAATGGTTTGATTCTGGAGCTGCTGGAATTCCGCAGACTGGAAACCGGTCATAAGGTACTTTCTATCCAAAGATTATCCGTATCGGACAAACTCCGGAACATAGCGGAATCCTTCTGTGAATTGGCTGAAAATAAGAATCTGAACTATCGGTTGGATATTGAACCGGACATTGAATGGAACACGGATATCAGTTGTTTCAGTAAGATCGTCAATAACCTGATCTCAAATGCCTTCAAATATACTCCGGAAGAAGGGAATATCACCATCGGTCTGAAAGTAGAAAAACAGCTTCTAACCCTTAATATATCCAACTCAGGAAAGGGGATAGCGAAAGAGAATCTTGCAAAGATATTCGATCGCTATAAGATATTGGATTCTTTTGAAATGAATGGCAAGAATTCACGGAATGGGCTGGGATTGGCTATTTGTAAGAATATGGTTACTCTGCTGAACGGTGAAATCAATGTCAGCAGTATTCAGAATGAGATAACTACATTTACAGTCACTTTACCGGAACTATCGCCCACTGCACAGGAAGCAGAAACACCCCAAAAAGTGTATGCAACAGGACCTCTGAATACAAATACGGAGCCCATGGAACTGGAACAGACCGCTGTTAATTTCGACACTTCCAAGCACACGGTTATGATCATTGACGACGATCCTTCTATGTTATGGTTCGTCTCGGAAATATTTGTAGATAAATACAATGTATTATCTTTCAATAACGCTGCAGAAGCTCTGACCAGCCTGGAACTGAAGCAGCCGGATCTGATTATTTCAGATGTGATGATGCCTGAAATAGACGGGCTTTCCTTTGCCCAGAAAATCAAGCAAAACAAGTTATGGAGCCATATTCCACTCATTCTACTGTCTGCCCTTCATCACGAAGACGATCAGGTGAAAGGCATTGAGGCTGGTGCAGAAGTGTATGTGACGAAACCTTTCAATGTAAAATACTTAGAGAAAGTAGTCTACCGATTAATTAAAAGAGAATCGGACCTGAAAGAATATTATAGTTCCATATTCAGTTCATTCAAAGTGGAAAACGGGAACTGTATCCACAAAGAAGATCAGGAATTCCTGGATAAGGTGATAGAAACCATAGAAAAGAATATCACAAACCCTGACTTATCCGTTGAACTATTGAGCAGTGACCTGGGCTATAGCACCCGTCAGTTCTACCGTAAATTAAAGCCTATAACGGACAAATCTCCTGCTGATATCATCAAAGAATATCGCCTCACAATGGCCGAGCGACTGTTGCTGACAAAGAACTATACCATTGAGGAAATTATGGACAAGACAGGTTTCAATAACCGCGGAACGTTCTATAAGTTATTCTCCCAGCGTTTCGGTATGCCACCACGCCAATATAGGGAACAGCAGAAGGATAGTGTGAAGAAAGAATTAACAGACTAAAAGAACAAAAAATGAGGTTGTAGCCTTTGTTACAACCTCAACATATAAATCCATAGATTATTTCCTTTTGGTTTCCTTCAATACTTTCTTTTCCGTACTGTCCAGTTTCCTCTGTACTTTTTTCACATCTTCAGCAGGAGGAAGACTTTCAGGAACAATCCCTCTCTGTAACAGCATATTTCTAACAGCAGTATTATTATCTACATGCTCCTGACCAATCGGATTAATCCCTCTTAAATCTTTAGTCTGTATGTTTACACTTGTCATTTCAGCAGCCAAATCTTTTGCTTTAATACTTATAGTAGGAAGAAAATCAGCTACAGGACGACTATCGGGAACTCCCATTTTACGTTTTAATTGTTGTGTACTCAAACGAAACAACGCTTGGTCACCTTTAGAACGTATAAGGGCAAATCCTTTACTATCTACCCCTCTTTCATAAATAACACCTGATAACTGCTTTTCAGTCTGCCCAAGCTTTTCACGAGCTTTTACACGTTCATACTCAAGTAAACGCTGTTCTACCAATTCCGCTTTCTGGGTTTGCACCGCAAAATAATTCTGCGCAAAAGAGATCTGTTCTTTACGGCTATCACCGTTTTGTGCAATCAGATAACAAGCATAGCGGGTAAGCATCATGTCATCAATAGCTTTTTCGGCTCCAGAACATGTTCACAAGCTTCCTTAGCCTTATCAATCACCTTGATGAAGTTCTCCCACTTAGAATACCCTAATAATACCTGCAATTCTCTTGCACTCCAGCATTCTACGCCTTCATATTCGGAAGCGGCCTCTTCAAACTGGCGGAATAAGGCTAAGATTTCATTTCCTTATTTTATTTCGAGTTTTACTTCCCTTTCACAATCCTCTTGATGTCATTCAGCTTATTCAGCGCCTCCAGCGGGGTGAGATTATTCACATCCAGATTCAAAATCTCGTCACGTATCTGGCAGAGCACAGGATCTTCCAACTGGAAAAAGCTAAGCTGCATGCCGCCACGCGTCTCTCCTACTTCCGCCATCGGCTTACTTGCAATACCTTGCTGACGATTGTCCGCCTCAAGCTGTTTCAGAATGTCATTCGCACGTTTTACGATACTTTTCGGCATACCCGCCATCTTTGCTACATGGATACCGAAAGAGTGTTCACTGCCGCCACGTTCCAGTTTACGCAGGAAGATAACTTTATTATCCACCTCCTTAACGGAAACATTGTAGTTCTTGATACGCTTGAAGCTCTTCTCCATTTCGTTCAATTCATGGTAGTGCGTAGCAAACAGTGTACGTGCTTTTGCTTTAGGATGCTCATGGATATGCTCTACAATCGCCCAGGCGATAGAAATACCGTCGTAGGTAGACGTACCTCGTCCCAGTTCATCAAAGAGCACCAGACTGCGCGGAGACAGGTTATTCAGGATATCCGCTGCTTCATTCATCTCTACCATAAACGTAGATTCGCCAACAGAGATATTATCGCTGGCACCCACGCGGGTGAATATCTTATCCACCAAACCGATATGCGCACTCTCGGCAGGTACGAAGCTACCGATCTGTGCCAACAGCGTTATCAGAGCCGTTTGCCTCAACAATGCAGACTTACCAGCCATATTCGGACCGGTAATGATAATGATTTGTTGCGAACTGCTATCCAGCATCACATCATTGGCAATATATTTTTCCCCTATAGGAAGTTGCTTCTCAATAACCGGATGGCGTCCCTGGCGAATATCCAGCACATCGTTATCTTCAATAACAGGACGTATATAGTTATTTTCACGCGCCACATTGGCAAAGGAAAGCAGGCAGTCCAGACGTGCTATCTGGTTTGCATTGACCTGGATGGCAGGGATAAACTCACTTAAAGCCTGCACAAGTTCTGTATAAAGCTGAGTCTCCAGAATCAATATTTTATCTTCGGCGCCGAGTATCTTCTCTTCATACTCTTTCAGCTCCTGCGTGATGTAACGTTCAGCATTTGCCAGAGTTTGTTTACGTATCCACTCCTGCGGAACTTTATCTTTGTGCGTATTACGGACTTCGATATAATAACCGAACACATTGTTGTAGCCGATCTTCAAGCTGGGAATTTCCGTCAGTTCGCTTTCCCGCTGCTGTATCTTCAACAAATAATCCTTACCGGAATAGGCTATCTGGCGTAATTCATCCAATTCATCATTGACACCCAGCTTCATGACACCACCTTTGTTTATCAGCAACGGAGGGTCATTATTAATTTCTTTCTCAATACGATCACGAATGGACTTACAAATATTCAGTTGTTCGCCGATACGGTTCAGGCTGACATTATCCGCCTCCATACAGGCTTCTTTGATAGGTTCGATAGCCTGCAAAGCGACCTTCAACGCAACTACTTCACGCGGAGAAACACGCCCTACAGCAACTTTGGAAATAATACGTTCCAAATCACCTATCAAATGCAACTGTTCTTCAATCAATTCTTTGAAATCCGGTTGGCGGAAGAAGTATTCCACTACGTTCAAACGCTCATTAATAGGCAATACATCTTTCAGTGGAAACACCAACCAACGTTTCAGCAAGCGGGCTCCCATCGGACTAATCGTTTTATCAATCACGTTCAACAGGCTGCTGCCTCCATCGTTCATGCTGCCTATCAGCTCAAGGCTGCGAACGGTGAATTTATCCAGACGGACGTACTTATCTTCTTCAATACGTGCCAGAGAAGTGATATGTCCGATTTGGGTATGCTGCGTCATGATAAGATATTGCAAGATAGCTCCCGAAGCGATGATACCATTCTTGAGATGCTCTACACCAAAACCTTTCAAGTTCTTTGTTTCAAAATGCTTCAGAAGTTTCTCACGGGCGGTGGTCTCTGTAAATACCCAATCGTCCAGTTCGAAAGTAAAGAACTTACTTCCGAAGTTACCCTCAAACATGCCACGTTTTCCACGTTCAAAAAGCACTTCTTTAGGAGCGAAGTTATTCAAGAGTTTATCTACATAGTCGAAAGGTCCCTCTGCAGTGAGGAATTCACCCGTAGATATATCGAGAAATGCCACACCACACGTTCCCTTACCAAAATGTACGGCAGCCAGAAAATTATTCTCCCGGTAATTCAATATATTATCATTGATGGAAACACCGGGAGTTACCAGTTCCGTAATGCCCCGTTTCACCAGTTTCTTGGTCATCTTCGGGTCTTCCAACTGGTCACAGATGGCCACACGCTTCCCGGCACGTACCAGCTTAGGTAGATACGTATCCAATGCATGATGAGGGAATCCCGCCATTTCAACAGTCTTTCCTTTACCATTGGCACGCTTAGTCAGGGTAATTCCCAGGATTTCGGCTGCAACAACAGCATCGGTAGAATAAGTTTCATAGAAGTCACCGCAACGAAACAACATTACGGCATCAGGATGCTTGGCTTTCAGGTCCAAGAACTGTTTCATCATCGGAGTAAGGACAATATCTTCTTCGCTCACAGTAGTCGTTCTTTATAAATTTATTAATATGCAAAAGTGCAGCTTATTTTCGCAGCCATGCAAAGATAATTCTTTTTTAGAAAACAAGTACTGAGGGGACTCAAATCCTTAGTAAGCCTTAACAAAAACAGCACTTTTACTAAAACATGTTATAAAACACTCTTTTTTATTTGTTTTATTTGCAGATATCCCAGAAGTCCGTATCTTTGCACTGTGTTTTTCATAGTATTAGATTTAAGGTTAACAAAGGTTGGAGTACAGCGGTACTCCTTTTTTTATGCCTATATGCGAGGTACGCATAAAATTATTCCCTGACATTTCGCTTACACTTTATCTAATCCTCTCATTAAAAAATACCATCCAGAACAAATTCAGCCAACAGACAAAACCTATGTTTTTTAACCTAAAAAAGGCGTATTGACTTCGTTTGAATCCATTTGTCCTCCTTTTTGCGCCTTTTGTACCCTTAATAATATTAACTATTTTACTTAATTTGCACCTGAAAACTTATTACCATAAAAAAGAAGAAAATGAAAAAAGTATTTCTCTATTGTCTGGCAACCGCCTTTTCCACCGGAACATACGCCCAGACTTACAACCGGGTAAGTAGTACGGAAGGTAACCTCTGGCAGCAATCCAAAGTGAAACTGCAACCGAGTGCCGCCCAAACCCCGCTTTTAAATATCAGTGGGACGGAAGAAGGCACCACATTCAAAGCATGGGGAACTACCTTCAACGAACTGTGCTGGGATGCCCTGAACATGCTCACCCGTGATGAACAGGACGATTTGTTGAAGAAAATGTTCTCTCCCGAAGGAGAGCTTCGCTTCAACAGAGGCCGTATTTCGATGAACGCCAACGACTATGCCCGCAACTGGTACAGTTGCGACGAAGTATCAGGCGACTTCCAACTGAAGTATTTCAATATCAACCGGGATAAACTGGCCATCATTCCTTTCATCCGTGCAGCGCAAAAGTATAATCCCAACATGACCTTCTGGACATCCCCCTGGTCTCCTCCCAGTTGGATGAAGGTTAACAATGACTATCCGGTACGCAGTGACAGGACTAATAAAATGTCACCTCTGTCTGATGTAGTACTTTATGAGGATAACACGGAGAAACGCGGAGACGTCTTCCCCCGACAACTCGCAGTGAATGACTACATGATTCAAGACCCACGCTATCTGCAAACTTATGCCGACTTCTTCTGTAAATTCATTGATGCCTATAAAGAACAAGGAATTCCCATCGATATGATCATGTATCAGAACGAAGCATACAGTTATACCCCGTATCCCGGTTGTGCTTGGACAGCTGAGGGTACCGTACGTTTCAACGTAGAGTATCTGGCGCCCACATTAAAGAAACATCATCCGGAAGTAGCTCTCTACCTTGGCACTTTCAATACCAACCGCTATGACTACGTAGATAAAATACTTTCCGATCCACGCATGCCGCAAAGCGTTCAAGGAATTGGCTTTCAGTGGGAAGGAGGACAGATACTGCCTAAAATACGTGCCAAATACCCCCAGTACAAGTATATGCAGACAGAAAGCGAATGTGGTGGAGGCACCTTCGACTGGAGAGCGGGCGAACACACCTTCCATCTGATTAACCACTACCTGGGTAATGGCTGCGAAGAGTACACCTTCTGGAACAATACCCTCTGCGATAACGGTGAAAGTCCCTGGGGATGGAAACAGAACGCTTTGATACACGTTGATTCAAAATCCCGTACGGCAACTCTTACACCGGAGTATTATGCAGTAAGACATTATAGCCAGTTCGTAACACCCGGTTCACGTGTAATAGCCTACAAGCCTTCAACAGAAGGAAGAACACCGGTCTTGGTAGTGGAAACTCCAGAAAAGAAAAAGGTAGTGATAGCCGGAAACTTTAATGATGAGGCTAAAAAAGTAACCGTGAAGTTACGGGACCGTTACCTGAACATTGAACTTCAACCGCACTCTTTCAATACATTCGAGGAGAAATAATTTTTTGAAATAAAAACCATTGAAGAACTTGCTTATCTTTCCTGTAAAAGATAGGTAGGTTCTTTAATGATATAATAAATCTCTTAAGATTGTTTCAGATACTCCGAAGGCAATACCCCGAACTCCTCCTTAAAACACTGCCGGAAATACACCACACTGTTTAGCCCCACTTTGAAAGCAATTTCCGAAACATTATATCTTCCTTCCAGTAGCAATCTTTCGGCATACTGCATCTTTATCTTACGGACATATTCATTGGTAGACAATCCCGTCAATGCTTTCATCTTCCGGTAAAGTGTAGATTTACTCATACACATATTATCAGCCAGATAACCGATATCTATCTTCTCGGATGACAAACGGGCTTCTATCAGCTGATTTATCTTCTCGATGAACTCATTATCCAGTTTATTCAGGGATTCTGCCAGTAAAGCACGCTTATCATTCATATTATGATGTAGAGTGCTGGTACTAAAACGCTCCGTCAGCCGCTTGCGCGACTCAAGCAAATTATGAATACGGCTGTGCAGAAGAGTGGCACTAAAAGGCTTCGTCAGATAAGAATCAGCTCCTACCTGATAGCCTTCTTCCTTATCCTGCAAAGAGTCCTTGGCTGTCAACAGGATAATGGGTATATGACTGGTACGCACATCTTCCTTCAGCATTTTGCACATTTTTATTCCGTTCATTACAGGCATCATGATATCGCTTACAATGATATCGGGAATACAGCTTAAAGCGTGCTCCATTCCCTGTTCGCCATTCGCCGCTGTCTTTACTTCAAAATCATCAGAGAAAGACTCAACAATGTAATTGCAGATATCCTGATTATCTTCCACTATCAACAAAATACGCTTCCCACTGGAAACAGACTCCGGCACTTCCTCTTTTTCTTCCTTTTCATTCACAGTTCTTTCCGGCGAATCGGCATGCAATACGTGAGGATAAGTATTGTCCGTCAATAAGCAGATATAGAAAGTACTACCTGCGCCCAAAGTACTCTCCACCCTTATTTCTCCCTCGTGCAACGCCACCAGATTCTTCACCAGCGCCAAACCGATACCTGTACCCGAAGCCTGATGATCGCCTCCCTCCTGATAATAACGGTTGAAAATATTGGGTAATGCCTCAGGAGTAATGCCAAAGCCTGTATCACCTATCTTTATCTCGGTATAATTGATATTATTCCGCACTACATTGTGCAACCCCAAACTGATAGAGCCTTTCTCAGTATATTTAATGGCGTTTGAAATTAAATTATCCAGAATAATAGTCACTACCTCTTTATCAAAGTACAAAGGCATGTCCTCTTTCTCAAGTTCGATATGGAATTCAATATCCGGCTTACGATTCAGTTCTTTATACTTAAGCCCTATTTCATACACCAGATTGGCTATATTATCATGGGCCACACACAACTTCTTGTTCTGTGTTTCCGTCTTCCTGAATTCCAGTATCTGATTGATCAGGTTCAATAACCGTATAGCACTCTGGTGAATAACCGATATCTTCTGGGCATCTTTATTAGAAAGCGAATTAACCTTCTGCATATCTTCCAGCGGCCCCAATATCAAAGTCAGCGGCGTACGCAGCTCATGTGTAATATTGGTATAGAAACGTAAACGTTCCTGGTTCAGTTCTTGCTCCTGCACATGATTCTTCTTTTCCAGATCGTACAGGACCTCCATATCGAGCTTCTTCTTGTAAGTATAAAAAATAAGGAACAGAATAGCTCCACTCAGTAATACATAGCAGCATTTCGCCCACCAGGTCAACCACAAAGGCGGAACTATCTGAATATCCAGTGTTGTAACTTCGTCCGACCATTCCTGATTCCGGATACGGGTTTTCACCAGAAAATGATAGTCACCGGGAGGTATGTTACGGAAGGTAACGCTATTAGGGTCCGTTACTGTATACCACGCATCTTCGAGCCCCTTCAGCATATAGGCATATTCTATTTGGTTGACGAGTGCATAGTTCTGTATATTAAAAGTAATATTGAAGCTATTCTGCATATAATTCAACTTTACTTTCGACTGCCCGCTAATGTTTACCACTTCTTCATTACTTCCCGCATTCCCTAAAGGGGCAAATATCTTCATTTCTGTGATAACCGCCGCAGGAGCTTCGCGTTTTGCCAAAACAAAATCCGGATTAAAATGGCACAGTCCATTGACAGAACCGAAATAAATCTCCCCATCCTGGTCCTTGGCTACACTGCCACTCATAAAGTTTCCCATCGGTACGTTATCCCAATGGTCATAATTATTGAAAACGCCTTTATCCCGCAAAAAACAACTGATTCCCTTGTTGGTGCTCACCCAAATATTACTGTCAGCATCTTCCGTTATGGCAAGTATATGTGTATTGGCCAGCCCCTCTTCACGACGATAGACTTTATATTCCCAATCGGGTAGGGAGAAGAAACACACCAACCCTTCTCCTGTTCCAATCCATACATTATTCCTGCTGTCTTCATAAATTGCGTTGATTGTATTAGAAGGAAATTGATTCTCAGTATTGAAGAGCTTGACATCCTGCAACTCACTATCGCCCATTCCTAATCCACTTCCAAAAGAACCAACCCACAGACGACCTCGGGAGTCTTTCATAACACACCGCACCAAGTTGTTCTCAAACTCATAATGTCCTACGACCTTCTTATCTGCCAAATCTACTTTATAAATACCCCGACTGGTACCGATCCATAGCATATGCTGATTATCTTCATAAAGTGAACGGATATCTTCATGCTCCATTTCTTTGAGAAAGTTCCGTTGGAATATCTTTCTCTTCGTATCATAATAGCTCACTCCGCCCATAAACAACCCAAACCACAAGTTATCTTCCGAATCACGCAATGAAGCCAATACGGAATTTCCACCCATATTTTCAGTATCCTCCTGATAAACGGCTATCCGTTTACCTTTATCAAAAACATTGATTCCGTCTCCATCCGTTCCGATCCACAATTTACCCTGGCCATCCACACAAACACTACTTACCATTTTATTATTCAAACGGTTCATTGAATTCTGATTCGAAGAATAATTATAACCGTTAAACAGTGGCGGCTCATAGCTAAGGAAGTTTATTCCACCACCCCATATACCTGCCCAAATATTCTTGAATGAATCCTGGAAAATACACCGTACACTTGAATTGGACAGACTATATCCATCATCTCCTTCTTTGATATAACTAAATTGAGTCTGTTCGGGTAACAGGAACAGGCGCTGCGACAAGTCCATTATGGCTATTCCACCAAATTCCATAGCTATCCATAGTTTATTCCCATCAAGTTGCCGGATATCATAGATGTAACGCGAAAGATTTCCATCTGTAGTAAACCGAATAAAATTCTGCATCTGCGGATTAAACAATGCCAATCCCTTGTTTGTGCCGACCCAGATATTATTATTCAAATCCTTATATATGCATCTTACTTCATTCCCCGGCAAGCTGCTCCGGTCTTTCGGATCATGAACAAAGTTCTTCACCTTCTTATCTTTAATCGAGAGGATACTGAGACCATGGTGTACATGTCCTACGTACAACTTGCCATCGCCCCCATCGGCAACTGTCCAGACATGATCGCTAACCAATCCAGGTACAGTCCCCATATTATAGTGAGAAAAGCGGCCTGTTTTTTTATCGAAGTATTCTATCCCTTTCCAGTAAGTCGTAACCCATAGATTCCCATCAGCGGCGGCAACTATATTCGTTACATCATCTGTGCTGATACTTTCCGGTGAAGCCTCATCATGCCGATAAAATGTAAATGTATCGTTCATATAGTCGTAAGCATTCAATCCGGATCGTTGTGTTCCGATCCAAAGAATAGAATCTACTGAATCATCAAGCAGGCAGTTCAACTCATTGCCTGTGATACCATAGTCATTCGGTGTTTCATTCTTATAGTAGGTGATGAAGCGCGTACCATCGAATTTATTTAAACCTTCTTCAGTTGCAAACCATAGGAAGCCTGCTTTATCCTGGGCTATACTGATCACATAGTTGTTGGAAAGTCCCTTTTCAATTCCCAATTGCCGGATAGCATAAGACTGTGCCGACAAAAGTGCAGGCAATAACAGGAAGTAAAGTAAAAATCTGCTTTTCATAATATCAGCTTTCTATTGCAAGCCAAAAATAGAAATAAAATCTCTATTCCGAATGTACAAATCCAGGTATTGCATGATTTATACCCCTAAGCTGAATGATTTATGCTAGGCATGAGAGGTCGATATCGCTTATATTTGCAACAATGAATCTAAATTAATCATAACCCCATGAAAAATGCTCTTACACTGGCTGTTCTCGTGGCAGCCTTTCTGGTAGCCTGCCCGGCTCGGGCGCAAGTCTCATTCGGTAACGCCTCTAAGTTCAACGACGGATGGCTCTTCCGGCTGACTGACGACTCAACCATCGTAAATCCCACTTTCGACGACACTCAATGGCGCAAACTTACACTGCCGCACGACTGGTCCATTGAAGGACAACTGTCGCCCTCACTGGCCAGCTGTACGGGCTACCTGCCGGGTGGAATAGGCTGGTATCGCAAGCATTTCAACATCACCGACAATGCCGCACGCCATTACATCTACTTCGAAGGAGTATACAACCGTAGCGAAGTTTATCTGAACGGCCACCTGCTTGGTAAGCGCCCCAATGGTTACATCTCATTCCTTTACGATATGACCCCGTATTTGAAAGAAGGTGACAATGTATTGAGCGTACGTGTAGACCATAGCCGTTATGCTGATTCCCGTTGGTATACAGGATCGGGTATATATCGTGACGTATGGCTTATTGCTGCCCCCGAAATACATCTTGCACAATGGGGCACAGGCTGGTATGCTACTTCTCTGACTGACCGACAGGCCACCATAGCCGTTGATATGGAAGTACAAAAACATATAGCTACCCGTGAGAAACTGGAACTCTCGGCCACACTATACGATGCTGCGGGCAAGCAAGTAGCACAACGCCGTACTCGCGTTTCCGACAGGAAAGAAGGTATCACCAAAGAAACCCTCACACTGAAAGTAACTAAGCCTCACCGCTGGAACCTGAATGATCCCTACCTCTACACACTGAAAGCTGAATTACTCAGTAATGGAAAGCGTATTGACGGTTGTGAAACCAAAGTAGGACTCCGCACACTGGACTTTGACCCTAATAAAGGATTCGCACTTAACGGCAATTGGATGAAAGTCAAAGGTGTATGTCTGCACCACGATGCCGGTGTACTTGGCGCCGTAGTGCCGCCTGAAGTATGGGAACGCCGCCTGAATAATCTCAAAGAAATAGGTGTGAACGCCATCCGTATGAGCCATAATCCGCAAGCTCCCGTCGTATACGACCTGTGCGACCAATTAGGTCTGCTTGTCATGGATGAAGCTTCTGATGAATGGGAATTCCCAAAACGTAAATGGATCAAAGGGTGGAATAAAGGTGAACCGGGCTTTGATGGCTCTTTTGACTTCTTTGAAGAATGGATAGAGCAGGATGTCACCGATATGGTACGCCGTGACCGCAATCATCCCTCCATCTTCCTGTGGAGTATCGGCAATGAAGTAGATTATCCGAATGATCCCTATTCCCATCCTATTCTCGATGGAGCACAAATCAACCAACCTATGTTTGGCGGCTATAAGCCCGATGCACCCGATGCCATGCGTATCGGAGTGATAGCCAAACGCCTGGCAGCCCGCGTACGTGCTGTCGATACTTCTCGTCCTGTAACAGGAGCTCTGGCAGGTGTCGTGATGTCCAATGAAACAGAATATCCCGATGCTGTTGACGTAGTGGGATATAACTATACAGAAAACCGCTACGATGAAGATCATGCCATTTACCCTAAACGTGTCATCTACGGCAGTGAAAACGGTTCCGGCCTTGATGCCTGGTATGCGGTGAAGAACAAAGAATTTATCTTTGGACAATTCATCTGGACAGGTACGGATTATCTTGGTGAATCGGGAGCATGGCCTTCCCGAGGGCTCTACACCGGATTACTCGATTTCGGTAGCTTCCCCAAGCCTCGCGGACATTTCCGTGCTTCACTGTGGAGTGAGAAGCCGGTTACTTATATCGGTACCTATCCCATACAAGCCAGATTCAAGAACTCCCAACGTACTTTCCTGTCACCCGATGCATGGGACATCTGGAACTATGATTCCGGTCAGGAGATACGCGTAGTTTGCTATACCAATGCACCGCAAGCGCGTCTGTTGCTCAACGGGAAAGTAGTAGGCAACATGAAGCCCTATGACGAAAAGAGTGGTATCATCTACTGGGATATTCCCTATCAGGCAGGCGAACTGAAAGTTGAAGGTTGCGATACCAACGGAAATATTGTTTCAAGCTATTCGATTCAATCTTCCGGTCGTCCTTATGCCCTTCGGGTCAGTGCAGACCGCACTACTCTTTCCTGCGACCGTGCCACAGCGCATCTTATTGTAGAAATCGTTGACGAAAATGGCACAATCGTGAAGCTTGGAGACAATGATATCACTTGCACTATCGAAGGTCCGGCACGCCTGTTAGGGCTCGAAGGTTCCGATAACAGGGATATGAGCGACTATACCGACAATCACCACCGTGCTTTCCACGGCCGTTTGCTTACTTACATACAGACGACCGGTGAAAAAGGTCAGGTTCGTGTAAAGTTCACTTCACCGCTCTTGCAAGGAACAGAAGTTCTTTTGAATGTTGAATAACCTCTAATATATAAAACAGAAAATGATGAGATACAAAGTATTATTACTCGCTTTAGCAATAACTACTTCGTGTTCGCCACAAGCAAATATAAACTATCAGATTGTTCAGGAACAGCCACTGCAAGTCATGGAGCATTTCAGTGCTTCGGATGCCTGGAGCATGCACATCATAGGCAAATGGCCCCAGGAGAAGCAAAACCAGGTGGCAGACTGGTTATTCAGTACAGAAAATGATGCTGATGGAAAGCCCATGGGAATCGGGCTTTCCCTGTGGCGCTTCAACGTAGGTGCAGGAAGTACCGAACAGGGTGAAGCGAGCCAGATAGGTTCTCCCTGGATGCGCACCGAATGTTTCTTGCAGCCGGATGGAAGTTATAACTGGAACAAGCAGCAAGGCCAGCGCAATTTCCTGCGATTGGCAAAAGAACGGGGAGTCAATAAATTCCTGGCATTTCTGAACTCTCCCCCGGTCTACTTCACCCAAAACGGACTTGCTACCAATACCGGACGCAACGGTACACTTAACCTGAAAGATGAACATTATGAAGACTTCGCCCGCTTCCTGGCAAATGTGATAAAAGGAGTGGAGGAGAAGGATGGCATCAAGTTCGATTACCTTTCGCCTTTCAATGAACCGGACGGTCACTGGAACTGGATAGGTCCGAAACAGGAAGGTACCCCAGCCACCAAAAAAGAGATAGCACGTGCCGTACGCCTCATCAGTAAAGAGTTTGTGAAAGAAGACATCGATACGGAAATCACCATTTGCGAATCATCGGACTACCGTTGTATGTTCTCTACCCACATGACTAATCACGAGCGCGGATACGAAATACAGTCTTTCTTCTCACCGGACAGTGTGGATACTTATCTGGGAAATACCCCGAACGTATCGCGCCTCATCGCAGGACATAGTTACTGGACAAATACACCGCTCAATAGCCTGAGAGATTACCGTCGCCAGTTGCGTGATACATTAGATAAATACAAGGTCGACTTCTGGCAAACGGAAACCTGCATCATGGGAAATGATGAAGAAATTGGCGGTGGCGGCGGATTCGACCGTACCATGAAGACAGCACTTTACGTAGCACGTATCATTCATCATGATATTGTTTATGCAGGGGCGCGTAGTTGGCAATGGTGGCGAGCCATAGGCGGTGACTACAAAGACGGATTGATACGTGAATACACGAATCCGGATTTGCAGGATGGAAGAGTAGAAGACTCTAAATTGATGTGGATCTTAGGAAACTACAGCCGTTTCATCCGCCCAGGCGCTGTACGCATGGCTATTACGGCAACTGATAAGTCCGGACAGATTGTTCCTGAAGGAGATACAGACCAGAAAGGCCTTATGTGTTCCGCCTATAGAAACACAAACGGCCAATGGGTAATGGTAATCATCAACTATGCTGATCAGGAGCAAGAGTGCACGTTCCGTGTGAATGATCCGAAAGTCAAGTCATGGCAAGGTTACCGTACATCCGATATACCGGGTGAAGACTTGTTACCCATTAAAAAACTGAACAAGAGACAACCGGCAGTTATCCCTGCACGTTCTGTCACTACTTTCGTTTCTGAAAATTGAGAGAAGCTACAAGCTACAAGTACCTTTCGGCGTGACAGCGCAGCCACTTGTAGCTCGTAGCTCGTAACTTACTCGCAAACACTCGCTCGATGAATATCTACTACCGGGCTTACTTTATCCATTTTCTCTAACAGTGCTTCCGCATTATGGGCAACCTTGAAATTCATTTCCTCTTCATACAGCGGAATTACCTGATAGAAGTTCACCTCTTCACCATTAGGTAACCGGCAGACATCCGCACCTTTCTTCACAGTCTCAGGATTAATCAGCATCACACCGGAGAAGCGGGTGTTTTCGGCAAACGGTTCACCATTCGGCACTGTATGCCCCCAGCCCAGCCAAGAGTCTTCTCCTATCGGCAGGCGGGCAAGTATCTTCAACCAACGCAACGGCCAGTAATTCTTTTCCGAATGGTCATACACATTCCAATCGGCAGGAAGGTATATCACCAGCTCCGCACGCTCCAATTTATACTCCGCCAGTTCCTGGGGCACATTCATCCGATGAGCACCCATACCGCCGGTAATCAATGTATAGTAATTCCTCTTGCGCGTCGGTTCGATAATATAGATATCCACGTGAATATCGGGTGAGGCTATTTCATGGAAGACATTCTTCGATTTACCGAAATACTTGTCGATATGAGCTTCAAGGGCATCCATCTCTTCGGCCTCATACATTTCAGGATTGTAGGGCGATTCTCCGCCTTTACACAAATCAATGAATTCCTTCACATCGTCATCATCCGGGTCCAACTCCAGAGAACGTTCAAAAGCCTTCTGTGCCTTTTCCAACTGATTCATATAATAATAAGCATACCCCAGACGATAGAACCAAAGTGCGTCTTTATCTTCTTCTTCTACAGTAAGAAGGCAATCAATGGCCTTGAGATACTCTTCCTGATTATTATAAGCGCGTGCCAGAAGACCTGTTAACTCTGCATTCCACTCTTCTTCGGGAATTGCCAGAATGGCGTCCACTATCTTCTGCTCCTCATCGTCCGTATGCCATTGCTCTATCTGCTCAAGCAGTTTGTCATACTTGTCTTCCTTGCTTGCAGTCAGATGTTCGACAAAGTCTGTAGAGAAAGCCATAGCTTCTTCTTTTCCTCCACACAAGATTGTGAAAAGGGTAAATTGATGTTCGGTGATAATCTGGCATTGGCACATGTATTCACTGTCGCTTCCATCCTCTTCGCCACCCAAGTCGTAAAGCCTGCATTTACCATTATTGAAGAATTTCTCCTCAACCAGTACACTCTCATTATCTTCCAGATAGTTCACCTCATCAGCAAGGACGGAATAAGCCGATATACGCACCAGATGCCAGTTTTCATCTACTCCATCATAATAACCACGGGAATCTTCTTCCTCAAAATAAAGGTAATGGCCCGGAAGAACAAAACTGAGATTCCCCATTTTATACGTTACTTTCCCTTTACGGTAACCTATCGGAAATTCATGTACATAGTCCGGCAAGAAAGAAACATCTACCGGTTCTTGCTCCGCTAAACGGCAAAGCAGCAGGTAATCTTTTTTCGGGAAAGGAAGAGAACCATCCATCTCGACAGCTTTCTCAAGATTCTCGATAATAAAGGCATTGATTTCCTCATCTGCATCACTGCGGGCGGAAGGCACGAAATAGCAATCTTCCCACAAGGCACTCAAGGCAATATTTCGATAGAACTGGGCATCACGTTCTTCATTATTCCACATGAAGAACTCGTTTGCCAGTGTTTCAATGCCTTCGTTTTCTATTCGCTTCATGAAATGATGGGGGTTAATACGTCCGAAAGGTGAAACAACTGTTCCTTTCACACCTTGAGGTATGTACTTATCGTAGTCCCAACAGATGGCAGACATATCAGATCCCTGCTCCATACGTTCGCAACAAAGCTTCATAATAGCCTTCAACCATGGATAGAAATGCTCGGAACGCATCCGCTCAAAGTCTCTGTGCTCGTAGTACTCCGTATCATCCTCCACCTCGAAAGAAAGTTCGCTTTGCCGTATCAGTTCACAGGCAATTTCCGTAGCGTATTTGTGAAAACCCGCTCCCAGCAGATTAGTCTGACAATCGCCTGCAATGGTTATTTCATCCCCTTCCGGTTCATAATTAAAGAATATATTTCCCAAACGACAAAGAGATAACTCAGAATAGTCTTCTGTATGGCTGGCAGATATATTGTTCCGGGCTGCAACCGCATCCAGAGATTCCTGAAAGGAAGAGATATTTTTGCACTTTGTTGTTAATCTGAAACCTATGCTCATAATAGTAATATCTTTATTATTAACGATTTATTATTTAATCTTCTGATTCGTCATCCTCCGTTTCAAACAGCCTGTACAAGTCGCAATCCTGACGGAAATCAGAGAGATAGAAGCGATATTGAGGATAATCCTTCAGGAAAGGAATTATCTTTTCCATAAATGCCGGCTTATCGAATAGCAAAAGGTCGATGTAACACGTACCAGTACCAACGGCACCGCCTAATAAAAGTCCCAGGCCTTCCGGAGAAAGCAGTTCTTCTGAAAGGCGGTCTTCCAGTCCGTAGCGGAAATCCAGGGCTTTCTTTGCATCTCCTTCCTTTTCGTTCTCGAACGGGAAAGCAATGAATACAGCCTGTGCACCGAACCGGTTCAGTTGATCGAACAACTCAGTAGAACCGTTATAATAATTAGCTACCAAGGGTTGGAAACATGAACTGCCTGCCACCACATCAAAACGTAGTTCTTCGTTCTCCTGCGGCTCAAAACGATAGCTTGTATAGACTTGCTGCGGATTATCAAACACTTCCTTATCGTGAGCTTTCAGAGTATCTACGATATATGTCCTCAATGCAGGAAGAGATATTGCGTCTTCAAGCGGAGCATCGGCACGTTCCACATCGGCAATATACTGGTACGACAATCCCTCACCCAGCATTATTTCCATCATGAGATAATAGGCATTGTAACTTTGAGCTTCTTCCAGCGAACACAGGTCTTTTTCATAAAAACGGATACTGAAAGCATTGATATCTTCCTGATAAGTAACAGCTACCTGCACCTGATCCATAGCCACATTTACGCCATACATGCCAAATGAGAAACTCGAATCAGTACCTTGGTTGAAAGGGAAGAAGTGCCATTTGTCCTTGAATTGCTCAGGCAACTGCGACACAACATAGGGATAAAGATAGAACAGGGAGGAATGACCTTCAACAGAGAAAGTAAATTCATAGTCCCCACCCAGATTGAAGTGTACCTCTTCGTTTATCAGATCTGTTCCGGCCGTGATAAACTCCACCGCATTTTCACTATCCGACTTCCCACGGTTCTCAACGATCTGCGACAGCTTCTTTTCGTTATCAGTAAACCATTTCCAGAAGTTCTGTACACGTTTACGGAAAGGAATCTTAGTATGCTCGTCAGCATCTGCCCAAGCATCAATTTTCTCTTTTAATGTCTTATCCATTATTTATTGCCATTTAAGTTACCAATTCATAATCTCACTCATCCCCAAAGATAATGATAAGAGTTAAATAGCAAAAACATTCACATAACAATCAGAAATAAAAAAATAAATTCACCTCTACAAATGCTCTCAGAGCACTTACAGAGGCGAAAAAGCGTTTCTTTTAAATAAACTACCCTCCCTTTTGACATTTTGTTTTTTTTGCATATTCAGAATGCTTTCTTTGTGTACGGAAGGAAGGGAAAACGTAAATTCACAAGTGAAAATCCATAGTCAGCAGATTGATAAGCCGATATAAAAATACCAACAACTCTAAAAAAGCGAAAGTATCACCTAAAAGTACCTAAAACAGCCTCTTTCTGCCGGATATACAGATGGCTTGTGTCCGATATATAGATCGCTTGTGTCCAATCTATATATCGGATGTGTTGCATCTATAGATACTGTATGCCGGATGTATAGATCCTACGTGTTGGGAATAGTGATTCAATGTATAAAAAGCGTATAAGTTGTACATAGAATACAGAAATAACGTATTTGTATGCATTAATTCAGAAGTAAATTCTCTATTTTCTGCTTTTACGAGGATGCGCTTGTCAGTAAAAAAAGCATTTTAGCGACACTTATTTCAATATTTTGCAATCTTTCTGACATTGATTAAAAATCCGGATGTTCTATATTAAAGAAAACAGATAAAATTTCACCGAAATTCCTGCCCCGCTAACTTTATTTTGTACTTGCCAGCATCAAGGCAGCATTGGCATCGTTCAGTTCGTAAACAGTCTTTTCAATATTGCTATCATAAGCGTTGCTCTTTGAGTTCCAACGGGCATAACTAAGTTCAACTTCATTGTTTGTATAGGAAACATTCATCTTGAAATAAGGAACCCAGGCCTCTTTTGAACTGTCCCATTTAGAAGCTTCCTTGCTGGTTACACGGTTTTCGTTATCATAAGTATAAGTATAACGGAGGTGGCGGAACAAATGACCGTCTTCGTTCTTAAAGATAGTCTTTGCGGTCATCAACTCGCCGGTCATCTCTTCGTTCTTTACGTACTGAGTAGGATTGCTTGCACTTGCAGAGAAGTTCATTACACTTGCCATTACTACTGCTACCATTACCACTGCTTTAGAAATTAAATTTGTTTTCATAATCGTTATTTTTTTATTGTTATTACTTCTTGATTTTTGAGAGGAAGTCTTTGTCAACCGCCTTCGACAATATATAGTCAATTGGCGTGCCAAAACAATAAAACACTGATTATCAACGAATATTCAATTTTAGGCGATGTTCATTTCCGGACAAGTGTCCGCATAAAAGCGGACAATGGAATGGAAGTTATAAAAAAGCAAATACAAATGAATGATGAATACCTATTTTATACCTTAGGGGGTATAAGCAAGATATAGAGACAAACTATTTATACCCGATATGGTATAAATAAGAAGATAATTATTACATTTGTACCCAAACGGGTATAATATGGAATATATGACTTTAGCAAAATACGTAAAAGAGATGCGTAAGCAGTATGAACTTACACAAGTTGATCTATCAGAAAAGTCCGGCGTAGGCCTCCGCTTTATCCGCGAATTAGAGCAAGGTAAGCAGACTTTAAGATTGGATAAGGTAAATCAAGTATTGAATCTTTTTGGAATGGAAGTAGGTGCCGTTCCAATGCCTAAAAATACAGAATTATGAAGCGAGCATCAGTCCATTTGCACGATTATAAAGCCGGAACATTGACAGACGTGAAGACGGGAAAAAACTCCCTATGGAAGACATGTGTCAATTAGCCGAACGATTAACAGAATACAAGTATAAAGGCTCTTATGAGCAGATAGCGAAACTTATACAACAATATTCTTCTACTCCCAAATTAGATCTCATAAACTTTTGAGAGCAAACAGTATTTTCGTGGATTACAGGAAATGCAGACATGCATCTGAAGAACTTTTCCTTGTATAGTCCAAACAAAGGGTATCATACATTAACTCCTGCTTATGACATGCTTTCAACAGCATTAGTTATGCCTGAAGATACCGAAGAACTGGCACTGACGCTGAACGGAAAGAAAAGCAAAATAAGGAAAAAAGACTTCATCACGACCATCACTTCTTCAGGTGTCGAAGAGAAAATCATAGAGAATATCTTTAAAAAATTTATAAAAGCCCAACAAAATTGGTCGGACTTTATAAAAGGCTCTTTCCTACCGGATGATATGCAAAAACAATATATAAGTCTTATAAACGATAAATTATCCATTATAGTGTGAGGGAAGCCCAATAACTTCCCTCACACTACAATATCAGCCAGATATATTATCCCTACCCGATTCTCCCTTTATTTTAAGAGAGCATCAATCTTTGCCACCGTCTTCGGATAACTGGGTCTCAATCCACTGCCGTAATCCACAATGATCCCATCACGATTAATCAAAAGGAATTGAGGTATGCTGTTCATATCCCAGTGACGCATGATACGATGATAATCATCAGCAGTCGCCCAATCTTCCGAATAGATGCATTCAATGTTCTTCCCCTCCAAAGAGAAACGTTCCAGAACCTTTTGATATGCCTTCCGATCTCTACTTCCACAGATACTTACCATTACAACATCATCGGGCGAATAACGCTTCCGTAATTCCTTTAAAGGCTCCATTTCTGCCAGGCAAGGTGGACAAATAACTCCCCAGAAATCAACATAAATCACCTTACCGGCATACTTCTCCAAAAGGTTGTATACAGGTATCATAAACGGCATTTCTTTCCGTGCAATTGCCCCATCGGCATTATTGCCATAGAGCATATAATGGGATACTTTTTCAGGAGATTTCAGATAACTGGCCTTATCCTGATAGAGTGCAAGCAGAGGTTGCCTCAGATAAGGAGCTTTTACAATAGAGTCTAACTGAACTCTGTTATCAGCTAAATAAGTCGTATCGTTATCATATAAAGATTGAGCTACGGGAAAGAGGGATGAATACGGCAAGATGGCACGATTCCTACAAACCTCAACAATATCCTTGAACTCAAAATCACGCTTTTCTCTCCTGATATGGTCAAAATAGAGGAACCTTTGAACTCTGTCAGCCAGAGAAAACTGACTGGCATAAACAGTCTGTTCCGAAAAGAGAGGATCAAGTTTTGTTAATAGTGCTTTATACCAACTGACATCCTTACCATTTGCCGCTTGGGACATGGCATAGCTAAAAACCGAATAATAATAATCTATCGACAGTAAGTCTGCCGTATATTTCTCAACTTCCGCACCGGGAGAATGCTCCTTCAGAAAGTCAGCACGACGCTCCTGACGACTGGCATACTCTTCTTTCAATTCTTTTTCAAATTCTTCAAAAGTAGCATTATCACCACTCAAATAAGGCCCCCTATAATATCCACCTGTGGTAAAAAGAGCCATATACCGATTCAGTGTACCGGAAGTTCCGGTAATACGGGGATTCAGTAAATCACTGAAATCAATTTCAACATGCAGACTATCACCCGGGTGTACATACAAGTGTTCCGCATAATTGCGAAGAACAACCTCGCGCGTTGAAGCATAAGGACTAAAACGAAAACTGAAGGTACCGTCATCTGCTATAGGGGAAGTATATATTGTTTCCAGATAAGGCAGACAAGGAAGCACAAGCTTTACCTCCTTTTCCTTTGGATAAACCTCCCTATTCAATACACGGCCCGAGATTATCACCTCTTTTGCCAAATCCTCATGATCTTCCTGAGCTCTGCAGCTGAGGATAGACAGAAAAGCAAACAATAAGCATAGATGTTTCATACGTATCTTTTATTAGCGTCCAACAATTAACCGTTCATCCACAAAGATATATTTTTTATCCTTAGGGTAATAAATCTATTCAGACTCTATAACATCACAATAACCACCCGTTGCCGGAACTAATTCATAATGGTATGGAAAGGAATAAAAGTGATTAGTGATTAGTGTTTGGTGATAAGTGATTAGCGCCATTCGGTATATTATTTTTTAGACGCGGATGACTCGGATAACGCGGATTTAAAAGGCTGCGCTATAAAAGTGGATAAAAAAAAGATCCGCGTCATCCGTGTCATCCGCGTCTAAAAGATTATTTATCATTTAACTCATAACCGAAAAGAAAGAAATTTCTTTCGCCAACAGGTAATAACCATACGCTGCTTTTTAGTTCAGCTCTTAATATTTAGTTACATTTACAGCCTCAACGTAACCAATATATACAATATGCAAACGAACTTAAAGGAAATTGCAGAACAATATGGCGCCATGATATCTTCGATATCGCACCGCATGATACAAAACAAGGAAGTAGCAAAAGAAGCCGCCCAGGAAGTCTGGTACGAAATTATCAGGAGTATCGGCTCTTTCAATGGCCAGTCTGAGTTATCTACATGGATATACACAATATGCAAACGTACCATACTGCGCTATGCCCGGAATGAAAGAATCGCCACCATGAACGAATTGAAAGAGTTCCGTGATCTTCCCGCAATTGATCCAGCCGAACAGGACAGAGACGAACACGAATGGATAAAAAAATGCTGTGACTGGTGCCTGACAGCCCAACTCCATTGTTTAACCAATGATGCCCGACTGATATTCATATTCAAGATAAACCTTAACCTTTCCCACAAACAGATCAGCGAAATCATGGGTATGACGGAAGACAATATCAGACAGATTTCTTCCCGCTCCATCAACAAGATTACCCACTTCATGGATGGCACCTGTCCGCTATATAACCCACAGGGGACTTGCAAATGCCGGATATGTAAGCATGTCACCTCACTCAATTTAGAAAAAGAATATACAGCCGTAAAGAAGATTATCCGCCTCGTCGATATTTATCAGAGATTTGAGAAAGAACTTCCAAGAAAGAGTTACTGGGAAAAAATAATGCCCTGAGTTGTCACAGAACGAAAGACTTGCTCACTAACTACTATGTATAACTTAAAAACAAATGAATTATGAGCAAGATTGATTTTCTAAAAGAACAGGTCATCGAATCACGCGATTTTGTAAACCGTCTGGTATCCGAACTCCCGGAAAGTCTATGGTACACCATCCCTGAGAACACCGATTCTAACTTTGCATGGCAGATCGGACACCTGATTATCAGCCAGAACTTCCATGCCATAACCTGCATTACAGGAAGAAATGAAGAGGTTTACAAACTCATTCCGCTTATTGATTACGTAAAGATTTTCAATGGGATGGGGACATTACATCGCTCCGTTGAGGAGAATTTAATTCCCACAGCAGAGCTAAAAAAGCAATTAGATGCCGTTCACGAGATTTGCATCCGCAACTTATCCCTGCTGGACGACCGTATCTTATCGGAGAACTTAGAACCTATTCCTTTCAAACATCCGGTTGCCAATAATAAGTATGAGGCACTGTCCTGGTGCTTCAAACACGAGATGTGGCACAGCGCCGAAATGGAAGCGATAAAACGGGCATTAGGGCACCCTGTCAAGTGGATGTAATTGGGTACATCGGCACAATTAAAAATTGTATAGCAGTTCTTCCAACGTAACACCACTATCCGCCCCCATCTTTTCCATACGGATACGTTTCAGGCGTTTCTTCACGGAATCCCGCTCCAGATGCATCACTTGTGCCATACTCGACTGAGACAATTGCATTTTCACCATGCAGCAGTAACGCAAGTCGTCTTTATTGAGACTTGGGTAAGTCTGCTGCAAGCGTTTCGTAAAGTTGTCGAAGATAATATCAGCATTCTGCACAATGTCATCCCAGTCTTCATCTGAAAGGATGACATTGCCGCCCTTCTCTAATTCTTGTACCACCTTCTGGCTTAATCTCCTGAAAAAAGTTTCCTTCAGCCTTGCTTCTTTTTGTTCCATTTCCACCATGCGGCGAAGACTCTCGGAAGTGGCCTTACGTTGTTTCTTCAGTTCCTTTTCCTGTTGCACGAGCTGATGTTGCTGCGCCATCAGGCGATTACGGTTACGGCGATAGATGAAATATACCGCACTTGCCACCCAAACCAACAGCAAAGAGATTGTGGTCATCCAATACACATTACGCTGCCTTTCCGCAGCCCGGGTGCGCCAATACAGGTTTTCTACCGAAAGCTGTTCATGTTTGTAAAGCTCTTGCAATGCAATGGCTTCCTCAGTATGACGATACTTTCGTATGGTATCGGATAATTCAATAAAGCGTTGTAGCATAGGATAGGCATCTGAAGCACGGCCCATTTTATGATATATTTTCGCCATATTATTATAGGCGTCGGCCACCGAAGAAGGCTCCGGACTGGAGATAACTTTCTGAAAATAGTGATATGCCGAATCATATTGTCCCAGTTTTCCAAACAACTCCAACTTTACTCCATAGAGCGAAAGAATTCTTGCAGTATCTTTAGTCGGACGAAGAGCTATTGATTTATTTATATAATCCAGTGCCTTGGCAGGTTCTCCTTGCTGAGAATAGATACTACCCAGATTTGTATAGATGAAAGGAAGTTGCCGAGGAACAGAATCGGCTAAAGCCGCCTCATAGGCCGCCTGAGCATAGTAAAGGGCGCTATCCAATTGGTTCAGAAACAAATATCCGGTAGAAATATCGCACAAGGCCATATTCTTATAGAACATATTTCCCAAATCCCAAGCCGCCTTCAAGGCTTCTTTGGAATAACGTACCTTACCGGAATATTCTTCCTGATTCAAGCAAACAACTCCCAACCAGGTATTCACCCGGTAGAGCTGCTCATGATTATCACTATTTTGCAGGAAAAGCAGAGCTTTCAGAAAAGATTGCATGGCATCGCTCATCCGGTTAAGCCGTCTGTCCAGATGTGCTTTGCAGTAAAGGGCCCGTTCGGCATAAAGAGAATCGCCCGATTGGCTGAAATATTTAATTGCCGGTAGCAGCAGGGTATCTGTAGCTGCATTCAACTGTTGTTTCCTGTGGACAGCCTCGGACATCAGTAAGGCATAAAGGGCATAGTCACGCTTCGAAAGTTTCTGTAATGGCTCCTTTATTCTGTTCATCACTGCTATGGCACTGTCTGTTTCCTTTTCCGCCATCAGCTTCTCCGCCAAGGCTACGCGATTGTCAGGACCGCAGGAGACCAGCATACTGCCCCATAGAATCATTCCTATCAAACTCTTCAATCTCATCTTCATTATCGTGTTATTCGTACGAATCCATCAACACTTCTCCAGTCTCTCCGTGAAGCAGTATCACTCTGGCCATATCCGGCTGAATGGAATCGCGTATGTCAATCTCCCACACCGGAATATCCTTTTGTCCGTCTATATACTGATTTACACTGACGTGGGTGGTATCCGATAAATTAATATTCCTCAGTTTGGCAAAGATATAAATATCCCTCCATGTATACTTAAAAGCTTTTTCACTTTTTTCGTGCAAGCAAGAGTCGGGCACCTGCATCTGTTCATCTCCAAGAGAACGAACTTCTATTCCTTCCGATACTTTTGTTGCAGTCACCAAGTTTATTTTCCGTATTACGCCCCAACCCAGCCAGCCGTCTTCCAACTCTATTTTGAGATAGATGCCTCGCTCACCGCTGAGCCGGTAGGCCTGGTCAATGGGCAAGTAGATGCGGGTGTAACGGTCACCTTGCATAAATATCTCCCCATAAGAAAATGTATTGAGCAACCATGCACCAGAACGGGGATTATAACTCTTACGCGTCCTGTCGTGTGGAACAATACTGACAATTATATACTCACGGGTCTGCACTCCGGAAGTAAAGCAACTGTTCAGCCAGAACAGAAAGACAACCAGCACATTGGTACATAATCCTACTACAGCACCTTCACACATAAAAGCATAGACGAAGTTTCTCCAATGATACCACTTCCCAGTGCTTTTCTTATAGATATAAACCATGCAGCTACACATCGTTATTGCCATAAGGAGAATAACGATTTTCCGGTTCAATCCTAAATAGCTGCCGGAAGAAAATGCAGTATGCATCAGCATTTCCTCTTCTATATACCACATTCTGCAATGCAACAGGAAAAGAAAGACAAAGACAGGCACCAGGATTTTCCATAATGCTATTCTCCGCTTCGTCTGCTGTCGGGAGGCATCTTCACCGTTAACCGGTTTCTGCTTTGGTCTAAATTTCTTTCTACTCATAAATACGGAAAAGCGAAGTGACTACTTGGTTTCCTCCCACTCTTTTTCCAGTTTACTGTCGATATCATAGAGCTTCCATCGCCCGACACGCCGCCCATTCCGGCATTCACCCACTTCACGTATACGGTCGTTCTTCACGTAGCGCGACTCAAACGGACCGCTCTGCCGTCCATTTATATAGGTGGATATTTCCCAGTAATCATAGCGGTTTGTAACTATCAAGCGACGTTCTTTTCCATTGATACGGCCGTATTGATAGGTGGCTTCATAAATAAGTTCACCATTCTCAGGATCGTACTCACGATAGAGCCCGTCTTTGCGATCATTTTTCATGTAGAACTCACGCTTACGGGTACCGGTTTTCCTATCAAACGAAACATGCAAGCCTTCTTCCCTCCCATTAGCATAGGTTTCTATCATCAGAGTATCACCACTTTCGGCAATCGTAATCCATCGCCCATCTTTCTGGTCATTCTTATAATGCCCCAGTACATGAGGAAGCCCAAAGATAAATATGGAGGAATAATCCCCGTCTTTCTGCCCGTTCTCATTATAATAAACGGTTTCATGAAGCTCATAGGTCCCTTTCATGAAAGTGAATTGCTTGCCTACCTGCTTACCGTCTTTATACGTATGATCCGTGCGCAATGTGCCGTCAAAGTCATAGCTTAATTCCTTACCATCCTGTTTTCCCATGCGGTAGTTCCTTTCGCGTTCCACTTTACCGGTGGTATAGTAGGTTTTGTGTGCACCGTCCAATTTTCCGTCTTTATAAGACTTCTCTTCTTTCAGTTTGCCCTCATCGGAGTACATCTTGAAGACACCGTTTTTGCGTCCCTCTTTATAGGCACCCTCACATATCAGTTTGTTGTACTCATGCTCTTCATACTTACCATTGTAAAGGCCTTCTTTAAAGTCAGCCAAGATATAGGCAGAATGATAGCCGTCTATGATACGATGCTCGCCATTCAAGGGTTTATCAGTCTTCAAATCCCGGAACAGGATGCGGCCGTCTCCCATATTTATAGCTGACACCTGCTCTATCTGATACTCTTTCTGCGCACAGACATTCAGAAAGGCAAAAAGCAAAAGGCCAATAAGTAAAATCAGCTTTTTCATTATGTTCTACAATTAATAAGAATCAGTCATTTTCCGCATCTTTAAGCATCTGCCTTATTACATCCGCATGATCAAGATAATCGTTTCCTGATAAGGTCAGGACATTGGTCAAACCGATAATATTGCTATCAGAATCATAAGAAGTCAGCAAGCAATACATCTCCTGCCCTAATTTATCCTCTTCCACATGAATCTGAACCGGTGCGCTGTATGCTCCGGGCAACTCTGCCAGATACTCAAAGTCTTTCTTGAGAAACGCGTCCAGGATTCTGTTTATATCGGTTTCATCGCGCTTGAACTTCTTCAAACCAACCTCTGTAATCTTACCCCCACTCTCGCTATTATAATAATCGAAATTACTCAAATACGCCGCAAGCAAGCATATCAATACGGCAATCACTCCAACCGTCCGGACCAGCCAACCGGCTATAGGAATAAAACCAGGGAAAATAACAATAATAACAGCAACCACAGCCAATCCATAATATAATTTTGGCTTAACATTGTTCTTTCTTTTTTCAAACTTCACCGGATTTGCTGCATAGAAATCACCCATATAGCTTGGGTAGAGTTTTGTTTGATTTTCCATAAATATTACTTTTTATAATGATTAATAATAGTTCTATCTTTCTTGATTACCGTATGGAAACAAAAGTAAAAAGTAACCTGTAAACAATAAAACAATCGTGGGGGATAAATGAAGGGGACAATCGATAAACTAAACAACTGTTTTTCAAACAATAACTCTATATAAGAGATAGACAAACAAGGGGACATTTACATAAAGGAACTGATTCCATCCATAGTTTTTCATAAAGAGCCAATGGAGAAATAGCATTACCTGACATCAGATATACGTTTTCTTTCTTGTCCCTATATTTTAATAATTACTACTATCAAAATCTACTTTCCTTATCTGAATAATGCCTCCTTTAAGTAATCAGATATTTTCTTTAATTCATCTGTAAGGAAAGCAATTTCTTCCATAACTTGTATTCTAAAACAAAACCAGGATAATGAAATTTATATCTCATCACCCCGGCATTTACTCCCTAATTACTGATGTTTTTATTTTGTACTTGCCAACATCAAAGTAACATTATCATCATTCATTTCATAAACAGTCTTCTCGATATTGTTGTCGTAAGCATTACTCTTGGAATTCCAGCGGGCATAGCTAAGTTCAACTTCATTGTTGGCATAGGAAATATCCATCTTGAAGTAAGGAATCCAGGCCTCTTTGGAGCTGTCCCATTTAGAAGCTTCCTTGCTGGTTACACGGTTTTCAATATCATAAGCGTAAGTGTAACGGAGGTGGCGATACAAATGTCCGTCTTCATTCTTAAAGATAGTCTTTGCGGTCATCAACTCGCCGGTCATCTCTTCATTCTTCACATACTGAGTAGGATTACTTGCACTTGCAGAAAAGTTCATTACACTTGCCATTACTACTGCTACCATCACAACTGCTTTAGAAATTAAGTTCGTTTTCATAATCGTTATTTTTTTATTGTTATTACTTCTTGATTTTTGAGGGGAAGTCTTTGTCAACCGCCTTCGACAATATATAGTCAATTGCCGTGCCAAAACAATAAAACACTGATTATCAACGAATATCCAAATTCGAGTGATGTTCATTTCCGGACAAGTGTCCGCATGAAAACGGACAGTAAGGACAAAAAAATATTCGAGACACAGTTTAGTGCCCCGAATAAATATAATAATCGAATAGCAGGAACTATACGTTTTCTTCCAGCATCAGCCCTACACCTTTCACCGTTTTAATGCTGATAGACGAATCTTCGGCTATAAGTTTGCGGAGCTTCGTCACAAATACATCCAGGCTGCGGGAAGCAAAATAATCATCTTCCGTATTCCAGAATTTATCAAGAATGGCTTCACGGCGTACTACATCCCCCCGATTTTCACAAAGCATTTGCAATAAGCCCGCTTCGCGAACAGTCAGTGTTTTGATTTCACCGGAAGAATGCTTTAGCTTGGCATGCGTAGCATCGAGCACATATTCTTTTCCTATTTTATAGCACTCACTTTCATCCTTAGCTTTTTCACCGTTTGCGAGTTTCAGCATAGCACGGATGTGAGCATCCAGTTCATCAGGAATGAAAGGTTTCTTGATATAATTGTTGGCTCCCAACTCATAGCCTTTCAATACATTTTTGGGAGAAACCAAACCGGAAGAAAAGATTATAGGCGTCTCTTTATCCACCTCACGGATACGCTTCACCATCTCATAACCATCCATGACGGGCATTTCTATATCCGAGAGAATGACATCGGGACGGTGTTCCCTCCACATTGCCAATCCTTCTTCACCATTGGCAGCTGCCAACACTTCATAGCCCTCTATGATATCTTCCAATCCGCTCTGAACGATGTAACGCAGGCTGGGATCGTCCTCAACTAACAATAACTTTATTGTATCCATGTCTTTGATATGAATTGTATTAACTTCCAGTTGTATGCCACAAAAGTAATAAATTATTCGTTAACCCGAAGATAACATTGCGATATCATTCATTCTTATTGCTCCTACCCTGCCTTTACAACATCAAAAATCAGGATTGTATGGTCATGCCAAAAAGAATCATTACTTTTGGACACCAAACTAAAAGTAATTACAATGAATAAAATCATTCTTATTCTGATTACCGCAAGCATGTTCTTCACAAAAGGATATGCCCAGCAGGCAGAAGTCCTTACGTTGGGAGTCTTCCACTTCGAATTTCCCAATCTGGATGTGCAACAAGTATCCGAAGAAGACCAGATAGATGTACTATCTCCTCAATATCAAAAAGAGATAGAGTTAATATCCAAGAAACTGGCACAATTCAAACCGGATGCCATCGTCATTGAATGGCCTTTATACAAACAGTCAGAGATAGACTCTCTCTATAGCTCATACCTTACCGGCAAGCATGAGCTGAACAGAAACGAAATTCAGCAGTTAGGTTTCAGAATAGCCCGAATGTGCAATGCCAAGATATACTGTGCAGATGCTTGGGGAGCACACACTACCCACATAGAGAAACTGCTGGATGATGATGAAAGCAATGAATATCTGGCTTTTGAAGAAAGCTTCTCGAACTCTCCCGACTCTGCTTTATACTATGAAGATGAACCCATATTCAAGCAGCAGGGGATACTTGCACAACTGATACATCTCAATGATCCGGTACGTATCAAGAAAGATTTAGGAAACTATCTTATCAAGCATTTCAAATATGAATCCGTCAAAGGAGATTATACCGGAACAGATTTTGAATCCGGAAGATGGTTCAACCGGAATCTAAGAATACTTAGGAATATCCAGCGGATTCCCGATACCGCCGGTAAACGAATACTGGTTATTTTCGGCGCAGCGCACATGAACATCCTGAACTATCTGTTTGAATGTTCGCCCGAATACAAACTACTGAATATAAACGATTACCTGAAGTAAATATCCACTTCTTCTATTTTATCGGAAATGAGAATTTTGGCGGTCTAATCGTAGGGCCGCCACCAAAGTCACCGCCACCACGTTTATCAAACACTACGTTGCGCAGAATCTCGTACATTATTCCGCCTACATCCAGCCCCAGCTTAAACTTATCGAAGCGGTAATAGGGTATCACAACGGGAACCGTCTGCCAACCTCCACGCATGGCATCATAATAGCGCTGGGCACCTACCTCTACGCCAAAACGTTCGGACATATCAAGAGACATCGTAGCACCATAACTATTAGTGCTCATCCCATAAGAACTACCGATATCATACGAACCGAAGACATTGAAGGCAACCCGGTCGGAAGCACGATAAGTCAGCCTACCCGCAGTACTGAAGGCTTGCCCGGTGATGTGAGACATATTTATCTTCATGGCATTGGCACGAAGTTGCAACGATAGCCGATCATTAAAGATATGCTGATATCCTAACGAAGCATTATTGAAACGCCCGATGCCTGGAAGACTGGTCTGGCTTCCGGAACCGAATACCGCTCCATGGGGAAATTGCCTTAATACGCCTCCTGTGCTATAATCGCCCCGGAATAGCGGGGAAGGATTTATATGATAAGGTATACGGAGTTCCTCTTTCAAGGAGAAAGAAGGTAAATCACCTAACTGTATAGGATTTATCAAAGGGTATACGGTCTTTTCGGGAAGCAGGTTGACGGATGGAAGCTGAAATGCAGCTTTCGGCTTTATCAACATGCTATCAAGAGTGAAGCGTGTACTATCTTCCTGTGCAGAAAGCAACTGCAAACCAGAAATGAACAGAAAAAATAATCCCCAACGAATTGGGAGCCAAGATATGCCAACCCTGCGTGTCATAATCTACCTCCTTTGTTTTTTACGGACTCTGTATACAAAAATAGTAAAAGCCTATCTGAATAACAAATAGTTGAGCACATTTAATCTTTGCCAGCAGGCTTTTTTAACGCAAGGGGAATTGTAGCATAAATTCACTGTAACTCCCTTCCACACTTTCTACCTTCACCATACCACCGTGGGCACTCACCACCTGCAACACATAATTCAATCCTAACCCAAAACCTGATGCACCCGTCTTACGACTGCCGGAAGCAACCCTCTCGAACTTATTGAATATCTTATGCTGTTCGCTCAAAGGAATGCCAATACCGTTATCATGCACTCTAACAATGGTTCCATCCTCTGTCTTTTTACCTGAAAGAATAATCAGAACCTCTTCATTAGAGTACTTGACGGCATTGTCCACCAAGTTGGAAAATATCTCACGCAGACAGAAAGCATCCGCATAAACACTACATCCTTCTTCACAATCGATATCGAAATGAATCGTCTTCGCTGCTTTCAACTGATACTTTTCTGCTATATCCCGTAACAACGGCCTTAAGGCAACTTCTTCTTTATGTAGTTCCAATTCTCCACGATCTATCTCTGTCAGCATTACTACGCGATTGGAAAGTGTCAACAGATGTTCGCACTCATCTCCCATTACTTGCCTGTAACGAACCAGCTTCTCAGGCTTATCCGCCAACTTACCACTTGCCAGGATATGCGCTCCCATCATGACAGACTGCAACGGTGACTTCATATCATGTATCATGGAGTAAGTAAAGTCCTTCTGAAACTGTTCCAACCGACGCTGTGCCCGCAACATACGTATCTGAAAGAAAACACAGAGAGATACGAAAAGGAAAGCAATAAGCAGCGGCACCTGCATATACCATGTGGCGCTCATAATGGTACGTTGTGGTGAACGAACCACAGCAAAGATGCAACTCGTACTATCCTTATCCAACGGAAACAACCGGGTAGTAATATCCCCGAAGTCAACAGTCGGACTACCTGTATAAAGTATCAACTCTCGGGACGGATACCTGATCCAATGGATATCCGCCCTATCCGGAAAGCCTGTTTCCAAAAGCTGTTTTCTGAAAACACTGTCGGCAAACTGCAAGGAGAACGGAATGGGCACACGGCTATGCAGACTAATCGTATCCTGTATATCATAAGCCATCTTTACGCGGAAATCTTCATCAAACTTATTGTAAAGATGCCGTATGGTAATCAACTGTATCCGGTAGCGATAACCTTTCTCCAGATATACCTTATAAAGTTCATTCATCATACGCCGCGGATAAGGGAGAAATTCTCCCGGTGAGCTATCCCAATTAAAATCAGGATTAGCCTTAGTGAAAAGCGGATACCGATGTAAGTCTGTCTCACGGTAAAAAGCCTCTTCCAATTGCTCCTCCGCCTGATACCTTATCTTTTGAGATGTTGTATAATACAAATATCCCGACCAGACAGCCAGCAACAGGAATACTCCCGCCAGGCTGACTATAGAAATTGCTTTAAGAGAAATATGCCTGACTGTACTTCCTTGCCGGATTTCTGCTTTGGCATGTGTTAGCGTAGCATTGGTTCTCTCAAAGAGTAGATTACTTTGTGCTTCTATCTCTTGCCAGCTTTCTGTAGTTATCAGGTTCTTCATCCTACTGACGGGATGCTTCATTTCTTCGGCCAATGTATAGAAACCCTGCTGTTGTTTCTGCAAGTTATGCCGTTGACGGAATACCGACTTCATCTGTACAATCAAGGCATAGACAGCCGTACCCAGCAATAGCCATGTAATGAATGACAGTAACAGGAGTCTTTTCTCCATCTCCTTGGCAGGGAAAGAAAGAATGGCACGAACAGCCTCTCCATGGGATTTAAAGGTAAAGGCAGTTTCGGAAGTAACAGCGGCAAAGCTACGGACGCTTACCTGAGGGTTGGTACTTGCCAGTACCTCATTTGTGTTTACATTGATACGCTCTACAGTCAGTGCTCCACCCATGTCTAACTTCCGCAACTTGTAGTGCAACACGCTATCTATGGTGGCCAACGGAATTTCTTTCATTCCATATACCCTTTGTAAAGCCTGTGCCACCTGCTGGGAAGTACGTTTGTTCATTTCATTCCCGTCAATCCGCTTGTATTTAGGATTAGGGGCATACGCTATGACAGCAATTGAATTATCAGGATAAGGAAGGTTGTTCACCAAATTATCCACTGTCTCCGTGAAAGACATCCAGAAACACTTGTTCAGTGACTTCTCCGCTTCCTGCATCTGTGCATGGAAAGCATAAAGCATTCCGCCCAACTGTATCAACACAACAGCAATCAGACTCACAAGTGAAAGAGAGATGACAGTACGTAATTTCATCTTATCCGTTTATATTCGCCTGCAAAAATAGCAAATAACTATGGATCACGGAGTAATGTACTACTTTTTATATGCGATGAGAATGCGTTCTTTCCAGCCAATGGCAAGGTACGATGAAAAGAAACGAACGGAAATCAGCATCTCACTGATTAAAAGAGGAATATAAAAATACATACAACTCTAAAAAATACAAGGAAAGCTTTCCAGAGTTGCAAAGATATCGTTAACCTAATGATAACATTACGATAACATTCATCCTCATGCCCCTGCCCTATCTTTGCAACATCAAAAGTAACGAAATGTATAACTTAAAAAATAAAATCATTATGAAAGCTCTAGTATTATCAGTAGTATTCGCATTGACATCAGTAGTAAACGCAGTAAGTGGTAACAACGTAAAAGATTTCGCTTACAACAGCGAGAAACAGGAAAACGGTGTAGAAACCCAGACAGTCTATAAAGTAAAAGAAGGCAAGTATCTGGAACGCCACCTGCAATACAACTACACACATGATGAAAAAGGACGTGTATCCGCCAAGGAAATCCTGAAGTGGAACCAGGACAACAGCCGATTTGAAAAGCTGTATTGCCTCAACTTCAGCTACACCGACAACGAAGTAAACGTGGAATATGTAGCATGGAACAGCAAAGCCGGTGACTACACAAATGTGAAAGTCAAAGCCGTTTACCAGATGAACGAGAACGGCATGAACTACATGGCTTACAACTGGAATGAAAAGGAAAACTCCTGGAATCTGGTTACAGAACACAACGCCACCCACTGGAGCAGTGTCCTGCTGGCAAACAAGTAACTTTCCTCTAACAATAAACACCCTCTTTTAAATTCCAAAGAAATGCGGCTACCGGATAATTGCTTTTCCGGTAGCCGCATTTTTTGATTTACCCAATATACAATTCGGAGGGAATCAGTTTAAAATCCACAAACTGGTTTTCTACCGGATTGGCTTTCAACAAGAAAGGAACGATACCGTCCGAAGGAAGCGCTTTGCGCGGAAGAGCCGATTGCTTATCGAATTTATAAGTAGCACACCAGGCATCGGCATCACCGGATACGCTTTTGCCGATACGGAAGCAAAACTCACTCTGACTATCGCGCAACGTATTAATCAGTTTACGGCAATCATCCGGCACAATAGGGCTATCTGACAATTCGCTGATCTTTTCTGCCATTTGCGATAACCATTCCACATCGTGAATGTGCTTCTTGTCGAGGGCAAAAACAAATACTGCCGGATAATAATCGTTGTCTCCCGGTCTCCACAAGGCACTGTTGGCCTGCACCACTGCTGCATATATAACGGGAGACTCCGTATATTTCTTCTTCCAGCGATCCTTGAACAACCAGGGAGCATTGCCTGCCACTGCCCTGAAGAAGGGAGTTTCCATGTCCCGGGGTGTTTGCAGATAAGGTTTCAGTCTATCCAGGCGAGTAGGATTATCGAAATCCTCCTCTTCTTCGCCATCATCTTCCGGCACGGGTGGTCTGTTACGCAGTCCGCTCACGTCACACCCTTGCGCTTCCAGCTTCGCAATATCTTCTTCTGTCAGGTTATTCTCCCAGTCTTTGCCGGGGTTCACAAAAAATGCCATAATAATTTTAGTTTAAGAGTTAATATTCTGTCAAATAGTTAATATAATAATGCATATTAGTTAAGCCTCTAAGGAGGATGTAACAAAAGTAGGAAGATACCCATGAACGGGAAAACAAATAGGGGGGATAAATGTAGAGGGAGTTTTACCCCGTAAAAGTATGTTTTTCAAGATGTTATTATCCAGTAAAAGTAAGAAGAAAAGGGGACATTTTCAATTTACCAAAGAAACAGCAGACGTTTTAAAGGAAGAAAACAAAGAATTCCTACCTTAATCATTCAAAGTTCCTGATTTCACAATAATCTGAAGATTAAGATTATTACAAGTAATCCATTGGCGGAATTAGTTCCTTTTTGTAGGGTTATGAGTTAAATGATAAATAATCTTTTAGACGCGGATGACACGGATAACGCGGATCTTTTTTTATCCACTTTTATAGCGCAGCCTTTTAAATCCGCGTTATCCGTGTCATCCGCGTCTAAAAAATAATATACCGAATGGCGCTAATCACTTATCACCAAACACTAATCACTTTTGTTCTTTTCCTTTCCTAAATAAATCAATTCCACCAACAGGTTACAAATAAGGTATCTCCATAGTCTATATCTATAGAGTATTGGTGAAATCAAGATAGAACCTGCATATGAGAATACTATAAATAAGAAGAGTGATAAGCCGCTGTAAATAAGACCAGTGCCTACTTCTTCAATAAGACATTATTAATCAGATATTGTTCTATTACGGAGAAACGTAAGCTCCACTTTATCGGAACATTTGTCTCCTTATTGTGAAACAAGAGTTTCTTCTCTGAGAAACCTTTGTTTCTTACCTAAGGAACTTTTATTTCTTAACCAAGAAACTTTTGTTCCACAGGCAAGGCACTTTTGTTCCAAGAGGAAGAAACAAAATGGAACAAGTAGAGGCGTGACAAAGCACCGCTGTCTCCCTCCTCAACCACAAGGAAAGGCATAATCTTACGACTATACCTCCCGCTTGAAAACAGGCTTATTTGCAGAATTCCACCATCGGATTAAGAAACTCTCTTTATTAACCTAATGATAACATTACGATAACATTCATCCTCATGCCCCTGCTCTATCTTTGCAACATCAAAAGTAACGAAATGTATAACTTAAAAAATAAAATTATTATGAAAGCTCTAGTATTATCAGTAGTATTTGCATTGACATCAGTAGTAAACGCAGCAAGTGGTAACAACGTAAAAGATTTCGCTTACAACAGTGAGAAACAGGAAAACGGTGTAGAAACCCAGACAGTCTATAAAGTAAAAGAAGGCAAGTATCTGGAACGCCACCTGCAATACAACTACACACATGATGAAAAAGGACGCGTATCCGCCAAGGAAATCTTGAAATGGAACCAGAACAACAGCCGATTTGAAAAGCTGTATTGCCTCAACTTCAGCTACACCGACAACGAAGTAAACGTGGAATATGTAGCATGGAACAGCAAAGCCGGTGACTACACAAATGTGAAAGTCAAAGCCGTTTACCAGATGAACGAGAACGGCATGAACTACATGGCTTACAACTGGAATGAGAAAGATAACTCCTGGAATCTGGTAACAGAGCACAATGCAACAAATTGGAACAGCGCTTTGCTGGCAAACAGATAATTACTCTAACAAGAATTCTCTCTTACAGTTTCCAATGAAAAACGCAGCTGCCGAAAGATAATCTTTCAGACAGCCGCGTTTGCAATTATCACTTAAAGTCAGTCTTCGTGTTTAGAATATTCAGAGGGTAATTAATTATGTAATTAGTTTAGCCTTAGTTCATCCGTCACCTGGCAGGCAAGGTTTATGTCATTGTATATCTCTTCAAGCAGATACTCATTGTCCAGTGCCTGTTTGCGAAGACAGAGGAAGCCGTCAGGCATCACTCCCGCATAGTAAAAAGTATCTTTGCTGAAAGAGAGCATCATATCGTGCCCGAATATTTCGCGCAGACGGGTAATCTGACGCATGATTGCCGGTGTAAGTATCATACGAGCGGTTACTTCGTCATCGGCATAAACCACGAAATACTTCTCGAAATCCGGGTCTTCCAGATGAACGAAACGGGCATTATAGCGTTTCTTCAAGCCCTGGATATTCTTTGCCAGATAGCCGACCTTTTGTTCCAGATGGTCGGGCAGGATAATCGTGCTGCCTTTAAAACTACGTTCCAGACGACACCAGCCAAACATTCCGCGGAAGTTATGCGCACTGCTTTCATACCTGGAGGCAAACAGCGGACGGAGCACATAGCGGTAAAGCATCACGAAATAGCCCGCTACAGAGTTGAGCTCCAACTTATTCATCAGCCCATAGGAAACCCCTATATCGGCTATATAAAGGGTACGATCCCCTCGCGGCACTTCCAGATAAGCATAGGTGGTAGCCGCCAATGCCGGATCGGAAAAAGAAGAATTAAAGAGCTTGCTACCGGATAATATACGCTGGTCCAGTTGCGAAGAGAAGGAGAAAAGAACGGATGGAAACATAGCAGACATAATGCTGCGCATGATATCATTTTCCTGCCTTTGGAATTTCATAAGAGAGCGGCTGAATGCGAAGTTCAGCACAATAAATCCCATAAAAACCGGGAAAATGTATTGCGTAACCACACTGTAGTTCTCTAATCCGATGTATCCAACAAGATAGCCCCCAAACAGGACGAACATCATCCAGCAAAAGACAAAGAGATAGACTATGATGCTCAGAATACGAACGATCTTTTGCCAGAAATATACACGGGAAAGTTCGGTACGAAGCCTTTCAGAAAGGCTTCTGAAGTCAATTGATTCCATATTACATCTACTTTAAAAGTGCACTGACATCCACATTCCGCTGTTCCTGTTCGGGAATATCAATCAGTTCTTCCTGATGATGATTCTGCCGGCCGGCCACGATGGAAGAGGGAAACATCTCAATGGAGTTATTATAGTCGGTGACCGCAGCATTATAGGTGCGGCGTATGGCTTGCAGTTGCAATTCCATATCTTCAATGTTCCTTTGCAGCCGGGTGAACTGCTCGCTTGCCTTCAGTTCCGGGTAATCTTCTACGGATAATTGAAGTTTGGAGATTAAAGAAGAAAGCTCATTACCGGTTTTTATCTGTTCACTCTCCTGTGAAGGCTGAAAAGTTCGTGAACGAAGTTCTGCGATACGGGTCAGCGTCTCATTCTCATGTCCCATATAGGACTTTACGGCAGCTACCAAATTCGGTATCATATCGTTCCGCTGCTTCAATGCCACGCAAATGCCGCTACGGCATTGCTTTACCCGATTCCGCTTTGCAATCAGATTATTGGCAGTCCAGATATACCAAAGTACCAATAAGATGATAAGGGCTATTCCGATATAAAGAAGTATTCCCTGGTTTTCCATAATTTTACTTTCTGATATAGATTAATAATAGTTATATCGTATCTACTTACGAGACCGGAACAAAAATAAGAAGATAGACATAAAACAGGAAAGAAACAGGGGGGACAAATAGAAAGTCGTATTTTTACTATAAATCTATGTTTTTCAACTGATTATTATCATTAAGCAGAGAAGAAGCAAGGGGATATTTTCAATTATAAGGGGAATAGTTCAATAGAATAACAGACAAAACTAAGGATAATGATCTAATTCATGGCGAAATAGTAATGAATCAAATGATGAGCAATACTATCTCAATTTATATTGGAATACCCATTTACCCCATAATCATACAGAAAGGATTTGCCAGTAAGTTTTATTAGTTCTTTATACCTTACTAAAAAACACCTGTTTCTTGCATACCGCCTTATGATCGTTAACCTAAAGATAACATTGCGATAACATTCCTTCTCTCCCTGCCGCCTTACCTTTGCAACATCGAAATAAACCCAATGTATCACTTAAAGAATAAACAAGTCATGAAGAAATTCCAGAAAATAGGAATCGAATTTACAAAAGGTATTGCAATCGTTTTGGCAGCTTACGTATTAATGGCCACAGTCAATCCTGCATACACAGGACTCAAACATGCCATTGCAAATATATTCTTCAATTAATAGAAAAAACAGATGATGAAAGCGGATATCTCAATTGTACAAAGCAAGAAAGGAACCGAAATCATGGTTTCGGGAAACAAGATCAACAAGTATGGAATACTGGCTGCAATCCTTTTTACAGTACCCATACTGCTCTTATTCCGGTGGATACATGGAGAAGATATGGCTCATGTATCATTCCTGATATTCTGGTCGTGCGCCCTGGCAGGCTTTGGAGTAAATCTATTGCTTCATGCACTATTCTTCGGAATCTTTTCGCCCAAAGGTTTCCGGTCCATCTCCTTCGTAAAGCATAAGGGAGGCATACGTTTCTGCCACTGCAACGAACCCATCAGAATGTGGCAATATCGTACAGCCTGCTTCTTACCTATTCTGTTGTTAGGCATCCTTCCGCTTTTGTACGGCATGGCAACAGGGAATTATTATTTCACATTATTCGGAACATTCTTACTTATCGGTAGCATAGATGACATCTGCATCCTCTGGAAACTGCGTTCATTCGGCAAAGATGCATTTATCAACGACTGTTCACAGGAGTTGCGATTCCATATATGGTAAAGTCAGGATCGTGCCGGAAAATAAAGAGTAAACTCACTGAAACGGCCTTCTTCACTCTCCACTTCTACCCTGCCCTCATGTGCCAGCATCACTTGCTGCACATAGTTCAAACCTAAGCCAAAACCTGTGGCTCCCCCTTTACTACTGCGTGCTGCCGCCGCAGAACGTTCAAAGCGATTGAAGATACGCGACTGGTCTTTCAAGGAGATACCCAACCCGTTATCGCATACCTTAATTTTGCATACTCCCCTTTCCGACTCACAGATAATGTCTATCTTCAACTCTTCACGAGAATACTTGATCGCATTGTCCAATAAGTTTCCCAGCACTTCACGCAGGCAGAAAGCATCCGCATAGACCGTCTCACAACGATGATAAACCGTATTGAATTCCACCCTCTTACCGGCTTTCAGAGAAATCTTCGCTATCAGATCATCGAGCAACGGACGCAGGGAAACATCTTCCTTATGCAACTCCAAATGCCCTTCATCCAATTGTGTAAGCATCAATACCCTGTTCGATAAAGCCAGCAGATGCTCGCTTTCTTCCGTCATCACCAGGCGGTATTTCTCTTCTTTTTCAGGTTTACCCGCCAGTTTTCCCCCTGCCAGCACATGTGCCGCCATCAATATGGAATTCAACGGAGACTTCATATCATGAATCATAGCGTAAGTAAAGTCTTTCTGGAACTGCTCCAGACGATGTTGCATCCGAAGCACTTTCACCTGGCCGAAGATACAATCGAGCATTACCAGGAATGTAATCCACAGGGGAAGCAAAAGATACCAGATAGAAGTCGCCACATGACGATAAGGGTTCTTCACAACTCCCTGCACACAAAGCGTACTGTCTTCTTTCAAAGGAATAAACTGAGAAGTATAATCACCATACTTTCTGGAAGCGTATCCAACCTCTGTAACCGTACTATCCGAAGAACGGAGAAACTGACGAATACCACTACGTGACTTTATGCCCAAACGGCTTAAGCGCTCCGCAAAAGCTGAATCCAGGTATAAAGAAGACAAGGGTATTTCTATGCTACTTTCACTGATCTCACGTTGCATAATCAAGGCTGCACGAAGACGATAATTCTGATCAATCGTATTATAGGTATGTACCACAAACAAGCTGTTTATGCTATACTCAGCCTCTTTTCCTTGTAGAAATTTTCGTTGTTCCTTGGCAAAAGGAGCTTCCTCCGCAGATTTCTGTTCCACGGATTTTTTTCCTCCTTTAGTCTGTGAAAGGAGCAACGGATAACGTTCAATCACCTCATCATAGAAAGCCGCTTCAAAGCAATCATTCACCTGATAAGCAGTCTCACGGGCAGCTGTGCGGTACAAATAAGCAAACCAAGCTACCATCAACAAACAACTTGCCAACAGGCTGACTATGAAGAATACCTTAAACGAATGTTGTTTACGGGCCTGACGTTTCCACTCCTCTTCTTTAGCCATGGAAAGTGTTTGCTCCGTCATATCCAGAATCTGCCTGCTCGATGTTTCTATGGCCTCCCACTGTTGTTCGGGAATCTGCCTGCGCACCTTACCTATCGGCAACCTCATTTTCTCCGCCAGAGCATAGAAAGCAGAGCGCTGTTCCTCAATCCCCCGGCGCTGGCTGATGATATACTTCATCTGCTGTGCCCAACTGTAAATAAGGAAAGCAGTTAATAACAGAGTAGGAAGGAACAGGAAAAACACATCCTTCACAAGTGGAAGGAAAGGAGAAATAATGGTAGCTTCTATCGCTTTACCCTTACTTTCATTCAGCCATGCCTGCTCCGAGATAACCGTTTTGAAACGCCTGTAAGCGGAATATTTACTGTGATCTTCTACCGAATCAATCCATACGGTCCTATCGATGTTCTTCCATTTCAACTTCTTTTCCAATACCTCTTCCATCTCATCCAGAGGTATCTCCACATGATAAACATCTTCCAGAAAAGAGGCTACTTGCTGATATCCCAGAAATACCATTTCATCGTAAGGCATCTTTTCATCCCTGCGGATGTACGAATAGAATGGTACGGTATAATCAGGAAAAGGCAGGTTATTCACCCGGTTATCTACCGTTTCTATAAAAGCTTGCCGGAAACATTCGTTCAGTGTACGCTTCGCCTCATTTTTATAGCTGTCATAAGCATATATCATGCCTCCCAATTGTATCACCACAACGAGAAACAATCCTATAATAGAGAGGATATAGAGTGAGCGAAGCTTCATCTTGCTATTGTTTGGGGGACAAATATAACGTTTTTCTACGTTAACCTAATGATAACATTGAGATAACATTCATTCCGCTGCCACCAGCTTACCTTTGCAATGTCGAAAGGACAAAGAAAACAGAATGTATAACTTAAAAAATAACACCATTATGAAAACTTTAGTATTATCAGTAGTATTTGCAGTAACTTCAATCGTAAACGCAGTAAATAACAACAGTCTGGAAGGTTTTGCCTACAACACCCGCATGAATGGAGATCGTGTAGAAACCAAAAATGTATACAAAGTGAAAGAGAATAAATATCTCCAGAATCATCTGCAATATAACTATGCGTATGATGCCGAAGGACGTGTATCCAGCAAAGAGGTATCGAAATGGAGTAAAGGCAACCAACGCTTCGAGAAACAGTATTGCCTGAACTTCTCATACGGCGGTGGAGAAGTAAACGTGGAATACGCAGCATGGAACAGCAAAGACAATGCCTACACCGATGTAAAGACCAAAGCCGTTTACCAAATCAACGGAATGGGCGTAAATTACCAAAGCTACGAATGGAACAAAAAAGAAAGTAGCTGGAATCTAATGGTAGAACACTCCACACAACCGGAAGAAATCATTCTGTTTGCAGAGAAATAAGTGACGGATTACTTCAGTTCAGAGGGAAGCGCATGGTGAATTCACTGTAGCTTCCCTCTACGCTTTCTACACTAATCATACCATCATGCGCTTTCATCACCTGAAGCACATAACTCAGTCCCAAGCCAAAGCCCGAAATGCCTGATTTACGATTATTGGCGGACAGTCTCTCAAACTTATTAAATATCTTCCATTGCTCTTTCAACGGAATTCCGATACCGTTATCCCGCACTTTGATTATTGTAGAACCGGCTACCTCTTCACAGGAAAGAAGAATTTCCACTTCATCCTTTGAATATTTAATCGCATTATCAATCAGATTGCCAAGTATTTCACGCAAACAGAAGATATCCGCATACACTGAACAGGTCTCTTCACACTTTATCATGAAGCTAACTTTCTTAGTCGCTTTCAGCAGATACTTTTCCGTGATATCTTTCAACAAAGGAGCCAAGGGAATAATTTCTTTATGAAGTTCCAATTCACCCCGTTCTATCTGGGTCAGCATCAATACCCGGCCGGAGAGTGCCAGCAAATGTTCACACTCATCAATTATTACCTGCTTGTACTTCTCCATCTTTTCCGGTTTATCTGCCAGCTTACCGCTCACCAGAATATGAGCTCCCATCATTATAGAACTCAGAGGAGATTTCATGTCGTGTATCATGGAGTAAGTAAAGTCTTTCTGAAATTGCTTCAACTTACGTTGCACATGCCAGATACGTATCTGGAAATAAACACAAGCACACATAAACAAAAAAGTAATACCAAGCGGCAAAAGCATATACCAAATAGAAGCAATTATAGATTTCTGAGGTGAGCGCACGATACCACGTACACACTCGGTACTGTCTTTATTCAATGGTATAAGCTTTGTCGTCATATCCATAATACCTACATGGGGATTTACTACAGAGCCTATCACTTCTTGCGAAGGATATTTCATCTGATGGATATCAATTTCATCTGATACGCCAGCTTTGCGAAGTTCTCCACCAAAAACACTATCGGCAAATTGCAAAGAAAAAGTTATTGGTGTCCGAGCATTATTATTAATGCTGTCTTGCATGATATAGGCAGCATGCAACTGATAGCTCTCGTCAAATTTTGAATCCACATGATACACAACAACATTATTTCGCCAGATATGATATCCCTTATCAAGATAAAGTTTTCGAAAATTCTTAACTACCCTATCAACATAAGGAGTGATACCTGTAACCTTAACCGCTTCTCCCACACCTTTATTAGCAGTAAGAAACGAAATATACCGGTTATAATAGGTTTCTTCATAAAACATTTTTTCAAAATGCTCTTGAGCGCGAAGTTCCATTTGCCGGTAACTGATATGATATACATAAACCGCCCATACTGATAATAATAAAAGCAAGCCGGCAATACTAATGACAGAAAAAGCTTTTAATGGAATCTTTCTGCGAGTAGGTTCAAGCAATGCTTCCGCCTTTGCATTCGAGAGCGTTTTTTCCGTCATACTCAGTAGAACAGTACTCTTTTTCTCTATCACTTCCCAGGTCTCATGCGGCATTTCCGATACAATTTCAGAAACCGGTATGCGCATTTGTTCAGCCAATGTATAAAAGTCCTGTTGCTGTTTCCGCAAATTATGTTGCTGCCCGATAAGAGATTTCATTTGCAGGACCAGTGCATAGACAACTACACCCAGCAGTAAAAAAGTAACGACAAATAGAAGCAATACATTCTGCATCACATCCCCAAAAGGAAAAACTACAATGGCTCGTACAGCTTCTCCCTTTTCTTTGTATATAAAAGCCTTCTCAGAAGTTATGGCAGTGCTGTTTGCGTGTATATCAGAATGAGTACTTTCCAATATTTCTCCCGTATCTGTATTAAACCGTTCCACCGTTACATTTCCTTTAATATAAGCATGTTCCAGTTTACTCTGCAATACGCTGTCCAGTTTAGCTAAAGGAAACTCTTTCTGTTTATACACTTTTCGTAAAGTTTGTGCCGTTTGTTGGGCACCAACCTGACTAAATTCATTCTGATTCAAACCTAACCGATGTGGGAAATAAATAACACTCACAACTGTTCCGTCAGGATAAGGTAAATTATTCACCATATCGTCCACTGTCTCAGTAAACGCCATCCAGAAGTATTTGTTAAGCGACTGTTCCGCTACTTTCATCTGGGCTTTATAGGCATAAATCATTCCACCCAACTGTATCAGAACAATAAATAAAAGACCGATGATTGATATATGGATTACTGAACGAGCTTTCATATTGTTTTATTTTAGGGTACAAAAGTAATGAATTTAAAAAGATATAGCAAAAAGCCGCTACTTTCTGTTAAGTAGAAAGAATAAAAAGAGAGCAAAATGTATGTATTCAAAATATAAAAGCGCCGAAAGATTATTTCGACGCTTTTATATTTTAGGGATAAGATATATTTGAAATCAAACTTATTTGCTAAGCAATTCTACCGACATTAAATATGAATTATATGGCAACCACATGGACATAATAAAGTAAAGAGTATCACCTTCAAGCGATAACGGGTGAATAAATGATCCGTAAAGTTGGGCATATTGCCAACCATCTACCAACTTTGCAGGTTCACTCCATGGTCCTGTAATATGATCGGCTGCACGGAAAGATATTTCATAACGGGTACCATTGAAATAGAGCAGTATCCACTTATTGAACTTCGGATGATAGGCTACAGAGAGTTCTCCAGCTATATCATCAAAAAGTGGAACGGCGGCTGTCTCATTATCTTTAGCCCATCCGCTACCATTCCAAAACTCATACTCTGATTGTTTTTCAATGTCTTCCTCATGGAAACGTGCAAGATATGGTTTATTATCACGTCCAGTAATAGTACCTACCATATAAACATAACCGTCTTTCTTAAAATATCCGACTTGTCCGAAATTACTCATTGAGCCAAACTTTACATCCTGGCAACGTACCCAATTCGCTCCATTATCTATGGACTTATAAAGGCTGGAATAATTGGTCACCCATCCTGCCCAATTACGGATATTCATATAATGGACATAATCCGTCCCATTTGCACGAATAGCAGCCGTAGGGATAGAAGTCCAGTCACCATTGCCACTGCCATCTTTGCCACCATAGCATATTTCACGGGCATTCTTACCACTCTCATCCATTGCCGCACCATTGATAACCAAGCCATCGGACAAATCCGAATCTTCAGAGAAAAGCAATACATTACTTCTCCAACTGCCCCCATTAGGACCCGGATTAACAAAATTCGGATAGAAATCACTGCCAAATGTATCACCAAAGAAAAGCCCATAACGTCCCGGCTGAAGTTCCCAAACAATACCCAAATCAGTACCGCCTACATTATACTGTTCATTGGTACGGTTATTTACTTCAAATTCGACAGCAGGCAGGCCATTGGCAGCATTCACCTCAGCTCCAGTAACCCGGGATACACATTTCAGATTAGTAAAAGCCAATGCTTTCGATACCTTGACAATACCTCTATTCACATCCAATCTGACCACTTCCGATGATTTATTATCATTACCCACAGCCACAAACTCAAAAGTAAACTGAGCATCATCATCTTCTTTCACTGTATATTGATAGACAAATTTCTCCGAAAGACTTGACTTCATACATTTCTCAGTCGAACTTTTCGCACTGCCGACCTTCCTAATTTCCAAATAATCCAACTGTGTAAAGCCACCTATCGTCATTTCAACAGATACTATTCCATCAACAGCCGTAACTTCATTTTGAGAAAGTTGTACACTCAAAGTTTGTCCACTCTCCTCCGATTCCGACTTCTCGCAACTTGCAAGCCCACATATCACCAGAAGGCTCACAAACAGCCATACATATTTCTTAATCATAGTCCACTACAATTTGGAAATGCGTAGTACCGAACCACCATCAGCAGCCAAAGGTAGCTCTATCACATCTTTACGGGTTACTGTACGAGTCTCTTTATTCAAATGATTCGGATTCTCGTCCACATCCGGAGCATCGGTATATATCTCTGCCTGATATTTACCATCCCCCAGAAAATCTAATTTCAGATTCAATGTGCGTGCAGTACCGTCATTCAACGTTCCTACCCACCAATCCGTACCACTACGACGGGCTACTGTAACATACTTATTAAATTCAGCCAACGGTACACTTATTTCATCCCAAGTACCGGGGACAGTACGTAAAACTTCAAAACCTGGTTGTCCTTCATAAGCTTCCGGCTTATCACACAAGGATGTAAGATGATTTTCCAGAACTACATACATTGCCATCATATGACAACGGGTACTCATTACATAGGGATTAACATATTGGATTTTGAACATAGAACGAGGAAGCGCACGAAAACCACCCAAGTGATAATCTGCAGGTCCTGCCAATAAGCGAGTAAATGGAATGGAAATATCATGGTCGGCATTCACCAATGTATCCCATTTGCAAACTTCATAATTAAGCGTACCTTCACGAGTAAATTCATTGGGATAGGTCCGTGTAAGTCCTGAAGGCTTACTGGAACCATGGAACTGAATGAATAAACGATGTTTAGCAGCCGCTTTCAGGATATCTTCCTGAATACATATCATTTCCTGATCATCACGATCCAGAAAATCAACCATCAACCCTTTTACACCCCATTTTTCATAAAGTGCAAAAGCCTCCTCCAGTTTATCATATAGAGGGCGCCAATGTACCCACAAATGTATTCCCACTCCCTTACTCTTTGCATAATCAGCAATACGGGGCATATTCAAACAAGGTATCGGACGAGTAATATCAGCATTGGGACCAGCCCAACCGAAATTAAAGTTATCATCATAATACCATGGGGTCTCAGCATATCCATAAATGCCATGAGCATCCAGTCCGTTACGAGCTGCAAAATCTATATAATACTTATTCGTCTCAAAGTTATTACCAGGAGAGAATGTACTATCAGGCACCACATTACCATTCCACCAGGTAAATGTAGTGCGGCAAGGCTTAATCCATGAGGTATCTTCTATCTTACAGGGTTCATTCAGGCTGGTAAGGATATTCGTTTCAAGAAGTCCGCCTATGCGGTCGGAAACAGAAATAACACGCCAGGGAGTACGATGTGGGAATTCATTGATTTCCACTTTAATCTTCTCTTGTCCAAGACGTGGTGAGAGTTTACCTGCAAAAGCATCCTTCTCCTTCACCAGATACATACCTGCATAATCACGAATAGCCGCCTCTGTGATTGACATAAATACACCATTCTCAAACTCCAGGGTAACAGGCATTTCAATAAGGCGCTTTTTAGCTATTTTATCATATCCTGTATGTGTATAAACCCCTTCGTGTGTGTTGATATACCCAGGTAAATACATCAGTAATGCCATCGGATTTCCGCTTAACCTGAATTGAGTTTTCTCATCGTACATGACATAGGAGTTCCATCCTTCCTGTTCAGGAAACTCATAGCGGAAAGCTATTCCATCGTTAAAAGCCCGTACCACAAGATTAATCAACCTTCCCGGAGATACTTTCTCCTGTAAAGGTACCACCATTTCATTACAATGGTTTCGTGCCGTGCTCACCTTTCCGACTACCAATTCATAAGTTTCATCAATAGATTTCCTCCGTACTTTACCCACCTTCAGATTACTGCCAAACTCACCGTTGTCGAAACTGAATCCTAACGAAGAATTCTCCACCAATGGCTGTTTTTTGTAATTAACTTCATAAGAAATATTCTCCGGAGTAACTTTTAATGAGAATTTAAGTTTCCCGTCAGGTGATGATATTGATAGGTTCTGTTGTGCCGAAACGTGCATAAAGCAGAATAGGACGGCACATAAAATCAAGAGTTTTTTCATTGTTATATGATAATTAAAGTATCCAGTCAATGCACTCTGACTGCCCTCTGACCGGATATTGTTTATTATTTCGGATTTTGTACCAAATTGGAGTTACGCTGCAATTGGTCAAATGGAATCAGCATCAGATTACGTTTGGTATCATTGGTAGGCGTATGTTCCCACCAAGTACCTTTTGTAAAATTATCATCAAAACGTATCAACTGACTACGACGTAAACCTTCCAATGCAAACTCAACACCCAATTCCTGAAGCAAACGACCATATTTTACAGAAACTCCATTATAAGCTATCGTAGCTGCAAGATCGGAACCAGTCAACTCATTGGTTGTATCAAAGTTTCTTCTGCGCACTTCATTCACTAAATCTGCTGCATCCTGCGGATTACCTCCCGTACGAAGAATACACTCTGCCTTTGTCATAAGTACCTCAGCATAACGCATAATGACATAATCATTGTCCGGAGTACCAGTAGCACCTACCTTAATTTCATATTTACCAAAGCGATAACCCTGATACATAGTAGCATCACCACTGATATTAGTAACCTCTCTGGTATAGCTAAGCAACATTTGCGGATCACCACACCAACCGTTTGTCCATAACGGAGTACCGTCGAGAGCATATTGTTGCCCCATACGCCACGTTTTCTCCAGACGCTCATCACCTTCTATATAGTTATCAAAGAAAGTAGGAACCCCCAGACAACCACCGTCAAGCCAAGTAGACTGGAGGCTAAAGGTCTGCATTTGTGAGTAATGCAACGTTTTACGTGCCCACATATATATCTGTCCGCCGGATTTCGTTTCATCAAACGGGATAACAAACATAGTCTCATTACTCAATTCATTGTTGGTAGAGAAGGGCAGTGAATAATCACCATCTAGCCTGTACTTATTTGCAAGTATAATCTCATCACATAAAGCTTCACATTCACTATACTTTGGCGTACCTATCCAGGCTTCAGCATTCAGATACATACGTGCAAGCAGCATTTTTGCATTCCATTTATTGAAACGTCCGTAAGTATTCAATCTGTCTTCACTCAGATTATCGATATTATCTTTCAATTCCGTCTCTACAAATTGGAAAACTTTAGCACGTGACTCTGTTGCGGGAAGATAACCGTCAGGTACATCAAAACGATCGATAATAGGTATATTCCCAAAGGCTTCGAGCAACAAATAATAATAGAATGCACGTGCCACCTTCAACTCTGAAATGTAGTTTTTCTTAGCCGGTATTTCTATTGAAGAATTCTCAAATTGATAAAGTACGCGATTAGCACTTGAAACGCCCGCATACAACACATTCCAAATAGCATTTAAATGCGGATCTTCTTCCGTCCACGAGTGCTGATGCAAACGAATATAGATACCACCATCATACCACAGACCATGATTTTTGACAGGAGTAACACATACATCGGTCGTTTCTTCCAAATCCCACCAATTCTGCCAATCAGTCATAGCACGCATACTTGAATAAACCGGAACCATAGCAGCCAGGAATTCTGATTCTGTCTTATAGAAATCATTCTCCGGAATGCTGCTGAAAACATCCTCATCCAGATTAGTGCAACCACTAAATACCGAAGCAACGGTAAGAAGTGCTGCGATAATATATTGTTTTCTAAACATTGCTATAAATTTTAAAGGTTAAAACAAAAGATTTAAACCAATAGTGAACTGGCGCGTAGTAGGATAAAGTTCTCCCGAACCGGAACCTTCGACACCCGGTGCAAGCCCTTTAATGCTTACTTCCGGATCCAATCCTTTGTAACCAGTCATAGTAAGTAAATTATTTCCAGCAACATACAAGCGAAGACGCTGAATAATATTCTGATTCTTAAGATTAAGCGTATAACCGATATTTACATTATCCAATTTTACATAATCACCATCTTCCACATAGTAACTCTGCATGGCAGGAGCCCCCTTCACATATGAGTTACTGCCAAATGGCTTATTGAGAACGGAACTTGGCAGATTTCCTTCACCAATACGTGCCGTTGTTTCCCAATGCATCCGTTGACGGTTGAGAACCTGGAAATTGAAAGCACCACGGAACATTACAGATACATCGAAACCCTTATAATTCAAAGCCAGATTAAGACTACCATACGTCGTCGGAATACCATTACCAATGACCCGCTTATCACCATCATTAGCATCTGTCAATAACTTTGGCTCGCCATCAGCACCATAAACCATCCATAGTCCGTCAGAAGTAAGGCTATGCGTTTGGAAACCATGGAAATTACCCACCGGATCACCTTCCTTCACGATATGTGTATGTGTCTGTATCGGCGAACCTGTAGCACCTGCATACCAGTAATCCTTTTGATAAAGACCATTGGACAGAGATACGATCTTATTTTTATTATAGGAAAAAGTTCCTGTAATGTCGAATCTCAGGTCTCTTATCTGAATAGCTGTACCACTCAATAGCAATTCAATACCACGATTCCTTATTTTACCCACGTTTGCCATCATGCTCGATACAATATAAGGGGGAGTAGGAACTTCATAAGTAGAAAGCAAATCAGAAGTCACACGGTGATATACATCAATAGAACCTGAGAGCCTGTTTTTCAGGAACGAGAAATCAAGTCCTAAATTCAGTTCACTCTTTGTCTCCCATTTCAGATCCGGATTAGGATTCTGATAGGGGGCAGCTCCCTGTGTCCATTTGCCATTGATATAGGCATAACCACCATAACCCAGCAAGTACATTGACAGCAAATTTGCATTTACTTCGTTACCCGTAACACCATAACCGACACGGAACTTTAGATCATCCAGCCATTTCACATCTCTCAAGAAGTTCTCCTTACTAAGACGCCAACCAGCCGATACAGCAGGAAACCATCCCCATTTATGATTATCACCGAAGCGAGAGGAGCCTTCCCGGCGTAAACTGGCCATGAACATATACTTCTCATCATAATTATAAGTCACACGACCAAAGAATGAAATAAGTTTATGCGTATTCCTATAGCTGGTCATAGCTGCCTTATTATCCTTCATATCATTCATTGAACCTATATTCCAGGGACCAAACATATCGGTCGGAAAATCCTTTGCCCATTGATATATACCTTTGTCATCATCATCCTGATAACTGTAACCTGCCATTACACCCATATTATGCACTCCAAAGGATTTAGTATAATCACCTACCAGTTCCAAAGTTTTCTGCAAGGTATTATCAGCCCAATTCCATACATTCCCATAATCACCGTTAACAACAGTAGACATGTGCTTAAAGGTATTGCTCTTATTTTCCATACGGTCAAAGCGCTGGAGAGCTCCCATAACGCTCAAATTAAGTCCTTCAATGGGAGAAATAGTCATTTTACCACTCATCATCAGCTGGTTATATCCCTCTTTGTCATATTCTTCATTAATCATCGCAACAGGGTTATAAGGCTTCAGATTAACTTTATATTCAGTATAATTTCCATTTTCATCATAAATAGGACGGGTTGGATTTTCCAATAAAGCATTCAGGTATGCAGCATACCATGCACGTTGTTGTGTAACATAACTGTCATTGATATTCAGTTGAAAGCGTAGTTTATCATTGAACATATTATGATTTAATCCAATCTTTGCAGTAATGGACTCACGATCCGTTTTATTTATAACGCCCTCACGTTTCCGGTAATCGATAGAAGCCACATAATTGGATTGTGCATTTCCCCCCTTCAAAGAAAGAAAATGATTCTGGCTAACGGCTGTACGACTTATAGCGTCTACCCAGTCTGTCGTAGTTCCCTCATCCTGAATTCCCGGAAAATCCGGATCATCCTTCAAGCGACGATAATCATTTGCGGTCAACATATCTGCGTGTTTGGAAATTGTTTCAAATGATACGGATGCATTATATTCCAATGACATCTTGGTTGCCTTGGCACGATTGGTTGTAATTACAATCACACCATTCGTACCCCGTGTACCGTAGATTGCTGCAGCCGAACCATCTTTCAATACATCGATAGATTCAATATCTTCACTTGAAATAGCTGTCATGCTGCCTCCAGGAATACCATCGATCACAATCAGAGGACTGGTATTACCAGATAATGAATTTACACCACGAATCGTCATTTCAAGTCCCAGAACCGGGTCACCTGTATAATTGGAGAGTTGCAAGCCGGCTACTTTACCCTGTAGCAGCTGCTCAGGGCTCTTTACCATACCAGCAAGGAAGTTATCCTTTTTCACCGAAGTAATGGCACTTGTAACCTCTCCCTTCTTCATTGAACCGTAACCTACTACCACAACATCATCCAACAGGAAGACATCTTCTTCAAGAATAATATTAAGGGAAGTAGTATTTGCATTCGTCTGAATAGTACGTGTCACATAACCGATATAACTCACTGTTAATGTGTTACCCGGATTCATTTTGATTTCAAAATGTCCATCAACATCTGTTGAAACACCGTTCGTAGTACCAGTTTCCAAAATAGTAACACCCGGTAAAGTGTTTCCTTTTGAGTCTTTTACGACACCCTGAAAATTCTTTATCTGTGCAGTGATAAATTGGCACATACATAGCATACATACCATTGTTATCAGCCGCATTGTTCCGGAAATAATCCGTTTTTGATTAAATTTAGGCATAGACTTAAAGTAATAAGGTGGATAAATTAAGTTGTTATTTGTCTCTGGTTATCTTCGTTTCAGAAAGGTCTGACAACCTCCAAATCATCAGCCGAAGGTAATGCCGGGAATTTTGCATGCGGCTCAGATTGATACCAGAATACAACAGAAGAGATATCTGATTTCTGATCAAGATAGCGTCCATCGTTGCGCCATCCGAGATCCTGGATAGTAACTTTCAGATCCTTGTCAAAACGAACGGGATCGAGGATATGCCAGCGATACATACCAAAACGTTGTTGAGAACGGTATACTCCGTCAGGACGTATAATCTGGTGAAGTCCGGCATAAGGTGTAGAGAACTCCTCATATTGGCGGGTTGTTTTATTCTCAAAGTTATAAGAGCCACAGAAGTAGTCTTCAGTACCGGTTCCGCAGATAGTCGGGAACTTTTTATCGCCATCCATGAAGAACTTGATTTCTCCTTCACCCCACCAGCCACTGTTGTTAACCTGCCACGCCATGTATGTTCCTACATATTGACCTTTACCTTTGATTCCATCAACCAGCACATGATCTGAAGTCATGTTAGGATTTGAACGACGGAATTGTGCATGAAAGTAAGCTGCATCTTCAGGAACTTCTGTCAATGTATAGTTAATCTGATAATAAACCCGCATTTCATTATTCGGATCTATGTTTTCCATTGTAATTCTGCATTTCTTGCGGAAAGGCATTTGCCAGTAACAATTGAATGCACTGCCTGGATTCACGCATACAGCCAATGAAGACAACGGAGAATAGACTCCCCAGCCACTACAGAAAAAGTCGCCTATGGGACATTCCACAGAAGGTTCCTTTTCATCATCCCAATAGAACCGGATTATTGTCTTACGCCACTCACCCGTAGGAGTCATCCATATCTGTTGGATAGCACCGGGTCCTTCTATTTCAGCCAATGTAAAAGTCTCATTAGGAGCAATATTCACATAAGGGTTCACTTTCCAACCTTGCCCCAATGTCTTGGCCGCATGGTGCGCATTAGCTTGATTGGGCTTATCCTTATCTTTCACCGGATCAGCCATACCACCTTTACCTTTTTCACCAGTAAAGTTTTCAGGACTGATAGAACGTGTCTTCGCATTAGATAAACGATACAAATTGCCCATATTCATGTCAAGTCCATTGAAATTCTGGGCATAAACACTCATTGTGGCCAAGCATAAGGCACTTAAAATTAAAGATTTGATTTTCATGATTTAATAGATTAATGGTTTGTATGATTGATAATTTCTGCGTTTCTCGCTAATTGAAGATACCTTCTATAAAGTATTTCATAGATTTTCTTTCTTTCTGTATCCGGTCTATATTCTATT
>NZ_QROH01000013.1:0-158267 GCF_003474285.1 Bacteroides sp. AF39-11AC | reverse complement strand
TCCAATTGGGTAATGAACGGGCCGTGCAGCTTCTCCAGATATTGGGGTTGAAGTTGGTAAACGACGTTCTTTACATGAAGTGCATCTAAGGCGTCACTAATGCCTTGCATGGTGTTGCCCAACGGATTGTCGAGCAGACGGCATATAGTAGTCCTGCTCACTTTTACGGTCAATGACCGTAAAAAGTGATGGACTACTTCACTGGTGGCATAATCATCTCCCAGCATAGTCTAAATTTATAGTTAAAGTTTAGGTTAGGTTCTTTGTTAGAGAGCGAAAGATCCGCTTAAGCGAATTTCATCTGATACAATCTCTATCTGATACTCTCCGGAATTTTCTGCACTTACATTGATTGTAATAAGTGTAGGCATGGAATAAGTCTCAGAATAAACGACTGCTCCTGTAGAAACATTTGTAATGGTAATGCTTGCAGAAGGAAAATCCTTGTTGAAAACTACAGTGACTATATCACTATTAACATAGGCACTGGCGGGCTGGATGATGATGCTCCGGGCTATAGGACCACCTTCTTTAGATCCTACGGGGTCTAGTGGAATCTCCCTTTCATCATCATCGGCAAATGAAAAACGATCCTGGGCTTGCAATGTAGTGCTACCCAATACTACAGTTAACACGAAAAATGCAAATAATAACTTTTTCATAAGATATACTTTTAATTTGTTATGACGGTGGCAAATTTAGAGAGAATTTATTCAATGAAAGTGTATAAAAAGTGTAGAAATGTAGGAAAAAGGCTTTATTATCTGGAATTTACTCTTATTTTTATAGTAGTTTCTCTAAAATATCACGAAGTGATGTTGATTTATCGGCACATTTCATTTTCTGTTCCAATATTTTCTTAGTCTTTTTATATATGGCATCCCTGCTACATTCCATTATATATCTGAGATGACTGGTAGGTATGTCTGTCAGATACAGACAACAGAGATGTATTTCATCTTGCGATAATGGATATCTTGTGGCCAAGCGAATAGTTATATCATTCCAGCGTATATCGGTTTCTGCAATTAGTTGCTTCCAATCTTCTTCATCGAAATGTTCGCTCGATTTATCTGTTTTTTTATATGATTGGATGATTCGTTTCATTTTTACATATACTTCAGAATGCTCATAAGATTCTTTAAGCAATACTTGGCGTTCTGTTTTTAAGGTATGTAACTCCTCCTTTAGGGTTTGCTTTTCTGTTTGACTATAGTTATGTAGTTCTATTTCTTTTTGTAGAAAACTGATTTGCTCATTTTTCTTTTGAAGTAGCTCTTCTGTCTTCTTGTTCAGTTCTATTTCTTTCTGTTTGAAGTTGATTATTTCTTTTTTGTATCTTTTCCATAATACGAGGAATAATGCCAAGAAGATTGTAATTCCTGCGGTTATATAATAATAAACTTGGCCTAAATTTGCTTTGAACTCTGATTGTTTACGCTGTATTAGTATATTTTTCTCAGTTGTGACGATTTCGGCACTTTGTTGTTTTTGCTGGGCACTATCCAGATAAGAAGAATATTTTCTTTCCATTTCAAGTGCTTTTTCTAATTGTCCCTGCTTTTTGGCAATATCGGCTAAACGCATATAAGCGCCTGCTTTGGTATAGTAGTCTTCGCTATAAAGGCTTTTATTTAAATAAATTGAGGCGGAATCATATTGGGATATTTTATAATATGCATCACCTAAAACTAAATAAGCCCTGTCCAATGCATTTGAATTATATTGATTGCTGATATTGAGTTTCGCGAATTCAACAGCTTTTTCTCCCATATTCATGCGTCCATATAGCAGACTTAATGAATAAGCTGTTTTAGCTATCATATTTCTTTGGTTTATATTGCATGAAATATTGAAAGCATGGAGTATTTTTTGTTCTGCTTCTTGATAGCACTCTTTTCCTTTTCTTATACCTATCATTCCTCGTTGGGATAGTGCGTCAGCCCAAAGAATGGAGTCTTTCTCCACTATTGCTAATTTTTCTGCTATTTGATAGATTGAATCGGCCTGTCCATTTAATCTTTGTAAATAGTATAAATAGGCTATATTGTTGTATATATGCCCAGATAAACTATTGTCAAAGACTTTTTTTGAATAAGTTATTGCTTTAAAGAATTCTTTTAAGGCTTCCGGATGGTCGTCTTTGTTTCTCCAAATGCATCCTAAATAATAATGTGCCCTTGCCTGCATGGCTGTATTTTTAGTAGAATCATAGTATTGCACTGCAATACGTATCAGAGAATCTTCAGTTTGCAGAATGAAATTCTTATCTTTGACTTGCGTCAATAATAGTGCATAATATGCGCGGTCGGCTGCTGAATGAAATTCTTTCGACTGAATGCTTTGTAAAAAGTGTAAGGCACTGTCTGGAAGCTTTTGTATGAGAGAATCGGCTTGTACAAGTTGGGTGTTCAGACTGGAACGAGTACAAGCTGCTATTATACAAGATGTAAATAATAGTATGGCTAAGAACTTGGATTTCATTGATTTATCATTTGTTGTTGCAGCTTGCAAAAGTACCCGTTTCTAATGATAAAACAATGTAATGTCGATTTGGAAAATCAATAGCCCCTATTTCGGAGAATAATCCGGAAATAGGGGCTATTGATTTTAGGTATGTTTTTTATTAGGTATGCAGTTCCAGAACAAAACGACAACCTTTGGTATAACTGCTATCCAACGTCAGGTTACCATTCATTTTAGTAGCAATTAGAGAACAGATAGGTAGTCCTAAACCGTCACCTTCTGTAAGGTCTTTCACTTTGGTGAAAGGCTTGAACAGGTCTGCCTGCTCTTCTTCGGCAATGCCGGTTCCTGTATCGCTTATGATGAACTGATGAGTATGTGCTCCACGTTTTTTGAAGTCCAGCCAGATTTTGCCGCCTTCGGGAGTAAACTCGGCGGCGTTGTTCAGCAGGTGGAGAAGAATGCGTTCAAGTTGTTCCGGATTCGTTTTCACACTGAGTTTCGGTGCATTGACGGCGGTAGTTATGTCTGGTTTCAAGCCGCTTTTAATCTTATCCATAACACTTTCGCAGAAAGTATTGATGTTGATTTCACGCATTTCGTAAGTCTCTGCTAACGTATTCTCCAGATCGGACAGCTCTTGGATGTGTTCTGCAAACCCCTTTAGGGCACGAACGCCCGGTTGCGTTGCATCCAGAGTGTTCAGAGTTGGCTCCATTTGTGCTGAGATATTCTGGATAAACTGGGTTTTCAGTTCATTGTGTTCGTTCGCTATCTGGATGGCTTTCTTTTGTTTCCGGGTAAGGAGGACGAAACGCAACAATACGATACCTGCCAGTACTAATACAGCAGCAAGGAGTCCGGCGAGAATACAAAGACCAATGATGATGTACTGTTTGGCGGAGAGAGAGTTGTCTTTTTCTTCGATAGTTTGCAGGCTCTCGTCATATTTCCGTTTCAGAACATTGAGTTCATCCTGGGCGGTAAGTGCTTTCACTGAATCCGTCCAAAGAATGTACTTGTCGTAAGTGCGGGCCACCAGTCCGGCATTATTTGCTTTGCGGGCAATGTCGATCAATGTCTTATAAGACTCGTCTACTTTGGCGTAGTTTTTCTGTTCCTTATATTGACCGATCAGGCGGTTGATATAGGCATCTCCCTGCGAGTTCATGCCGAAAGTATAATAATAATTGGCCTGAGTGTAGAGCAAATCATTATTAAGGGAGTCGTTTTTGACAACTTTAGCTGTTTCTTCCAGCTTGGTCAGCTGCTCTTTGGCTCGGGCAGGGTTCTTAAGGTTGATATACATTTGCAGGCGCTCTTTATTGATACGGAAACGCAGTTCCGGCATAGCCTTGCCACTTTTCTGTTCGCCTCCTGTAACCAGCAGTTCCGCACCGCGCAACAGCTCGAAAGCTTCCTTATAATAGTTTTCCCGATGATAGAGGGCGCTGGCGTTAATACCGCACTCTACAGCCTTGTCGTACTTCTCTTGTGAAGAGAAAGCATTGTAAGCTTGCAGGAAAAGGTAACGGGCTTTAATATATTCTTTTTGTTTCAGGTTAGTTTGTGCCTGTTGCATTAGCTCATCGGCGCGGCTGGTGTTTTGCGCGAGAGTCATTGTGCTTAAACACAATACGAGAGATAGAATGAAAGCAAATTGTTTCATGAGCATAACTATTTATATGAATTTGCAAGCAAAAGTAAAATAATCTTTTAGTATTTGAAACTACTTCCGCCTAAAAATTCACGTAATAATGAGGTAAACGGTATTTCTTTGTCTTGTATGGGTGTAAAATATTTAATGAACTTCAACAAACGGTACGCTTCGGCATACTCCGGACAGTTGCGTGGCACACTGGTCAGTATGGGTTCGGCATGACAGCGCAGTACGGCAAACTCAAACAGCAGTGCCGAGTTGAACATCACATCGGCATTCTCCTGATAAGGGAAGATCCATTTGTCTTCTCCGGCTCGTACACTGGGCCAGCGGGAAATAGTTTCCCGTGCCGAGTAACCACGGTAGTTGAAATCGCGGATAATACGGCGTAACAAACGGTTGTCCGTTGTGGGAATCCAGTTGTGATCGTCCAAAGAAATAGTAGTCAGGGCGGACACATAGATTTTGTATTTATTTTCTGCCGGTATTTGCGGGGTGAGTTCTGGATTCAATGCATGGATACCTTCCAGAATAAGGATGGTATGCTCATTTATCCGCAACTTATCACCCTTATATTCACGTTGCCCGGTGGTAAAGTTGAAGCTTGGTAAGTCTATCTCTTCACCTCTCAACAGAGCTTTCAGGTCTTCCTCAAATTTTTTGAGATCGAGTGCGTAAAGTGATTCGTAATCATAATCACCGTTAGCATCTCTTGGGGTATCTTCCCGGTTCACAAAGTAATTATCCAAAGCTATAGGATATGGACGAAGTCCGTTCGTCATAAGCTGTACGGAAAGACGTTTGCTGAAAGTGGTCTTACCCGAAGATGACGGACCGGAGATAAGTACCAGTTTTACCCGATTTCCATTTTCGCCCCGGTGGTAGATATCGTCGGCGATCTGGGCTATTTTCTTTTCCTGCAGTGCTTCGGCCACATTGATAAGGTCAGTGGCATGTCCTTGTTCGCAGGCAAGATTGAAGTCTCCTACATTACCCAACCCCATGATGTAGTTCCAACGGAGATGTTCTTTGAAGACATCGAGCATTTTTTCCTGCTTGACCACTTCTTCCAATACATTGGGATTTTGTCTGTTGGGGATGCGAAGCAACAGCCCATCGTAATATTTCACAATATCGAACAGCCAGATAAAACCGGTGCTGGGCAGTAGGTTACCATAATAGTAATCAATCGTATCTTCTAATGAGTAATAATAGGTATAGATAGAGCCGGAAGTTTCCAGCAACTTTACTTTGTCTGTCATTCCCCGTTCATTAAAGATGCGCACAGCTTCGGTAGTGTGGCATTCCGTGCGGCGGTATGTGATGTTTTTGTCTATGATTTCCTGCATGCGCTTTTTAATGGCGGATACATCTTCCAGCGTAATTGCGCGTCCAATGCGCAAGTTGCAGAAGTAGCCTTTGGATACAGGGTGCTCTACAAATAGTTTGCCGTCCGGAAACAATTCGTTGACGGCTTTGTACAGTACAAAGCAAAGACTGCGCACATACGTTCGCAAACCGGAAGAGTCGCGTATGTCGAGGAATTCTACATCTTTATTATTGTATACCCGGAAGTTCAGTCCTTCGGAACGGTTATTAACTTTCGCACTGACAACCTGATAGGGAAAATTAAGATTAAAACCGTAATAAATATCCAAAAGTGAACTCCCGATGGGGAATTCTTTAGAAATATTATTATTTTTGCAACAAATTTGTAACATGTGTTTCATGACGTCTCCTTTTTAGGTGATTAATACGTTAAATATAGATATAATAACAGATGTGGCATAAAACCTTCTAATTAATTAAAGATGGAATATTCTTTTTATGATTTTTTAAAGCTGCTTGGCTCACTGGCATTATTCCTGTACGGAATGAAGATAATGAGTGAAGGACTTCAAAAGTTTGCCGGTGACAGGCTCCGGAAAATTCTAACGGCAATGACTACCAACCGGGTAACCGGAGTACTGACGGGTGTGCTGATCACAGCACTGATTCAATCCTCTTCCGCAACTACCGTTATGGTAGTGAGTTTTGTAAACGCCGGACTGTTGACTTTATCCCAATCCATCGGCGTAATTATGGGAGCTAATATCGGTACTACCGTTACAGCATGGATTATTTCGGCATTAGGCTTCAAAGTCGATATAGCCGCTTTCGCACTTCCTCTGCTTGCCTTTGGTATTCCTCTTCTCTTCTCTCAAAAAAGTCATCGTAAGTCTATCGGTGAATTCATTTTCGGTTTTTCTTTCCTCTTTATGGGGCTTTCCATGCTGCAATCCAATGCGCCGGATTTGAAAGCGAATCCGGAAATGTTGGCTTTTGTGCAAAGCTATACCGATATGGGATATATTTCTATTCTGTTGTTTGTGTTTATCGGTACTATTTTGACTATGGTTGTGCAGGCGTCGGCAGCAACGATGGCCATTACGCTTATCATGTGTGCCAATGGATGGATTAGTTTTGAACTGGGGGCTGCATTGGTATTGGGAGAGAATATCGGTACTACCATTACCGCCAATCTTGCCGCTTTAACCGGTAATACGCAGGCGAGGAGAGCTGCATTGGCTCACTTGGTATTCAATGTCTTCGGCGTTATCTGGGTGCTTTGTCTTTTCACTCCGTTTACGAGTGCTGTATCCTGGTTTGTGGAAAACGTGATGGGAACAAAAGATCCCGCGGTAGCTGTTTCATTTAAGTTATCGGCTTTCCACACTTGCTTTAATATCTGTAATGTATTGCTGCTGATCTGGTTTGTAAAGCTGATAGAACGTACGGTTTGCGCCATTATTCCACAGAAGGAAGCCGACGAGGAATATAGACTCCGTTTCATCTCCGGTGGTATGCTTTCTACGGCGGAACTTTCCATATTGCAGGCACGCAAGGAAATTCACCTGTTTGCAGAGCGTACTCATCGTATGTTCAATATGGTGCAGGACTTGCTGCATACGGATAAAGACGATGATTATAATAAGCTGTTCAGCCGTATCGAAAAATATGAGAATATCAGCGATAATATGGAGTTGGAGATAGCCAATTATCTGAACCAAGTGTCCGACGGGCGTTTGAGCTCGGAGAGTAAGCTCCAAATTCGTGCCATGCTCCGTGAAGTGACGGAAATAGAGAGTATCGGTGACAGTTGCTATAATCTTGCGCGTACCGTCAACCGTAAGCGTCAGACCAATCAGGACTTCACAGAAAAGCAATATGATCATATTCACTTTATGATGAAACTGACGGATGATGCGTTGGCACAGATGATTGTTGTAGTGGAACGTTCCGATCACCAAAGTATTGACGTGAATAAGTCATTCAATATTGAGAATGAAATTAATAATTATCGCAATCAACTGAAGAATCAGAATATTCTGGATGTAAATAATAAAGAATATGATTATCAGATGGGCGTTTACTATATGGATATTATAGCAGAGTGCGAAAAGCTGGGTGATTATGTGGTGAATGTAGTGGAAGCAAGCAGTGATGTAAAAGAAAAGAAAGCGTCTTAGGACGCTTTCTCAAATTCTTCTTTTCCAACTCCGCATAGTGGGCAAACCCAATCTTCAGGAAGGTCTTCAAACGATGTTCCCGGCTCGATACCATTTTCCGGATCGCCCAATTCAGGGTCGTAAACGTAGTCACAAACGGTGCAAATGTACTTGTCCATAAAACTATTTTTTAGGTTTTCTGTATAAATAACAATAAATCCCGCCTTTTTGTTTCCGGTTTTGATCTGAAAGAGATATATTTGTTTCATATTTATTGTAAATGAACTCTTTATGACGACATTAATTTTAGTCGGTATGGCGGTGCTTGTAGGGGTACTGTTGTTATATGTATTTGAACTCGGTAGAAGTAGGCGCCTGTTACTTAAAGCAGGAAATGCCAGGAAAGCATTGCGGGGTTCCGAAGAACTGTTTCGTTCTATTTTGCAAAATGTCCATGCTTTTATTCTTTTAATAGATAGGGATTTTGTTGTTACCCGGACAAATTACTATGATATCACCAAAGCTCGTAAACCGGAAGGCAGGCTGGTTCGTGTAGGCGATCTATTGCGTTGTAACAATGCATTGTCTGCCGAAGGCGGTTGTGGAACACATGAGCTTTGCGGCAGTTGTCCTATCCGAAAGAAGATTGAGGAGACATTTCGTGCTAAAAGTAGTTTCACGGATTTGGAAGCTATACTCGATATACGGGATAGGAGAGGTGAGGTAGCGGAATGTGATACGTATGTTTCCGGTGAATACATGGAAATAGACGATAAGGAGGGGATGGTAATTACTGTGCATGATATAACCCAACTGAAGAAAGCAGAAGCGGATTTGAACAGAGCCCGCGAAAAAGCGGAGAATGCGGATCGCTCCAAATCTGCCTTTCTTGCGAATATGAGTCATGAAATACGTACACCGTTGAATGCCATTGTCGGTTTCTCCGAATTGCTGGCTTCTGCCGGTACGGAAGAAGAGAAGGCGCAGTTTCTGGAAATAGTGCATTCTAACAACGAGTTGTTGCAGCAGTTGATTGCTGATATTCTTGACCTTTCTAAAATAGAAGCAGGTACATTGGAATTTACATTCTCGGAGGTGGATGTCAAGCAGCTGATGTTTGACATAGAGCAGTTGTTCCGTATGAGATTGGAAGATAAATCTGCCATTATTCAGATTATCAGGGAAACGCCTTCTGAAGAATGTATTATGTATACAGACAGAAATCGTTTGCAACAGGTAATCTCCAATTTCATGACCAATGCTGTGAAATTTACAGATGAGGGCAGCATCATTTTTGGGTATAACCGTTGTGCTGAAGGTCTCTACTTCTATGTGAAAGATAGTGGGAGCGGTATTCCGGAAGATAAGGTAAATCATATTTTTGAACGCTTTGTCCGGGTAGAGCAAAATAAAAAAGGTACCGGGCTGGGGCTGGCTATCTGCGAAATGATAATTCGTAAGTTGGGTGGAAAGATTGGCGTAGAATCTGAATATGGTAAGGGATCCACGTTCTGGTTTATCCTTCCGATTAATGGACGTCAGATAAAGGAGCAAGGCACGGAGATTGATGGCAAGACTAACTTATAAAAAGATTTAATAACATTCGCTATCTCCAAATTAATATTGTATTTTTGCGGCTCTTAATTAAAGCTAACAATTTGCATGACTGCAATGAAGGATGATTTTTATCATGGCGGACTTACTGATGACGAAGTAAGTAAAAGCCGCGAAAAGTACGGAGTCAATCTGTTAACGCCCCCCAAGCGTCCCTCCCTATGGAAGTTATATCTTGAAAAGTTTGAGGATCCTGTTGTCAGGGTGCTTTTAGTGGCTGCACTATTTTCTCTGATCATCTCGGTTGTAGAGAATGAATATGCCGAGACAATCGGTATTATTGCCGCTATATTGCTGGCTACGGGAATAGGTTTCTTCTTTGAATATGACGCTAATAAAAAATTCGATCTGCTGAATGCGGTAAATGAGGAAACTTTGGTGAAAGTTATCCGTAATGGTCGTGTGCAGGAAATACCTCGGAAAGATGTGGTGGTAGGAGATATTATTGTCCTGGAAACAGGAGAAGAAATACCTGCTGACGGTGAACTGCTGGAAGCCATATCTTTGCAGGTTAACGAATCAAATCTGACCGGTGAGCCCGTTATAAATAAGACGACTGTAGAAGCGGATTTTGATGAAGAAGCTACCTATGCTTCCAATCGTGTGCTGCGTGGTACTACCGTCGTGGACGGACATGGAACAATGCGGGTGCTCAGCGTGGGCGATGATACGGAAATTGGAAAAGTGGCCCGACAGAGTACGGAGCAGAGTACAGAACCTACTCCGCTGAACATACAGCTTACCAAACTTGCCAATCTGATTGGTAAGATCGGTTTCTCTGTAGCGGGATTGGCATTTGCCATTTTCTTTATTAAAGATGTCATACTGATATATCCTTTCTCAACCTTCCATACTTTTGCAGACTGGCTTCCGGCTTTGAAAGCTACTCTGCAATACTTTATGATGGCAGTAACCCTGATTGTGGTTGCAGTGCCCGAAGGGTTGCCGATGAGTGTGACGCTCAGTCTTGCACTGAATATGCGCCGTATGCTTTCTACCAATAATCTGGTTCGTAAAATGCATGCTTGCGAGACGATGGGGGCAATTACGGTGATTTGTACGGATAAGACGGGTACATTGACTCAGAATCTGATGCAAGTTTATGAGCCGAGCTTCTATGGTCTGAAAAATGGCGGAGAAGTCGGTGAAGATGATATCAGCAAACTGGTGGTAGAAGGTATCAGTACCAATTCTACAGCTTTTCTGGAAGAGATAGCCGAAGGTGAAAAACCGAAAGGAGTAGGAAATCCGACCGAGGTGGCCTTGCTTTTATGGTTGAATAGCAGAAATCGGGATTATCTGGATTTGCGTGAGAATGCTCCGGTTGTGGATCAGTTGACTTTCTCCACCGAACGTAAATTTATGGCGACTTTGGTGAAATCTCCTTTGCTGGGTAAGAAAGTATTGTACGTGAAGGGTGCTCCTGAGATTGTTTTAGGCAAATGTAAGGATGTGATTCTGGATGGCAAACGGGTAGATGCGGTAGAGTATCGCTCTACGGTAGAAAAACAATTGCTGGGTTATCAGAACATGGCGATGCGTACCCTTGGTTTTGCTTTCAAAGTCGTAGAAGATACGGATACAAGGGATTGTGTGGAATTGGTTGCCGATCATGATTTGTCATTCCTGGGTGTGGTCGCTATCAGTGATCCTATTCGTCAGGATGTGCCTGCGGCTGTCTCAAAATGTCAGTCTGCCGGTATCGATATCAAGATTGTTACGGGAGATACACCGGGTACGGCTACGGAAATAGCACGTCAGATTGGTTTGTGGAAACCGGAAGATACGGAACGTAACCGGATTACGGGAGCTGCTTTTGCAGAATTGACAGATGAAGAAGCACTCGGCCGTGTGATGGATCTGAAAATTATGTCGCGTGCGCGTCCTACAGACAAACAACGTCTGGTGCAGTTGTTACAGCAAAAAGGTGCAGTGGTGGCAGTAACAGGAGACGGTACAAATGATGCTCCTGCATTGAACCATGCACAGGTAGGTCTTTCTATGGGTACGGGGACATCAGTGGCCAAGGAAGCCAGTGATATAACCCTGCTCGATGATTCTTTCAATAGTATCGGCACTGCCGTGATGTGGGGGCGTTCGCTGTACAAGAATATCCAACGTTTCATCGTTTTCCAGTTGACTATTAATTTTGTGGCCTTGCTTATCGTTTTGCTTGGTTCGTTGATAGGCACGGAATTGCCGCTTACTGTAACTCAGATGTTGTGGGTAAATCTTATTATGGATACTTTTGCTGCTTTGGCTCTGGCTTCTATTCCGCCTAGCGAAAGTGTTATGCAAGAGAAGCCGCGCAGTAGCAGTGACTTTATTATTTCGAAAGCCATGCGCTCCTATATTTTAGGTGTAGGGGGAGCTTTTCTTATTATACTAATGGGAATGTTGTACTGGTTTAACCATGCCGAGGGCGGCATGACTCCGGAACGTCTGACCATATTCTTCACATTCTTCGTGATGCTACAATTTTGGAACCTTTTCAATGCACGTGTGTTTGGTACTACAGACTCCGCTTTCAAAGGGATTTCCAAATCGTATGGTATGGAACTGATAGTACTTGCTATCTTGGTAGGGCAGTTCCTTATAGTACAGTTCGGTGGTGCCGTATTCCGTACTGTGCCGCTTGATTTAGTCACTTGGGTGATTATTATTGCTTCCACCTCACTTGTATTGTGGGTGGGTGAGGCGATACGTTTCATCCGACGTTTAACTCAGAAATAAAATGAAAGAAAAAGGAATTAAAAACCTTATTATTGATTTTGGCGGCGTATTGATTGACTTGGACCGCCAGCGTTGTATTGAGAATTTTGCAAAGTTAGGCATGCCCAATGTAGAGGCTATGCTCGATGTTTGTCATCAGCAGGGTTTCTTCTTACAGCATGAAAAAGGACTGATTACCAGTGCGGAGTTCCGGAATGCGATCCGTGAACAGATGGGGAAGGTAGTGACTGATGCCCGTATAGATGCAGCCTGGAATAGTTTCCTGGGAAGTATTCCTACCTATAAGTTGGATTTATTGTTGAAACTGCGTGAGAAATATGTGGTCTATCTGTTGAGCAACACCAATGAAATTCACTGGAAGTGGTCGTGTAAACATGCTTTCCATTACAAGGCTTTCCGGGTCGAAGATTATTTTGAGAGAATTTTCCTCTCTTATGAAATGAAGATGGTGAAGCCGGACGTTGCTATTTTTGAGAAACTGTTGGAGGAAACAGGCATAGAACCTAAAGAAACTTTCTTTATAGATGATTCTGCCGAGAATTGCCGTGTGGCGGAAACATTGGGTATTTCTACCTACACGCCGAAAGCATGTGAAGACTGGAGTCATTTGTTTAGTTGAGAATTGAAAGTTGAGAGTTAAAATGCAGTTGCTTCGTAACATACCGGAAGTGCTTCCTCAGCCTTGTGTTGCTACCATAGGCTTTTTTGACGGAGTACATCGAGGACATCGGTACCTGATTGAACAGGTACGCGAAGTGGCTGCTGCACATGGATTTGCTTCGGGCGTAGTGACTTTTCCTGTGCATCCGCGCAAGGTTGTACAGCCAGAGTATCACCCTGAACTACTGACCACTTGTGAAGAAAAGGTTTCCTTGCTTGCTGAAACCGGTCTGGATTACTGCATGATGCTTGATTTTACTCCTGACGTTGCTATCCTTTCAGCGAAGGAGTTTATGTTGTTCCTTTACAATCATTATAATATACGTGCTCTTGTTATAGGATACGACCATCGTTTTGGGCATAATCGTAGTGAAGGCTTTGATGATTATGTACGCTATGGGCAGGAGTTGGGGATAGAAGTTATTCTTGCACGTGCATATATAGATAAGGATGTTGCGGTCAGTTCTTCTGTTATCCGGCAATTACTGTCAGAAGGTAACGTCTCGGAGGCTGCTGCTTGTTTGGGATATGATTATTTCTTGAACGGTATGGTAGTAAGTGGCTATCGTGTCGGTCGTAAAATAGGTTTTCCTACTGCAAATCTCCGGGTGGATGATCCGGATAAGTTGGTTCCTTCTGATGGGGTATATGCAGTTCGTGTTACTGTGGCAGGTCAGATTTATGGCGGTATGCTCAGTATTGGTTATCGTCCCACAATAGCTAACGGCACTGACCGTAGCATTGAAGTGAATATATTTAATTTCCATTCAGATATTTACGAGCAATATATCTGTCTTTCTTTTGTCCGCTATCTCCGTCCTGAATTGAAGTTTGATTCCATAGACGAACTAATTGCCCAGCTTCACAAAGATAAAGAAATGGCTTCCCGTTATCTTTAATTTTCCCTTTCTCTTTTATATTTCTTGCATTATTATCGAAAAACGTACCTTTTTTATTGTTTTTCGATAAATATTTTCTGTTTTACTTGTTAGTTTCAAAAAATACCTCTTTATTTGCATATCGAAAAACGATAAATTATTATTGAATAACAAAACGTATAAAGGTTGACGATTATGAAAAAGGCATTTATGAGTATCTCTTTATTAGTGATTTCCCTCTCCATGTTGATGGCTGTTCTTTGCGGTATAGGAGCTACCGTTTGATGATTTAATAGAGAAAATATATCTTTGTAAACTCTAAAGGACGACAACGATGAAAACGGCAATAAAACTGGCTCTTATTTACTTGGCGATGCAAATTCTTGGGGCATTGGCAGTGGGGCCATTCACTATGATCTATGCGTATGTAAAATACGGTACTGTAGACAGAGCAAGCGAATTTGCCTTGGCTCCCACTCTGCTGGTAGGATTTGTTTTTATGCTGATTTATTTGTGGCAAAAAGGCTACTTGACAGGAGATAAGAGGTTATACTCTCCAGTGTCTGTATCTTATTTATCCTGGAGCGCTATGATGGGAATTTCCATGATTTATCTGATTGACTTTTTAATGTCCCATCTCACATTTTTGCCTGACTGGCTGAGCGATACTTTTGATTTATTGCAATCCGGTTGGTTAGGAATTATTTGTGTAGCTATATTGGGACCCATTTTGGAGGAGCTACTGTTTCGTGGAGCAATCACTAAAGTTCTTCTGAAGAAGTATAACCCGGTAGTAGCTATCTTAATATCCGGTCTGATATTCGGTATCTTTCATATGAATCCGGCACAAGTGGTAGGAGCTACGCTGATCGGTTTTATTCTTGCATGGATCTATTATAAGACACATAGTCTGATACCTTGTATTCTGATTCACATCATGAACAACAGCCTTTCTGTTTATCTTGCTCTTAAATTCCCGGATGTGGAATATAGCAGTGAATTAATTGGAGAAAAAGCTTATCTGACAGGTCTCGTAATTGCTTTCCTTTTGTTTATATTGTCCTGGAGAATGATGAATACCTATAAATTATCTAATACAACTACTGAAATATGAAAAGGAGATTGAATATTCTTTGCGTGATCGTATTGCTCGTGCTGGGTTATTCGGTTTTGGAGACTACTTATTATGTCGGTTTGGGAATTAAAACCGGGATCGAGAAAGGTATTGACTCCAAGATTGATGCAAAAGCTAAAGAGGAGATTAGCAATGTACAAGTTGTGCAACTGGTACCAAAAGATTTGGGCGGTGATATTTTAATTGATTCTGTTTACAATGAAAAAACAGGTGAGTACGTACCTGCTGCTTACGGGCAAATGATTGTTAGTGTGAATACACAACCCAGTGTCTTGTCCAGAATTATTTCTCTCTTGATTCTTATTGCGAACTACGTTGCGATTATTTGGGCTGTAGTGCTTTTCATTCGCCTTATTGTGTCAATCAATAAATCTGATATCTTCAATTGGAAAAATGTCCGTCGGCTCAGGCGTTTAGGAGTGCTGCTTATTATCGGTTTTGTATGCACCTTCCTTCTTGCGTTTCTGAGTTTCCATAACGTGGAAAAAGTCTTTTCAGTGCCGGGTTATTCATTGAGCATGGCGGATATGGTACATATTACTTCGTTGGTATTGGGGATTTCAGCCTTGATTGTGGCAGAGGTGTTTGCCATTGGGCTGAAGATGAAGGAAGAACAAGAGTTAACGATATAATAAAGATTACAATAATGAAAAAGATTAGAATATTGGCAGTCTTAGTGATTATAGTTTTTATTGGTGATATGGTGTCAGATGGTGCATCTGCCTTTGTGGATGGCTGGAATGAGGCAGGAGATAGTACAGAATTCAAATTCTCAGCTATTGATGTATCAGTAAAACCGGATGAGACTTTAGTGGCAGATTCTTTATTTAATACTACTATACAACAGAAGGTTCCATATCGGATAACATCATTGGAAACTGAGATAGATAGCACTTTCTGGAGAGTAACATTTAAGGTCTTGATCTTTCCTTTTGCTCTTTTCGGCCTTTATGGATTTTATTGCATGATGCGGGTAGTGATATCTGTGAGTCGTGGTAAAGTGTTCACACGTGAGAATGCAAACCGTATGCGTATTTTTGTCTATGCATTGATTCTTGTAGGCTTTTGTATGGAAGTAGAGCATTATATTCAGTATCGGGATGCGATTTCTCAAGTTCAATTGAGTGGTTATGTGACGGCTCCATATACACTGCATTTTTCATGGTTTTCCTATATGATACTGGCTTTATTTACCGAGATATTTGCCGTAGGTGTGAAAATGAAGGAAGAACAGGACTTGACTATTTAAAGGGAGGAATATGATGAAAAGTTTATTTAAGAAAAATAGAAAGCAGGAATTGGAGACTGTAATGTCTTGTTTATTGGTAATTTGCGCGAGTTGTCTTATGATATGGCTTACTCAAACCATGCAATTGTGTTATGAGTTAGGAAAAGATGATACTGATGATTTTATATGGCAGGTGCTTTCCCGAAGTATCACATTAGTAGCAATGGCTGTATGCAGCATTTTTATTTGGATAATGCTTTCTAATGTTAAGAGGAATGAAGTGTTTACGAAGCGGAATGCTAATCTGATAGTTTTTATTGGAGTTACAGTGGAAATGGCTGGACTCTTACAATATATTCTAGGGATTTTCACTTTGGAAGGAATAAGTAGGGAATCTTTTATGATATATCTTTTGCTGGGTGTATTTATACTTTTCATAGGTTGTCTTTTTAAAATAGGCATCCGTATGAAGGAAGAACAAGACCTGACTATTTAATCCTAACCTTGATAAAAGTGATTTATATGATTATAGTAAACCTTGATATAATGATGGCTCGACGAAAGATATCTTTAGGAGAGCTGGCTGAAAAGGTGGATATTACACCTGCTAACTTATCTATTTTGAAAACGGGAAAGGCAAAAGCTATCCGTTTCTCTACACTGGAGGCCATTTGCAAAATTTTGGATTGCCAGCCGGGAGATATTCTGGAGTATCAGGAAAGAGAAGAATAAAATAGCATTTGGGGACTGATAGGTGTTTGTAAAAGAGAGGGAGGATTTGGAATTTCTGAATCCTCCCTCTCTTTAATTATAACTAGTATCTGTTTATACTATTTGGTGGCGTATTTGTCCACCATATTTATGATGATATACTTGTATTTGATTGATATGCAATGGTATGTCTTATAAATATTAAAATGAATTTGTCTATCTTGATAATGATTATTTATTGAGGGAAGATGCCTACATTTGTTATTAATAAATAGTAAATGGATGAGAATAAAACAGAATAATATTCTAATAACATTATTGTTTGTTCTTTCAATAGGGTTAATAATAATGACTAGAAATAACTGTCAAATTAATAGTAAGTTAAAGGAATGTAATCTGAAACTGCTAGAGAAAAGTATTGCATTGGGCTCTGCTGTTTGGGCAATTACTCAATGTCATAAATACACTAATGAGAGAATTAAAGATTTAGATCTGATAGTTGATAGGCAAAAGCGACCTTTTAGTCTCGAATTTAATGATGGATATAAGCTTTTCTATAAATTTTCTCTTTCGGATTGCAGTAGCTGTATTGAATCCGAATTGAAGAATATTACGGGAAAAATGAAGTCTGTTAATATTCTTATTGAGACTCAAAGTTTGAGAGATTTTAAGGCTTTTGTAGCCATTAATCATATTGACACAGCTAAGGTATTTCGGATAGAAAAACCAATATTGGAAGAGGCAGAATTGCCTTTCTATTTTGTTACGAATAGAGAACTATATATTAAGGATCTTTTTTTTCCGATGTCAGAATTACCAGATTTGACTACTGAATTTTATTACATAGTACAAGATAAATATCTGAATTAATGTTTAATTTTAAATTTTAGTTATTATGAAAAAGAAAGTTTTTGTTTTACTTGCAATTTGTTTTATGTTCGCATTTATGCAACAGTATTTTAAACAGAACTCTGAGTTGGCAGATTTTATTAATTCTACATTGGCAAATGTGGAGTCTCTTGCACAAGATGAGACCGGACCTGATAGTTGGTTACAGCCAGAAACGAAACGTTGTACACTTCAGTTGGGAGGTGGCTGGTTTACAAGTAGTGTAGAAAGGGTTTGTGTGTTTTGTGCGGTTCCTTATTCATGCACTCCTGTACAATGTGGAGAACGATTCTAGTTTGTAACCCATTATGAAACATATCTATTATATTATAATACTCTTTTTTTCTTTTTATTCTTGCCAAAGCAAGAATAAAAAAGAATATGGATTGTCTCAAATAGGGAACATTACTACAGAGAATCTACAAACTATAACGGTGGAAGTAGAAGACTTTAATTTTGAGAATTTAGGAAATTTCCTTGAAGCTACTTCTTATATCCAACTGGCTGCTGAACCGTTACTGACCTCCATACAGGAAGTACAAATTAAAAACGAGAAAATTTATGTGCATGATAGACTTTCCAGAATTATTTGTTACGATATGCAAGGCAATGTCATTTATAACATAGATGCTAAAGGAGCAGGACCTGGTGAATATACGAATATCAATGCTTTTGTTGTCAATGAGCAAAGCAGGGAATTAGTCATATTTGATAATTTCAGGCAATCTCTTCTATATTATAATGCAGATAATGGAGCATATATTAAAACGCAAAAGCTTGGGAAACCTGATCCTACAGCAATGGCTTCAGTGAGAGGGGTTTATTATTATGATAATAGATATCATAATAATTATCCGAATGATACGATTCTATATTATTCCTTATTGATATCGAAAGATGGCACTCGTGTGGAGCAACGCTATTTTCCGCATAATGAAGCAGAATCTTCTTATCATTTTACTCCGGGGCAACCATTCAGTTATAATGATTCAGTATTGTATTATTGCAAAAGCTTTGATAATATGGTTTATGAATTAAGACCGGAAGGTTTGAATGCTCTGTATAAGATAGAGTTGCCGGACCCTTTACCCTTTTCTAAAATAGAGGATAAAGCGGATGAGTGGGAATTGATGAAATCAAAGTATTCTATAGGATTAGAGCAAATATACGAATGTAATGATCTTCTTTATTTTCAATTTTCTAAAGATGGTTTCTTACAGTTAGGGCTTTATAATTTAGCTCAGAAGAAACAAATCTATTGCGGTAAAAGATTAGCGGATAAAGCTGGTAAGTCTGTTCCGGTTTTTCGATTAATTGATGGGGTATACAAGGGTAAATTTTGGGGAATTATCACTCCTGAAACTATTGATTATGCATTATTAGAAGAACCAAATAAGGACTATCCAGATATATTTCGTGATTATAATCCTGATACTGACAATCCGATCATTGCATTTTATAATGTGGTTAAATGACTATGTGTTGACTATTAATAAGATTGCCTGAATACATTATACAGTTATTCAGGCAATCTTTTATTTAGGTTTTCAGAATACTCTATTTACTGCTATCTTTCGCCTTGAAAGCCAACGCATACATCCGCATCTGTTTTACCATAGACAGCAAACCATTGCTACGAGTAGGAGAGAGGTGTTCTTTCAATCCTATTTTATCGATAAAGTAGAGGTCAGCATTTAGAATCTCATCCGGTGTATGTCCGGAAAGAACTTTCATTAGCAATGCAATTATACCTTTTACAATCAACGCATCACTTTCGGCTTTAAAGATTACCTTTCCGTCTACTTCGTCGGCTTGTAGCCATACACGGCTCTGACAACCTTCTATCAGATTTTGTTCCGTCTTATATTTTTCGTCGAGCGGTTCCTGCTCGTTTCCTAAGTCTATGAGGAGTTGATAGCGATCCATCCAGTCGTCAAAGTCGCTGAATTCAGTGATCACTTCGTCTTGTAGTTCATTGATACTCATGTTGCAGATTTATGATTTATAATTTATGATTTATTTTTCACTATAGATTACTTGCATTACAGTTTGTCCCACTGCTTGCAACGTAGCCTTATCAATGGCATCCATGTCATCTTTCACAGTATGCCAATGCTCAAAGAAATCTCCTTCCGGATAGTAAGGGACGATATCAATGGTTGGAATTTTGGCGTACTTGTTGATGAATGTATGGTCATCGGTCACGAAACCGCCTTTTTTTTGTACAAAATGGCGCCCGAAACCTAAGGCATTGGCTGTTTTCCAGACTTTCTCATTGACATTGGGAGCTACTTCATGAGACAAACCTTCATAACGGAATTCTGCATTCTTACCCCCTACCATGTCCAGCAGTATACCGAAGCGTGCATTATATCCTTGTACATGCGGATTACGTGCCCAATACTGTGAACCGAGTCCCCAGTATTCCTCTTTATGCGGGCCGTTGTAAGCCTGGTGTGTTCCATAATCTTCAGCATCTACAAAAACAATATCGATACCCATTTCCGGCAACTGTTTCTGCAAATGACGTGCTATTTCCAATAATACGCCTACACCGCTGGCACCGTCATTGGCACCTAAAATGGGTGTATAATGCTTTTTAGCGTCCGGGTCAGCGTCTGCCCACGGACGGCTGTCCCAATGCGAAAAAAGGACGATACGCTTTTTCGTATCCGGTTTATAGGAACCGATGATATTCCGGGCTTTTAATAATGTACCGGTATAGGCAGGTAAATCTACATATTGGTTAGTAACCTTTGCACCGAATTCAGTCAGTTTATCTGCCAGATAATTGCCACAATCCACGTGTGCCTTCGTATTGGGAACGCGTGGACCGAAGTCAACCTGTGCTTTTACATACTGATAAGCACTGTCTGCATTGAACTGTGGAACATTGACGACGCTTTTGGTTGCTGTTTCAGCGTCGTCGCTTGCCTTTTTGGTATTATTGCTGCATGCTATAAATGCAAGCAACACCAAGCATAAAGGGATGAGAGTATAATTCCGTTTCATTTTTTATCTAAATTAAAACTTAGTTTCACTTCTTTTTTTCCGGTCTCTAGCGTTACTTCCGCTCCGTTTATCATGGGTAGGTTCATACTGACATGTCCTACCGGGAAATCAAAGCAGACGGGGTAATCGTACTCTTTCACGAGGTCGGCAATGGCACCGTATAACTCTTTCCCCAAAGACTTGTTTTCCTCGTATTCCGTAAACTGTCCGATAATAAGGCCGGATAGTTTTTCTAATATGCCGCCCAATTTCAGGTTGTAGATCATACGTTCTACTGCATGCGGACGTTCGCCTACATCTTCTATAAAAAGAATGGTTCCTTCGGCAGGAATATCGTAAGGTGTGCCGCGCAATCCATAAAATACGGACAAGTTGCCACCTCGCAAAATGCCGTTGGCAGTTCCTTTATGATTTAGTTTATGTCCCGGACAAATATAGTTGAAACCGTTCTCCAAGGTTTCTACAGATTCTGCTGTTTCCGGATTAAAATGTCCGAACAGGATATCCTTGAGTGCCAGCGTGCAGAAATCATCTTCGGGTTCTACCGTCAGATGGCGTGCCATCAGCGCATGGAGTGATGCGAAACCTTCTTTCTGGAGCACATTATGTAATGCGGTAATGTCACTGAAGCCAATCAGCCATTTGGGATGTTCACGAAAGCGGGTAAAATCGAGTTTCCCTAACAGGTGCACTGCTCCGTATCCGCCACGGCTGCATAGAATAACTTTAGCCTTTTCATCATCCAGCGCATTCTGTAAATCTTCTACGCGCTGTTTGATGCTGCCTCCATACGTTCCGTGTGAGCTTCCGGCATATTTAGCCATTACCACTTCCAGTCCCCAGGACTTCAAACGCTTTTTGGCTCCTTTCAAAAAAGACTTGTCTATCTTGCTGGAAGGAGAAAGGATGATGACACGATCACCTTTTTGTACGTATGACGGAAAAATAAGGCTGCTCATAATTCAATATTTTGCGTATGGGGACAAAAGTACATAAAATAACTCAAAACGAAATTTAGTTTACACCACAGATTACACAGATTAACACAGATTTATTCTAATCATGGTGAAAAGTAATAATTTGCGTTAATCTGTGTAATCTGTGGTGTAAACTATCAAAATGAAATAAGACTTGCGAAATTTCCTGGAGTGTTATGCTGCATTTCTCGACATTTTTTCAGATATTTGCTAAAAATCTAACGTTATGGAACCTATTCGAAGCTTTGATCAACTAACCTCGCACTTGAAATCCTTGAACAAAAGGAAACGTATTGCGGTTGTTTGCGCTAATGACCCCAATACGGAATATGCTATTGCCCGCTCCCTGGAAGAAGGAATCGCTGAATTCCTGATGATCGGTGACTCTGCTGTTTTGGAAAAATATCCTACATTGAAGAAATATCCGCAATACGTCAAGACGGTGCATATAGAGGATTCCGATGAAGCAGCGCGTGAGGCTGTCCGCATTGTGCGCGAGGGTGGGGCTGATATACTGATGAAGGGTATCATCAATACCGATAACTTGCTGCGTGCCATCCTTGACAAGGAAAAAGGTTTGTTGCCCAAAGGTAAAATCCTGACTCACCTGGCTGTAATGCAGATTCCTACGTATGATAAGTTGCTGTTCTTCTCGGATGCCGCCGTAATTCCGCGGCCTACTTTGCAGCAGCGTATAGAGATGATCTGGTATGCCATCCATACTTGTCGCCACTTTGGTATCGAACAACCTCGCATTTCACTTATTCACTGTACGGAGAAGGTAAGTGCCAAGTTTCCCCATTCGTTAGATTATGTCAATATCGTGGAGCTGGCGGAAGCCGGAGAATTCGGAAATGTGATCATAGATGGTCCGTTGGACGTGAAGACTTCCTGCGAGAAGACGAGCGGTGACATCAAAGGTATTGCATCCCCTATCAATGGTGAGGCAGATGTCTTGATATTCCCCAACATCGAATCGGCCAATGCCTTTTATAAAGCTGTATCCCTGTTTGCTCATGCTGATATGGCAGGTCTGTTGCAAGGTCCTGTATGTCCGGTAGTATTGCCTTCGCGTAGTGATTCCGGGCTGTCTAAGTATTATAGTATTGCCATGGCATGCCTTACTTGTGCCTGTGATTAAAGTTGCAGGATGATAAAGTTGGTAATCCCCAATGTAAATTGTAAATCGTCAAATCGTAAATTATGAGAATTCTTGCTATCAACCCTGGTTCTACTTCAACAAAGATTGCAGTATACGAAGACACAACTCCGCTTTTGGTGCGTAACATTCGCCATTCGGTAGGAGAACTTTCCCATTTTCCTCGTGTTATCGACCAGTTTGAATTCCGCAAGAATTTGGTAATAGAAGCCTTGAAAGAGAATGGTATTCCTTTTGAATTTGATGCCATCGTAGGGCGTGGAGGATTACTGAAACCCATTCCGGGCGGAGTGTATGAGGTGAACGACGCCATGCTGGATGATATAGCCCATGCTATGAGAAGCCATGCGTGCAACTTAGGATGTCTTATTGCTTCAGAATTAGCTACTTTACTCCCTGGTTGTCGTGCCTTTATAGCCGATCCTGGTGTAGTGGATGAATTGGATGAGATAGCACGTATCACAGGTTCTCCGCTGATGCCCCGTATTACTATCTGGCATGCTTTGAACCAACGCGCCATTGCCCGTCGTTATGCTGCCGAGTTAACAGCCACTTCTCCCGAACATCCTGTGCGCTACGAAGATTTGAATCTGATTATCTGCCATTTGGGTGGTGGCATTTCTGTTGGGGCTCACCATTACGGGCGTGCCATTGATGTGAATAATGCGCTTGACGGTGAAGGTCCTTTCTCTCCCGAACGTGCGGGAACATTGCCTGCCGGGCAGTTGATTGATCTTTGTTATTCCCATCGTTTCAGGAAGGATGAACTGAAGAAACGTATTTCCGGCCATGCCGGTCTGGCAGCGCATCTTGGCACTACGGATATACCTGCCATCATAAAGTCTATTGAAGACGGAGATGAAAAAGCCGAATTGGTGCTGAATGCCATGATCTATCAGGTTGCCAAAAGTATCGGAGCTGCCGCTGTTGCGCTTTTCGGTAAAATAGATGCAATCTTGTTGACAGGCGGTATTGCCCATTCAGAGTATGTTATTTCCCGCTTGAAAGAGCGTGTATCTTTTCTTGCCCCAGTACATGTGTACCCTGGAGAAGATGAGTTGGAAGCGCTTGCTGTCAATGTTCTGGGAGCATTGCGCGGAGAGTTGCCGATACAAGTCTATAAGTGATGATTGGTGGGATATAAGCCCGACGGTTGTTTCATTCCATGAAAATTATGTTTATGCCAAATGGTAACTTCATTTACATACTGAGGTAAAGGTCGTTACATGCCGAGGTAAAGAGCGTTACAATATGGGGTAAAGGACGTTACATCCTGCGGTAAATGCTTTTACATCCTAGGGTAAATAGTAGGTAAATGTAATGCGTTGATAGAAAAAGGAGTAAAGTCCCCCAAATGACTTTACTCCTCCCAATCTTCTTTTCCTCGTAACTAATACGGAGAAAACACCACTAATCAAAATTCTATACCTTGGTCTTATTGGAATTTTCTTTTCTAAACTATATAGAACCCTCCTCTTCTTTTTTAGCCGAAGAGGAAGATTGCAGACGATTGATTCTTTTAGAATTTATTCTGTCCTACGGACCACCATAAATCTGTTCCGCCATTGTCTTGCCCACCTAAAGCATCAACCAATTGTTTGTATAATTCCGGTTGGTCAGTTTTCAGATTTGCAGGGAATGGAAGGCGACGCACCATTTTATCTGTATCTATGGTTCCGCCACTCTGGTTTGTTAATGTCTTGAACAATTTAGGATAACCTGTGCGACGTTGTTCAGCCCATGCTTCAGCTCCTTCAGGGAAGATGGCCAACCATTTCTGAGTGATGATACGTTCCAGTTTTTCTTCGTTAGAAGCACTTTCGTTCCATTTAGGAGTGATGGTGCTCATAGCTTTCATATCGTTCTTTTCAAAAAATACATCTTTATAATCTGTTGGTTTGGCATCGCTTGCCAGATAAGTGTCGACACCACTGGCGCCCCATTGCTCAAAGGAGAGACGTACACCTTTCTCGTAGCAATCTTTTACATTCTCGGTAGAGTATCCGCGTAAGGCGGCTTCTGCACGTAGAAGCCATACTTCTGCAGGTGTCATCAGTGGAGCTGGAAAGTCTGCCGTAATGGTGCAGCGTGAGTGGAATTTATAGTGGTTTACTTCTTTAGGAGTATTGAAGTTATATCCCTGTGGAATTCCCTTTTGCATACCTGTGTAGTTAAAGCGTTCTGCCGGACTGTTTTCTGCAAGCCCACCAACAGAAGGTGTGAAATACTTGTCGGTACGTGGATCATCATAACCTACCATGAAGGATTCTAAAGACGCATTCATATAAACTTCCCACCAGCTAAGGCCGATAGTACCCAATGGATTCTTATATCCGGTCTTAGTAGAAACTTCTACTATATCATTGTTTGTTTCCAATACTCCATATTTATTGGAGAGGGCTTTCTTGGCTTGTTCGGATGCCATTTGAGAATTTACGTTGGATACTCGGATAGCCAGACGTAAACGTAGGGAATTAGCCCATTTGGCATATTGCGAGTAGGTTGATTGGCTACGCATCAAGATGTCATAAGAAATCTTATCCTCTATTCCACTGGAGAGAGTTTGGTCTATTAAACTGATTGCATCATCTAAATCTGCAAACATTGCTTTATAAGCATTTTCCTGACTTACAGGCCCCGTTGCGCGATTCTCATATAGAATAGGACCATACTGATCTGTCAGACGATGCATGGTTGCTACTCTATATATCTTTATCAGAGCCATATATTGGGGAACTTCAATATCAAAATCTTCCGCTTTATTGAGTGCGGAAACTGTCTGGCTATACGAAGTGGACCAATTGCTACTATTCCAGCCGTCATTCATATTATATACAGAGTTCTCTCCGGCAAATTTAGATGCCATATCGTGAAAATATCCGGCAAACATATCAACACCTAAGTTCTGCATAGTTTGGAAAGTCCAGTCTGTGCCTTCTCCCCAGTTGTAGTTGAAATAGATGCCTTGTTGTATAGAATTGAAATACATGGTATATCCGGCATTATCCATGACCTGTTTGTCCGGATCATAAGAGCCGTCTTCGGAGTTTAAATTATCGAAATTACTTGTACAAGCGGTTATTAATAATCCGCCCATAATTAGTGTATGTATAAATTTGCTTTTCATATTACTTGCTTTTTAGATGATACGTTAGAATGTAAATTTCACATTAAAACCAATGCTGCGGGTAGTCGGCATACCGAAAACATCTACACCTTGCATATCGTTTCCTACTGACATCAGTGCGTCCGGATCGAATGGAGCATCCTTATAGAAGAAGAATAAGTTGCGTGCCACCAATGACAGGTTGATGTCTTTGAATACTTTTGTTTTCTCCATCCATTTTTCCGGGAGACTGTAGCTTACGGACAACTCGCGCAAACGTATATTGGTTCCTTTGTACATATAATATTCTGTACATCCGTTGATATCGCCAACTCTTGCATAGAAGCCTTGCACATTATTCTTTTTTTCCTCATTAGTGAATTTCTGCCCCTCGACTTCAACATAACCACGATCCATAGCGTCACCGGCAGCTTTACTGACTCCGTGGGCATCCAGTTGTCCTTGTGTGAATGACATTACGTCTCCGCCTATGCGTGCGTCTATCAGGAAATTAACCGATACGCCATAAAAGCTGAATGTGTTGCTCCAGCCCAATGTGCATTTGGGTTGGCTGTTTCCTAAGTATTGCTGGCGGTCTGTATTGAGCTCGGGGAGCCCCTCTGCGTCTAATACAATCTTTCCGCCTTCGTCGCGTTTGAACGAGTTGCCATAAAGGTCACCCAACGAACCACCTTCTTTGACAATCATACGATAGGCCATGTTGACACCCGAGCCATAAGCAAATACTTTATAGTTGTCTGCAAGCTTTTCTACCTTATTCTTATTAGTAGAGAAATTAACCTGTGTTCTCCAACGGAAGTTTTCATTTTGTACGGGTATGCCACCTACGGTTAATTCAATACCTTTATTGCTGATTTTACCAGCATTAATCATTTGGTTTTTATAGGCAGAACCCGGAAGCATTGGCACTAATAAAAATTGGTTTTTAGTTAATGTCTTATACCAAGTGAAGTCAATGTCAAAGCGATTGTGGAAAAACTTCATTTCGAAGCCGGCTTCGTAGGAAGTCGATATTTCCGGTTTTAGATTGCCGTCATTATAATCGGTTACCTGGTTAATGCTTCCGCCTATGGCGATACGCGGCTGTTGATTTGCTTTATATAGTGGCAAAGTGTTGCCGACTTGAGCTATAGAACCACGTATTTTGGCAAAATTAATCCATTCGGGCAATTCAAAAGAGTTGTGAGCTAACCATGATACACCAACTGACGGGTAGAAGAATCCGGAATCCATTTTAGACGTACCGTAAAGGGTGGAAGACCAGTCATTACGGGCTGTTAAATCCAGATAAAGTGCTTCATTCCAACCTAATTGGGCAGTTGCAAATACTGACTGCATTACTTGGCGAGCTTCATTCGTGACTGTCATATCAGTTGAAGAACCATATTTAATGTTAGTCAGAGTGAATACATTAGGGTAATATAAGCCTGCTGTATGAGAGTCGATCCGCAAACTGTTGGATTTCTGATAGTTGATAGAACCTCCCAATGCCGCGTTTAGACTGAATTTCCCCCAAGTTTTATTGAACATGGCCATCAGGTCACCGTAAGCCATAAAATCATCTCCGTTTGCATAAGCATAACGTCCATTGTCTGTTTGGTCAGCCCAGCTGCCGCCTGTCAGCGTTGTTGAGGTAGAAGCCCATGTTTTCTCTTCAGATTTGTCACTAATGTAATCTGCTGTACCACGGGTCTGCAGTTTCAGCCAATCGGTGACTTCCCAAGTAGCACTTAAAGAAGCGATGGCACGGGTACGAGTATCCTTCGTATTGATGCGATTGACCAACCAATAAGGGTTACCTTCCATTCCTTGTAAAGTTTCGGGATCTTTATACCAGTTTTGTTTGGGCATATTACGAGCCTCGTCAAGAATCTCTCCGCTTTTATAGTCTGCCATATCCAGGTCACGCGGGAATGTATAAAGTCCTACCAATGGATTCATGTACAATCCACCCGTAACAGGACGGTTGCGACCTACCTGACGCATTACATTTACATTTCCATCCAATGTCAGTTTGTCATTGAAGAACTTGCCGGTTTCGCGGAAGGTGAGGTTATGACGTTCCAGTTTGTTTTTTTCAATAATACCTTTAGCTGTTGTATTGGCATAAGAAAAATAGGTTTGCGCTTTTGCATTACCAGTTGATAAGGAAATAGAGTTGATGGCTGTAACACCGGTTCCAAAAAAATCGTCTACGTTGTCATGCTCTTTTAGGTCTGCCTTTTTCCATTTAGAATTGTACGAATTTTGGAATTCAGGTGTGGAAATAGCTTGGTCAAATGTAACATTTGCGGAATAAGTAATGCGGGTTGAACCTGCATTACCTTTTTTGGTAGTAATCATGATAACACCATTTGCAGCTTGTGAGCCATAGAGGGCAGCTGCAGAAGCTCCTTTCAGCACAGAAATGGTCTGGATGTCGTCAGGGTTCAGATTGGATATACCGTCACCGGAATCTCGGTTGCCTGAGTCTGAATTACCACCCATGACTGAAGAAGTTGTTTCTTTGGCGGAGTTCATCATTGGTACACCGTCGATGACGTATAAAGGTTGATTATTGCCCCCTTCGAAAGCTGAGCGGATACCACGGATAGAAACTTTTGCCGAGCCTCCCAAGCCTGAAGCGCTCTTATTGATCGTTACGCCTGCAATCTTGCCTTCCAATGCATTAATCATATTGGCGTCTTTCACTCGGGTTAGGTCGTCACCACCGACTTGTTGCACGGAATAAGTCAGCGAGGAGGATTTTCTTTTTATACCCATAGCGGTTACTACAACCGTTTCCAGTGACAGAGCTTCTTCCTGCATCTGTACATTGAGAGTTTGCTGCCCGTTGAGAGCAATCGTTACAGGCTGGTATCCGATAAAGCTGATAACCAGCGTTGCATTGGTTGGGGTGCTTAGTGTAAACTCACCGTCTATATTGGTAATGCAACCGTTTGTAGTTCCTTTTTCCACGACATTGGCACCGATAATGGGCTCACCTTTCGTATCGATAACAACACCTTTTACAGAGATATTTTCTTGTTGTACGGCAGCGATGATTTCACTTGTCTTTTCATTTTGTTTGGTCAGCACTATATTCTTGCCTTCCATTACATACCTGATGTCGGTACCATTAAAGATTTCGTCCAAAACTTCGGACACCGGTTGATTGTCTGCATCTACATTTACGGTGCGGCGCACGTCCACACTTTTCTTATTGTAGACAAACAAATACTCGGTCTGAGCCTCGATTTTATCGAGGATTTCGCCTACTCGTAACTCAGAACGAGGGATGTTAATTCTTGCGTTCTGAGAATGGCTACTATTACTGTACGCCTGGAACGTTACAAACAAGAGAAGGAATAGTGTGATCTTCATAGTTCGTAATATTTGCTTAAATACTAAACTTTTTGGGCAAAAAAGCCCATTCAAAGAAATTTTTCTCATATCTTTGTAATGTGTTAAGTTAATAAATTGATTAAGGTCGATTTTTGACTGTTTCGGATCGGAAAGTATGGGGGTACTTTCCGATCTTTTTTGTGGGGGAATTGGCTGACTGTTTCTTCTATTTCATAATGTCTTTCTGTTTAAAGGGTTAGCACTAAATTTTAAGGTTTTATCTTTGATATCAAATTATTTCTCGTAAATGAAAATCGAATCTTTTTCTTCATTGATGCTGAATTCAAAAGGATGGTCTTTTGAAATGGTTCGAAGAATATGCTCTACACCATCCTGTTCGCGGAATTTTCCAGTACAACTGTCATAGTCCAGCAACTTGGGATCGGAAACGGTTATTCTTACATTATAATACTTTTCAAGTTTAGTAAGGATACAATTGAACGGTACATCGTCAAAGCAATACAATCCTTCCTTCCACCGCAGATATTCATAAGAAGGAAGTATGACTTTTTTGCATTTTCCGTCGTAGTTTCCAAAGAATTCATCTTTTTGCAAACGGGTAATGACTTTGTTGTTATTGGTGGGATAAATGTCTACAATACCTTCTACAAGAGTCGTTTCGAATTCTTTGCTGCCTCTGTAGGCACAAACATTGAAGCAGGTACCTACTACCTTTACTTTATTCATTTCGGTGTGTACATAGAAGGGGATATCTTTATTTTTTGCCACTTCAAAGTAGGCTTCACCATCCAGTTCCACGTTTCTTTCGCTACGTCCGAAGTTGGAGGCATAAGTTAATGTGGACTGTGCATTCAACCATACACGTGTACCGTCAGCAAGGGTGATTTGTGCACGTTGCCCGGCAGGGACAGTAATGGTTTGCGGTTGGGCGAGTTGATTATAGAGGTAATCGTTTGTCATGAAGTAGCCGCATACACCTATGATGATAACGGCAGCTACGCGCATTCCCCATTTGAGTATCGGAGCCAGACGGAGTGTCTTTTTCTTGCTGCTCTGTCTGTCAGAGAATAGGGCCACATCAAATATCATACGCTCTTTCAGGAAAGCTTCTCGGTTTTCCTCTGAGGCTTTCACCCAATCAAGGATGCGCTTTTCTTCTTCAATAGTGGCGGTTCCTCTAAAATACTTATATAATAGTTCTTGATTCATGACGTACTTAAATGGTTAATTAAATAAGGGAGGTTTTTTCTGCCCTTCTATAATTAATACAGGTAAGTCCGTCACTACCCTAACGGGAAATGAAACTTTTTTTGTTTTATGAAATAATAAAGCTATTTACTGCATCAATCTACTGCGTTGGGAATGATGGATACAATGTAGCATTCGTCCGAAGCTTCGGCTTTAAATAGATTGTAAGCAATGCCTATGGCTTCCTCCGGGGAGTTTGCTTCAATATTCTTGTTGACATTCAGGGTTTCAAAAATTTGTTCTCCCTCGATAAGCACGTAGTATATTATTACAATATATCTCATAACTACCATGTTTAATAGCCAGCAATATTACTGATGCTGCAAACATATGCCTTTTATTTATATTATCAAAGAAAAGCAGAAGAGTTTTATCAGAGAAGAATAGAAGTCAGATAATCTTTTAGTTCCACACGAAGAATACGTAAAGCTTTCGTGATATGGAACTCCACTGTTTTGAGGGAAACGTTCAGTTGTTCTGCTATTTTTTTATTCGGTAGGTTGCTATAACGGCTGAGCATGAATATTTCACGGCTTTGAGGTGGCATCTTTTCCAGAGCTTTATTCACGATGTGCTGTATTTCTGTGCTGAATATTTTGTCGGGTTCGCAATCCTTTAAAGTAGCAATGCGCAAATCCAGTTCGCGCTGACGGTGCGAATTCAGATCTTCCTCAATACGTAGACGTGTTTGTTCACGTTCCAGGTAGTTGAGAGCTTTATTCTTGATAATGGTAAGGAGCAGGGAATGCAAACCTTTATCTTCTTCCCAACGGTCGCGACATTCCCACAGAGAGATCATGGATTCCATTAAAATATCCTCTGCTTCTGCCCAACTTCTGGTATAGGAGTAGGCAAAGGCAAGGAATTTTTCCTGGTTCTCCCGAAAGAAACGAGAAAATAAATCCATAGTATGTAGGCTTCCGGCTAAAGGCATTTTTAAATATTCTCCTTCTTATTTAAGGTTAATATTGTAAAGTAACATAATCTTTTCGGAATACGCAAAAGTATGAAAAGATTTTTCTGGTTTCCCTCTTTCTTTTTTTGCAAAAAGAAAGCCCGGCGGATTTCCGTCGGGCTTTATATACTAAAGAATAAGGAATTTCTTATTTCTTTTCAGGTCTTTCCTGTCTTTCCGGTCTTGGAAGCAATACTTTACGGGAAAGCTTGAACTTACCGGTCTTCGGGTCGATATCGAGTAATTTCACTTCGATTTCGTCACCTTCTTTGATACCGGCTTCTTCTACTGTTTCCAGACGTTTCCAGTCAATTTCAGAGATGTGGAGTAAACCGTCTTTACCCGGAAGGAATTCTACGAAAGCACCATAAGGCATTACGGAACGTACCTTGCCTTTGTATACTTCGCCAACTTCCGGTACAGCAACGATGCCCTTGATCAGACGCATAGCATCATCAATGCTCTTCTTGTTGGTTCCGGAGATTTCGATTCTTCCGATGTTGTCTACTTCTTCGATAGTGATGGTAGCACCTGTTTCTTCCTGCATACCTTGGATAATCTTTCCACCAGGGCCGATTACTGCACCGATGAATTCTTTAGGAATAGTCATCGTTTCAATGCGCGGAGCATGAGGTTTCAGTTCTTCACGTGGTTCCTGGATGGTTTCCAGAATCTTACCGAGGATGTGCATACGTCCTTCTTTGGCTTGGTTCAAAGCGCGTTCCAGAATATCGAATGACAGACCGTCTACCTTGATATCCATCTGAGTGGCGGTGATACCATTCTTGGTTCCTGTTACTTTGAAGTCCATGTCGCCCAAGTGATCTTCGTCACCAAGGATGTCGGACAATACAGCATATTTGTCTTCGCCCGGATTTTTAATCAATCCCATGGCGATACCTGATACCGGTTGTTTGATCTTCACACCTGCATCCATCAATGCCAGTGTTCCGGCACATACGGTAGCCATAGAAGAAGAACCATTAGATTCAAGAATATCGGATACTACGCGTACTACATACGGATAGTCAGCAGGAATTTGTCCTTTCAGTGCACGCCATGCCAGATGACCATGACCGATTTCACGACGGCCTACGCCACGTTGTGCTTTGGCTTCTCCGGTAGAGAACGGAGGGAAGTTATAGTGCAATAGGAAACGTTCCTTGCCATGTTCCAGTACATCGTCGATGATCTTCTCATCCAACTTGGTACCCAGGGTAACAGTAGATAGGGATTGAGTTTCACCACGGGTGAAGATTGCAGAACCGTGAGGTCCAGGCAGATAACTGATTTCGCTCCAGATAGGGCGGATCTCGTCAGTCTTACGTCCATCAAGGCGCTTGCCTTCGTCCAGGATGCTGCGGCGCATAGCCTCTTTCTCTACATCATGGTAGTAACGGTCGATCAGTGCTGCTTTTTCGCTCAATTCTTCTTCGCTGAACTGTGCTTTAAATTCTTCGCGGATAGCATCGAAAGCATCCATGCGTTCGTGCTTATTTTTGTTGCCGGAAGCTGCAATAGCATAAGCTTTTGCATAGCAAGCTTCGTGAACAGCTTTGCGCAGTTCTTCGTCGTTTACTTCGTGGCAATATTCGCGTTTTACGGTAGAACCCACTGCTTCTGCCAATTCTTTCTGAGCTTGACATTGTACTTTGATTGCTTCGTGAGCTGCTTTCATGGCGTTCAACAAGTCAAGTTCGGAAACTTCACTCATTTCACCTTCTACCATCATGATGTTTTCGTAAGTAGCACCTACCATGAGGTCCATGTCAGCTTTTTCCAGTTGGTCGAAAGTTGGGTTGATAACGAACTGTCCGTCGATGCGTGCTACGCGTACTTCGGAAATCGGTCCGTTGAAAGGAATATCTGAAACAGCGAGGGCAGCAGAAGCTGCAAGTCCTGCCAAGGCATCAGGCATATCAACGCCGTCGGCAGAATAGAGGATGATGTTTACATATACCTCTGCGTGATAATTATCGGGGAATAAGGGGCGGAGAGCACGGTCAACAAGGCGGCAGGTCAGGATCTCATAATCCGAAGCGCGTCCTTCACGCTTGGTGAAACCGCCGGGAAAACGTCCGAATGCGGAGAATTTTTCTTTGTACTCTACCTGTAACGGCATGAAATCTGTTCCGGGAACTGCGTCCTTAGCGGCACAAACAGTAGCAAGAAGCATGGTGTTACCCATACGAAGCATTACAGAACCGTCTGCCTGTTTTGCCAGCTTTCCCGTTTCGAGTGTGATGGTTCTGCCATCAGGAAGCTCGATCGTCTTAACAATTGGGTTAATCATAAAAAATGTTTTATCTATATTTTCTTTCAAAATTCGTGCAAAGATACATATTTATTCATGTAATCAGGTGGGAATGAGATAAAAAAGTTTATAATTGACTATTTTTTTGAGTTTCCGTGTGGAAGATGCAATGAAAATGCTTTGACTAAACTTGAAAAGAGCTATATTTGCACGTTCGTTCTAATAGAAATTAAGAAGCTAAATATGAAAAAGATCTGTATTGTTGCGCTTGCCGCTTTGGCTTTGAGCGCATGTAATTCTGAACCGAAATTCAAAGTTGAAGGCGAAGTTTCAGGTGCCGACGGTAAAATGCTGTATCTGGAAGCTGCTGCTTTGGAGGGTATCGTACCCTTGGATTCTGTTAAATTGAAGGGTGACGGTTCTTTCAGTTTCAAACAAACACGTCCGGAGTCTCCGGAGTTTTACCGCCTTCGTGTGGACGACAAGGTTATCAATTTCTCAGTAGATTCTACGGAAACTATCGGGCTGAAAGCTCCGTATGCTGATTTTGCTACTGCTTATACGGTGGAGGGCTCGGCAAATAGTACCAAGATAAAAGAACTGACATTGAAACAAGTGCAGTTGCAAAATGAGGTGAATGAGTTGGTGAAGAAGATGCAAGCTCATCAGATAGGTGCTGATGTGTTTGAAGAGAAACTGGCTACCTTGATGAAGGACTATAAAGATGAAGTGAAAACAAAATATATCTTTTCTGCTCCCAACACGGCGGCTGCTTATTTCGCTTTATTCCAGAAGCTGAATAATTATCTTATTTTCGATCCTTTGAACAGTAAAGAGGATATCAAGTGTTTTGCTGCTGTAGCAACCAGCCTGAATAACTATTATCCGCATGCCGTACGCTCTAAAAACCTTTATAATATTGTGATTAAGGGAATGAAAAATACCCGTACACCACAGCAGAAAGTTCTGGAGTTGCCGGAAGAGGCGATTTCTGAAACTGGTATCATCGATATCGCTCTTCGTGATATGAAAGGCAACACTCATAAACTGAGTGAACTGAAAGGTAAAGTTGTATTGCTTGACTTCACCATTTACCAGAGTGCAGCTTCTGCTCCCCATAATTTCTTGTTGAATGACCTTTATACTAAATATAAAGACCAGGGACTGGTGATTTATCAGGTTTCGCTGGATGCAGACGAACATTTTTGGAAAACAACTGCTGACAATCTACCCTGGATTTGTGTAAGAGATGCCAATGGAATTTACTCAAATGTGGCCGGCATGTATAACGTTAAGGAGGTTCCTTCGTTGTTCCTGATCAACCGGAATAGTGAATTGAGTGCTCGTGGAGAGACCATAAAAGACTTGGATGCTGCTGTGAAAGCACTGTTGTAACTTGTTATAAATTAGAAGTTTTTATTTAAATATGTTACATAGCAGCAATTTTTGCTTGACACGCATTGTTTAAAAGGCTATCTTTGCAAAAGAAAAATCGAAAGAGGGTTCCAGCATGCTGACCATGTTGGAATTCTTTTTTGTTATATAATACCATTTAGAAACTAAAAAGGAGGAAAAAAGTATGGCTTATATGTCAGAAGATGGCTACAAGAAATTGATGGCTGAACTGAAAGAATTGGAGACGGTAGAACGTCCTAAGATTTCGGCTGCAATAGCCGAAGCACGTGATAAAGGTGACCTGTCGGAGAATGCAGAGTATGATGCTGCCAAAGAGGCTCAGGGCATGCTTGAGATGAAAATCAATAAATTGAAGACGATTATAGCAGATGCCAAGATTATTGATGAGTCTAAGCTGAAAACAGACTCCGTGCAGATATTGAACAAGGTAGAGCTGAAGAACGTGAAGAACGGCATGAAGATGACCTACACTATCGTTTCGGAAAGCGAAGCTAACCTGAAAGAAGGTAAGATTTCTGTTAACACTCCCATTGCACAAGGCTTACTTGGCAAGAAGGTAGGTGAGGTAGCCGAGATCAAAGTACCGCAGGGTATGGTTAACCTTGAAGTAATGAACATATCATTTTAATGTAAAGGCAGGTCCGCATGCGGGCTTGCCTTAATTTATATATCATAAAAGCTATGGCAACAATATTCAGTAGAATTATCGCAGGTGAAATACCGAGCTATAAGGTGGTAGAGGATGATAAATTCTTTGCGTTTCTGGACATCAATCCGTTGGTGAAAGGTCATACGTTGGTCGTTCCCAAGCAGGAAGTGGATTATATCTTTGATTTGAGTGACGAAGATTTGGCAGCAATGCATGTTTTCGCCAAGAAAGTGGCATGTGCCATCGAGAAAGCTTTTCCTTGTAAGAAAGTAGGTGAAGCGGTGATTGGCTTAGAAGTACCTCATGCGCATATACATCTCATTCCTATCCAGAAAGAATCGGATATGCTGTTCTCTAATCCGAAACTGAAGCTTTCTGATGAAGAATTTAAAGCAATTGCCGAAGCGATTCGTACAGCACTCTAAAAATAAAACTCCTTCCTTTTGATAATAAGAACGGGGACTGAATTTGCTTCAGTCCCCGTTTCCTTTATTTCGGTTTGAAAGTCTATGTCTCCATTTTCCGATTAAATATAATCTTCACCTAATTTTATTTGTGCATCGTTTACATATTTACGGATGGAATGTTCTTCGTCTTTTTTGCAGATGAGCAGCACATTGTCTGACTCGGCAATAAGATAACCTTCCAGTCCATCGATGACAGCGAGCTTATTTTCCGGGAGTACTACAACATTTCCTTTGCTATTGTATAATAATGACTGGCATTTCAGCGTCACATTTCCTTCCTCATCTTTTGGAGATAAGTCGTAAAGAGAACCCCATGTTCCTAAGTCGGACCAACCGAAATCTCCTAATGAAACATATACATTGTCGGCCTTTTCCATGATGCCGAAATCAACGGAGACATTGGGGCATGCAGGGAAGTTCTCATCAATAAAAGCCTTTTCGGCTGGAGTACCATACACGTCTTTACCCGGAACCAATTTAGAAGCCAGTTCGGGGAGTAATGCCTCTACAGCCTTAATGACAGAGTTTACATTCCACATGAAGAGTCCGGAATTCCAATAAAATTCTCCACTTTCTACGAATACTTTAGCTAATTCCAACTCTGGCTTTTCTGTGAAGGTTTTTACTTTGTAGAAATTATCTCCGCTTTGTTCGGCTATCTGTATATAGCCATAGCCTGTTTCAGGACGATTCGGTTTGATGCCGAGAGTAAGTAGTTTTTCTGATTGTGATACGAAAGATAAGCCTCTTTCGATAGCATCAAGGAATTCACCCTCTTTCAGAATCAAATGGTCGGATGGGGCTACCACAATATTTGCATTTGGGTTCAATGCGCGGATGTGGTAGGCTGCCCATGCAATGCAAGGAGCTGTATTTCTGCGTGTAGGTTCCAGTAATATCTGTTCAGGATTCAATTCGGGCAGTTGCTCCTTTACGAGGTCGGCATACAGGTCGTTTGTAACAATAAGTATGTTCTCCGTAGGAATAACTTTGTTGAAGCGGTCGAAAGTTTGTTGTAAGAGTGATCTTCCTGTGCCGAAGAAGTCCAGAAACTGTTTTGGAAGTGTTTTTCGACTGAATGGCCAGAACCGGCTACCGATGCCGCCCCCCATGATAACACAAAAATTATCCTTATTTGTTGTCATATCGTTTGTTTTAAAAGTTTCTGCTAAAGTACACTATATTTTGGAAACACGGAATGTTTGCAGAATGTTTTATGACTTTTTTCTCCTTTTTTTAGGAAAAGTATTGCAGGTTTAGAAAAAAGCTGTATCTTTGCACCGCAATTGAGAAATCAAGCATGCCCAGATGGCGGAATCGGTAGACGCGCTGGTCTCAAACACCAGTGGATTCACTTCCATCCCGGTTCGACCCCGGGTCTGGGTACAAGTAGAATGGCTAAGTATTTGGATATCAATACTTAGCTGTTTTCTTTTTGCCTTATCTGTTCCCGATTTGTTCCCACAGGGTTTCATTCTCCTCCCTCGCTAAATGTGGTTGAACGTCTTTAAACATGATTATGGTGACGACAAATAGCAAACAGATTCGATTTTGCACATCCCTCCTCTAAAAAAATAAGGGCTTTTAGAGGTTTTTGATATACGGCCTTCTTTTTCCTCATGTAAGGTTTAAAACCGCCATAAGAACATGGTATAGATGGAAATCTGACGGTGAGTAGAGCTTCGTTAAACCCGAAAGACTGACGAAGTGCTATAAGGTTCGGCCTTTTTATACCTTCGTTGATTTGAATGGAAGAGAGAGTAAGAAAGTTTTGTCAAGGAATTATCTTTTACCGCTGAAAAACAGATTCTTAAACGCTTGGAAAGCCAATAGAGGTACAAAAAGAGGGAAAATGAGCCTAGAAATGCTGTTTTTTACCTATCAGTGAGAGCTTTTTATGGGGATTTCATTACCTTTGTATTTGGATTTGGGAAACCCTGTCCGAGACATAGAAATTAAGAAGCATTATGCTTATCTTGTGAATTGGAAACGTAGGAAATTTCACAATTACACACAAGGGTGGCATAGTGGTTCTCACGCTATAGCGTGGACTGCTATTACTACACTCGTGTGTACAGGTCTCCTACGACCTCCAATTCAGAACGTGGCATTTGCAGTTCCACGCTTCAACGTAAATTTAAACGCCAATAAGGGACTGAGAGGCTGTTTTTAATATGAAAAAAGCAATAATTATTTTATTTCTTATATGTATATGCTTATATTCATGTAAGGAAGAGGATGAGACATTCATTGAGGACACTCAAATAAAGAACACAAATCTTGAATATGAGATTTTTGACGAGCCAATAGAAAATTTTCAATATGGTTTAGTTACAACAGATAGTGTTTACTATTTATTTGAAGATAACGATAGCATTGATGGTTATGTTTGCTATATTGGTCAGAAAAAAGGAAAAGATTTGCCACTTGTTGTTAAAATAGACACATTGGGAGTTATAAGAAGTCTTTTTTGCGAAAACACATTTTATGATTTTAGATATAAGGAAGAAACGTTTGACATTGTAATATCATCGCAAAATGAGAATAAAACAATATCTGACATATCATACAGTATCTTTAATACAATTCCCTCGAAATCAAATGCAGCAAAAACAAGAACAACGGGTTCATCAGATGGTATGGATGGATGGGCGAATATGGCAAATAAGATAGGTACAATTGCTTCAATTGGGGACATTGCGTCAAATCCAAACGCCTTGTCATCTAAAGTTGGAGTGCTGACAATTATTGGTGGAATGTCGAACAATAAATATGTTCGCCGGCCAGCAATTGCAATAGACCTCATAATGTCGCTTAGAAATGGGGGGGATCTGTGATGGGGGCTATATCCATAGCTAAAGAATGGCGCGATGAAGAATGGTTTGGGGATGTAGTGGTTACGACGTTAGGGGCGGAACGCATTACAGATTCACATTATCGAGTATATTGTCAAGTCAATAATTTCGACAAAATATCCCATTCAGATATTATGGGGACAAGAATCATAATGCGTTTAGAAAAACGTCCTGTAATCCTCGGCTCATATCTTTCAGGAAACAATTTGGTTAGCTTGTCTAAAGATGTAACAAAAGACGGCGTGTATTACTTTGAGTTTGACAACATGGAGTTAGGACAAATATATTGTTTCCAACCACATTTATATCGCACATGGACTGAATTTCATAGTGCAGTAGAAAATATGGCTGTTTCAGACATATTTATAAATGGAGGAAATATAGGTAGTATTTCGGTTGCTGATTGTAAGTCCGATGTCTTCATGTACGGTGAAATAGGCACGTTTGCCACAAATTCTTCATCTATAGAATCGATTGAAATTTCAAAATGCGAAGCTAAACGAGGAAAGATTAATTTTGTATTGACTGTAAAGGGGACGGCGTTTGCTGCTCCCAACAATGATGAAGAGACTATTGGACAAGGAAGCATAGGCGTTTATACTTTAAAGGACGGAGAGTATGAATATTATCCAGCGAACGAAATAAATGGGAATAATTTCTCATCAGAATTATCTTTTGAAGGGTCTATTTACACCATGGACAATATTGATTACTCAAATTTTATTGCATCAAAGCCAATAGAAATAGGTTCATATATAATGGCATATAAACAAAATGGTCAATATGACTACGACAAAATATATTATTATTCAGATACTCAAAATTATGAATTGTATTATAATGAACGTCCTACGATTAATTTCAATAGTGTTGAAATAACAGGAACATATACAGGTCAAGAAATCAATGGAAAAATTTATGATTATGTAACTCATTTTAGATTCAACTATTCTATTAAGGGTTGCTTTTGGATGAATAGTTTACAATATACCATCCAACAATCAAATTGGAATAATCATTGGAGCACAGACTATGAATTCTCTGATGGAACATTCAATGCTTCAGGAATATCTTACTATTCCAATTCTGATGGCTCGCATACCTCGTATTATGACATTGAACTTTTGGATGGCTCTCATATTCAAAGTACGAACTATCTAATCTTTCTAGGAGATGGAACTTGTATTAATAATGCATATATTTCGAATAGTAGTTCCACAAAGGCAAAAGTGCGTAAAAACATTATGGCAATACATGGTATTCAGTCCTCATGTGGTAGTGAAAGTGATTAATTATGTCTTAAACGATTGACCAAACAAGTAACCGAAATGTGTAGAAGCTATGACATAACAGACGGTAAGTTCATGTGTACACTATTCGATTTCTGCACACATACCGTAACCATTTCCACTGAACATATTCCTTGCGTGGATGCCAGCGGCAACGACTACAATATCTTGGTGAGGTTCATCCCTGCCAAGCATTTGATTCCATACGAATTCAGTGGATGAAATTCTTGGAATGCGAGTGAAAAATCCCATAAGTTATCTGTTGACGAATGGATACAACACAAGTACAACAAAATGACTGATGGATTGCCCCAGATATAGAAAAAACAATAAAAATATAAATTACATCTAATATGAACAACCGTTTTTATTTTTTATTCCTATGCAGTTTAATGACGATAGATTTTTTTGCAAGAAATATATCTACGGAAAGTTTCTTTAATGATTCTTTTATAGAGATAAGCAATCATGAAGAAAAGAATGACAATTTATTTGAGTTGATTGATGTCTATAATCAAAATCCACAAAAGAAGAAAGAATTCCATTTCAGTGATGGTACTATAGGATATTTTGTTAGTGATGACGATAAACTCTATGGCGTAACTGACGCAACAGGTAAAATTATAGTTCCTCAGAAATATGGCAAAATAACTTGCTATGGGGATTTGCTGTATTGTAAAGAGTCATCTGTCGGCAATAAATATTCCTGTGCATTATACTATAAAGATGGGGAGTGCAAAGTTTCTGAGTCTGACGGGTATACTATTTTGAATTTTGTTCTTTCCAAAGGGAAATTAATAGCAACAAGCAATAGTCCAATGGCCGTCTTTGATGATAAAGGAGATTACATATACAAATATAAAAAGTATGAAGACTCTAATGGTTTTGTTTACTTGAAAAATGAGTTAACCGATACTATTGTGGTAAATCCAGGGAAATATACTAATTATTTTACATTACAAGGTGACATTATTCATATGTGGATTGGCAACAAGACTGGAATAATGGAGTTAGATGGTACTGTGGTAATTCCCGCTATAAAATATGGAAGAATCACACCGTTTCGTAATGGTTTTTTAGTGAAGTTATCAAAATTCGGTGATGGTGTCACCGGATATTTAGACAGAAATGGCAAATGTATCATACCAGCAGTAAATTATTCTAATGTATATCCATTAGACAATGGTGTATTCGAAATCATAGCTAATGGAAAAGCCTCTATTGTAGATTCATTAGGCAACATCCTTTTATCTACAAAATACTCTGGTATACATCCAGTTAAAGACAATGATGGAAGTTGGTATTATGAAACATACTTGGGTAATGGTAAAGGAAAAATGTCACTACAAGGTAACGTTATTACTGAACCACAACCAACAACACAGAGAAAGGAAGTGGTTAAAGACGGTTTTTCTTACATTGAAATTTTAGACAAAAATGGCATGTGTGGCATTATCAATAGTTCTGGCAAGCAAATTATACCTTGCAACTATAAAATGATTATGTACGACAAAGATTTACCTGGATTCAAACTTTTCAAGAATGGCTTTCAGGGTATTGCTGATTTGAATGGAAATATCATAATTCCATGCGATAAGTATCATTATGTAACAAAAGTTAAGCGAAAAGGGTTGCCTTTGTTCTTTCGTGTTGACTATTTGGGGAAATATGGTTTGTGTGACAGTATAGGTCAGGAATTGATAAAACCTCAATATGATGATATAGACCCTTATATGAATGGAACGGCTATAGCTCAAATAGGATTGTTGAGAGGTCTCATTGACTTTGCTGGAAATGTAATCATTCCATTAGAATATTCTAAAATTTATTCACTCAATGATGGAACATATGACGTTAGGTCTTTTAACAAACGAGGTATATGTGATAATAAAGGCCACATCATTATTCCTCCAAAATACACCACAATTAAAAAGATATCAATCAAAGGAGAAGAGTTTAGCCAATTATACAAAGTTAAAGATGGCGAAACTGTAGGTCTTTTTACGACCCAAGGAAAAATGATTTTTCCAACAGGATTGTTTAAGAATGTAAGTTTGTATAAAAAAGGTGAAGTGCTTTCAACAGATCCAGTAGATGGCGTTCATGCTGGATTAATGGGGATGCTGAAGTCTGCCGGAGGATCTGGGTCAAGCATTGATGAATCAAAATTTAGTGATGATGTTTATATTAAAGCTTTCAATGATTTTAAAGAAGGAATATTTTATTTTTATGATCTTAGAGGTAATTTAATTTGTGATACAAGACAAGAAAAAGCCTTCGACAAATATTTTGATTCAGGTCAAGAAGAATTCAATAATAAAAATTACAAAAAAGCAATAGAGTATTATAAGCAAGCATTGGCTATAAAACAAGACGGAGTCACCTTTTACAATATTGGTGCAGCCTATTACAATATTGACAAGTACAAGGATGCCATCAAGAATCTTCAAGCATGTATTAGATTAAAACCGCGCCAAAGTGTGATTGATGACGCAAGAGATTTAATATTAGATTGTGAAAATATGCTACAGCAAAAAAGAGAGCGAAGGGCTAATATTATTATGGGAATATTTGGGTCAGCTCTTAATGTTGCATCGACTGTTATACAAACAAATGCTGCAATTAAATCTTACAATAGCACTTCATCTAATTATAATCTTCCACCATCCTTAAATCCTCAACTGTTTGCACAAAATGCAATGGTTCAAGTTAATGCACAGATGGCTGCACAAAAGAATCAATTCTTGACGCAGTTTAGAAATAATTTTAGGACAACAATGGGGCGTGAGCCATCAGAAATGGAAGAAATGGAAGCATATACCCAGTTTTTACAAAGTATGAATGCTACATATAATAGTAATCAGTCATCAAGTTCATCTTTTGATTCATCGGATTCTTCTGATTATACAAATAATAATACATCTTCAAACAGTACACCACAAACAAAAAAATGTGGGTTATGTAATGGTACAGGAAAAATAGATGACTCTGTTGCTAATTTTGGAATCACTGATAAAAAATGGTGCTCAGAATGTGGTGAGTATCGAATAAATGGACATTACCATAAAACATGTCCTTCCTGTAAAGGAAAAGGCTATAGATAAAACATCGAGCTATTGATGTAGAGAGTCTGTAAATAAACTGTAATGTTTTCTTTTAGTTTATCTACAGGCCCTTTTCTACATATTCACGGATAAATTTATAGAGCACAACTAACCACATCATTATCCTTTACAGAGGCCGATAGACACTTTAAAATCATCTTGTTATTCCATTGCTGTTGGTTCTCTCTATCTTCCAATCATACGCTCCCTCTGCGACATCGCCCACCTCACCAAGTGTGTGGCGATGTTTTATTTCGTCAAAAGACTTTCTGCTTTTGGCATATCCGCACAACCATTCTCCAACTGCCTTTTGCTGTTCGGTTGTTTTCCTGTATTCCTGCATCACGCTCTTGATGTCTGCGGCTTCGGAAGGGGCGAAGACAGACTTGTGCTGCTCCGTACCGAAATGGATAATCGCATTGACAGCCCGTCTGAATACCTCGCTTGCTTTATATAGGATATGGGCTATGAGGTTCAAAATTCCCTTGCTGTTTTCCAATGCGTCTTGTAATAGGCGGATAGTCTTGTCTTTCTCTGCCGTAGCTGTGAGAACCGCCTGACTGATGCGTCGCTGTTCGCCAGTCTTTTGCTCGTCAAGTAGCCTGACCACCTTGTCCCTTTCAGCGGCAAGTGAACGGTTCTGTTCCAATGCCCTGTCACGCTCGGCTTCGGCTTTCCGCTTTTCTTCGACCAATGCCTTTGTCCGTTCCTCCACCTTGTTCTTTACCGCATCGGGAAAGGCTTTCCTGATACGCTCGTTCTCGGCTTTCAATCTGGCGTTTTCCTTTTCAACGACTGCGGATTTGCCGACCCCTACAATGCTGCCGACACTATCCAAAATGCTGTCCATTTTTGCCTTGCGTTCGTCTTTGAGCAACTTCTCCTTGTCGGCAATCTCACTGTCAAGGGACAGGCGGTGCTGCTCTTTTGCTTTGTTCTCCTTCTCGATAAGCAAACGTTCCGCTTCGGCTTTTTTCTTGGCGGCAATGGCGGCTTCCTTTTCGGCTTTGGCTCGTTCGGCTTCCTGCTTTTGCTTGGCGATGATGAAGTCCTCCCGTTCCAAATGCTCCTTGCCCGTCTTCTTGTTTATCCGTTCCCGGTCTTTTGTCTGCATCGCCCGCCCTGTCTTCTCCTTGACCATTGCGGCTATCAGATTGGTGTATTCAGTCAATGAGGTATCGCCAATTTCAGGTGCTACCCATGCTTCATTTCTCGCCATGAGGTCAGTGCGTATGTAGAGTTTTTCCTTTCGGATATTGGCGAGATATTCCGCTGTCCGTCTGTTATGCGGTCCGCTGCTTCCAACGTTGCAGGGCTTTATGTTGATTGATGTTTTTTGTGCCATGAGTTTATTTGTCTTTTTAGTTTCACTGGTGGCTTATTAGGGCTTCGCCTTAATCGGAGGGTGCAGGGAGAGGGTCACTTCCAGCTTGGGATTCTTAGGGGTGAAAACCACTAAGCGGAGTTTCCAAAGAGGGGGTCACTTTTTGGTCGGGTTGCATAGGGCAGACCGCCCTTGCCGGGTTCTTAGGGCAGCGCCCTGAGTGGGACGGGGCAACGCCCAGCCCCTCGGGAGAGCCCACAACTTTGTAGCGTAGCGGAGAAGTTATAGTGGACTATATCTGGGCAAGCCCAGTCTATCACACCACGACAACGGAGTACCGCTTTAAATTCCGCTTTCTGCGTCCGTCTGTCATTCGCATCTATGTTGGTAGTCTTCATCGCCATTCGTGCCGTCCTGCGCCTTTTTTCGTGACTCTCTGTGGGAATGTTTCCAAACGGTCTATTCTCATATGACATGGGGATTGTCCGCTTCATCCTCAGCAAAAAGATTCAGAGGTAGCAAGTCTGGAGTTTCAGACAAACAAAGGGAAGAAGAAAGGGTAGATGTATCGCACTTTGTGCTGTCCGTTTCCTATTCTTGCCGTTGGTCGCTATCCGCACTTCCATATTGTTCGCTACGTGAAGAAGATGTGTCGGGGATAGGTATCCGCACATCCTCGGTCTGCCCTTTGGCGATAGCCGATGGCCTGACATAATGGGTTGGTTATCAGGATACAACCGACATTCCAGCCTGTAAGAAAATGCAGGGTATGTATGGAAGTGCGGTTGTTGGTTCGGGTGGTCAGCATACCGAGCCTGTTAAAGCTGTCTATGAGCTTTCCGATTGTCTTTCGGTTGCACCCCAAATATTCCGCCAGTTCCACATCGGAAGCTGCGACTTCTCCCACCTCCAAGGCAATCTCAACGCCCTTGATTTTATAACTGGTTTCAACCTGCACCGCATCGGTCATCAGCTTGTACAAGCACTTCTGCCTATGTGTGGAGAATTTGCCGTCCAAAAGAAAATTCCATTGCCCGGCAGAAAGTATGGTGCAGTAATGTATGTTTTGTTTCTTGTCGTACATAGTCTATGATATTATGATGTTACAATGGTCTGCTATCTGCCCAAACCATATCCCCGTTCAGGCATATAATATTCCTTGTCGGCTGCTATAGCGCATGAGAGCCCTTTTTACTACACGGAAGTTCTTCTTTCTTACCTCCGAAAGACTATGTTTCTCCAAAAACTCATCGAAAAGTTCGGCAAAAGTAGGTGGATTCTCTATTGCCAGCTCTTCTTCTGTCTTGTACTTTTCGGGATGATTGGAATTTGTCTATGACTTTCCCGAGCCATTCACTTCCTGCATCCTCCTTGTATTCCTTTTCAATCATTTGTGTCAATGCCTGCACTTTATGGTTCAAGTCCATCTTCTCGTTTTCCGGCACCAAAGCTATACGGTCTTTATAGCCCTGTCGCTCAACACTCCAATGGTTCGGGCTGATAACAAGTTCGCTTGCTGCCTTGATGTCCTTTTTTCCATCACGCAAACGAAAATAGATAGTAACCTTAGTATCTACATCGTTCTTTTTGGCAACTTTCCGTATAAATGCAGTCACTTTCATAATCTTCAATTTTATTTCTGGATTGAATACTGCAAAGTTAATGAATTGTTCCCCAAAATGTTCCCAATTATCCCGAAATAAATTCAATCTCATTAAATTTAATCCCATTCGTTGTTGCTTATAATCTACTAATACACACTGAAATACACATTATTTGTCTGTGAATTGAATTTGTTCCCAGCTATTGATATTTAATATTTCAAATGCGGGTCTGGGTACTGAAGCGGAGAAAGTTGAAAAACTCTCTCCGCTTTTCTTTTCCACTCCTCGTAACTCGTTGGTTTGCTGATAGATTAAATGTTACAGTTCTTGTACCACTTCATTAATCGTTCAAAGGACGGGCAATCGATGGAAAACCAATGAATACCATATATTGTAGTAAGCTTGAGTTCAAGTTATAAATGCGACACTTTTTTCTATTTCATCAGCGTCATACTTGATCCTATATCACAAATAGTGTTCAATGCGGATATAAACAACAAAAAGATGAACGTAATATTCGAATTTGTCATTGGATATTTCTTTGGCATTTATTTTTTCCTAACTTTGCCAAGGATAGTTGAGAAGCTTTTGCCATTTTATATTTTAATATTTATCCAATATGCCAAATCAGAATACATTTCTGTATCCCCCTTTGACATTTCGAATACTTGCGGTTGCTATTCTCGCTTGTTTATTTCTGGTGCCCAAGACGATGGCTGATACAAAAGATCAAGAGTATATTGTTCTTATCAGTTCTTCCACTTTTCGTGAGAAATGGGCTTATGATTTACTTGAAACTGTAGAAAAGGCATTCAATGAAGAAAATTCAGTGAAGGTATATTTGGAGACTCTCACAACATGGCATTTCAATAATCAACAGGAAATAGATCAGAAGGTTGATTATCTAAAGGATAAATATTCTGTGCCTCCCCAAGCCGTCATATTTGTAGGCGATCCGGGATGGTACGTTTGCAAACCGCTTTTTGACACTAACTGGAAAGGAGTACCTACAATTATTTGCCACTCGATGCCGCATACGTCGGCTGATATAAATAAGTACTACAATGGCGAATATATACCTGAAGATCAGATTATCACTAGGCCGGAAATGCTGGAGCGGTATAATGTGACTGCCATAAATATTCCTGTTTGTATTAAAGAAACCATAGAATTGATGAAGGAGATTACTCCTGAAATGAAAAAGGTTGTCTTGTTATCGGATGACAGATTTATCTGTTCTCTAATTCGGAAAAAAGCAGAAGAAACACATCAGCAATACTTTTCTGATTTGGATATGGAATTTATTACATATCCTCAGACAAATACAGAAACAATGCTCCGCATGATTAGTGAATGTGGTAAAGAGACAGGTATTATCTACTGTTCATGGGTGAATGTGGCCGGTCAGAATTTGTCTGAAAAGTATTATCCTGATGAGAGAATGCATTCTTATATTTCCGGTATAGTTAAAAAGCCGGTATTCTCGTTGTCTGACCAGTTCACGAGGGGACATGCCTTATTTGCCGGTGGACATTATATCGGTAGTACCGATGTTGAAAGTGCAGTCATCAGTGAAATCAGAAGTGCATTGAAAAAGGATGGTACATACGAGGCGAAAACGGTTGTTGCCGGTACGCCCAATACCTATCTTAATTACCAGACACTGCTTGACAAGGGAGTTGCATTAGATCACTTTCCTAAAAATGCGGTTTATTGTGATGTTCCGCCCAGTTTTATCCAGAAGAATATAATTTATGTTGTGATTGTATTGGGCACTGCTATTGTACTCCTGCTATTTTACTTTATGCACAAGCGTATCAAAAAAGTGAGAGAAACGGAGTGGCAAGAGCATCTGCATTTGCTTGAAAATATTCTCGACAACCTTCCTATTGCAGCCAAGGTGAAGGATGTCGATAATGATATGCGTTATACTTTTATAAATAAAAAGGCTGAAGAGCTCTTTGAATATCCGGCTAAGGAGGCGATTGGAAGAACTGATTTCGATATAATGCCTGAGGCTGCAACGATGATCAGGAAAGAAGATGAAGAATTGGTAAGAACGGGAATTGCCCAATCCGGTACCAGGCGTTTCTTTACGAATAAGAACGAGGAACGGTTTACTTTCCAGAATAATAATATAGTTTCATTCTCCGATGGACGTAAGTGGATTCTCTATACAGCCTGGGATATTACAGACCAGAAGATTCTGGAACGTAAACTGCGTCTGGCTAAAGAAGAGGCTGAAGAGTCCAATCGTGTAAAATCAGCTTTTCTGGCTAATATGAGCCATGAAATACGTACTCCGCTCAATGCAATAGTAGGTTTTTCGAGCATACTGGCCGAAGATGTATCGGAAGAAGAGCGGACGGAATACCTCAGTATCATTAGCAAAAACAATGATATATTATTGCAACTGATCAATGACATCCTGGATTTATCAAAGATAGAAGCCGGTACACTGGAATATGTCTATGCAAATATAGACGTAAATAAGATGTTATCTGAAATAGAGCAGGCTGCCAGAATGAGGCAACCGAATGCGAATGTTACTATATGTGCGGTGACACCACTGGAGGGGCTGCTTTTGTATACCGACCAGCGCAGAATTACCCAGGTGCTGAATAACTTCATCAGTAATGCCATGAAGTTTACGAATACCGGGAGTATCACGTTCGGGTACGAAGAACCGAAAGGTGGCTATATACGCTTCTTTGTGACAGATACCGGTACTGGTATCCCTCCTGAAAAGGTGGCGGATATATTCAACCGTTTTGTAAAGCTTGATTCTTTCAAGCAGGGAACGGGACTTGGACTGGCTATTTCACAGAATATCGTGAAGGAACTCAAAGGCGAGATAGGAGTGGCGTCTGAGTTAGGTAAAGGCTCTACTTTCTGGTTTACGCTGCCCTACGAGAAGATGGGAGCACACCGTTCTATTCTCCCATAAAAATATCTCTAATTTGTAGCAACAGGAAAGAGGCTTTACCCGGGTGGGGGAAGTCTTTCCTGTCGGTCGGTCAATCCAGGCTCGGGACGTCGATTGTTTGGTTCTGCTCATTCCAATTTTCGATGGTGAAACTCCCGGACGACTCTTCTGAAAAGATGTCGCCCAGTGTGAGAGTCAGTGTTAGCTTGGTGTTGGCTGTCATTGGGGTTTCCAGGGATTGCTGGAAACTTTTCACCGTACCATTCTTCAACAGGATGAATAGCTTGAATACCGGTTTTCCGATGGAGGGGAAGAGCATGACGGTTGCATTGCTCATTTGGGTGCCATCTGTTGAACGTATCAGCGGGAAGGCAACGGTTCCTGTTGTCGGCACGGGCTGTGCGGTGTAGAAATTCAGTGCAGTGGAAATTCCGGTGACGTGTACATACATGCTGTCGATACTTGCGCTGAGGATGCCGTTATTCCTATCCTTTACTATCACTTTCAGTCCGGCTACTGTCCGCTTCAGGGCTGCACTGAGGTTTTCGGTGCCGATGTTTGTGGCTTTTACGGCATAGACCATGTCGAATACAGGATAGTAAGTGGTATCCTTACTCATTTTGAGCATACTGAATGTCTGCTTTGACATGTCCTGACCGATGATGTAGACGGGCTCTCTCACCGCGGGATTGGCATAAATGGGTGTTTCGTACTTGGGTGTTCCCCAGTATACCATGTTGTAGGGACCTGCCGGAAGAGAAATTTCGCGGTTGATGGCTTCCTGGTAGAAGTTTCCGTTCTTCACATTGTAATATCCGTCGAAGGGGGTTAGTTTACCTTCCACGTAGTTGCCGAAATAAATGGCGCTGTTGGGCTGGCAGGGGGCGACGGTCAATATGCCGGTCATGGGACTCTGGGTGTTGCTACTGTTCTCCACTGTGGCGTATAGTTTGGGGGTGATCAGTGCGTTGGCGTCTACTACTGCCTTGAGACAGTCGTCGTCTTTTACGCAACTCGCCATGAACAGGGCGATGGCTGCAAATAACATTAATCTTTTCATTTTCTGTAGGTTTAGGCTTGGATAACATTTTGGAGGGGATTTGGTTCTGTCTTTTAAAAAAATGTATCTTTGCGATCGTCAAAAATGCTATGAAACGTAATTAAATAAAGATACCATGAACAAGAAAAACACTCTTTTGCTTTTCCTGTGCCTGTTCAGCCTGTGGGCGGTGGCGCAAGAAAAGAAGCCGGTAAAGATTGCCTGTGTGGGCAATAGTATCACTTACGGCTCGGGAATTAAAAATCAGTTTCAGAACAGTTATCCGGGATTGCTTTCCCAGCTTTTGGGCGAGGGGTACGATGTGCGCAATTTCGGAATCAGCGCCCGCGTGATGCTGAATAAGGGAGATCATCCGTACATGCACGAGCAGAAGTTCCGCGACCTGCTGGCGTTTCAGCCGGACATCGTTACCATTAAGTTGGGGACGAATGACAGCAAGCCCTGGAACTGGCGTTACGGAAAGGATTTCGGAAAAGACCTGACGGAGATGCTGGATATTCTTCAGGATTTGCCTTCCAAACCTAAGATATATCTGTGCCTCCCTGTGCCGGCCGTGAAACGGAATTTCGGCATCAACGACAGTGTGATAACGAATGGCATCATCCCCGTGATACGCCGCGTTGCAAAGAAGCGTCACTTGCCTGTTGTAGATCTTTACGCGCTTCTGAAACCGTATCCCGATTACTATACAGACGGCATCCACCCCAACGAACAGGGGGCGGCCCTGATAGCCGGCGAGCTTTATCGTACGCTGACCGGCAACGAGGCGCCGGAGATCGTCACCGAACAGGCTTTTCCGGGCAAGAAGTCAGAGTGGGAGGGTTTCGACCGTTACGATTTTTTCTGTAATGCTCGCCGGGCCATTGTGGTTGCTCCCCGCAAGGTGGCCGAGGGGCGTCCTTGGATATGGCGTCCTGCGTTCTTCGGGGCTTTCCCTTCGGTAGATAAGGCTTTGTTGGAGGAAGGATTCCATGTGGTGTACTACGACTTGACGCATCTGTACGGAAGTCCGCGTGCGCAGCGTCTGGGAAGCGATTTCTATGAGGTGATGCGCAGGTATTACCGCCTCTCTCCGAAGGTGACGCTGGAGGGTTTCAGTCGCGGCGGACTGTTTGCGTTCAACTGGGCGGCAAAGAATCCGGATAAGGTGGCCTGTATTTATGTGGATGCTCCGGTTTGTGATATGCTTTACTTCGCCGAGAATTGGGAACGTGATTTCTGGAAAGGCTTTCTGACGGAGTGGGGGCTGACGGATGAGACGGCAAAGGACTTCAAGGGAAACCCGATTGACAATCTGGCTCCGCTGGTTGCCGCAGGTATTCCGGTGATGGGAGTTTGCGGTGATAGCGACAAGACGGTGCCTTATGAACGGCATATGAAGATTGCTGCCGAACGCTATCGTGCTTTGGGTGGTAATGTCGAAATCATTCTGAAACCCGGTTGTGACCATCACCCTCACAGTCTGGATAACCCGGAGCCTGTGATCGATTTTATCGTCCGTAACCAGCCGGATTATCAGAAGAAACAGGTGATTCACCAGCGTGGTAGCCTTGCCAACTCTTATTTGAAGTTTACGAAAGAGAAAAAGGGTTGTGTCGCTTTCTTGGGCGGCTCCATTACGGAGATGCGTGGGTGGCGGAATATGATACAGGAGGATTTGCGCCAACGCTTTCCTGAAACAGAATTTACCTTCGTCGATGCCGGAATTTCTTCTACGGGAACTACTCCCCATGCTTTCCGCTTTGAAAACGATGTGTTGCAACGGGGAGTACCCGATCTGTTGTTTGTTGAGGCAGCGGTGAACGATGATACGAACGGTTTCGACTATATCGGGCAGATACGTGGTATGGAGGGCGTGGTTCGCCATGCCCGCACGGTCAGTCCGGAGATGGACGTTGTGATGCTTCATTTTATTTACGACCCGTTCATCCCGTTGCTGGACAAGGGAGTGCAGCCGCAGGTGATTATGAGCCATGAGGCTGTGGCTAATCATTATTATATTTCTTCCATCAACCTGGCGGAAGAGGTAGCACAACGGATACGCGACGGTGAGTTCGACTGGAAAGAATTCGGAGGGACTCATCCAGCTTGGCGGGGGCACAGGTATTATGCGGCAGCTATTAATCGACTTTTCGACCTTGAGTGGGGCGCCCGTGTGGCCGGGGCGGCGGTCCGGGCGCATGAGGTGCCGGAGAAACCGATAGATCGTTATTCTTATGATAAAGGTGCGTTTGTGGACATTCGTTCAGCGAAGCAGTTGAACGGTTGGCGGGTTGTGGAGGACTGGACGCCTAAGGTGAAGGGAAACACTCGTAAGGGATTTGTGAATGTTCCGATGTTGGTGACGGATCGTGCCGGAGCCAGTCTTTCGTTCGCTTTCGAAGGTCGTGCGGTGGGCATCTTTTGTGCGGCCGGTCCGCAGGCTTGTGTATTGGAGTATAGTGTGGATGGGGTGCCGTTCAAGAGTCTGGATACATTTACGAGTTGGAGCGGGAATTTGTATATTCCTTGGGTGTATATGCTGGAGACGGAACTTGCGCCCGGTCGCCATACGCTGTGCTTGCGTGTAGCTAGAGGGGAGAGGATGGGGTGCCAAATACGTAATTTTGTGGTGAATCGGTGAATGGGTAAAGTAACATTTATACCGATAAGATGATTTTTCTGTCTTTATCCAAGGGAGATACTGTAATATTATTGTTTGAATAAAGTAATCTAAATTATCTGCTGCGGATTTGCCTCCTCTATTTGAATGCTTTACTTTTGCGCACAGTTAATGTACAAATGATAAATGTAATATTAGAAATGAAGAAAAAACTCGTTTTACTTCTTCTTGTACTCTGCCTACTGCTACCTGCAACGACCCGTGCGCAGATACGTGAGTTCGAACGCTCGACGCCTGAAGCCGAAGGGGTTCCTTCCGGAGCGCTCATTGCTTTGATGGACTCTCTGATGGCCCTGCCGAAGACCGATATACACAGTGTAATGGTGCTGCGTCACGGAAAAGTGATCGCGGAGATGTATCCCGAACCCTTCGCTCCGGAGTATCGGCACACGATGTTTTCCTGCTCCAAGACTTTTGTCGGTGCCGCCGTCGGACTCGCCATCTCCGAGAACCGCTTGCGGTTGACAGACCGGGTCGCCTCCTTCTTTCCCGACCAACTTCCCGATAGTATTTCCCCCAATCTTGCCGATATGACGGTCCGTAATCTGCTGAACATGACTTCGGGTGTTACTCCGGACTGGAATATGCGCAATGGTCGTACTGACTGGATCAGAGGTTATCTGGGAAAAGATATAAAGACTCCCGGAGAACATTTTGATTATGATTCCATGAGTTCGTATATTCTTTCCGCCATCGTACAGAAGGTGACGGGTATGAAATTACTGGATTATCTCCGCCTGAAACTGTTCGAGCCTATGCACATCACTGATGTGTCTTGGGAAGTGAGTCCAGAGGGAATCAATACCGGTGGCTGGGGAGTGTACTTGCAAAGTGAGTCGTTGGCTAAACTTGGACAGTTACTGCTAAACCGTGGTATGTGGGAAGGCAAACAGCTACTTCCGGCAGACTGGGTAGACCTGATGATGGCTAAGCAATCCGATACAGGTAGCTTTGGCTATGGTTATGGTTATCATATGTGGCTTTGTGAATATCCGGGAGCTGTTCGCGTAGACGGTGCTTTAGGGCAATATGCACTTATTATACCGGATAAAGATATGGTAGTAGTCATTACCGAATGTAGCATTATAGATGGAATCACGCAACGCCGCTTGGTCTGGAATCGTCTGTTGCCTGCTGTAGGCGATGAGCCTTTGACGCCGGGAAAGGATTATAAACGCTTGTTGAAGAAGCAGTCTTCTTATCAGTTACCGGTGGTACAAGGGAAAGCAAATTCATCTCTTGCCCGGCAGTATGCGAACAAGCCTATTATGTTTAAGCCGAATAAATTGGGCTGGCAGTCTCTCCGTCTTCAATTCAAACCCAAAGAGGTCATAATGACTGTGACACAGACCGATGGGCTTGAATATGACTTGCTATTTGGCTACAAACAGTGGGAGAAGACTTCAATAGATGCATATCCTCCATATTCTATCGAAGCCAAAGGACGTTTCACCGGGATAGAAGGTCCTTTTTATGTAGCAGGTAGTTATGCCTGGTCATCAACTTCTACGCTGGAACTGAAAGCGCATTACGTCAATTGGATCAGTGCGCTCAACTTCATTTTCCGGTTTGATGGAGGAGATGTGCATTTAGCGGTTAAGGCGAACTATTCTTCCGATTTTATCTATCTTTGTGGCCAATAAAAGATTTGTGTATTATGAACCGTATCACATTAGCTCTGAAACGTCCTTTTATCTGGTTGCACCGTTTCCGTCATCGTTGCGGTTACGGAGTGCATTCTCCTTTTGCTTTCAACTTGATTACACAGGTGATTTATGAAAATACTCCTTATTATAAGTATAAAGACCTGGCGGCAGAACAAAAGAAGTTAGCACCTCAAAAAGACGGGCGTTGGAAGTATGAGTCGAAAAAGGTGAAACGCCTTTTGTTCCGGTTGGTGAATTATATACAGCCCGATACGATAGTAGATGCCGGTACTCTTGCTGCTTCTTCCCTTTACCTGAAAGCCGGTAAGGAAGGGGCCGACTATACATCTGCTTCTGAACTTTCCGAGCTATTTCTGGAAGCCGGAGTACCAGTTGGCTTTCTCTATCTGCACGACTACCGTCATCCGGAATTTGTGGAGGAAGTATTCCGCATCTGTGCTGCACGTACTATACGGAACTCCGCTTTTGTGGTCGAAGGAATCTGCTACACTTCGCAGATGAAAGCCCTTTGGAAACGCATGCAGCAGGATGAACATGTAGGTATTACATTCGACCTTTATGACCTTGGCATCCTATTCTTTGATAAAACAAAGATAAAACAAGACTATATTGTCAACTTTTGATTATCTTTAGGCGTTTGAATAAGTGATTAGGGGGTAGTGATTAGTGATTAACCGCTCCACTAACCTCTAATCACTAATCACTAAACACCAATCGCTTATGAAAATATATACTAAAACCGGTGATAAAGGTACCACTTCGTTGGTAGGCGGCACCCGGGTTCCTAAAACCCACGTTCGTCTGGAAGCATACGGCACAGTAGACGAGTTAAACGCTAACCTGGGAGTGCTTATCACTTATTTGTCCGATGAAGCGGATCAGATGCTTGTACGCCATATTCAGGATCGTCTTTTCGCAGTGGGTTCCAATCTGGCCACCGATCTGGAAAAAACGGACTTGAAATGTGCCAGTGTTATTCATCCGGAAGAGATAGAGCGTATCGAACGGGAAATAGACCGACTTGATAACCTGCTTCCCCCGTTACATGCTTTTATATTGCCGGGCGGCAGTCGCGGAGCATCGGTTTGTCATGTTTGCCGCACAGTTTGCCGCAGGGCTGAACGACGTATCCTGGCCTTGGCTGAACAATGCGAAGTAGTTACTGAATTACTTGCTTATGTGAACCGTTTGTCCGATTATTTGTTTGTCTTGTCACGGAAAATCAACCAGGATGAGAAAAAAGATGAAATATTTTGGGATAATAGTTGTAAGTGAGAGATTTTATTATACTTTTGCCGAAAAATAGAAAGTAGGACTTAATATTCACAATTTTAATACTTAGAACTTATGTATTGGACATTGGAATTAGCATCTAAACTGGAAGATGCTCCCTGGCCGGCAACCAAGGACGAATTAATCGATTATGCTATACGTTCGGGCGCTCCGCTTGAAGTGATTGAAAATTTGCAGGAAATGGAAGATGAAGGCGATATTTATGAGAGCATCGAAGATATATGGCCTGACTATCCGAGCAAAGAGGATTTCTTCTTTAACGAAGAGGAGTATTAGATACGCTTTTTAAAGCCTTGCCATACCTAAGGGGATACGAGGTAGTTAACACATAAAAGAGGCAGTCCGTAAAATCTGTTTTTGACAGATTAATGGATTGTCTCTTTTTTATATTTATTCCATTATGACTGAAACACAAGAAGAAACGGTACGCCGCTTGCCGGAATTGAAAGAACGGCATTTGCCCGGAGATTGTCGGGAAGCGGTGCATACCCTTTTAAAAGGGACTTACGGGTACGAACAATTTCGTGACCTGGAAGTGTACGACGACTTATTCAAGGGGAAAGAGACGCTCCACATTTCGCAGGGACAATTGATAGAAAGTGTCATTGTTGAAGCGGAAAAGGCACGGAATGGGGAAACTGATGTGGATAATATTCTGCTGACAGCACCTACTGGGGCTGGAAAATCCTTATTGTTCCAATTGCCTGGTATTTATTTGGGCAATGAATACGGATTGCTTACTATTGTTGTATCTCCTCTGAAGGCACTGATTGTGGATCAGGTGGAAGGTTTACGGGATTTGGGATATACTCGCGTAGCGTATGCTTCTTCCGATTTATCGCCTGAGCAAAAGAATGAGGTATACCGGCAGGTGCGTGAAGGTGAGGTGGATTTGTTTTATCTTTCGCCGGAGTTATTGCTTTCATATGATATCAAGCACTTCGCAGGTGAGCGTCGTATTGGTTTGGTTGTAGTGGATGAGGCTCATACAGTAACTACTTGGGGTAAAGAATTCCGGGTGGATTATTGGTTCCTGGGACGTTATCTGCAAGGTTTGAAGAAGAGTCTGGGCTATGCGTTTCCGCTTTTTGCGCTGACGGCTACTGCTGTCTGGAATCCGAAGGGAGGCAACGATATGGTGTTCGAAACGATTCGTTCGTTGCAAATGGAGCCGTGTGTGCTCTATGCAGGTACGGTGAAACGCAGGAATATCGGATTCGATATCCGGCAGATGGAAATAGAAGAAGGCGAAACGTACGATAAAGCCAAGCAACGTGTCGTGGCGGGTCGTGTAGATGATTTCCTCGACGGGCATAAGACGATTCTTTATTATCCTTTTGCGGGTGGCATCGATATGCGTCTGAAGACGTGGGTGCAACCTGCTGATTGGCGTTTGGTAGCTTCCTACTATGGCAAGAAGGATAAGGAACAGAAAGCAGCGATTGTGCAGGAGTTCAAGGAAGGAGAGAAACGTATGATTGTAGCTACCAAGGCATTCGGTATGGGTGTGGATATCAGCGACATCGACCGGGTATATCATGTGGCACCTTCCAGTACGTTTGTCGATTATATACAGGAGATAGGACGTGCGGCGCGTGATATGGATATTCATGGCGTTTCGGCAACAGATTATCATGAACGAGACTTTTATTATATGAAACGCCTGCATATGGCGGGTAATATAGCCCAGGAGCAGTTATCGTTGATACTGAAAAAGTTGATGGAAGTATATCGGATGAAGGGCAAAAAGCAGGAAATGCTGGTGTCTTTGTCTGACTTCGAATTTGTGGTGAAATTGCCGCGAATGAAAAACAAGTTGGAATACGAGGCAGAATTGGGACAGTTGATTAAGACAGCTTTATTATGGTTGGAAGATGATTTGAGCCATCGTTACGGAAAGAAGTTGTTGGAGGTCAGTCCGCAGAATCTATTGACGGAAGGATATATCCAGGATAAGACAGGCGATGTTTTTATTCGTGAATTCAAGGATTATCTTACTAAAGTGGAAGGTACGGAAGACGTGTACACAGCACGTCTGGAAAAGCTGTGGGAAGAGCGCTTTGCTGAGTTGGGCTATCGGGAGTTTAAGCAAAAGTTGAATGGGGGTACGTTGTGGGAAGGTTCTCGTGCGGTATCTGTTGGTAAGCACGAGGTTTTGTTGAAAGAAGATGCCACCGTAATTCGTCAACGGATGGATGCACTGTTCAATAGCTTGAAAATTCTGCTTGTCGATAAGCTGCGAAAGACAAAAGGACGTTTTGATGAAGAAGAATTGCGTGCGGTATTTGCTGAACATGGTATGGATGTACCATCGGCAAAACGCTTTATTGGCTCGTTGCTGGAGTCACGTACGGAAGAGGGACGCAGTGTGAGCTATATCAGCAGTGTGAAAAAGAAGGATTCCAACGAACTCTCTTTTACAGTGACAAAAGGGTTTGATCTTTTGTTATCCCGCTATCAGAAGCTATTCAGTCAACGTATTGTCGGTAAAAAAGGAGATCGTTTATTGTTTTACAGTACACCATTCTCCGATCTGAATATGTTGCTTAACCTGCTTTCCATGCTCGATTGTCTTTCATTCAGTGTCGAAGGAGGGGGGACACCTTGTGTGCTGGTATGTTTCGATGATCCGAAGAGCCTGCAGCAGATCGCATCTTCCGATGAATATCACAATTTTATTCTCGAGAATAATGAACAGGTGTTTCAGGAGCAGATTGAACTGTTTTCCTTCTTCTTCGGGACGGATGGAATGGATGATGCGAAGCGTTGGGATTTTATTGAAGACTATTTTACCGGAATGGGAGTGGAGGAGCTGAAAGCGAAGTACGCTGTTCCCCTATAGAACCAATTCTTTAAATAATCTTTCTAACGTCCTGTCCAGATCGTCGGAGAAACCGGCATGTGGACGGGACGTTTGAATACAGGAACTTCTCACGGCAGTCAGCCAACGAAAACGTTCCGGTACATCGAGTTGGGCTATAGGGCCACCGTCTTTGGCTCCCGAACATATTTTATTGAATACGTCCAAGTGTGCAAATACCGATTCCCGGTCTACTTCAGAAATATATAGCTTCAGTTTGTCCTCGTTTACCTGGCAAACGGACTTGATGTAGCCTGCCTTTTTAGAGAAAAGGATGACGCCCACATTAAAGAACTCCTCACGTTCTACTCTGGGTACCAGGCGGATAACTGCGTATTCATATAAGTGTTTTCCTTGCATTCTGTGCTTCTTTTACAAATGTTTCGGAATGAGCCAGTCTTTCGGTCAGAAAGTGGGTATAAATATCTCTGATTTCTTCGGGTGTCTCATGTGTATCCTCCCAATGCAACCAGTCGTCAGGGATAAGTGCTACGATCTGTTGTATCTTTTCCTCTGTCAGCATGGAACGTAAAGCTGTATCGGCTTCTTCAAGTCGGGATGCTTCGGGCAGCAATACGTGATTTTTTATATAGGGGAATGGGCTTACGGCATGTTTCTCCCAGTTTTCCCACGAGTGGTGGAAATAAAGTGAAGCACCCTGGTCTATCAGCCAAAGCTCTTTATGCCACATCAGCATATTAGTATTGCGGAAGGTACGGTCTATATTGGTCAGATAGGCATCCAGCCAGACAATACGGGAAGCCAGCTCAGGGTTTACTTTAGTTGCTACGGGGTCAAAAGTCAGAGCACCTGACAGGAAGTGCAGTCCCAGGTTTAACCCACGGCTGGCTTGCAATAAATCTTGTATTTCTTCATCTCCTTCGGTACGTCCGAATGCTTCATCAAGATTCAGAAATACCAGTTCCGGCACTTTGAATCCCAGTATGTGCGCAACCTCTCCACCGATTAATTCGGATATCAATGCCTTAGTGCCATGTCCGGCGCCACGAAACTTTACGACGTATTTAAATTCGTCGTCAGCTTCTGCCAGTGCGGGCAATGATCCGCCTTCGCGCAAAGGAGTGATATAACGGGTCAGGTTGACTGTTCGCAACTCTATCATGGTTGTCCTTTCTGAAAATAGTTATGCCGCCCGTTTAAGATGGACTGCTGCTGCAAAGATAGTGAATAATCACGATTACCCAAGGTGGGCTTCCAGAAACTCTTGCAGAATGCGAGCATGGTTTCGGACAGGCTCTTTGGAGGCATATAATAAAGTAACCGTTTTATAAGACCTGATTGCTGTGAGAAAGTTTCGTGCAGCTTCAGATGTTTCCAACTCTTTCCGGTACATAGCAGAGAAACCTTCCCAATGTTTCACCGGGTCTTCATGAAACCACTTTCTGAGTTCGGGGGAAGGGGTGATGTCTTTTTCCCAAACATCATATTTCAGGTGTTCCTTTTGCATGCCACGCGGCCACAGACGGTCTACCAGCACGCGGTAGCCGTCCTCTGCCTCGGGATCTTCATATACTCGTTTAATTTTAATCTGCGGCATAACTTTATTCTCTATATACTAATATACAATTCGTGGGTTGAATTAGTTCATTTCTGTGCCATTCTGCACAATTTTTTTTCGTTTTATCAGTTCTTATATTGATGAAACGTTATTGTATCCTGAAATGCTTAATTCTTATTAGTCTTCTCTTCTGTGTAGCAGAAGGACAGGCACAGTTTGATGCGCGCTTTAGCCAGTACTGGGCGGTGAAGGGATATTATCATCCCGGTTGGGCGGGGCAGACGGATAATAAGATGAACATTTATGGTTCGTATGGTATGCAGTTGATGGGCTTCACACATGCTCCCCGCGTGATGTATTTCGGTGCTGACATGCCTTTTTCTTTATTCAATAAACAGCATGGCGTTGGGGTTGGATTTTTCAATGAGGCTATCGGACTGTTCCGTAACCAGCGTTTTTGGGGACAATACGCCTATCAGATGAAAATCAGAAAGGGTAAATTGGGTATTGGACTCCAAGTGGGTATGCTGACTGTATCTTTTGATCCTTCTGATATTAATCTTGGAGATGAAACGGATGATGATGCTTTCCCCACTACATCGGAGAGTGGTACATCTGTTGATCTTGGAGTGGGGGCATACTATTCGTACCCTAAATTCTACGCTGCCTTTTCTGCCCACCACCTGACAGCTCCCCGTGTCTCTTTAGGAGAAAAAAGCCAGATTAAAATACATCCTATCTTTTATTTGACAGGCGGATACAATATTCAGACACGTAATCCGTTAATTTCCATACAGCCTTCGATACAATTGCAAAGTGATTTTACTTCTACACGGTTGGATGTAACAGGGCAGTTGTTTTATAGCTATCGTTCCAAAGTACTCAGCGGGGGATTGACCTACTCGCCCGATACTTCGGTGACATTCAATATAGGATTGACCGTGCAAGGGGTAACACTGGGATATGCTTATGAATGTTTCACTTCCAAGATAGGTGTAGCGAGCGGTAGCCACGATCTGGTGGTGAGGTATGCATTGGATTTGAATGTGTTTAAGAAAAACCGGAACTTGCATAAAAGCGTACGGATTTTGTAAGAGAATATATAAACAATGGGAAAGAATAAAGGAATGAAAACAATTCATGCGTGGTACGGGGCGGCTTTGTTGCTGTTCGGTTCGCTGATTTCGTGCATGGGAACAGTAGGCAACAGTTCCATGAGAGGTGGCGAGGTAATAGGAGCCAGTGCTGTAGCATGGAACGAGCCTGCACCTTATGGCATGGTGTTGGTGAAACGCGGTTCGGTAAAAATGGGTCCCGATAAGCAAGACAGTTTGTGGGGAACAATCGTTCCTTCACGGGAAATTTCGGTAGAATCTTTCTGGATGGACGATACGGAAGTGACGATTGCTGAATATAAGCAGTTTGTCAACTGGGTGCGCGACTCCATTATCCGCGAGCGCTTGGCAGATCCTGCATATGGCGGCAACGAATTGTATAAGATAGAGGAAGACCGTGAAGGAAACCCAATCAAACCTTATTTGAATTGGTCGAAGCCTATTCCGTGGAAGCGGGCGACAGAGGATGAGCAGATGGCCATTGAAAGTGTATATAAGCATCATCCTATTGATGGTACGCTGATGCTGGATGGAACACAACTGAACTATTATTATGAAATTTATGACTATACCGAGGCAGCTAAGCGCCGTAATCGTTTGAACCCTGCCGAGCGTGTCAAGAACACAGATGTCCAGGTGAATTCGGAAGAAGTAATCATGATAACAAAAGATACAGCATATATTGATGATGAAGGACGAATTGTAAATCGTACTATAACCCGTCCGTTATCCAGTGAATGGGACTTCCTGAACAGCTATATCGTGAACATTTATCCCGATACGACCTGCTGGGTGAATGATTTTCCCAATGCCAATAATGAACAATACATGCGTTTGTATTTCAATCATCCCAGTTATAACGAACATCCGGTAGTAGGTGTCAGTTGGGAACAGGCCAATGCATTCTGTGCATGGCGTACTAACTATTTACTTGCAGGACTGCGTGGACAGGCGAAGTATATTCAACGTTATCGCTTGCCGACTGAAGCAGAGTGGGAGTTTGCTGCACGCGGACGAGAAGACAATAAGTACCCCTGGAAAGACAACGAAGAGACCAAAGATGACCGTGGGTGCTACAATGCGAACTATAAACCCGGCAAGGGTAACTATACCAAAGATGGTAACCTGATTTCAACTCGGGTGGGGGCTTATTCTCCTAACTCGAACGGGCTCTACGATATGGCGGGTAATGTTGCAGAATGGACATCAACGGCATATACTGAGTCGGGAGTTCTGCAGGCAAACGATATCAATCCGGATATCCGGTATAATGCTGCACCGGAAGATCCGTATGCGTTGAAGAAAAAAGTGGTTCGTGGAGGTTCGTGGAAAGATGTGAATGCATTCATCCGTTCGGATGCACGGACGTCCGAATATCAGAATGAGCAACGTTCGTATATTGGTTTCCGTTGTGTGCGTACGCAGGTGGGATATAATAAGAAGGGGAAATGATAAGATGTTAAAATGGTAAAATGATGGAAAAAGATACTGTAAACAAGAAAAGGGACTTCGGGCAAAAGTTGCAGGATTTTATGGCGAGTTATCGTGGCAAAGTCATAATGAACTATGCCTATAGCTGGGGTGCTGCTGTCGTTATTGCAGGTACCTTGTTTAAACTGACGCATTTACCAGGTGCCAATCTGATGCTTTGGATCGGTATGGGAACAGAAGTGCTGGTGTTCTTTATTTCTGCATTCGACTTGCCAAGCAGGCAGACCGGTACAGCTGCAGGCGGAGTGATAGTTGTTGGTGACGGAGGGACGGGCAGTGCAGATGTTAATCAAATTGTATCGCAGGAAAGAAGACAGGTTCCTGTTTCAGGACAGTCTGTAGCGGTGACTGTAGGAGCTGCTAATAATTTATCCGGGACTCCTGCTCCGGCTTTTACCCCTGAAATGGAAGAAACTACACAGGCTTATATTGCTCAATTGAAAGAAATGACCGAAATGCTTTCGCACTTCACCGCACAAGCAGAGTCGTTGTCGCATGATGCCGAGCAAATGAGTGCACTGAACCGTAATCTTGCAGGTATCAATGCCATTTATGAAATGCAGCTTCGCAGTGCCAGCACTCAGATCAACACTATCGATCAGGTACATGAGCAGACCCGTAAGATGGCTCGTCAGATTGAAGAACTGAATGCAGTCTATGCACGTATGCTACAAGCCGTGCAGGTTAAGTGATAAAGTGGTGAAGCGATAGAACGAGAGTTAAAGCTATCGCGCAGCCAAATTGTAAATTGTAATTTGTAAATAACACCATGTCTCTGAATACTAATCCGGATTCTCCGCGTCAGAAGATGATAAACCTGATGTATATCGTCTTGATGGCGATGTTGGCACTCAATGTTTCGTCGGATGTGCTGAATGGTTTTTCATTGGTAGATGAAAGCCTTTCCCGTACAACGGCGAACTCGACTGTGCAAAACCAATCATTATATGATGGGCTTGCCGGTGCCAATAAACGTAATCCGGAGAAAGTGGGACCTTGGTTTGAGAAAGCGCTACATGTGAAGAATATGTCTGATTCGCTCTATGCTTACGTCGATGAATTGAAATTGCGTATCGTGAAGGAAGCGGATGGGAAAAACGGTGATATTGCCAATATATCCAATAGGGAAGATTTGGAAGCTGCTTCTTTCGTAATGCTTGCTCCCGGTAGAGGGCAAGGAAAAGAGCTGTTCAATCGAATTAATCAATATAGGAGTGAAATATTGGCTTTTGTTACTGATCCGGTACAGCAGAAGATTATCCGTGATAATCTGAGTACTGAGGTTCCACGTAAAGCATTGACAGCAGGAAAGAACTGGCAGGAGTATATATTTGAAAATACTCCGGTAGCTGCTGCTGTCACTCTATTAACCAAATTGCAAAGTGATGTGCGTTATGCCGAAGGTGAAGTATTGCACTTGCTGACACAGAACACCGATGTGCAGGATGTACGTGTAAACCAACTTCAGGCTTATGTAATTCCTACCTCTCAGAATGTGGTGCGTGGGGGGACGTATAGTGCGCGGGTTATTTTGGCCGCTGTAGATTCTACACAACGCCCGTCCATCTATATAGCCGGAAAGAAACAGCCGGATAATACCGAAGGTTGGTTTGAAACTGTTTGTAATCGTACAGGGGAATTTTCTTTAGATGGTTATCTGGAATTGGCACAGGGTAATGGAGAAGTGCTTCGCAGAGAGTTCTCCCAAAAATATACGGTGGTGGAGCCTACTGCTACAGTATCTGCTACTATGATGAATGTGCTTTATGCCGGATATGATAATCCCATCAGCATCTCCGTTCCCGGAGTACCGGCAGGGCAGGTGCAGGCAAGTATTGTAAGTGGGAATGGTACATTAACCCGCACCGGTAGTGGATATATTGCTCGTCCTACAGCTATAGGCAAGGATGTAGTGATTCGTGTGACGGCATCTGTGGGTGGACGTACGCAATCAATGGGAGATTACACTTACCGTGTACGCCAATTGCCTGACCCGTCACCCTTTATTGAGTATACGGAAGATGGAACGCCGAAGCGTTATCGTGGTGGTCGTGGACTATCCAAGGCTATCCTGATGAATACTCCCGGTATTGTTGCTGCCATTGATGATGGATTGCTGAATATTAATTTCCGGGTATTGGGCTTTGAAACTGTTTTCTTTGATAATATGGGGAATGCCGTGCCGGAAGTGTCTTCAGGAGCTTCGTTCTCTACACGTCAAAAAGATATGTTCCGTCGCTTGTCACGGGGTAAACGTTTCTATATTTCCCGGGTACGTGCGGTGGGGCCGGATGGGGTAGAACGTCTACTGCCTACTACGTTGGAAGTAATTGTGAATTGAAATTAGAAATCGACTATAAAAGGTATAAGACTATGAAACTTTCCTTGAAACTCATAATAGCTGTCGCTCTGTGTGTATCGAATCTTTCAGTAGGGTGGGCACAAAGGCAATATCCCAGTTCGCCGGGATTACCGGACGATGTGGTGTGGATGCGTGAAATCTACCGTACGCTGGATTTGACAAAAGATACCAATGGTGCGTTGTACTATCCGGTGGAACCGCAGGGGAATAAGATGAATCTTTTCACAACGATGTTTCGTTTGCTGGCACAGAAGAAAATATCGGCTTACGAGTATCAGCTGGATGGTACGGAACGTTTTCAGAAAGATGCTGAGGTGACTTTTCGTGATGTGTTGGATCGTTTCCAGATCTATTATGAATTGAAGAAGGTGGCAAATCGCCGTGATAGCGTTGTGTCTATCAGTAACAGTGATATACCTTCGGCAGATGTATTAAGCTATTTCATAAAAGAAGTCTGGTATTTTGATCAGCGCACTTCTACCTATAGTTCGGTGATAACGGCCATTTGTCCGGTATTGCACCGATCGGAAGAGTTCAGTTCGGAAAAGACCAAATTCCCTATGTTCTGGGTAAACTATCAAGATCTGGTTCCCCATTTAATGCAGTCTAAGATATCCGTTAGTAATTATAACAATGCGGCAAACAGTACTTGGGATGACTTTTTTGCAGCGCGTTTGTATAAAGGTGATATTTATAAAACTACGAATTTGCAAAATCGTACCTTATCGCAATACTGTCCCACGGATAGTGCTATGGTGAAAGAGCAGAAAAGGATTGAAAAGGAACTGGCAGATTTTGAGAATTCATTGTATGGTAAGGATCTCGTAGAGGAGACAGATTCGGTTTCTGCAGCTTCGGGGACAAAAATTGTAAAGGCAAATTCCAAAAAGAAAGGACGTGACAATACTGTTACGGTTAGAAGTAAATCTTCTTCCTCATCTAAGGCTAAATCTTCCTCAGGTAAGTCTCAGTCGGTATCTAAGCGTGAGGCAGCTGCCCCGAAGGCGTCAGTGCGACGACAACGGCGTTGAACAAAAATGAATCTATTTTGTTCTTTTTAAGAATTAATCCATATATTTGTCCCGATAATTTAAACAAAAAGAATTATGAAGAAGATTTTTAGTGCTTTCATTATAGCTGTATGCTGTATGTTTATGGCTATGCCTGCCCAGGCACAGCTCCTTAAATGGGGTGTAAAAGGTGGTGTGAACTTGACAAAGATAGACTGGGATGGAGGATTCAAAGGAAATAAGGATAACTCGACTGGTTTCTTTATTGGTCCGATGGCTGAAATTACAATTCCTATTGTAGGTCTGGGTGTTGATGGTGCTTTGTTATTCTCGCAGAGAGGTAAAGGTGACGTAAAACAAACCGGAGTAGAAGTTCCCGTTAATCTGAAATATACGATTGGCTTGGGTAGCTTACTGGGTATTTATTTTGCTGCCGGTCCTGATTTCTTTTTTGATTTCGACAAGAAAGATAACGTTGACCGGAAGAAAACTCAGGTAGGACTTAACTTGGGAGCCGGTGTGAAGCTGATTAAGCATTTACAGGTGGGTGTGAACTATCAGTTCCCGATGGGCGATAGTTTTACCTGGAAAGAAGCGAGTAAGGCTGTCGGTGCAAAGAATAAGACTTGGCAAGTATCTGTCGCTTATCTTTTCTAAGAAGAGAAATATTTATCATATAAATAGCGTTGCTGATTTTGATTGGCAACGCTATTTTTTTGTCGTATCTTTGCCGCCGCGATGAAGAAATTTGTAGATGTCATATTGCCTTTGCCTTTGCCCCGTTGCTTCACCTATTCGCTGCCCGAAGAATGGGCGGATGAGGTACAGATGGGCTGCCGGGTGGTAGTTCCGTTCGGACGAAAGAAATACTATACAGCAATAGTGCGTAATGTGCATTATTGTGAACCGACGGATTATGAGGTAAAAGAAGTCTCTACATTACTGGATGCCCGCCCGATTCTATTGCCGGAACAATTCAAGTTCTGGGAGTGGTTGGCTGATTACTATCTCTGTACACAAGGGGATGTTTATAAAGCTGCTCTGCCTTCTGGTTTGAAACTGGAAAGTGAGACGATGGTAGAATACAATCCGGATTTTGAATCGGAGGTCCGTCTGCCGGAACGGGAACAGAAGATATTGGATTTACTTTCTGCAGAACCCGAACAGTGTGTCACCAAGTTGGAAAAAGACAGTGGATTCAAGAATATACTTCCTGTTATCAAATCTTTGCTGGATAAGGAGGCTATCTTTGTGAAAGAAGAACTGCGCCGAACTTATAAACCCAAGACTGAAACGCGCGTAAGGCTGACAGACGAGATGAGGAATGAAAAACGTCTGCAGGAACTCTTTGATGAACTGGCACGTGCTCCGAAGCAACTGGACTTGCTGATGAAATACATTGAACTGTCCGGCATTCTGGGAGGGGACGGTCTGAAGAGTTTTCCTAAAGAAGTCACGAAGAAAGAGCTTTTGTTGCGGGCATCTGCTTCACCGGCAGTGTTTAATGGTTTGGTAGATAAGCATATCTTTGAAGTCTATCAGCAGGAAATAGGACGACTGCACGCTGTTGTACGGGATACTCTTCCCATCAATCCGTTGAATGAACATCAACAGGCGGCACATGATGGGATTGTGCAATGCTTTCAATCCAAAAATGTATGCTTGCTGCATGGTGTGACTGCCAGCGGAAAAACAGAAATCTATATACACTTGATTGAAGAAGCCATCCGGCAAGGAAAACAGGTATTGTATCTTTTGCCGGAAATAGCTCTTACCACTCAGATAACAGAGCGTTTGCAACGGGTGTTTGGAGATCGTTTGGGTATTTATCATTCTAAGTTTCCCGATGCAGAACGCGTAGAGATCTGGCAAAAGCAACTGACGGAAAAAGGATATGATATTATTCTGGGAGTCCGTTCCTCTGTTTTCTTGCCTTTCCGCAATCTGGGGTTGGTAATTGTGGATGAGGAACATGAGAATACCTATAAACAACAAGACCCTGCTCCCCGCTATCATGCCCGGAATGCAGCGATTATACTGGCATCCCTGTATGGCGCCAAGACTTTGCTGGGTACGGCAACTCCCTCTATTGAGACGTGGCATAATGCCTCTTCCGGAAAGTATGGACTGGTGGAGCTGAAAGAGAGATATAAAGAAATACAGTTGCCGGAGATTATTCCGGTGGATATACACGAATTGCATCGTAAAAAACGTATGAACGGGCCGTTTTCTCCATTACTGCTTCAATATATCCATGAAACTCTGGCACAGAAAGAACAGGTTATCTTGTTCCAGAACCGGCGTGGTTTCGCTCCAATGATTGAATGTAATACATGTGGGTGGGTACCGAAGTGCAAGAACTGCGATGTGAGCCTGACGTTTCATAAAGGATTGAATCAGTTGACTTGTCATTATTGCGGTTATACGTATCAGTTGCCCCGCGTATGCCCTGCTTGTGAAGGGACTGACTTGCGCAATCGTGGATTTGGAACAGAGAAGATAGAAGATGACATCAAAGTTTTGTTTCCGGAAGCTAATGTTGCACGCATGGATCTGGATACTACCCGTACCCGCTCGGCTTACGAGCGTATCATTGCAGATTTTGAACAAGGGAAAACTGATATATTGATAGGCACGCAAATGGTTTCTAAAGGACTGGACTTTGACCATGTCAGCGTGGTAGGTATCCTGAATGCAGATACCATGTTGAATTATCCGGATTTCCGTTCGTACGAACGTGCTTTCCAATTGATGGCGCAGGTTTCCGGACGTGCCGGGCGAAAGAATAAGCGGGGACGTGTTATTTTGCAGACGAAGAGTATCGATCACCCTATTATAGAGCAGGTCATTCACAATGACTTTGAACAAATGGTAGCCGGACAACTTGCTGAGCGGCAGATGTTTCACTATCCCCCATATTACCGCCTGGTATATGTTTATCTGAAAAACCGCAACGAGCAACTGCTTGACTTGATGGCACAGACCATGTCAGGCAAGTTGCGTGCAGTCTTTGGTACCCGTGTGCTGGGACCGGATAAACCGCCTGTTGCCCGGATACAAACCTTATTTATCCGGAAGATTATTGTCAAGATAGAGTATAATGCTCCGATGGCTCGCGCCCGTGAACTGTTGGTGCAGGTTCAGAAAGAAATGGTGTCGGAGGATCGTTTTAAATCTTTGATTGTCTATTACGATGTAGATCCGATGTAGGAGTTACTCTTTGATCCCCTGCAAAATACCGGAATCTGTATCCATATTCTGAATATTTTTATTAGCGCTCTTGTATTGTCGTCCGAAGTTCAGATTGAAGTTGAGCTTGATGGCAAAGGTATTCGACATGTTATTGTTGTGTATGTCCGACTTTACTGGTGTCAATGCTGACCAGTTCTCGTTTTCGGAACGATAGGTCTTCATAAACGGGTTGAGTATTCCTGCCATAATGGACCATGCAGACTGTTTATAACCTACCATCAAAGTATGCATCAACTCGCCCTTCATTAATTGTTCGCCATATACATACCGATTGGGCGGTGTGATAGTCATAAAGTTCAGGAGCCAGTTCTTATAGGAAGCGTCTAGGTTGATACGCAGTTCTTTCAGGGTATAGGTATGGAGGTAATTGTTCCCTGTGCTGATGTATCGGTTAATACCCGGCGTGACGGAAAGACTGATGTGATCTTTCCAGGGCTTTATCTTGAATGTAATCTCCGTTGCCAGATGTTGGAAGGACTTCTGGTTTTCATAGGTCTGAATAAACATACCCTCTTCATAAAGTACGGATTGCATGATTGGATTCTTTTCGTATGTATAGCTGACCAATGCGTCGATACTGCAAATACCTGCACTAAACACAGCGTTGAAATCCTGTATGATACTACGGAATGATTTTAAAGACGGATTCCCTCTGCGCGTTTGTAAATTGTCGATTTTCTGTTCCACATCATTCAGATAAGCAATGGAAGGAGCTTTGTTCTTCAGGTTGATGTGATAGCGGAAATGCAGCTTGTCCAGAGGGCTGTAAGATACCAGGAGCGAAGGTTGCAGGCCGTATCTTTCATTTTGATTGTTTCTTTGGCTATAGTAGAAGCGGCTGAGTGTAAGATTGGCTATGTATCCCCAGTGTTGTGTTTTGCCTTTATATTCGGCATATGCATAGCTTTCCGCTTGTTTCAAGATCACGTCCATTTGCTCTTCTCCTTTGTATTGGTTATCTGTGTACGATTGTATGTGCCTGAGACCTCCTGTCAATGTTCCTTGTCCCAACTTCTTCTCATAGGTTCCTTCGGCTATCAGCGAATACTTTTGTCCTGTGATATCGGAGTATAACTCTGTATGACTTACGTCTTCTTGCTTTTCCTGATAAATGCGTGTACTGCTGCTCTTGATGTACGTACCTACAAGATTGAAAATAAGCCGTTGATTGTTTTTCAGTTCCTGCTGATAATAAAAGTCGAGAGCAGGTAAGTGATTTCGTTCCTTGGTATGGTCATAGATGGATAGAGGAATGTCGGAATTGGAGGTATAGAGTTTACTTTTCCGATCTTCGTATCCGGCGGGATTATCTTGCAGGGTATATCTGAACTGCGCATTAAAGAGATATTTTCCCTTTTCCTGCAAACTGTAGCTAAGGTTGGAGGTGAGTAGCTTTTTATTAAATAAGGTAGGTTCTCCAACTTCCAGACGATGTAATTCTTTGTCGGGAAAAATAAAGCGTTCATCGTACTCACGTGTCCAGTCTCCTCTCCGTTGTATATATCGCACGTTGGCTGATATTTCAGATTTCCCGTAGTTGTATCTGCCAGCCAATACGTCGTCGATGGAAGAACGCTTTCCGCTGAGGCTGTGGACGGCTGCTCCGCTGATACTACCTCCCACTTTGGCGGTTTTGGTTATATAATCGATCACTGCAGAGGCATTTCCATAGCGCGCACCCGGCATATCGTGATATTCTATGCGGAGAATATCTTCGGGATTGAGGGAGGATATCTCCGTGTAAGTAACCTGAACACCATTAATCCGTAATTGTACTTCTCCGTTGCCGGAAGTGGTTATTTCGCCCGATATGATATCAACTGTGATTCGGGGAAGTTGTAATTTGCCTAATAAGTCTATGCCGTTGGACGACATTTTCAGTTGATTCTGGGTCGGAAGAATTACTTTCCGGTCACCTTTTTCGATGATAGACCGTGCCTGGATGGTTACTTCATCCAGAGAGATAGCCATGACTCCGGTAGAATCTTTAGCAATGAGTTGGGCATAGGAGGGGCTGACCATACACAGTAGTATGGTCAAAATTGACACTATTGTTTTCATAAATATTTGTGGAAATAGCTGTTATCCGGTGGATAAACAGAGAGTTAAAAACTGAGGTTAGTAATTTAGAAGATCGTTATACAGTCCTTTCAGCCGTTTGCGAAGGTGAATGACGGCATAATGTTTTCGTGATAATAAAGTGTTGACTGATATTCCGGTAGCATTGGCAACTTCTTTGGCTGACAATCCTTCCAGTTCCATTAATTCGAATGCTTCACGTTGTTCGGACGGTAATTCGGCCAGAGCAGTTTCAAGCTCTTGCCAAACGAGTGACCGCATATATTCTATTTCCGGAGTAGGGGGAGCATCGCTGAACAGCACTTCTGAGAACTCGCTCAGTACATTGTCTTCTTTATCATAGCTCGAAACCGGCAGTTCTTCCTCCTGCATTTTCTTGCCTTTATTGATAATGGTATTTCGTGCTACGCGATATAGCCATGCTGTAACCTGCTCGATAGGATTGAAAGTGCTTTCAATGGTTTTCACCAACTGATACAATACGTCTTGCAGAATATCTTCGGCATCTTCTTTAGTGGAAACCCGCTTGCGGATAAATGCTTTCAGGTGGGGTTGATGTTCTGCAATCAGTTCTTCCAAACTGTTGTCTTTGCCAGTCAGGTTATTCATTTTCTTTGGGAGTTTCGCTACCGTTGTTTCTATCAAAGTTTCTCTCGTCGAAGAATCCGTCTCTGCCGAAAGGACCGCCGAATCCGAACTTCTTTCTTTTATTAATGAAGTCCTTGCGTTCTTCCGGAGACATCTTCTCCCATTTAGCGCGGAACGGGTTACCCTCTTTACCACCGGGCATTCCTCTTCGGCCGGGGAAACCTCCTCTGCCCGGGAATCCTCCGAAGAGAATGCGTGCAAGTACGAACAATGCCAGAGCTTGCCAGAAATTGATGGCTGCCAGTCCTAAGACTCCGGGCACTACGAAATTCCATAATAACATGACTATTGCTCCAAATGCCGCAATGGCTAATACCCAAAACAAAGGTATAATAAAAAATCTTTTTTTCATGATGTTCTAATTTTAATGATTTACATATTGCTTTGAAAACGTTCTCTGTATATGCTGACAACTGAGAAGAAGAAATATTTTAAGAGAATACAAAAAACTTCTATATTTGCGTTTCTAAATAAAAAATGTGCTTATGAAACCTTGTAGAATACTGTTTGTTTGCCTGGGAAATATTTGCCGTTCTTCTTCTGCGGAAGGTGTGATGAAGCATTTGGTTTCAGAAGCCGGACTGGAAGATCAGTTTGTGATAGACTCTGCCGGTATCTTGTCCTATCATCAGGGGGAATTACCTGATAGCCGGATGCGTGCCCATGCTATTCGTCGCGGTTACGAGCTCACACATCGTTCGCGCCCCGTGCGAACGGAAGATTTCTATAATTTCGATTTGATTATCGGGATGGACGACCGGAATATTGATGACTTGAAAGATCGTGCCCCTTCTCCGGAAGAATGGAAGAAGATACACCGTATGACGGAATACTGTACCCGCTTTACGCATGCCGACCACGTGCCCGATCCATATTATGGTGGAGCCGAAGGATTTGAGTATGTGCTCGATCTACTGGAGGATGCTTGTGTAGGATTGTTGGAGCGTATTTCGCAAAGCAACTAATACTAATCCTTGTTTTAGTAATAGATAGATGCCGGAACTGCGGATGCTAATTCGTTCCCTTATGGAGAACATTGCGTCCCCTTATGGAGGAACGCAATGTTCCCTATAGGGGGACGCAATGTTCCTTATGGTGGGACGAATTAACGTTGGTATAGAGAAGCTTTCCGCTATGCCTTATTGATTAATACTGTCGGTTGCATCGATCCCTAAAGATTGTAGCAGGAGCGCCAACTCTTTTGCAGATTTGAGAGGCATCCATCCCAATAAATAACGTTGGTAACAGAAGTTCTTATCTATCAGTTCTATAAATACCCGTGGCTGTTTGGAAGAGAATATACAGAAGTTCAATTTGCGTATCTCATCGTAAGGTAATACCCGTTTGGAAAAACGGTTGCTTAAGACCAGCCCCTCATGCTCAGTTCGGATGCTATGACACTTATAGAAAAGATAATAGAGAACTATAGGAAAGCATATCACATAGGTAGTCAGAGCGAAATACTTGGCTATATCTTTTACCAAGTATTCGCCTGTAGGCTCTTGTAATAAGGCTTTCAGCATTACATATCCTAAGACAAGCAACACTGCTGTATAGAAAACGTCGAATAGTATATTCCAGATACTCCAATAGCTCTTTTCCGGTATTGTTACTAGCTGTTTTACTTGTGGAATATAATTGCTGAAAGGTATCTGTTTGTCCAATAAATAATGGAGAACTTCCGTACCTGTTTTGTTTGGACGGAGCATTTTTGTTTTTCCGGACCGCAATTGCAAGATCAGAATTGAAGGACCTACCTGGAATTTATAATTCTGCATAAAGCAGAAGCTTTGGATATCCTCCGGATTTATCTTCTTTCTGGAAAAGTACTGCTCAACTTTGCGCTTTTCCGTTTCATTTTGAGTGTAATTCATAGCGCTTACTTAGTGAAAAATCTGTTTATCCTGATAGAACCTCTTATCTTCATTCAGGCTACATGTAGCGTCTACACCTGCACTTTGCAGTGTCTCAGCAATGTCATTCAGTGTTCGCCGGGATACCCTGCCTATGTAGTAAAGACGATAGTGATAATCTTTATCCAATATTTCCATCACATGCGTGAAAGCCTGTTCGCGTGCAAAGTCAAAGTTGACTTTAAGTATCTTTTCGTAGGGATACACTATTTCACGTCCTACACTATATATCCTGAGACTTTTATTGTCTATCTTCAGATAGCAGAAGCGTGTCATCAGCATGTGCATGAAATAGATACTCAGACCGAACGAAATGACGCCCAGAATATATGCCCACCAACTTCCGAATGCAATAGCCTGATATCCCAATATCATGAACGTGATGAAAAGCACAAAGAAATAAAACATATAGAGTGACGGGCGCTGATAGGTAGTCGCCGGAATTTCCGCCGCTGTCCGTTCCCGCGAGATAGAATTATCAAAAGGTATGTTCTGCGAAATCAGATAGCGGATAATAGATGATGGCTTCTGGAAGGGACGAACATAAAAAGCCTTTTGGCTACCCTGTTTCAGGTGTAATGTCAAGATGCCCGCACCATATTTATCTTTGACCTTCAGGTTGCTTTTGCGTGGAACCTCGCGAAAACGCTTCATGAAACTGAAACTCTGGATGTCATGCAGCCGGACGCCTTTGTGTTGCAGAAGGCTTTCGGTACGTTTTTGGTCTTGGGCGGTTGTTTTCATATTTCTTATTTTTTAAGTTCGGGATAGCTGATACGGGTATGGTAAATCGTTTTCAATTTTTCTTTGAAAACTGATTTTACGGTGGCGATATCCTTGAAGGTGATAGGGCATTCTTTGAAGTAACCTTCTTCTACTTGCGAATCAATAATCTTGTCCACCAGGTTATTGATACTATCTTCCGTATATTCGGGCAAACTGCGGGATGCAGCTTCCACGGCATCTGCCATCATTAAGATAGCTGTTTCACGAGTGAATGGATTCGGACCCGGGTAAGTGAATAATTCTTCGTTTGGTTCTTCGTCCGGGTGTTCATTTTTCCAGGAAATATAGAAATACTTCGTTTTTCCCCTGCCATGGTGAGTACTGATAAAGTCTTTTATCACTTTAGGCAGGTTGTTCTTCTCAGCCAGTTTCAGTCCGTCCGTCACATGGCTGATGATGACCTGTGCACTTTGTTCATAACTGAGATTTTTGTGCGGATTGACACCTCCCGATTGGTTCTCAGTAAAGAATACCGGATTTTCCATCTTGCCAATGTCATGATATAAAGCACCGGTACGCACTAACTGGCTCTTTGCCCCAATACGGTTGGCTGCTTCTGCTGCAAGGTTGGCCACTTGCATGGAGTGCTGGAAAGTACCTGGAACTGTTTCGGACAAGCGACGCAGTAACGGACTGTTGATATTGGAAAGCTCTACCAGAGTAACGTTGGAAGTAAATCCGAAAGTCTTCTCCAACAAGAATAAAAGCGGATAAGTAAACAATAGAAGTACTCCATTCACTGTGAAGTAGGTATACATGCTTCCATTCAGTTTTGACAAGTCGTTTTCAGTAATTAACTCAAATGAGAAATAAAGTGCAGCGTAAGTAAGTATCACCAACAGGGCTGTGCGGAAAAGTTGAGAACGCTGTGATAATTCCCGCAGGCTGAATATGGCAACCAGACCGGCGGCCAGTTGCAGGAGTATGAACTCATGCGGATAGCGTAAACAAATGGAGCATATCAGTATAGTGACTACCTGTGTGAGGAATGCCGTACGTGAGTCGAGGAATACACGGATAATGACCGGCAGCATCGCATAGGGAATAATGTAAACATTGTAGATGTTATTTGCTACCATGAGGGCCGTTACCACACAATAAAACATGATCAGTGTAAAGAGTAGGGACAGGCTGCCCTTACGTTCATAATAGTCCTTACGGAACAAATCGAGATAAAGCATGAAGCACAGAATAAAGATACCGACAAATAGTGTTTGCCCTGTTAGTATCAAGCGTTTCTGTCCCAGTGACTCACTGCGCTGAATAGATTCTTTCCGTAGACTTTCAAGAATATTATAGGTTTCCTGATCTACAATTTCTCCCCGGTCTATGATCTTCTGTCCGCTTACAACTATGCCATTTGCCCAGGCATAATTATCGAGGGTTTCTTTCTTGGCTGTTTCCGTGCGCTGTTCATCGTATGACAGATTCGGATACAGGTATTCGTTGAGAGAACATTGTCGTAAAATAAAAGGTGAATAGTGCGCAGTGTCCGCAGTAAGCAGATAGGTATAGGCATCTTTTACGGAAAACAGTTGTTCAGTGCTTCGTTGGTTGGCAAGTTTATCATCAATTACCATAATGGCAGTGGTGCTGTCTTGCCGTAGTTGGTCGAGTCCCTCCGTAGAAAGTATGCCCGCCTTATAAATTTCCGACAATCTTTTTTCCAGATAACGCATGTAGTCGGAAGATGGGACAATGTCACGCAGATGGCTTTGATAATCTGCTTTCAACTTACTGATAGCAGTCTTCTCTATACTTTTATCTAATTGATAATAAGGTTGGAAAGCAGCAAGAATACTATCCTGCTCCCGTTTCACGACTGCATCGTCCTTATAGATAGGAAAATCGAATGTAGCCATAAGCTGTCCATATTTCCACGGCTTATCAATATCGAACTGATAATTAAATTTGCCGTCACGCGGCAGGAAGTATACAATAATAGCTACCGTGCCGATAAATATGAGTACTTTATATAGCAAATCTCTATAAGAAAAGCTTTTTTGGGTCTTGATTTTATTCATATCGGTTGAATTTTTTGCGAAAAGTACAAAAAAAAACATTAGTGTGGAAAAAAAGGTTTAATTTTGCCGTCTAATTATCTCATAAGTAATGCAAAATATGACAGAAAGAAGAGTCAGAGTTCGATTTGCCCCAAGTCCTACAGGGGCGTTGCACATTGGTGGTGTGCGTACAGCATTATACAATTATCTTTTTGCACGCCAACATGGAGGTGATATGATTTTCCGTATCGAAGATACTGATAGTAACCGTTTTGTGCCGGGTGCAGAAGAATATATATTGGAATCTTTCAAATGGTTGGGTATCCCGTTCGATGAGGGAGTCAGCTTTGGTGGAGAGCATGGACCGTACCGCCAGTCCGAACGCCGTGAAATATACAAGAAGTATGTGAAAGTATTATTGGATGCAGGTAAGGCTTATATTGCTTTTGATACTCCCGAGGAGTTGGAAGCAAAGCGTACTGAAATAGCCAATTTCCAATATGATGCTTCTACCCGTATGCAAATGCGTAATTCACTGACACTTTCTAAAGAAGAAGTAGATGCATTGGTTGCCGAGGGTAAGCAGTACGTGGTTCGTTTTAAGATAGACCCCAATGAAGATGTGCATGTAAATGACCTGATTCGGGGTGAGGTGATAATTAATTCTTCTATTCTGGATGATAAGGTACTTTATAAATCAGCAGATGAGCTTCCGACCTATCACTTGGCAAATATTGTAGACGACCATTTGATGGAGGTTTCCCATGTGATTCGTGGTGAAGAATGGTTGCCCTCTGCACCGTTGCACGTGTTGTTGTACCGTGCTTTTGGTTGGGAAGATACGATGCCGGCCTTTGCCCACTTGCCTTTGCTGCTGAAGCCGGAAGGTAACGGTAAGTTGAGCAAGCGTGACGGTGACCGTCTTGGTTTCCCCGTATTCCCACTGGAATGGCATGATCCCAAAACAGGTGAAGTTTCTTCCGGATACCGTGAATCGGGTTATCTGCCCGAGGCAGTAATTAATTTCCTGGCTCTGCTGGGATGGAATCCGGGTAACGATCAGGAACTCATGTCGATGGATGAACTGATAAAATTGTTCGATCTGAGCCATTGCAGCAAATCCGGTGCTAAGTTTGATTATAAGAAAGGAATCTGGTTCAATCACGAATATATATTGTTGAAGCCGGATACAGAAATAGCAGAACTTTTTGTTCCGGTTCTGAAGGAACAGGGCGTGGAAGCTCCGTTTGAGAAAGTGGTAACTGTAGTAGGCATGATGAAGAATCGTGTAAGCTTTGTGCGCGAACTTTGGGAAGCATCCAGTTTCTTCTTTGTAGCTCCGACCGAATATGACGAAAAAACTGTGAAGAAACGCTGGAAAGAAGATTCTGCCCAGTGCATGACTGAATTGATGGAAGTATTGGCAGGTATCGAAGATTTCGGCATCGAAAACCAGGAAAAGATTGTGATGGACTGGATTGCAGAAAAAGGATACCATACCGGAAATATAATGAATGCTTTTCGCCTGACGCTGGTAGGCGAGGGGAAAGGCCCGCATATGTTCGACATCTCCTGGGTGCTGGGCAAAGAAGAGACACTGGCGCGTATGAAACGAGCAATTGAGGTACTGAAATAAAATTGAAACCCAAGCTGAAGAAAGTATGTTTTACGACCTTGCAATAGGTATCTATGACCTTCTGGTGCATCTGGCGGCTCCTTTTAGCCGTAAACCCCGTAAAATGATGAAAGGGCATTGGGTGGTGTATGAACTTCTCAGACAGCAATTGGAAAAGGATGTGCGCTACATCTGGTTTCATGCGGCTTCCTTGGGCGAGTTTGAACAAGGGCGTCCTCTGATAGAGAAAATTCGTGCCAAATATCCTGATTATGGTATATTGCTGACATTCTTCTCTCCTTCCGGATATGAAGTACGTAAGAATTATCGTGGGGCGGATGTGGTATGTTACCTGCCGTTTGATAAACCCCGGAATGTGAAGAAATTCCTGGATATAGCGAATCCTTGCATGGCTTTCTTCATCAAATATGAGTTCTGGAAGAATTATCTGGATGAATTACATAAACGTCGTATCCCGGTATATAGTGTATCGTCTATATTCCGTCGCGGACAGGTTTTTTTTAAGTGGTACGGAGGGACTTATCGCCACGTATTACGTAATTTCGATCATTTGTTTGTGCAGAATGAACGTTCTAAACGCTATTTGGCTAAGATCGGTATCAATCGCGTGACGGTAGTTGGTGATACGCGCTTCGACAGGGTTTTGCAGATACGTGAAGAAGCTAAAGAATTGCCTTTGGTAAAGCTCTTTAAGAATGATACGATGACTTTTGTTGCCGGTAGTTCCTGGCAACCGGATGAAGATTTGTTTATCGAATATTTCAATAATCACCCGGAAGTAAAACTTATAATAGCTCCGCATGTGATAGATGAAAATCACCTGGTAGAGATAATCCGGAAATTGAAACGCCCGTATGTGCGCTATACCCGTGCGGACGAAAAGAATGTGCTGAAAGCTGATTGCCTGATTATTGATTGCTTCGGTTTATTATCCTCTATTTATCGATATGGTGAGATAGCATATGTAGGTGGCGGTTTCGGAGTGGGTATTCATAACACATTAGAAGCGGCTGTCTATGGAATTCCGGTTATATTCGGACCTAAATACCAGAAATTTATGGAAGCCATACAGCTGATAGAAGCTAAGGGTGCTTTCTCCATTAAGAATTATGAGGAATTGAAAGAATTGCTTGACCGGATGCTGACAGATGATATATTCTTACGTGAGACAGGAACGAATGCCGGATATTATGTCACTAGTAACGCTGGAGCCACGGATAAAATATTGAGTATGATTAATTTTTAAGATATATATAAATAGAAAGCGGGCAGATAAACTATTATCTGCCCGCTTTCTATTTATATATATCCGTCAGTTTATCATTCCTTATACCAATTGGAATACATCAGATAGTTATGTGCAATCTTCTGATTCAACTCTTTAGCCTGTGCCGGATCTACTTTTTTGATGAATTTTGCAGGGACACCACCCCAGATGCTTCCCGGTTCGATGACCGTGTTGCTCAAAACCAGTGAGCCGGCAGCAACAATAGCGCCTTCACCCACAATAGCGTGGTCGAGAATGGTAGAACCCATGCCTACCAATGCATAATCTTTAATGGTAGCTCCATGAATGGTGACGTTGTGCCCTACAGAAACGTGATCGCCTATTTCAATGGTTGATTTTTCATATAAGGTGTGCAGCACGCTTCCGTCTTGTATATTGACCCCGTTTCCGATACGGATGGAGTTTACGTCTCCGCGCAGTACGGTGCTGAACCAAATGCTGCAATCACGTCCCATTTTTACATCTCCGATGATGGCTGCATTGTCCGCTAAAAAACAGTTCTCTCCAAATTCAGGAGTGAAACCTCTGACTGATTTGATTAATGCCATTTTGTATACTGGTTACTATTTAGTGGTTATAATTTACTTGTTGCTTCCTTCAACCATGCCTGTTCTTCTTTGTTCAGGCTTGGCGATAATTTCTCATATACAGTTTGATGATAGCTGTTGAGCCATGCGATTTCTTCGGTAGTGAGCAGTTCTTTAATAATTCCCTTTTTACAGATAGGGCAAAGGGTTACGGTCTCGAATTGTAGATAGTTGCCGAACATTCCTTCTCCGGCAGGAACTACCAGAACCAGATTTTCCGTCCGGATTCCATGACTTCCTGCTTTGTATACGCCCGGTTCGTTGGATGTCAGCATACCCAGTTGCAGGGGTACCGGGTTTTCATTCATCCGGATACTCTGAGGACCTTCGTGTACATTCAGGAAATGGCCTACACCATGTCCTGTACCATGCAGGAAGTTCATTCCTCGTTGCCATATCGGCATACGCGCCAGTACATCCAGTTGTGCTCCGCGTGTACCAACAGGAAATTTAGCCATTGCCAGTGCGATGTGCCCTTTTAATATTAATGTATAGTCTGTTTTCTCTTCTTCAGTTAGTTTGCCTAAGGCAATCGTACGTGTAATATCTGTGGTTCCGTCCAGATATTGTGCGCCGGAATCTAGTAGCAGAAAACCTTCAGGCTTTAGAGGAACATCTGTTTCGGGAGTCGCTTCGTAATGTACGATTGCCCCATGTTCTTTGTACCCTGCAATGGTGTCAAAGCTTTCTCCCCTGTATAAATCCTGTTCGGCACGGAAGTTATGCAGCTTTTTGTCTACACTTATCTCGGTTTCTTTGCCGGTGGGGACTGCCTCTTCCAGCCACTTCAGGAATTTGACCAGAGCTACTCCGTCTCGTTGCATTGCTGCGTGTATTCCGGCTATCTCCTGTTCGTTACGAATTGCTTTCAGCAGAGTAACCGGGGAAGCACCATGAATGGTTCTGCAATTGGGGTTGACAGCCGAATACATGGCGTAATTTGTTTTAGCCGGATTAATGAGCAGGCTATCCACATTTATCCGGTTGAGGTATGTTTCCACTTCTTCATAAGGGTGCAGACTTACTCCTATTTCTTTTAGATAGTCGGTAACCTCAGGGGTAATCTTTTGTGGTTGGATGAAAAAGTGTGTATGTTGTTCTTCAATCAATAGGTAGCTGACAACTACAGGATTGCAATGTACATCACTGCCGCGTAGGTTAAGTGTCCATGCAATTTCGTCCAGAGCCGACAGGAATAATGCTTTGGCATTGCACTTTTTCAACTCTTCCCGGATAATGGAAATTTTTTCTGTGCTGCTTTTTCCTGCATATTTTGTTTCATGGATAAAGGCTGGATCTTCCGGCATTGGCGGTCGGTCAGCCCATAATTGCTCTAACGGATCTGAAATACTTTTCAGCCGTATCCGGTGTTTCTGTAATTTAACTCTCATGTCCTCCACAGCTTCTGCAGAAAACATTTTCCCATCAATACCTACGGTGTCACCGGGAGCTAATTGCATACTTAAAAATGTGGAGATATCGGGTGTCTCGGGAAGCATTTCTTTGTATAACTCTATTTCAGTACCTTCCAACTGTTGGGCAGCTTGGAGGAAATAGCGTGAATCAGTCCATAATCCTGCTTTAGTGGTAGTAACGACAACGGTTCCTGCGGAACCTGTAAAACCGGAAATCCATTCCCGGGATTTCCAGTGAGGAGCAACATATTCACTCAGATGTGGGTCCGTACTTGGAATAATGAAGGCCTGTATGCCCTCTTGACTGAACAAAGCCCGTAAGGCTTGTATCCGATTGTTTATTGTCTGGCTCATATACTATTTATATATAGGTATAACATTCATCCCTCAAAGATACTCACTTTCTTTGAATATCTTTTGCCGATTACTGTACTTTGTCCGTTGATAGCAGGAAAACAATGCCTTTTTTGATGCACAGACAGTACCAACGCCGTACCAACTTCGTACCAACACCGTGTCAACTCCGTACCAACTCCAAGCATATAGACATGGAGCAGATACGGATGAGACACGGATTGGATACGGGACGCGGTCAACTTCTTTGCTGATATATGTCCTGTATGTCTGCTTTTCCTCTGGGGCTGAGAGCTTTCTTGTTGGGATAATCTTTCTTCTTTTTATAGAATTTTTGGCGGAAAGTTTTGTGGATAAAGAAACTATGTGTAATTTTGCCGCTCAATTTAATCGTGAGATTTTTAAACCATTAACATTTTAATAAAAAGAAAATGATTGTAGTACCTGTAAAAGAAGGCGAAAACATTGAGAAAGCGCTGAAGAAATTTAAAAGAAAATTCGAGAAAACTGGTATCGTTAAGGAATTAAGAAGCAGACAGCAGTTTGACAAACCGTCTGTGGTTAACAGACTTAAGAAAGAACGTGCAGTTTACGTACAAAAACTTCAGCAAGTAGAAGATTAATAATTCGTAATTTCCTTTGAATTATTGAATTCTTTTCATACATTCGTTGCATGATTTTTGATGTAGCGATATATGTGGTTGACAGACTCTTTTCTTGACTATCTTCAGTACGAACGGAATTATTCCGAAGAGACTATAAAGTCTTATCGGGAAGATTTGCGTCAGTTTGAAGAGTTTGCGAGAGAAGAAGTTGGAGATTCGGCTCCATCGGAAGTAAAGACTGAACTTGTTCGTGAATGGATTGTTTCTTTAATGGACAGGGGATATACTTCTACTTCAATAAACCGGAAGCTAAGTTCGCTCAGGTCATTTTATAAATTCCTTTTAAGGAAGGGTGAAGTGGCAGTGAATCCATTGCAAAAGATAACGGGGCCTAAAAACAAGAAGCCGTTACCTGCTTTTCTTCGGGAGAGTGATATGGATAGGTTGTTGGATGAGGTGGATTTCGGTGAAGGCTTTAAGGGATGTCGTGATCGTATGGTTATTGAGATGTTTTATGTCACGGGCGTGAGACTTTCAGAATTGATAGGATTGGACAATAAAGATGTGGATTTCTCTTCTTCACTTATTAAAGTGACGGGGAAACGAAATAAACAGCGTTTGATACCTTTTGGCGAAGAGTTGAAAATTGCAATGACGGAGTATGTCGATGTTAGAAATGAAGCAGTTCCGGTTCGGACGGATGCATTCTTTGTCCGGGAGAATGGGGAACGCCTTTCTCGCAGTATTGTTGAAAATCTAGTGAAACGAAACCTGTCAAAGGTAGTAACGTTGAAGAAGCGTAGTCCTCATGTGTTGAGGCATACTTTTGCTACGACTATGCTGAATCATGATGCAGAACTCGGAGCTATAAAAGAACTTCTCGGTCACGAGAGTTTGGCGACTACGGAGGTTTATACGCATACTACTTTTGAAGAACTTAAAAAAGTGTATAACCTGGCTCATCCTCGGGCCTAAAAGTAAGGAGGTAAGTATGGAAGTAAGAATTCAATCAATTCACTTTGATGCGTCAGAGCAATTGCAAGTCTTTATTCAGAAGAAAGTTGCAAAATTGGAGAAGTATTACGATGATATAAAGAAAGTAGAGGTGTCATTAAAGGTAGTTAAACCAGAAACCGCAGAAAATAAAGAAGCCGGCGTAAAGGTGATTGTGCCTAACGGCGATTTTTACGCAAGCAAGATCTGTGATACGTTTGAAGAGGCAGTCGATTTAAGTGTCGAAGCCGTAGAAAAACAGCTGGTTAAGTACAAGGAAAAACAACGGAGCAAATAAAATTTCGCTAAAATTTTGCGGAAAAGAAATAAATGCCTAAATTTGCAGCCGTTTCGCTCGCACTAGAACGTAACGGTTGCATTTTTTGAGTAATTGCCTCTTTAGCTCAGCTGGCCAGAGCACGTGATTTGTAATCTCGGGGTCGTTGGTTCGAATCCGACAAGAGGCTCAAAAAAACAATAAGGAAAAAGAGTTCTTTATTTAACTGTAAGGGCAAATACCAGAGTGGCCAAATGGGGCAGACTGTAAATCTGCTGGCTTACGCCTTCGGTGGTTCGAATCCATCTTTGCCCACACCTCTTTTCTCCTTGCTGTTATAGCTCAGCGGTAGAGCACTTCCTTGGTAAGGAAGAGGTCCCGGGTTCAAATCCCGGTAACAGCTCATGAATATGTAAATGCTGATTATTAATCAAATAAATAACAAGTAAAGCTATGGCTAAAGAGAAATTCGAACGTAAAAAACCGCACGTAAACATCGGTACAATCGGTCACGTTGACCACGGTAAAACCACGTTAACAGCTGCTATCACTACAGTGTTGGCAAAGAAAGGTCTTTCAGAGGTTAAATCTTTCGATCAGATCGATAATGCTCCTGAAGAAAAAGAAAGAGGTATTACTATCAATACTTCACACGTAGAGTATGAAACTGCTAACCGTCACTATGCTCACGTAGACTGTCCGGGTCACGCCGACTACGTAAAGAACATGGTAACAGGTGCTGCTCAGATGGATGGTGCTATCATCGTAGTTGCTGCTACTGATGGTCCGATGCCTCAGACTCGTGAGCATATCCTGTTGGCTCGTCAGGTAAACGTACCGAAGCTTGTTGTGTTTATGAACAAGTGTGATATGGTTGATGACGAAGAAATGTTGGAACTCGTTGAAATGGAAATGCGCGAACTGTTGGCTGCATACGAATTCGACGGTGACAATACTCCTATTGTCCGTGGTTCTGCTCTTGGTGCATTGAATGGCGTAGAAAAGTGGGAAGATAAAGTTATGGAGCTGATGGATGCTGTTGATACTTGGATTCCGCTGCCTCCGCGTGATGTTGATAAACCGTTCTTGATGCCGGTTGAAGACGTATTCTCTATTACTGGTCGTGGTACTGTTGCTACTGGTCGTATCGAAACTGGTATCATTCACGTAGGTGACGAAGTTGAAATCCTCGGTCTGGGTGAAGATAAGAAATCTGTTGTAACTGGTGTTGAAATGTTCCGCAAGTTGCTGGATCAGGGTGAAGCTGGTGATAACGTTGGTTTGTTGCTCCGTGGTGTTGATAAGAATGAAATCAAGCGCGGTATGGTTCTTTGTAAGCCGGGTCAGATTAAGCCTCACTCTAAATTCAAAGCTTCTATCTACGTTTTGAAGAAAGAAGAAGGTGGCCGTCATACTCCGTTCCACAACAAGTATCGTCCTCAATTCTATCTGCGTACTATGGACTGTACAGGTGAAATCACTCTTCCGGAAGGAACAGAAATGGTAATGCCTGGTGATAACGTAGAAATCAACGTAGAATTGATCTATCCGGTAGCTCTGAACGTAGGTTTGCGTTTCGCTATCCGTGAAGGTGGTCGTACGGTAGGTTCAGGTCAGATTACTGAAATTCTTGACTAATTACCAAATATTTTAATCAGTTCCCGGTGTATGTCGGGAACTGATTATGTTCACACGGGAGTAGCTCAGTTGGTAGAGCACCGGTCTCCAAAACCGGGTGTCGGGAGTTCGAGCCTCTCCTCCCGTGCTAATATTTTTGAAATGAAGAAGATTGTAGCTTATATTAAAGAAACTTACGACGAACTTGTACATAAAGTATCGTGGCCTACGTATTCTGAACTTACTAACAGTGCAGTAGTTGTTTTATATGCTTCCCTGCTTATTGCATTGGTAGTATTTGCGATGGACTTCTGTTTCCAGAACGTAATGGAGAAAATTATTTATCCACACTAAAAACGAGGGAAAATGTCTGAGATTGAAAAGAAATGGTACGTCCTGCGTGCTATTAGCGGAAAAGAAGCTAAGGTGAAGGAATACCTTGAAGCTGATATTAAAAACAGCGACCTTGGTGATTACGTATCTCAGGTATTGATTCCTACCGAAAAGGTTTATCAGGTTCGCAATGGAAAGAAAATTGTGAAAGAGAGAAGTTATCTCCCTGGTTACGTTTTGGTGGAGGCAGCTCTGGTTGGTGAGGTGGCTCACCACTTGAGAAATACTCCTAATGTGATTGGATTCTTAGGTGGATCGGATAAACCTGTTCCCCTGAGACAATCGGAAGTGAATCGTATACTTGGTACGGTGGACGAGCTGCAGGATGCTACTGAAGAGCTTAGCATCCCGTATGTAGTCGGTGAAACTGTGAAAGTAAATTACGGCCCGTTCAGTGGATTCAGTGGAATCATTGAAGAAGTGAACACCGAGAAGAAGAAACTTAAGGTTATGGTAAAGATATTCGGACGGAAAACTCCGCTCGAATTAGGCTTTATGCAAGTTGAAAAAGAATAATACAGGTGTTACGCTGTAGTGTTCTTTGATTAATGTTTATATATAAATCAATAAAAAAATGGCTAAAGAAGTTGCTGGACTAATCAAATTACAGATTAAAGGAGGCGCGGCAAATCCATCACCTCCCGTAGGACCTGCTTTGGGTTCAAAGGGTATTAACATCATGGAATTTTGCAAGCAATTCAACGCCAGAACCCAAGACAAAGCAGGAAAAATTCTTCCTGTGATTATCACTTACTACGCAGATAAGTCTTTCGATTTTGTAATCAAGACTCCTCCCGTTGCTATTCAATTGCTTGAAGTAGCTAAGGTAAAGAGTGGTTCTGCTGAGCCTAACCGTAAGAAAGTTGCTGAGATTACTTGGGAACAGGTTCGTACGATTGCTCAGGACAAATTGGTGGACTTGAACTGTTTCACTGTAGAAGCTGCCATGACAATGGTTGCTGGTACGGCTAGAAGTATGGGTATCGCTGTAAAAGGGGAGTTCCCGGTTAATAACTAATAAACTTCAATTAGAATGGGTAAACTGACAAAAAAACAAAAGTTGGCTGCAGAAAAAATTGAAGCAGGGAAAGCATACTCACTGAAAGAAGCTGCATCTTTGGTAAAGGAAATCACCTATACTAAGTTTGATGCTTCACTGGATATCGACGTGCGTTTGGGCGTTGACCCGCGTAAGGCGAACCAGATGGTGAGAGGTGTTGTATCACTTCCTCACGGTACTGGTAAAGTTGTACGCGTTTTGGTGCTTTGTACACCGGATGCTGAAGCTGCTGCAAAAGAAGCCGGAGCTGACTACGTTGGTCTTGACGAATATATTGAAAAGATCAAAGGTGGATGGACAGATGTGGATGTAATCATCACTATGCCGTCTATCATGGGTAAAATTGGTGCACTCGGTCGTGTGCTCGGTCCTCGTGGATTGATGCCTAACCCGAAGAGTGGTACTGTAACTATGGATGTTGCTAAAGCTGTAAGAGAAGTAAAACAAGGTAAGATCGACTTCAAAGTTGATAAGAGTGGTATTGTTCATACTTCTATCGGTAAAGTTTCATTTGGCGTTGATCAAATTCGTGATAATGCGAAGGAATTCATCTCTACTTTGAATAAATTGAAACCGACTGCAGCCAAGGGTACATATATTAAGAGTATTTATCTTTCTAGCACAATGAGTGCAGGTATCAAGATTGACCCGAAATCAGTAGAAGAAATCTAATAAAACGGAGTAATAATGAGAAAGGAAGATAAAAGTACGATTATTGAGCAGATTGCTGCTACAGTAAAGGAATATAGTCACTTCTATTTGATAGACATCACTGCGATGAACGCTGCTGCTACAAGCGCGTTGAGAAGAGAATGTTTCAAATCAGACATCAAATTGATGCTGATTAAGAATACATTGCTTCACAAAGCATTGGAAAGTCTGGAAGAAGATTATTCTCCGCTTTATGGTTGCTTGAAAGGTACTACAGCTATTATGTTCTGTAATACTGCCAACTTACCTGCTAAGTTGATCAAAGCAAAAGCTAAAGACGGTATTCCCGGACTGAAAGCTGCATATGCAGAAGAAAGCTTCTATGTTGGTGCTGACCAGTTGGATGCTCTCGTTAGTATTAAGAGTAAGAATGAAGTTATTGCCGATATCGTTGCTTTGCTGCAGTCACCGGCCAAGAATGTTATTTCTGCTCTCCAATCAGGTGGAAACACCATTCACGGAGTTCTCAAAACTCTTGGTGAACGTCCCGAATAAATTTTTCATAAACAAATTAGTAATTAAACAATTAAAATCATACAAAAATGGCAGATTTGAAAGCTTTTGCAGAACAATTAGTTAACTTGACAGTAAAAGAAGTTAATGAACTTGCAACTATCCTTAAAGAAGAATATGGTATTGAACCTGCTGCTGCAGCTGTAGCTGTTGCTGCTGGTCCTGCAGCTGGTGGTGCTGCTGCCGCTGAAGAAAAGACTTCTTTTGATGTAGTATTGAAGAGCGCTGGTGCAGCTAAACTTCAGGTTGTTAAGGCCGTGAAGGAAGCTTGTGGTCTTGGCTTGAAAGAAGCTAAGGACATGGTAGACGGTGCTCCTAGCGTAGTTAAAGAAGGTTTGGCTAAAGACGAAGCAGAATCATTGAAGAAAACATTGGAAGAAGCTGGAGCTGAAGTTGAACTTAAATAACATTAGCCTGTAAATCAGGTAATTCGGTTAAGAACCCTTCTGAAGAGGGTTCTTAACCTTTTTGTGTATATATTTAAAATTAAGTTCTACAAATCCATTAACAGATGTCTTCAAATACTGTAAACCAAAGAATTAATTTTGCTTCGACTAAAAATCCACTTGAATATCCGGATTTTTTGGAAGTACAATTGAAGTCATTCAAAGACTTTTTACAACTGGATACCCCACCCGAAAAGCGTAAGAACGAGGGACTGTATAAAGTATTTGCTGAAAACTTCCCCATTGCCGATACAAGAAACAATTTTGTTCTTGAGTTTTTGGACTACTATATTGATCCGCCGCGTTATACAATTGATGATTGTATAGAGCGAGGGCTTACTTATAGTGTGCCTTTGAAAGCAAAATTGAAATTATACTGTACAGATCCCGATCATGAGGATTTTGATACCGTTATTCAGGACGTATTCCTTGGTCCTATTCCTTATATGACGGATAAGGCGACTTTCGTCATCAACGGTGCGGAACGTGTGGTTGTATCTCAGCTTCACCGTTCTCCAGGCGTATTCTTCGGTCAGAGCGTACATGCTAATGGTACCAAACTTTATTCTGCCCGTATCATTCCGTTCAAAGGTTCATGGATTGAGTTTGCTACTGATATTAACAATGTCATGTATGCGTACATTGACCGTAAGAAGAAGTTACCCGTTACTACTTTGCTGAGAGCTATCGGTTTTGAGAATGATAAGGATATTCTTGAAATTTTCAATTTGGCCGAAGACATTAAAGTCAATAAGACGAATCTCAAAAGAGTGCTGGGACGTAAGTTAGCGGCTCGTGTATTGAAAACATGGATTGAGGATTTTGTAGACGAAGATACCGGTGAAGTTGTTTCTATTGAGCGTAATGAGGTTGTTATAGACCGTGAAACAGTTATCGAACCGGAACATGTTGACATTATTTTAGAGTCAGGCGTTCAAAACATTCTTGTTCACAAGGAAGAACCGAATCAATCTGACTACTCTATCATATATAATACGCTTCAAAAAGATCCGAGTAATTCGGAAAAAGAAGCGGTACTGTATATCTATCGTCAGTTGCGTAATGCAGACCCTGCCGATGATGCCAGTGCACGTGAAGTTATCAATAATCTGTTCTTCTCTGAAAAGAGATATGACTTGGGTGATGTAGGTCGTTACAGAATCAACAAGAAGTTGAATCTGACGACTGATATGGATGTGCGCGTTCTGACCAAGGAAGATATCATTGAGATTATCAAGTATCTGATTGAGTTGATTAACTCAAAAGCTGATGTGGATGATATTGACCACTTGAGTAACCGTCGTGTGCGTACTGTAGGTGAGCAATTGTCTAATCAGTTTGCAATTGGTTTGGCTCGTATGTCACGTACGATCCGTGAGCGTATGAATGTGCGCGATAATGAAGTGTTTACTCCGATTGACTTGATTAACGCCAAGACTATTTCTTCCGTGATCAACTCGTTCTTCGGAACGAATGCTTTGTCCCAGTTTATGGACCAGACGAATCCGTTGGCTGAAATCACGCATAAACGTCGTATGTCTGCCCTTGGTCCTGGTGGTTTGTCGCGTGAGCGTGCCGGATTTGAGGTACGTGACGTTCACTATACTCACTACGGTCGTCTTTGTCCGATTGAAACACCGGAAGGTCCGAACATTGGTTTGATCTCTTCTTTGTGTGTGTTCGCTAAGATTAATGTGCTTGGTTTCATTGAAACTCCGTATCGTAAGGTTGAAAATGGTAAGGTAGACCTTTCTGATGCAGGTTTGGCATATTTGACTGCGGAAGAAGAAGAAGCTAAGATTATTGCCCAGGGTAATGCCCCGTTGAACGATGATGGCACTTTCATTCGTGATAAAGTAAAGGCCCGTCAAGATGCTGACTATCCGGTTGTAACTCCGGATGAAGTAGAATTGATGGACGTTTCTCCTCAGCAGATTGCTTCTATTGCTGCATCTTTGATTCCTTTCTTGGAACATGATGATGCTAACCGTGCATTGATGGGTTCAAACATGATGCGCCAGGCAGTTCCTTTGTTGAAGAGTGAAGCTCCTATTGTAGGTACAGGTATCGAACGCCAGTTGGTACGCGATTCTCGGACGCAGATTACTGCTGAAGGTGATGGTGTAATCGACTTTGTGGATGCTACTACTATTCGTATTTTGTACGATCGTACGGAAGACGAAGAATTTGTAAGTTTCGAACCGGCTTTGAAAGAATATCGTATCCCGAAATGGCGTCGTACAAACCAGAATATGACGATTGACCTTCGTCCTATTTGTGAAATTGGCCAGCGTGTAACGAAGGGTCAGATTTTGACAGAAGGTTATTCTACGGAAAAAGGTGAGTTGGCTTTGGGTAAGAACCTGTTAGTAGCTTATATGCCGTGGAAAGGTTATAACTATGAGGATGCTATCGTATTGAACGAACGTGTAGTTCGTGAAGACATATTGACTTCAATTCATGTAGAAGAATATTCGCTGGAGGTTCGTGAAACGAAACGTGGTATGGAAGAATTGACTTCCGATATTCCGAATGTGAGTGAAGAAGCTACTAAAGATTTGGACGAAAATGGTATCGTACGTGTGGGTGCTCGCATCCAACCGGGTGATATTTTGATTGGTAAGATTACGCCGAAAGGTGAGTCTGATCCGTCGCCGGAAGAAAAATTGCTTCGTGCAATTTTCGGGGATAAGGCAGGTGATGTGAAAGATGCTTCTTTGAAGGCTTCTCCTTCTTTGAAAGGTGTTGTTATCGACAAGCGTTTGTTCTCACGCGTAATCAAGAGCCGTAGTTCCAAATTGGCAGATAAGGCTTTGTTGCCGAAGATTGATGATGAATTCGATGCAAAAGTTGCTGATTTAAGAGGTGTCTTGATCAGAAAGCTGTTGAAATTGACAGAAAATTATGTATCGGAGGGTGTGAAAGATTATATGGGCGCTGATATTATTTCAAAAGGTGCCAAATTCTCTCCTTCTGATTTCGGTGATCTGGACTTTACTTCAGTTCAGTTGAGTAACTGGACGAATGACGATCGTATCAATGGTATGATTCGTGATTTGGTGATGAACTTCATCAAGAAATATAAGGAACTGGATGCAGAACTGAAACGTAAGAAGTTTGCTATTACCATTGGTGATGAACTTCCTGCTGGTATCATTCAGATGGCGAAAGTGTATATTGCTAAGAAACGTAAGATCGGTGTAGGTGATAAGATGGCTGGTCGTCACGGTAACAAGGGTATTGTGTCCCGTGTTGTTCGTCAGGAAGATATGCCGTTCCTCGCTGATGGTACTCCGGTAGATATTGTATTGAATCCGTTGGGTGTGCCTTCTCGTATGAACATCGGTCAGATATTCGAGGCTGTATTAGGCCGTGCCGGTAAGAATTTGGGTGTTAAGTTTGCAACTCCTATTTTTGACGGTGCTACATTGGATGACTTGAATGAGTGGACTGACAAGGCTGGTTTGCCACGTTATGGTAAGACAAAATTGTATGATGGTGGTACGGGTGAGCCGTTTGACCAGCATGCTACGGTTGGTGTTACCTATATGTTGAAGTTGGGTCACATGGTTGAAGATAAGATGCACGCACGTTCTATCGGTCCGTACTCTCTGATTACTCAACAGCCGTTAGGTGGTAAGGCACAATTCGGTGGTCAGCGTTTCGGAGAAATGGAGGTTTGGGCGCTTGAGGCATTCGGTGCTGCGCACATTCTGCAGGAAATTTTGACTATCAAATCCGATGACGTTGTAGGTCGTTCTAAAGCTTATGAAGCAATTGTGAAGGGTGAACCGATGCCGCAACCTGGTATTCCTGAATCACTCAATGTATTGTTGCATGAGTTGAGAGGTTTGGGCCTTAGCATCAATCTGGAATAAATCTATAATTAATAGTTGGGAGCGATAATCTATTTGCTCTCAACTATTAATTCTCAATATTCAATTGTCAATTTTCAATTATATATAATAAAGTATGGCTTTTAGAAAAGATAACAAGATAAAGAGTAATTTCTCGAAGATCTCTATTGGTTTGGCTTCTCCGGAAGAAATCCTTGAGAATTCGAGTGGTGAAGTTTTAAAGCCTGAAACTATCAACTATCGTACGTATAAGCCTGAACGTGACGGTTTGTTCTGTGAGCGCATTTTTGGTCCTATCAAAGATTATGAATGCCATTGCGGTAAGTACAAACGTATCCGTTACAAAGGTATTGTCTGCGACCGTTGTGGTGTGGAAGTGACAGAGAAAAAAGTACGTCGTGAGCGTATGGGACACATCCAGTTGGTTGTGCCGGTAGCTCATATCTGGTATTTCCGTTCGCTTCCTAATAAGATTGGTTATTTGTTGGGTTTGCCTACAAAGAAACTTGATTCTATTATTTATTATGAGCGTTATGTGGTAATCCAGGCTGGTGTGATGTCAGGTGAGATTGCTGAATATGATTTGCTCTCGGAAGAAGAATATCTGGATTTGATGGAGAAGTTGCCGAAAGACAATCAATTCCTGGAAGATTCAGATCCTAATAAATTCATAGCTAAGATGGGTGCTGAAGCCATTTATGACTTGCTGGCCCGTCTGGATTTGGATGCATTGTCTTATGAATTGCGTCACCGTGCTGGTAATGACGCTTCTCAACAACGTAAAAATGAGGCTTTGAAGCGTCTTCAGGTTGTTGAATCATTCCGTGCATCTCGTGGACGTAATAAGCCGGAATGGATGATCGTACGTATTGTACCGGTTATCCCACCCGAACTTCGTCCGTTGGTTCCGTTGGATGGTGGTCGTTTCGCTACTTCTGACTTGAATGACCTTTATCGTCGTGTAATTATTCGTAATAATCGTCTGAAGAGACTCATTGAGATCAAAGCTCCTGAAGTAATTTTGCGTAATGAAAAACGTATGTTGCAGGAAGCTGTTGATTCTTTGTTCGATAACTCACGTAAATCCAGTGCAGTAAAAACGGATGCTAACCGTCCTTTGAAATCTCTTTCTGATAGTTTGAAAGGTAAGCAAGGTCGTTTCCGTCAGAACTTGTTGGGTAAACGTGTTGACTACTCTGCACGTTCGGTAATCGTTGTAGGGCCGGAATTAAGAATGGGTGAATGCGGTATTCCTAAATTGATGGCAGCTGAACTGTACAAACCGTTCATTATACGTAAGTTGATTGAACGTGGTATTGTGAAGACCGTGAAGAGTGCCAAGAAGATTGTAGATCGTAAGGAAGCTGTTATCTGGGATATTCTGGAACATGTAATGAAAGGTCATCCGGTACTGTTGAACCGTGCACCGACGTTGCACCGTTTGGGTATTCAGGCGTTCCAGCCTAAGATGATTGAGGGAAAAGCTATTCAGTTGCACCCATTGGCATGTACAGCTTTCAATGCCGACTTTGACGGTGACCAGATGGCTGTTCACTTGCCGTTGAGCAATGAAGCTGTTCTGGAGGCTCAGATGTTGATGCTTCAATCTCATAATATTTTGAACCCGGCGAATGGTGCTCCTATTACTGTACCTTCTCAGGATATGGTGCTTGGTTTGTACTACATTACTAAATTACGTAAGGGTGCAAAAGGCGAAGGCTTGATATTCTATGGTCCGGAAGAAGCTTTGATTGCTTACAATGAGGGTAAAGTTGATATTCATGCTCCGATCAGCGTTGTTGTGAAGGATGTGGACGAGAATGGAAACGTTGTTGACGTAATGATGCATGACACTTCTGTAGGTCGTGTAATTGTTAACGAAATTGTTCCCCCTGAAGCTGGTTATATCAATACCATTATTTCTAAGAAATCACTTCGTGATATTATTAGTGATGTAATTAAGGTATGTGGTGTGGCTAAAGCTGCCGACTTCCTCGATGGTATCAAGAATTTAGGTTATCAAATGGCCTTTAAGGGTGGTTTGTCATTCAACTTGGGTGATATTATCATTCCGGAACAAAAAGAGGCATTGGTACAGAAAGGATATGATGAAGTTGAGCAGGTTATCAACAACTATAACATGGGTTTCATTACCAATAATGAACGTTACAACCAGGTGATCGATATTTGGACACATGTTAATTCAGAGTTGTCTAATATATTGATGAAGACCATTTCGAGTGATGACCAAGGATTCAATGCTGTATATATGATGTTGGATTCCGGTGCCCGTGGTTCTAAAGAACAGATTCGTCAGTTGTCCGGTATGCGTGGTTTGATGGCAAAACCGCAGAAGGCAGGTGCAGAGGGTGGTCAGATTATTGAAAACCCGATTCTTTCAAACTTTAAGGAAGGTCTTTCGGTGCTGGAGTACTTTATCTCTACCCACGGTGCCCGTAAAGGTTTGGCGGATACGGCGTTGAAAACGGCTGATGCCGGATATTTGACTCGTCGTCTGGTTGACGTATCTCATGATGTGATTATTAATGAAGAAGACTGCGGTACACTCCGTGGGTTGGTTTGTACAGACTTGAAGAATAATGATGAAATCATTGCTACACTGTATGAGCGTATCCTTGGCCGTGTATCTGTACATGATATTGTTCATCCTACAACAGGTGAATTGCTAGTTGCAGGTGGTGAAGAAATAACCGAAGAAGTTGCTAAGAAGATTCAGGATTCTCCGATTGAGAGTGTTGAAATACGTTCTGTATTGACCTGTGAATCGAAGAAGGGGGTTTGTGCAAAATGTTATGGACGTAATCTTGCAACGAGCCAGATGGTTCAGAGAGGTGAGGCTGTTGGTGTAATTGCTGCACAGTCTATCGGTGAGCCGGGTACACAGTTGACGTTGCGTACTTTCCACGCTGGTGGTACGGCTGCTAATATTGCAGCCAATGCAAGTATCACAGCTAAGAATCCGGCACGTTTGGAATTTGAAGAACTTCGTACTGTAGATGTTGTAGATGAAGCTGGTGAACCGGCAAAGGTGGTAGTAGGTCGTTTGGCTGAAGTACGCTTTGTGGATGTGAATACTGGTATTGTTCTTTCTACTCATAATGTACCTTATGGTTCTACTCTTTATGCAGCTGATGGTGAGGTCGTAGAAAAAGGTAAGATGATTGCCCGTTGGGATCCGTTCAACGCTGTTATTATAACGGAAGCTACAGGTAGGATTGAGTTTGAAGGTGTTATCGAGAATGTCACCTATAAGGTGGAATCTGATGAATCTACCGGTTTGCGCGAAATTATCATCATTGAGTCTAAGGATAAGACGAAAGTTCCGACAGCTCACATTATGACAGAAGACGGTGACTTGATTCGTACATATAATCTCCCTGTGGGTGGTCACGTTGTAGTCGAAAACAAGCAAAAGGTAAAAGCCGGTGAAGTTATCGTGAAAATACCTCGTGCAGTTGGTAAGGCTGGTGATATCACGGGTGGTCTTCCACGTGTAACAGAGTTGTTTGAGGCTCGTAATCCATCTAATCCTGCTGTTGTTTCTGAAATCGATGGTGAGGTTACAATGGGTAAGGTTAAACGTGGTAATCGTGAAATAGTCGTAACTTCTAAGACTGGTGAAGTTAAGAAGTATCTGGTACCGTTGTCAAAACAGATTCTGGTGCAAGAAAATGACTATGTACGCGCTGGAACTCCATTGTCTGACGGTGCTACAACTCCTGCTGATATTTTGGCTATTAAAGGTCCTACGGCTGTACAGGAATATATTGTAAATGAAGTACAGGATGTATATCGTCTGCAGGGTGTGAAAATTAATGATAAGCACTTTGAAATTATAGTTCGCCAGATGATGCGTAAAGTTGAAATTGATGAACCGGGCGATACCCGCTTCCTGGAACAACAGGTAGTGGATAAGTTGGAATTCATGGAAGAAAATGATCGTATCTGGGGTAAGAAGGTTGTTGTTGATGCTGGTGATTCTCAGAATTTGCAGCCGGGACAGATTGTTACTGCTCGCAAATTACGTGATGAAAACAGTATGCTGAAGCGCCGTGACTTGAAACCTGTTGAAGTACGTGATGCTGTTCCTGCAACTTCTACTCAGATTCTTCAGGGTATAACTCGTGCTGCTCTGCAAACTTCAAGCTTCATGTCAGCTGCTTCATTCCAGGAAACTACAAAGGTTTTGAACGAAGCTGCTATCAATGGTAAGATTGATAAGTTGGAAGGTATGAAAGAGAACGTTATCTGCGGTCACTTGATACCTGCCGGTACTGGTCAGCGTGAATATGAAAAGATAATTGTTGGCTCCAAAGAGGAATATGACCGTATCCTTGCAAATAAGAAAACGGTTCTTGATTATAACTCAATGGATGTTGAAGAATAAGATATAGTAAATACAGTCAATTGATTATTAAATAGGAAAGAGGAGATGTCTTTTAAAGGATGTCTCCTCTTTTGTTTTTGGAATAAAATATTATTCTTACCTTTGAATATTTAAATTCTAAACGTAAAGCGAAAATGGAAAATCAGGAAATGAATAATCAATTACAAATTGAACTGAAAGAAGATATTGCGCAGGGGATATATGCTAATTTAGCTGTGATTACACACTCCAGCTCTGAGTTTATTGTTGATTTTGTACGGGTGATGCCGGGAATGCCTAAAGCTGGTGTAAAATCCCGTATTGTGTTGGCACCGGAACATGCTAAGAGACTATTGCGTGCTTTAGAAGAAAATATCGGTAAATATGAGCGTACATTTGGTCCTATCAGGTTGTTGGATGAACAGCCAATTCCTCCTATGACGAATGTCAAAGGGGAAGCTTAAAATTAAAAAAAAACTTGTAGTGCATTGATTATTCAAATATTATTCGTATTTTTGCAGCCCAAAAGTGTATAGCTACGAAATTAATATAACAATAATATATAATTAAAAACAATTAAAATGCCTACAATTCAGCAATTAGTAAGAAAAGGACGCGAGGTGTTGGTGGAGAAAAGTAAGTCACCGGCTCTTGATTCATGTCCTCAAAGACGTGGCGTTTGCGTGAGAGTGTATACAACCACTCCGAAAAAACCGAATTCTGCAATGCGTAAAGTTGCACGTGTACGTTTGACCAATGGTAAAGAGGTGAACTCTTACATTCCGGGAGAAGGACACAACTTGCAGGAACACTCTATTGTATTAGTACGTGGTGGTCGTGTTAAAGACCTTCCGGGTGTACGTTATCACATTGTTCGTGGTACATTGGATACTGCGGGTGTTGCAGGTCGTACTCAAAGACGTTCTAAATACGGAACTAAGCGTCCGAAACCAGGACAGCAAGCTGCACCGGCTAAGAAAAAATAATAGATAGCCCTACACTGTAAACAGTTAAATTAAAAGTAATAACTTACGTTTTAGTTTATTGGAAATGCTAAAGGTTGAGTAAATTCTCCAGAGGGAGAGTTGAAGAAGTCAAGAAGTAGACAGCCAAGAACGAAAAACATTATTCTTTCAAACAAATGAGAAAAGCAAAACCCAAAAAACGCGTTATCCTGCCGGATCCCGTGTTTAATGATCAAAAGGTTTCAAAATTCGTAAACCATCTGATGTATGACGGAAAGAAGAATACCTCTTATGAAATCTTCTACGCCGCTTTGGAAACAGTAAAAGCAAAACTTCCTAACGAAGAAAAGTCTGCCCTTGAAATTTGGAAAAAGGCTTTGGATAATGTAACTCCGCAAGTTGAGGTTAAATCTCGTCGTGTAGGTGGTGCTACATTTCAGGTTCCGACTGAAATACGTCCGGATCGTAAGGAATCAGTATCAATGAAGAACCTTATTATTTTTGCTCGCAAGCGTGGTGGTAAATCAATGGCTGATAAGTTAGCTGCTGAGATCATGGATGCGTATAATGAACAAGGTGGTGCTTACAAACGTAAAGAAGATATGCATAGAATGGCTGAAGCTAACCGTGCATTTGCTCATTTTAGATTCTAATACTATAAGAATAACCGATAGATTAAAAACTTAAAGTAAAAGGAATTAAAAAATGGCTAAGCAAGATTTACATTTGACGCGTAATATTGGTATCATGGCTCACATCGATGCCGGAAAAACAACTACCTCTGAACGTATCCTGTTTTATACGGGTTTGACTCACAAAATTGGAGAAGTACATGATGGTGCTGCTACAATGGACTGGATGGCGCAGGAGCAAGAACGTGGTATTACTATCACTTCTGCTGCTACTACAACTCGTTGGAAATATGCAGGTGATACTTATAAAATCAACTTGATTGATACTCCGGGACACGTTGACTTCACTGCTGAAGTAGAGCGTTCTTTGCGTATCTTGGATGGTGCTGTTGCTGCATACTGTGCAGTAGGTGGAGTTGAACCGCAGTCTGAGACTGTATGGCGCCAGGCTGATAAATATAATGTGCCACGTATTGCTTATGTGAATAAAATGGACCGTTCAGGTGCTGACTTCTTTGAGGTTGTGCGCCAGATGAAGGCTGTTTTGGGAGCTAATCCGTGTCCGATAGTTATTCCTATTGGTGCTGAGGAATCTTTTAAAGGTCTGGTGGATCTTATTAAGATGAAAGCTATCTATTGGCATGATGAAACAATGGGCGCTGACTATACTGTGGAAGAAATCCCAGCTAATCTGGTAGATGAAGCTAACGAGTGGAGAGATAAAATGCTTGAAAAGGTAGCGGAGTTTGATGATGCTTTGATGGAGAAATATTTCGATGATCCTTCTACTATTACAGAAGAAGAAGTGTTGAGAGCTCTTCGCAATGCTACAGTGCAGATGGCAGTCGTTCCGATGTTGTGTGGTTCTTCATTCAAGAATAAGGGCGTACAGACTTTGCTTGACTATGTTTGTGCATTCTTGCCGTCTCCATTGGATACGGAAAACGTGGTTGGTACAAATCCTGAAACAGGAGCTGAGGAAGATCGTAAGCCTAGTGATGACGAAAAAACTTCTGCTTTGGCATTTAAGATTGCAACTGACCCTTATGTAGGTCGTTTAACTTTCTTCCGTGTTTATTCGGGTAAAATAGAAGCTGGTTCTTATATTTACAACTCTCGTTCTGGTAAGAAAGAACGTGTATCTCGTTTGTTCCAGATGCACTCAAATAAGCAGAATCCGGTTGAAGTGATCGGTGCTGGTGATATTGGTGCAGGTGTTGGTTTCAAAGATATTCATACTGGTGATACCTTGTGTGATGAAGATGCACCGATTGTATTGGAATCTATGGATTTCCCGGAACCGGTTATTGGTATTGCAGTAGAACCAAAGACTCAGAAGGATATGGACAAGCTGTCTAACGGCTTGGCTAAATTGGCTGAAGAAGATCCGACGTTTACTGTGAAAACTGACGAGCAAACTGGTCAGACGGTTATTTCTGGTATGGGTGAGCTTCACTTGGATATTATTATTGACCGTCTGAAACGTGAGTTTAAGGTAGAATGTAACCAAGGTAAACCTCAGGTTAATTACAAGGAAGCTATTACGAAGACAGTTAACTTGCGCGAAGTTTATAAGAAACAGTCTGGTGGACGTGGTAAATTTGCTGATATCATAGTAAATATTGGTCCGGCTGACGAAGACTTTGTACAGGGAGGTTTGCAGTTTGTTGACGAAGTAAAAGGTGGTAATATTCCTAAGGAATTTATCCCATCTGTACAAAAGGGATTCACAACCGCAATGAAGAATGGTGTATTAGCTGGTTATCCTTTGGATTCACTGAAAGTGACATTGCTTGATGGTTCTTTCCACCCGGTTGACTCTGACCAGTTGTCATTCGAAATCTGTGCTATTCAGGCATATAAGAGTGCTTGTGCTAAGGCAGGTCCTGTACTTATGGAGCCTATCATGAAACTGGAAGTTGTAACTCCGGAAGAAAACATGGGTGATGTAATTGGTGACTTGAATAAGCGTCGCGGTCAGGTAGAGGGTATGGAGTCTAGCCGTTCAGGTGCTCGCATTGTGAAAGCTATGGTTCCATTGGCGGAAATGTTTGGATATGTAACAGCACTGCGTACTATCACTTCTGGTCGTGCTACTTCATCAATGGTATATTCTCATCATGCTCAGCTTTCTAACTCTATTGCTAAGGCAGTATTGGAAGAAGTAAAGGGACGTGCTGATTTACTCTAAAATACTTAGAATCCGTAGGCTAGCGAATGACTCTTAGCCTACGGAATTTTATCTTATTATAACTTTAATAATTAATCAAACTAATGAGTCAAAAAATTAGAATTAAATTGAAATCTTACGACCACAACTTGGTTGACAAGTCAGCTGAGAAGATTGTAAGAACGGTGAAGGCAACGGGCGCCATCGTTAGCGGTCCGATTCCTCTCCCTACGCACAAGCGTATCTTTACCGTGAACCGTTCGACTTTCGTAAACAAGAAGTCACGTGAACAGTTTGAACTCTCTTCTTATAAGAGACTGATCGACATTTATAGCTCAACTGCTAAGACTGTAGACGCTCTGATGAAGTTGGAGTTACCGAGTGGTGTGGAAGTAGAAATCAAAGTTTAGTATTAAAATTTTAAGTGAAATGCCAGGATTATTAGGAAAAAAAATCGGAATGACATCCGTTTTCAGTGCCGAGGGTAAGAATGTACCATGCACTGTTATCGAAGCAGGTCCTTGTGTTGTTACTCAAGTTAAGAGTGTCGAAAAAGATGGCTATGCAGCTGTTCAGTTGGGCTTCCAGGATAAAAAGGAGAAGCATACAACTAAACCGTTGATGGGTCACTTTAAGAAAGCTGGAGTAACTCCCAAGAAACACTTGGCTGAGTTCAAAGAATTTGAAACAGAGTTAAATCTGGGTGATACTGTTACTGTAGAACTGTTTAATGACGCAACTTTCGTTGATGTTATCGGAACTTCTAAAGGTAAGGGTTTTCAAGGTGTAGTTAAAAGACATGGCTTTGGTGGTGTAGGTCAGACTACTCACGGTCAGCACAATCGTGCTCGTAAGCCGGGTTCTATCGGTGCTTGTTCATACCCTGCAAAAGTATTCAAAGGAATGCGCATGGGTGGTCAACTTGGCGGCGACAGAGTGACTGTTCAAAACTTACAGGTATTAAAGGTTCTTCCGGATCACAACCTTCTTTTGATTAAGGGGTCTGTTCCCGGTTGCAAAGGTTCAATCGTAATAATTGAGAAATAATGGAAGTTAACGTATATAACATTAAAGGTGAAGACACTGGGAGAAAGATTACGTTAAACGAATCTATCTTCGGAATTGAGCCCAACGACCACGCTATCTATTTGGATGTAAAGCAATTTATGGCTAATCAGCGTCAGGGTACACATAAATCAAAAGAAAGAAGCGAGATTAGTGGTTCTACTCGTAAGATCGGTCGTCAAAAAGGCGGCGGTGGTGCACGTCGTGGTGACATGAACTCACCGGTACTTGTCGGTGGTGCTCGTGTTTTCGGTCCTAAACCGAGAGATTACTACTTCAAGTTGAATAAAAAAGTAAAGACATTAGCTCGTAAGTCAGCTTTAGCATATAAAGCACAGAACAATGCGGTTGTTGTTGTTGAAGACTTCAATTTCGAAGCTCCGAAAACGAAAGATTTTGTTGCAATGACAAAAAACCTTAAAGTTTCTGACAAAAAGCTGCTTGTGATTTTACCAGAAGCAAATAAAAATGTATATTTGTCGGCTCGTAACGTGGAAAGTGCAAATGTACAGACTATCTCAGGATTAAATACTTACAGAGTATTGAATGCTGGGGTTGTTGTGTTTACTGAAAGCGCTCTTTCGGCTATTGGCAATATCTTAATGTAAAAAGGAGGCTTAAATAATGGGAATTATTATTAAACCGTTAGTAACAGAGAAAATGACAGCAATTACAGATAAGGCGAACAATCGTTTCGGCTTTATTGTACGTCCTGATGCTAACAAATTGGAAATTAAGAGTGAAGTTGAAGCCTTATATAACGTTACGGTAGTTGATGTAAATACAGTTAAGTATGCCGGTAAAAACAAAAGCCGTTATACAAAAGCAGGTATCATCAATGGTCGTACGAATGCATATAAAAAAGCAATCGTTACGTTGAAAGAAGGAGATACTATTGATTTTTATAGCAATATTTAAAAGAAATGGCAGTACGTAAATTTAAGCCCACAACACCGGGGCAAAGACATAAAATTATTGGTACCTTTGAGGAAATTACTGCGCGGGTACCAGAAAAATCTCTTGTTTTTGGCAAGAAATCTTCAGGTGGTCGTAACAGCGAAGGTAAGATGACTATGCGCTACATTGGTGGTGGTCATAAGAAGATTATTAGAATTGTAGATTTCAAGAGAAATAAGGACGGTGTACCTGCAGTGGTTAAAACAATTGAATATGATCCGAATCGTTCGGCTCGTATCGCTTTGTTGTTTTATGCAGATGGAGAAAAAAGATATATAATTGCTCCCAATGGATTGCAAGTAGGTGCGACTTTAATGTCAGGTGAGAGTGCTGCTCCGGAAATCGGTAATGCACTTCCTCTTCAGAATATTCCGGTTGGTACTGTAATTCATAACATTGAATTACGTCCGGGTCAAGGTGCAGCTTTGGTTCGTTCAGCTGGTAATTTTGCTCAGTTGACTTCAAGAGAAGGTAAATATTGTGTTATCAAATTACCTTCAGGTGAAGTTAGACAAATACTTAGCACTTGTAAAGCTACTATCGGTAGTGTTGGTAACTCAGATCATGGATTGGAAAGTTCAGGTAAAGCTGGACGCTCTCGTTGGATGGGCCGTCGCCCGCGTAACCGTGGTGTTGTAATGAACCCGGTTGATCACCCGATGGGTGGTGGTGAAGGACGTGCTTCAGGAGGACACCCAAGATCTCGTAAGGGATTGTATGCTAAGGGACTTAAGACAAGAGCTCCGAAGAAACAATCGTCTAAGTATATTATTGAGAGAAGAAAGAAGTAATCTGATTAATTGAGTAAACTATGAGTCGTTCATTAAAAAAAGGTCCGTATATTAACGTTAAGCTTGAGAAGAAAGTTCTTGCTATGAATGAATCAGGCAAGAAAGTTGTTGTTAAGACTTGGGCCAGAGCTTCAATGATTTCGCCTGATTTCGTAGGCCATACAGTTGCAGTTCATAACGGAAATAAATTTATTCCTGTATACGTTACCGAAAATATGGTAGGTCACAAGTTGGGCGAATTTGCTCCAACTCGTACTTTCAGAGGACACGCTGGTAACAAGAAAAAATAACAGGATTTATCTGAAATAATAAAGTATAAATATAATGGGAGCAAGAAAAAAAATATCGGCTGAAAAAAGAAAAGAAGCCCTTAAGACCATGTATTTTGCAAAGTTGCAGAATGTTCCTACTTCCCCTCGCAAAATGCGTCTCGTGGCTGACATGATTCGCGGGATGGAAGTGAACAGAGCACTTGGCGTTTTGAAGTTTTCTTCAAAAGAAGCAGCTGCCAGAGTTGAGAAATTACTGCGCTCTGCAATTGCTAACTGGGAGCAGAAAAACGAACGTAAAGCTGAAAGTGGCGAGTTATTCGTAACAAAGATTTTTGTTGATGGTGGTGCTACACTCAAGAGAATGAGACCGGCTCCGCAGGGTAGAGGTTACAGAATTCGTAAGCGTTCAAATCACGTAACGTTGTTCGTTGGTTCTAAAAGTAATAACGAAGATCAAAATTAAGGTAAATGGGACAAAAAGTTAATCCAATAAGCAACCGTTTAGGAATTATCAGAGGATGGGATTCCAATTGGTATGGTGGAAATAATTACGGCGATTCTCTGCTGGAAGATAGCAAGATTCGTAAATATTTGAACGCTAGACTTGCAAAAGCTAGTGTATCAAGAATCGTAATTGAACGTACACTGAAACTCGTGACTATTACCGTTTGTACTGCACGTCCGGGTATTATTATCGGTAAAGGTGGCCAGGAAGTTGATAAGTTGAAAGAAGAGTTGAAGAAGGTTACCGATAAGGATATTCAGATCAATATCTTCGAAGTGAAAAGACCTGAGTTGGATGCTGTTATTGTTGCTAATAACATCGCCCGTCAGGTAGAGGGAAAGATTGCCTATCGCCGTGCCATTAAAATGGCTATCGCTAACACTATGCGTATGGGTGCTGAAGGTATCAAAATTCAGATTTCAGGACGTTTGAATGGCGCTGAAATGGCCCGTTCTGAAATGTATAAGGAAGGAAGAACTCCGTTGCACACTTTCAGAGCAGATATCGACTACTGTCATGCAGAAGCATTGACGAAGGTTGGTCTTCTCGGTATTAAAGTTTGGATCTGTAGAGGTGAAGTTTTTGGTAAGAGAGAATTAGCTCCGAACTTTACGCAAAGCAAAGAAAGCGGTCGTGGAAGCAATAGCGGAAACAATGGCGGAAAGAACTTCAAAAGAAAGAAAAATAATCGCTAAACGAATTTGAATTTTTAGGAATTATGTTACAACCGAAAAAGACAAAATTCAGAAGACAACAAAAAGGCCGTCAAAAAGGTATTGCCCAGAGAGGTAATCAGTTGGCTTTCGGTTCTTTTGGAATTAAGGCTTTGGAAACAAAATGGATTACAGGCCGTCAGATCGAAGCTGCTCGTATTGCAGTGACAAGATATATGCAACGTCAAGGACAAATTTGGATTCGTATTTTCCCGGATAAACCTATAACCAGAAAACCTGCAGATGTACGTATGGGTAAAGGTAAGGGTGCTCCAGAGGGTTTTGTTGCCCCTGTTACTCCGGGAAGAATTATTATCGAAGCTGAAGGAGTATCTTATGAAATCGCAAAAGAAGCTTTGCGCTTAGCTGCACAGAAGCTTCCTATTACAACTAAATTTGTTGTAAGACGTGATTATGATATTCAAAATCAAAATGCGTAATGGATATGAAAATAGCAGAAATTAAAGAAATACCTACCAATGATCTGGTAGAAAGAGTAGAGGCAGAAGTGACAAACTATAATCAAATGGTTTTAAATCATTCTATTTCTCCTTTGGATAATCCTGCTCAGATCAAACAATTACGCAGGACTATTGCGCGTATGAAAACAGAATTACGCCAAAGAGAACTTAACAATAAATGATGAGCTTGATGGAAGCAAGAAATTTAAGAAAAGAAAGAACTGGGGTTGTGCTGAGCAATAAGATGGATAAAACCATTACAGTAGCAGCTAAGTTTAAAGAGAAACACCCCATATATGGTAAGTTCGTTAGCAAGACTAAGAAGTACCATGCTCATGATGAAAAAAATGAGTGCAATATCGGTGATACTGTACTTATTATGGAGACTCGTCCTTTGAGCAAGACTAAAAGATGGAGATTGGTAGAAATAATTGAAAGAGCTAAGTAATTATGATACAAGTAGAATCCAGAATTACAGTATGTGATAACAGTGGAGCAAAAGAAGCTCTCTGTATTCGCGTTTTGGGCGGTACGGGTCGTCGTTATGCTTCAGTGGGGGACGTGATTGTTGTTTCAGTAAAGAGCGTCATCCCTTCAAGTGATATTAAAAAAGGTGCAGTGTCTAAAGCTTTGATCGTACGTACTAAGAAAGAAATCCGTCGTCCCGATGGTTCTTATATACGTTTTGATGATAATGCTTGTGTGTTGTTGAACAACGCAGGCGAGATTAGAGGTAGTCGTATTTTCGGTCCGGTAGCTCGTGAACTTCGTGCTACTAACATGAAAGTTGTGTCACTCGCTCCTGAAGTACTTTAATTTTGTAAAAGATTTAAGTAATGAGTAAATTACATATTAAAAAAGGCGATACAGTTTACGTAAATGCTGGTGAAGACAAAGGCAAAACTGGTCGTGTGTTGAAGGTTCTTGTTGATAAAAATCGTGCTATTGTTGAAGGTATCAACATGGTGTCCAAGAGCACTAAGCCTAATGCAAAGAACCCTCAGGGTGGTATTGTGAAGCAGGAAGCTTCTATCCATTTGTCTAACTTGAATCCCGTAGATCCTAAAACGGGTAAAGCCACGCGTATCAGTCGTAAAGTAACTATTGATGAAAATGGTAAGAAGACTATTGCACGTGTTTCTAAAAAATCAGGAGAGGAGATTAAGTAATGAGTAATACTGCAAGCCTTAAGAAAGAATATGTAGAGCGTATTGCGCCTGCATTAAAATCACAGTTCCAGTATTCTTCTGCAATGCAGGTACCCGTACTTAAGAAGATTGTTATCAATCAGGGTTTGGGTATGGCTGTTGCTGATAAGAAGATTATCGAAGTGGCAATTAATGAAATGACTGCTATCACAGGTCAGAAAGCTGTAGCAACCATTTCTCGTAAAGATATCGCTAACTTTAAGTTGCGTAAAAAAATGCCTATTGGCGTTATGGTAACTTTGCGTCGTGAGAGAATGTACGAATTTCTTGAAAAGTTGGTTCGTGTAGCTCTTCCTCGTATCCGTGACTTTAAGGGTATTGAAAGTAAGTTTGATGGAAAGGGTAACTATACTCTTGGTATTCAGGAACAAATCATTTTCCCTGAAATTAATATCGATAGTATTACCAGAATTCTCGGAATGAATATTACCTTTGTAACCTCTGCACAAACAGATGAAGAAGGTTATGCCTTGTTGAAAGAATTCGGTTTACCGTTTAAAAACGCTAAAAAAGATTGATAATATGGCAAAGGAATCAATGAAAGCACGTGAAGTAAGACGTGCTAAATTAGTAGCCAAATATGCCGAGAAGAGAGCTGCATTGAAACAAATCGTTAGAACAGGTGATCCTGCCGAAGCTTTTGAAGCTGCACAGAAATTACAGGAGCTGCCTAAAAATTCTAATCCGATTCGTATGCATAACCGTTGCAAATTGACTGGTCGTCCTAAAGGATATATCCGTCAATTCGGTATCTCCAGAATTCAATTCCGTGAGATGGCTTCTAACGGTCTTATTCCCGGTATTAAGAAAGCAAGCTGGTAATTTTTGTTTTAAATATTGTCAGGGTAGGCCTGATTAATTTAATTTTTTATTATATGACTGATCCAATAGCAGATTATTTGACGAGGTTGCGGAACGCTATTCAAGCAAAGCACAGAGTTGTAGAAGTTCCCGCTTCAAATTTGAAAAAAGAAATCACTAAGATTCTTTTTGAGAAAGGCTACATTCTTAATTATAAGTTTGTAGAAGATGGTCCTCAAGGTACAATTAAGGTAGCCTTGAAGTATGATCCGGTTAACAAAGTAAACGCAATAAAGAAACTGGAAAGAATTTCTTCTCCGGGTTTGCGTCAGTATACCGGTTATAAGGACATGCCGCGAGTTATTAATGGTTTGGGTATTGCTATAATATCTACTTCCAAAGGTGTAATGACCAACAAAGAAGCTGCTGAACTGAAAATCGGTGGTGAAGTTTTGTGTTATGTATATTAATAGGAGGAATTAGCAATGTCAAGAATAGGAAAATTACCCATTAGTATTCCCGCTGGAGTAACAGTTACTCTGAAAGAAAATGTGGTTACCGTGAAAGGCCCCAAAGGCGAACTTAGCCAATATGTAGATCCTGCTATCAATGTTGCCATCGAAGATGGTCATCTGACTTTGAGCGAGAATGAAAATGCAATGTTAGATAATCCCAAGCAAAAACATGCATTCCATGGCTTGTACCGTTCTTTGGTACATAACATGGTAGTTGGTGTATCTGAAGGATATAAAAAAGAATTGGAGCTTGTAGGTGTAGGTTACCGTGCTTCTAACCAAGGTAATATTATTGAATTATCCTTGGGTTATACGCACAATATCTTTATACAGTTGCCTCCTGAAGTTAAAGTAGAGACAAAATCTGAAAGAAATAAGAATCCACTTATTATTTTAGAGTCTTGCGATAAACAATTGCTGGGTCAAGTTTGCTCTAAGATACGTTCTTTCCGTAAGCCCGAACCGTATAAAGGTAAAGGTATTAAGTTTGTTGGTGAAGAAATTCGTAGAAAGTCTGGTAAATCTGCCGGCGCTAAGTAATTTACATAAAATTAGAATGTTATGACAACAAAAATAGAAAGACGAATTAAGATCAAATATAGAGTACGCAATAAAATTTCAGGTACTGCTGAACGTCCGCGTATGAGTGTATTTAGAAGTAATAAGCAGATCTATGTTCAGCTTATCGACGATTTGGGAGGTAAGACTTTGGCTGCTGCATCTTCTTTAGGTATGACTGAAAAGTTACCAAAGAAAGAACAAGCTGCAAAGGTTGGAGAGTTGATCGCTAAGAAAGCTCAGGAAGCAGGTATTACTACTGTTGTTTTCGACCGTAATGGTTACTTGTATCATGGGAGAGTAAAAGAAGTGGCTGATGCTGCTCGTAACGGTGGACTTAAATTTTAATCATTATGGCAATTAATAATAGAGTTAAGATTACAAACGATATAGAACTGAAAGACCGTTTGGTTGCTATTAATCGTGTAACCAAAGTAACCAAAGGTGGTAGAACTTTTAGTTTCTCTGCAATTGTGGTTGTAGGTAATGAAGAAGGTATCATCGGTTGGGGTCTTGGTAAAGCAGGTGAAGTAACCGCAGCTATTGCTAAAGGTGTTGAATCTGCTAAGAAGAATCTGACAAAGGTGCCTGTTCTGAAGGGTACTGTTCCTCACGAACAGACCGCTAAGTTTGGTGGTGCAGAAGTGTTCATCAAACCTGCTTCTCATGGTACAGGTGTAGTTGCAGGTGGTGCAATGCGTGCAGTGCTTGAAAGTGTTGGTATTACGGACGTTTTGGCTAAGTCAAAAGGATCTTCTAACCCGCACAACTTGGTGAAAGCTACTATCTTGGCGTTGGGTGAAATGCGTGACGCACGTATGGTTGCTCAAAACAGAGGTATTAGTATTGAAAAAGTATTTAGAGGATAAGGAGGAAATATGTCGACTATAAAGGTTAAACAAATTAAAAGTAGAATTGGTGCTCCGGCTGATCAAAAAAGAACTCTCGATGCACTGGGACTTCGTAAGTTGAATCGTGTGGTTGAACACGAGTGTACTCCTTCAATTCTTGGAATGGTGGATAAGGTTAAACACTTGGTTACCATTGTTAAGTAATTATTTGTTGAATATAAAACGAATTACAATATGAACTTAAGTAATTTAAAACCTGCTGAAGGATCTACTAAAACAAGAAAGAGAATTGGACGTGGTCCGGGTTCTGGCTTGGGAGGTACTTCTACCAGAGGTCATAAGGGAGCTAAATCAAGATCTGGTTATTCTAAGAAAATAGGTTTTGAAGGTGGTCAGATGCCTCTCCAACGTCGTGTTCCTAAATTCGGTTTTAAGAACATTAATCGTGTAGAGTATAAAGCTATCAACTTGGATACAATTCAGAAACTTGCTGAAGCTAAAAAGTTGGAGACGGTTGGTGTTAATGATTTTATCGCTGCTGGCTTTATTTCTTCAAATCAGTTGGTAAAAGTATTAGGTAATGGAACTTTGACTACAAAGTTGGATGTGCAAGCTCATGCATTCTCTAAGACTGCTGTTGCTGCCATTGAAGCTGCTGGTGGAAGTGTAGTAAAACTCTAATTCAATGAGAAAAGCTATTGAAACATTAAAGAATATATGGAAAATTGAGGATCTGAGACAACGGATCCTCATTACCATATTGTTTGTGGCAATCTACCGTTTCGGTTCGTACGTTGTGCTGCCCGGTATTAACCCGGCTATGCTGACACAATTGCATCAACAAACAAGCGAGGGCCTCTTAGCCTTATTAAATATGTTTTCGGGAGGAGCATTCTCTAATGCATCTATTTTTGCATTAGGAATTATGCCTTATATCTCTGCTTCAATCGTTATTCAGTTGTTGGGGATTGCGGTTCCGTATTTCCAGAAACTTCAACGTGAAGGTGAGAGTGGTAGAAGAAAAATGAACCAGTATACTCGTTATTTGACGATTATTATTTTATTAGTTCAGGCTCCTTCTTATTTGCTCAATCTTAAAATGCAGGCCGGTCCTTCCTTAAATGCTTCATTAGATTGGACTCTGTTCATGATTACCTCTACCATTATCTTGGCAGCTGGTAGTATGTTTATTTTGTGGCTTGGTGAGAGAATCACTGATAAGGGTATTGGTAATGGTATTTCATTTATCATCTTGATTGGTATTATCGCTCGTTTACCTCAGTCTTTATTTCAGGAATTGATTTCCCGTATGACTGATAAGACAGGTGGTTTGATTATGTTTTTAATTGAAATCGTATTCTTATTACTGGTGATTGCTGCTGCAATCTTGTTAGTACAAGGTACAAGAAAAATTCCTGTACAATATGCTAAAAGAATTGTTGGTAACAAGCAATATGGTGGTGCCAGACAGTATATTCCGTTGAAGGTAAATGCTGCAGGTGTAATGCCTATCATTTTTGCTCAAGCAATCATGTTTATTCCTATTACCTTTATTGGTTTTTCAAATGTAGATCACGTGAGCGGTTTTGTGCGTGCATTTACTGATCATACAAGCTTCTGGTATAATTTCGTATTTGCAATAATGATTATACTGTTTACGTATTTCTATACTGCAATTACGATTAACCCGACTCAGATGGCCGAGGATATGAAGAGAAATAATGGTTTCATTCCAGGTATTAAACCAGGAAAGAAGACTGCAGAATATATCGATGACATAATGTCTCGTATTACATTGCCCGGTTCTTTCTTCTTGGCTTTAGTAGCTATTATGCCTGCATTTGCTGGTATTTTTGGTGTGAAAGCTGAATTTGCTCAATTCTTTGGCGGTACATCTCTGTTGATTCTTGTAGGTGTAGTTCTTGATACACTCCAGCAGATTGAAAGTCACTTGTTGATGAGACACTATGACGGTTTGTTGAAGTCAGGGCGTATTAAAGGACGTAGTAACGTAGCTGCATATTAATCTTTTATAAAGATGATATTTCTTAAAACGGAAGATGAAATAGAGCTGCTCCGTGAGAGTAATTTGCTTGTCGGGAGGACATTGGCTGAAGTTGCAAAGCTAGTAAAGCCTGGAGTTACTACAAGGGAGCTGGATAAAGTGGCAGAAGAGTTTATCAGAGATCATGGTGCTGTTCCTACTTTTAAAGGTTTTCCAAATCAATATGGTGATCCATTTCCCGCTTCGCTATGTACATCGGTAAATGAACAGGTAGTGCATGGTATTCCTGGAGATATAGTACTGAAAGAAGGTGATATTGTGTCGGTTGACTGTGGTACTTATATGAATGGATTTTGTGGTGATTCTGCCTATACATTTTGTGTAGGAGAAGTAGATGAGGAAGTTCGCAAATTACTGAAAGTTACTAAAGAGGCATTATACATTGGAATAGAAAATGCCGTTCAAGGAAAACGGTTGGGTGATATCGGATATGCAATACAAGAACATTGTGAGTCCAATTCATTCGGTGTAGTGCGTGAGTTTGTTGGTCATGGCATTGGCAAGGAAATGCATGAAGACCCTCAGGTTCCTAATTATGGAAAACGTGGTTATGGAACTATGCTGAAGAAAGGTCTTTGTATTGCTATAGAACCGATGATTACGCAAGGTAGTCGTCAGATAGTAATGGAGCGTGATGGTTGGACGGTGAGAACAAAGGATCGGAAGTATGCAGCTCATTTTGAGCATACAGTGGCTGTTGGAGCTGGTAAAGCTGATATCCTATCATCGTTTGAGTTCATAGAAGAAGTATTAGGAGATAAAGCAATTTAAAAAATTAATATGGCTAAGCAATCTGCAATAGAACAAGATGGAGTTATTGTTGAAGCATTGTCTAATGCAATGTTTCGTGTTGAATTAGAAAACGGACATGAGATTACTGCACATATTTCCGGTAAGATGCGAATGCACTACATTAAAATCCTGCCGGGTGATAAAGTAAGAGTCGAAATGTCTCCTTACGATTTATCGAAAGGAAGAATTGTATTTAGATATAAATAAAATTAAGATATGAAAGTAAGAGCATCTTTAAAGAAACGTACGCCAGAATGTAAGATCGTTAGACGCAATGGCCGTTTGTATGTTATTAACAAGAAAAATCCTAAGTATAAACAACGTCAAGGATAATATTATTATTTTTGCAAAAAAAATAATTTAGTATATGGCTATAAGAATAGTTGGTGTCGATTTGCCTCAAAATAAGAGAGGTGAAGTTGCGTTGACCTATATCTATGGAATAGGTCGTAGTAGTTCAGCAAAGATTTTGGATAAAGCTGGTGTAGATAAAGACCTGAAGGTGAAAGACTGGACGGACGATCAAGCTGCCAAGATTCGTGAGATCATTGGTGCAGAATTTAAAGTAGAAGGTGATCTTCGCTCGGAAGTACAATTGAACATCAAGCGTTTGATGGATATCGGTTGCTACCGTGGTGTACGTCATCGTATCGGTTTGCCTGTGAGAGGTCAGAGCACTAAGAATAATGCTCGTACTCGTAAGGGTAGAAAGAAAACCGTTGCAAATAAGAAAAAAGCTACTAAATAATAATTGTTGATATGGCAAAAAAAACAGTTGCAGCAAAGAAGAGAAATGTGAAAGTTGACGCTAATGGACAGTTGCATGTTCATTCATCTTTCAACAATATTATTGTTTCTCTCGCAAACAGTGAAGGGCAGATCATTTCTTGGTCATCTGCCGGTAAAATGGGATTTAGAGGTTCTAAAAAGAACACTCCTTATGCAGCGCAAATGGCTGCCCAGGATTGTGCAAAGGTTGCATTTGATCTTGGCCTGAGAAAGGTAAAAGCATATGTGAAAGGTCCGGGTAACGGACGTGAGTCTGCTATTAGAACTATTCATGGTGCAGGTATTGAAGTTACTGAAATCATTGACGTAACTCCGCTTCCACATAATGGTTGTCGTCCTCCGAAAAGACGTAGAGTTTAAGATTTACCTTTAATTAAAAATGATCTTGATTTTGTTATTTGGATTACATTAATTTCTCTCTGTAATCGCGGCTGCAACAAATTGAGTTCATGAATAAAACAATTAAAATTTAAAAGAAATGGCTAGATATACTGGACCAAAATCAAGAATAGCCCGTAAATTCGGTGAAGGTATCTTCGGAGCAGATAAAGTATTATCAAAGAAGAACTATCCTCCCGGACAACACGGTAATTCCAGAAAAAGAAAAACCTCTGAGTATGGTGTTCAACTTCGTGAGAAACAGAAAGCCAAATACACCTATGGAGTTTTAGAAAAACAATTCCGCAACCTGTTTGAAAAGGCAGAAACAGCTAAGGGTATTACCGGTGAAATTCTGCTTCAGTTGCTCGAAGGTCGTCTTGATAACATTGTATTCCGTTTAGGTATTGCTCCTACTCGTGCAGCTGCTCGTCAGTTGGTGGGTCACAAGCATATCACTGTGGATGGTGAAGTGGTAAATATCCCTTCATTTGCAGTAAAACCGGGTCAGGTAATTGGTGTTCGTGAAAGATCTAAATCTTTGGAAGTAATTGCTAATTCATTGGCTGGCTTTAACCACAGCAAATATCCTTGGTTGGAATGGGATGATAACTCTAAGGTTGGCAAACTGTTGCATGTACCTGAAAGAGCAGACATTCCTGAAAACATTAAAGAGCATTTGATCGTAGAATTGTATTCTAAATAAAATAATTAATTTCATGGCGATATTAGCATTTCAAAAACCTGATAAAGTATTAATGTTGGAAGCGGACTCTCGATTCGGTAAATTCGAATTTCGTCCGTTGGAGCCCGGTTTCGGTATTACCGTAGGTAATGCATTGCGCCGCATCCTGCTTTCGTCATTAGAGGGTTTTGCTATCACTACTATCAAAATAGATGGTGTTGAGCATGAGTTCTCTAGCGTACCGGGAGTTAAAGAGGATGTTACTAACATTATCTTGAATCTGAAACAGGTGAGATTCAAGCAAGTAGTTGAAGAATTCGAAAGTGAGAAAGTAAGTATTACAATCGAAAATTCTAGTGAATTTAAAGCAGGTGACATAGGTAAGTATTTGACTGGATTTGAAGTGTTAAATCCTGAATTAGTTATTTGTCATTTAGATTCTAAAGCAACTATGCAAATCGATATTACGATTAACAAAGGTCGTGGATATGTTCCGGCTGATGAAAACCGCGAATATTGCACGGATGTTAACGTAATTCCTATCGATTCCATTTATACACCGATACGTAATGTGAAGTATCAGATTGAACCGTTCCGTGTTGAACAAAAGACGGACTACGACAAATTGGTACTTGAGATTACTACCGACGGTTCTATTCATCCGAAGGAAGCGCTGAAAGAAGCTGCAAAGATTCTGATTTATCACTTCATGCTCTTCTCTGATGAGAAGATTACATTGGAAAGCAATGATGTGGATGGTAATGAAGAATTTGATGAAGAAGTATTGCACATGCGTCAATTGCTGAAAACCAAACTTGTTGATATGGACTTATCGGTTCGTGCCCTTAACTGCTTGAAGGCTGCCGATGTAGAAACATTAGGCGATTTGGTACAATTCAACAAGACGGATTTGCTGAAATTCAGAAACTTCGGAAAGAAATCGCTTACCGAGCTTGATGATTTGCTGGAAAGTCTGAATCTTTCGTTTGGAACCGATATTTCTAAATATAAATTAGATAAAGAATAAAAAATGAGACATAATAAGAAATTCAACCATTTAGGTCGTACTGCTTCTCACAGAAATGCGATGTTATCTAACATGGCATGTTCTTTGATTAAGCACAAAAGAATCACTACGACCGTTGCAAAGGCTAAAGCTCTGAAGAAGTTTGTTGAGCCTTTGATCACGAAGTCAAAGGATGATACGACTAACTCTCGTCGTGTTGTATTCAGCAATCTGCAAGATAAGCAAGTTGTAACGGAACTGTTCAAGGAAATCTCTGTGAAGATTGCTGACCGTCCGGGTGGTTATACTCGTATCATCAAGACAGGACACCGTCTGGGTGACAACGCTGAAATGTGCTTTATTGAACTCGTTGACTACAACGAAAACATGGCTAAGGAAAAAGTTGCTAAGAAAGCTACTCGTACCCGCCGTTCTAAGAAAGCTGCTACTGAAGCTGCTACTCCGGTAGAAGCTCCAGTTACTGAAGCTCCGGCAGTTGAAGAGGCAAAAGCAGAAGAAGCTAAAGCTGAATAAATCGACTATTCTTTTCAATATAAAAGCCGTCTCTTGTGAAAGGGGCGGCTTTTTTGTTACTCTGCATTCGGATATTTTGGGAAGAAAGAAGATATATCTTTCCTAAACATTCATTAAAAGGTTCTACTATTAAACAATTAAATGAAACAAACTGTTATCTTTGCAGATAGATATGGCAAAGTTCCTAAAAGTGATATTATTTCTGATCCTTGCAGCTGCCTTTTGTGGAAGTGTGAGTGATGCATTTACCGTACAGACGGTAGATGAAATAACTATTGCTGCTCAGACTGGTTTCGGAGAAGAAGGGAATGCACAGCGAAATGATGTTTGGCAAGGAAGTTATATTCCGGCTCCGCAATTGCCATACTTGTCAGATGCAGAACTTGCAAGTTCTGCTGGAACTACTCAGTTGCTCTCGTTTTCACGTGCGCAGCGCTTGTATACAACAGAATATATCCTTTCATTAAAAGACATGATGGAGCGGCTGGCTCATCGTGACGGTGCATTATCCCAGCATCGTTCGAAGTTGTTTGATACCAGCACCTCTTATCGTTGCCATCCTGCGTGTGAATATTATGTATTTACGCTCAGGCGAATTATCATTTAGATGTTTGAATGAATTCAGATTTTTTGCCTCATGTGGTGATAGACTGTACGAGGTGATTATTGGTATGTTTTATCAGTTAAACTTTTATTCATTTTAAACGATTTAAATTATGGCAACTCAAGCAATTGACGCAACTATTTTTGCGTCTACACACCCCGATATCGCAAAACGCACAAGTGTCTCCGGACTAATTTTTTCAGTAGCAATGCTGCTGTTAGGTATCCTTATATTCGCATCAACTTTTGAAGTAACTGACCGCTCATCTACGCTTAGTATGTTGTTGATGGTGTTAGGTACGGCATTTTTCCTCTTAGGAATATTCCGTTTGTTCTGGAAATCTAAAGAAGTGGTATATATTCCGACAGGAAGTATTACTAAGGAACGCAGTGTGTTCTTCGATTTGAAACACATGGGTAAGTTGAAAGAGATGATTGAAAAAGGCCAGCTTTCTATTGAAGAAGGTGTAAAGAGTGAAGGAAGCGGTAATGTACGTTTGGATGTTATACTTTCTCAAGATAATAAATTTGCAGCCGTTCAGCTGTTCCAGTTTGTGCCTTATACATACACTCCGGTAACCTCTGTACATTATTATACAGGGAACGACGCAGCAACCATATCGGCTTTCTTGGCGAAGTGTAAAGTGAACTAACCCTCAGGGTTTCTGGACTTAACTTTAAAGTTATGGGGATCAGTCGGTAACGGCTATCCCCATTTTTTTCATCAAGAAACAGGCATTCATATTCTGAGCTACTCCTTCGCGCAGACGATAAGAAAAAGTCAGTTCATTATCTGTGATGTCGGCTTCGAATCGGTAATTATGGATGTCATCAGGATAAATGTCGGCAAGCGTGCCGAGCATCAGGTCGTGAGTAGCGATGATACCATTTGCCTGTAAAGTCATGAATTGCTTGATAAGGGCAAGCGAACCTTTCTGTTTATCCATGGAGTTGGTTCCTTTTAGAATCTCATCAAGGATGATGAAAAGCTCTTCACCGGCTTGCAGTTTGTCGATGATAAGTTTCAGACGTTTCAGTTCTGCAAAGAAGTAGGATTCGTTATCATTCAGGGAGTCGCTGGTGCGCAGACTGGTGATGAGCTGAACTGGATACAGTTCCATACTCCGGGCGCAAACGGGGGTACCGATGCAAGTCAGCAAATAGTTGATGCCTACCGTACGAAGATACGTACTTTTCCCTGCCATATTTGCACCGGTGATAATAATGAAGAAAGGACGTTTTTCTATATCAATGTCATTGCGTACACATTTGTCGCGGTTCATCAGTGGATGTCCCATAGATGCGGCGCGGAGACTGAAAGACCGGGTGGTAATAATAGGGTAGGAGTAATCCGGATGATTATAGGCGAATGTGGCTAGTGAACACAGAGCATCCATGTGAGCGATAGCTGTCAGCCAGCGTGGCAGTTCAGAAGCATATTGCTCTTTCCATCCTTCAATCTGTATGATTTTGCGGATTTCCCAGAAGAATAATCCGTTGAGGGTGGCATATATGTAGGCGTTGTTTCGCTGATCGAGTTCGTTCATAAGCTTGCTTAGACGCTGGATGGAGTGGGAAGCCGTTTGTTTTTCATCACCGATCCACTCTCTCACTTCCTTCAATATCGGACTTTTCATGGGTTGGTTCTCTATAAGTCGGAGCAGATTGGCATACGTTGCTAATATCTGTAGCTTCTTTCCGTAGACAGCTTGCATTTTAGTGATTTTACTAGTGAAACAAAAGCTGGCAAAAACAAAGCATAACCATAGAATACCGAAAACAGTGAGCGGAATAATGCCTGCAATAGCCAATGCTATACATAAGATATTTATTCCACCCGCCAATAGCGGTAGCATGCGAAAGAAAACATTCTTCCGGAAGACACTGGGACTCTTAGCCCATGCCTTTAATTCATCTTCGTCAGCAGCTTTTCCTTTATAGAGCAGTCCCAGAATACGGAATTCTTGTCGAAAGTTCAATTCCGATGCCAGTTCGCGAATGGCTTCCTGTCGGGATTCTATCTCTTTCTTATTTACCAGATGCGTGCCCAGCCAATTGGCTAACAAGCTTTTTCCAAGTTGCGTACAGGTACGGTTTATATACTGAAAAAGAGAATGTGGACCAAACACATCCAGGTCATAACTGTACAGGTGTGCCGGATCGATAAATTCTGCTCCGTCTTCAAAAGAAGATGTGTCATAGTTCAGCGCCGAAAGTTCTTGCTCATTGATTGCTATCTTTTTTTCCAGATAATCTTTCCGGTGAAACAGCCGGTTGTGATATTTTATCAATAGGATAAAAGGCAGAAGTGTAACGGCAATGATCCCCGTTAATACTATCCAGCCTGATGACCAGAAATATATAATTCCCGCAATTCCTGCAACAAATAACAATAATCGCAGTGAGCCTATGCGGTAAATCTTGTTTTGTACTTTATTTAATTCCGAACGTCCTTCTTCAGCGATGCGCTGATAAGTGGCGGTTATTTCATTGATTGTGTTCATTCTATTGTTTCTTTGCCGCAAAGGTAAAATAAGCCTGCTTTATAACCAAATGCTTCATCTGCTTTCTCTTGCTCTAATTAAGAACTTAGCATCCATATTTATGTTTCCTTTAAGAGAAGCGTTTGTTTCTCAGTGTGAAACTGTCTGTTTCTCAGTGTGAAACTGTCTGTTTCTCGGTGTGAAACTGCTTGTTTCAAAGCATGAAACAGACAGTTTCAAGGCATGAAACTTGCAGTTCCAAGTGATGAAACTATTCTTATCCATCAAGGTAGTAAGTTTTCGCCTTAGATATCCCTTTGATGAGTATTGCTTATTTTTCCAGTTACTCGCAGCTTTGAAGCGTATTATGCAGTACAGAGATAAGCCCAAGTATAAATATGCATGAACATAAATCTGCCGAAATTGCATTTTTCTTTTCAATAATTTGCTCTTCTTGGATAAATAATGTAACTTTCGCTCAGATAAAACTGTTTTAGAAAGAAAAGCTTGGGGTATGAAAAGGTGGTGGTTATTAGGTATATTCGGATTATTGGTTGCTTTGCATGGGAGCGCTCAGCAAGTGATATATGCCAATTTGAAGGAACTGGTGGAAGATCGTGGCGACACACTCTCCACATTGAAGATAGAGAAGCGCTCCAAGAATCAGATTTTACTGATGGGAGGTGCTGACTATCGCGTCTCGGTGGATGATAATCCCGGTCTCTGCCGATATTTAAAATCCCGTTGTTATGCGGTGAGGGCTGACTCGGCGTTATACGTCAACTGTAAGAAAGTACGTTATAAACGTTTCCGTTTTGGCGGTTGGTATGCTCCTGCCACTTGGATACAGGGGAAAATCTATTTCTACGCACAGCCTGTAGGCTCTGTGGCGGCAAGTACCACACAGCCTGCCGATGCTACGAAGCTGGGTGGAGATGTAGGTACAGCCATTGCCGCTTCGGGGTTGGTAAATGCGCGGGTTTATTATGAACTGAATCCGGAAACGGGTAAAGTAGAGTTCGTAGGAAAAGACAAAATGCTACAGTTGCTGAAAAATGAGCCGGAACTTCTGAATGCCTTCTTACAGGAAAGCAATGAAAGCGCAGAAGTTACAGGTAAATACTTGCTACGCTTAAAATGACTAAATGATAAATAAATCCCGGTATCACTTGTTGATATCGGGATTTATTTCTATATTGCGGCATATTACGGAAGTAAACCGATGACATTTTGTAACCTTTCATCCTACATGTTATGGAAATAACCTTAAGTAACACATTGCCCCCTTATCCCACTTTCGTAGAGGATATCCGGAGGGCTCCCGACCGTGGCTTCACACTTTCGCCCGCACAAACTGCCACGGCGTTAAAGAACGCATTGCGTTATATCCCCAAAGAATTACACGAGACCCTTGCTCCGGAGTTTATGGAAGAACTTCGTACCCGCGGGCGTATCTATGGCTACCGATATCGTCCGCAAGGCGACCTCAAAGCGAAACCTATCGATGCCTACAAAGGAAATTGCATTGAAGGCAAGGCTTTCCAGGTGATGATTGACAATAATCTCTGCTTCGACATTGCCCTCTATCCTTATGAACTCGTCACTTATGGCGAAACGGGACAAGTCTGTCAAAACTGGATGCAGTATCGTCTCATTAAGCAATATCTTGAAGTGCTGACTCAAGATCAGACACTTGTTATTGAAAGTGGACATCCGCTGGGATTATTCCGTTCTAAACCCGATGCACCACGCGTGATTATTACGAATGCCATGATGGTAGGTCTTTACGACAATCAGAAGGATTGGCACGTGGCCATGCAGATGGGAGTTGCCAACTACGGGCAGATGACTGCCGGAGGCTGGATGTACATTGGTTCTCAAGGTATTGTGCATGGTACTTTCAATACTCTGCTGAATGCCGGACGCATGAAACTCGGTATCCCTCAGAACGGTGATCTGCGAGGACACCTGTTTATATCTTCCGGTTTGGGCGGTATGAGCGGTGCTCAGCCTAAGGCCGCAGAGATGTCGGGTGCTGCTTCCATTATAGCCGAGGTGGATATGTCACGCATTGGAACCCGGTATCGGCAAGGTTGGGTAGGGCACGTCACGGACTCTATTCCTGAAGCATTCTTGCTGGCGAATGAGGCGATGGACAGCAAGAAACCGGTTTCTATCGCTTATCATGGGAACATCGTTGACCTGCTGGAGTATGCTGTAGACCAAAATATACATATAGACCTGCTTTCTGACCAGACTTCCTGTCATGCCGTTTACGAAGGTGGATATTGCCCGGTAGGAATTACTTTCGCCGAACGTACAAGTCTGTTGCACGAAAACCCGCAGAAATTCTGTGGACTGGTGAATGAATCTCTGGCACGCCATTTCCGGGCTATAAAGGCTCTTGTAGGGCGGGGCACCTACTTCTTCGATTATGGAAACTCTTTTATGAAAGCCGTTTATGATGCCGGAGTTCGTGAGATTGCTAAAGAAGAAGATGACAAGAATGGGTTCATATTCCCCAGTTATGTAGAAGATATTATGGGACCGGAACTTTTTGATTACGGCTACGGACCCTTCCGCTGGGTATGCCTCAGTGGTAAACATGAAGATTTGATAAAGACCGATCATGCAGCGATGGAATGTATTGATCCGAATCGTCGCGGTCAGGATCTGGATAACTACAATTGGATACGCGACGCGGAAAAGAATAATCTTGTGGTAGGTACACAGGCGCGTATTCTTTATCAGGATGCGGCAGGACGTATGAAGATAGCGTTGAAGTTCAACGAAATGGTACGCAATGGTGAAGTGGGACCTATTATGCTGGGACGCGATCATCACGATGTGAGCGGTACGGACTCTCCTTTCCGCGAAACTTCTAATATAAAAGATGGAAGCAATGTCATGGCGGATATGGCCGTGCAATGCTTTGCTGGAAACTGTGCCCGGGGAATGAGCCTCGTAGCGCTGCACAATGGTGGTGGCGTGGGTATCGGAAAAGCCATAAATGGCGGCTTCGGTATGGTATGCGATGGTAGTGAGCGGGTGGATGAGATACTTCGTTCAGCTATGTTGTGGGACGTGATGGGCGGTGTGGCCCGACGTTCGTGGGCACGCAATGGGCATGCTATGGAGACGAGTGAAGAGTTTAACCGGACACATGCCGACGGTTATCATATCACGATGCCATACGTGGCTGATGACGAATTAGTAAATAAATATATATCATAAATAAAGAATTATGAATAGAATCATCGAATGTGTCCCCAATTTCAGCGAGGGACGTGACTTGCAGAAAATAGATCAAATCATATCTCCCTTTCGTGGCAAACAAGGTGTAAAACTCCTGGATTACAGCAACGACGAAGACCACAACCGTCTGGTAGTAACCGTAGTGGGCGAACCGGAACCCCTTCGTGATGCCGTTCTCGAAGCTATCGGTATTGCTGTAAAACTCATCGACCTTAATCACCATACCGGGCAACATCCCCGTATGGGTGCCGTAGATGTAGTTCCTTTCATCCCCATTAAGAATGTGACGATGGAAGAAGCTATCGCCCTTTCCAAAGAAGTAGGTGCAGAGGTGGGCAAACGCTATAATCTTCCTGTCTTTCTCTATGAGAAATCCGCATCCGCTCCGCATCGCGAAAATCTTGCCGCCGTGCGTAAAGGCGAGTTTGAAGGTATGGCAGAAAAGATAAAGCTGCCCGAATGGCGGCCCGACTTTGGTCCTGCCGAACGCCATGCCACTGCCGGAACCGTTGCTATCGGTGCCCGTATGCCGTTGGTAGCCTACAATATCAACCTGAATACACCTAATCTGGATATTGCACATGACATTGCCAAGAAGATTCGTTTCATTGGCGGCGGTCTGCGCTATTGCAAAGCAATGGGAGTAGAGTTGAAAGACCGGGGCATTACTCAGGTCTCCATCAATATGACAGACTATACCCGTACCGCCCTTTACCGCGCTTTTGAACTGACCCGTGTAGAAGCACGTCGCTATGGAGTCAGCATCGTGGGAAGTGAGATTATCGGCCTTGTTCCGATGGAGGCACTCATTGATACAGCTTCTTATTATCTTGGTTTAGAGAATTTCTCTATGCAACAAGTGCTTGAGGCGAGGATTATGGAAGAATAATGAGATAGTAATAGAATGATGAAAGAACGCAAATTACGCAAATTACACAAATTACACAAATAAAGTTTTTAAATATGACCGAGAACCTGATAATTTTTAATGCTCGCGTTGTAACGCCCATCGGTTTTTCCGCCCGTTGCGGCAGAGAGATGGGTGAACTATGCATCATTGATAATGCTACAATAGAAGTAACCGATGGTATCATTTCCTATGTCGGCCCTTCCCGAGGCGAGATGCGTGACGGATATTATCAACGCTACTGGCACTACAATGCCCGTGGCAAATGCCTGTTACCCGGCTTCGTCGATTCGCATACCCACTTGGTTTTTGGTGGCGAACGTGCCGAAGAATTCTCTTGGCGACTGAAAGGAGAAAGCTATATGTCTATTATGGAGCGTGGCGGTGGCATTGTAAGTACCGTAAAAGCCACCCGCGAATGCAGTTTTATTCAACTCCGCTCCAAAGCCGAAGGTTTTTTGAAGCAAATGAGTAATATGGGCGTCACTACCGTAGAAGGTAAAAGCGGCTACGGACTGGATAAGGAAACGGAACTTCTGCAACTCAAAGTCATGCGTAGCCTGGATAATGACGAACATAAGCGGGTAGATATTGTATCCACTTTTCTGGGCGCACATGCCGTACCCGAGGAGTATAAGGGACGTACGGACGAATATCTTGATTTCATTATCAGTGACGTTCTGCCTTGCGTTGCCAAGAACGAACTGGCGGAGTTTTGTGATGTCTTCTGCGAACAAGGCGTTTTCTCCATCGAGCAATCCCGCCGTCTGTTGCAAGCTGCCAAGGAATATGGTCTGGGCTTGAAACTCCATGCCGATGAAATTGTTCCGCTGGGTGGTGCCGAACTGGCTGCCGAGCTTTCTGCTGTTTCCGCAGATCATCTGCTGCATGCATCCGATACGGGTATCCGTGCCATGCGGGATGCCGGAACCGTTGCAACCTTGCTTCCTCTTACCGCTTTTGCCTTGAAAGAATCTTATGCACGTGGTCGCGAAATGATTGATTCCGGTTGTGCCGTAGCCCTTGCCACGGATCTCAACCCGGGTAGCTGTTTCTCCGGTTCCATTCCGTTGACTTTTGCACTGGCGTGCATCTATATGCATCTTACTATTGAAGAAGCTATCACTGCGCTTACCCTGAACGGGGCTGCTGCCTTGAACCGGGCGGACCGTATCGGTAGCATCGAAGTAGGCAAGAAGGGAGATTTTGTAGTGCTGAATTCCGATAATTACCATTTCCTGCCTTATTATGTCGGCATGAATTGTGTCAATACTACCATTAAAGAAGGAGTGATTTATCCTGTATTGTAAAACCTTTAAAGAAAAATACCATGTTAGTTGATTTAACAGTAAAAGAGTTCTTGAATAAAGTGGCGGGCAGTGATCCCGTCCCCGGTGGCGGAAGCATTGCCGCCTTGAACGGTGCCATAGCTTCGGCACTTGCCGCTATGGTTGCTAACCTCACCATCGGCAAGAAGAATTACGAAGAACACGAGGAACTTATGAACCATATTGCCTCTCTCTCGGTGAAAGAGAAAGATGTATTCATTGCCGATATAGACCGTGACTCGGAAGCTTACGATGCCGTGTTTGCATGTTTCAAAATGCCCAAAGTTACCGATGAAGAAAAAGCTGCCCGCAGCGCTGCTATTCAGGAAGCTACTAAGTATGCCGCCTTAGTTCCCATGCAAGTGGCTCGTAATGCCTGCGAACTGATGTCGGTGATTGCCGACGTTGCCCGTTTGGGAAACCGTAATGCAGTGACTGATGCTTGTGTGGCCATGATGTCCGCCCGTACTGCTGTGCTGGGTGCCTTGCTGAATGTCCGCATTAACCTGGGTTCCATCAAAGATAAAACCTTTGCAGGCGAGCTTCAGGCAGAAGCCGACAAGCTGGAACGTCTGGCCTGCGACCGTGAAAAAGAAGTATTGGATGTTGTTAACCAAGAATTACGAGTATGAAAAACGTCTATCATGTAGGGTCCGGTGAACTCACATTCGACATCATCGAACGAATTATCAACGAGAATCTGAAACTGGAACTGGCTCCCGAAGCCAAAGAACGGATACAGAAATGCCGCGACTACCTCGATCATAAGATAGCCGAGTCCGAAGAACCTTTGTACGGCATCACCACAGGTTTCGGTTCCTTGTGCAGCAAAAATATATCTCCCGACGAACTGGGTACCTTACAGGAAAACCTGATAAAGAGTCATGCTTGCAGCGTCGGTGAAGAAATACGTCCTGTCATCGTCAAGCTAATGATGTTGCTCAAAGCCCATGCCCTTTCTCTGGGGCATAGCGGTGTGCAAGTCATCACCGTACAGCGCATCCTCGATTTCTTCAACAACGATGTGATGCCCATTGTTTACGACCGCGGTTCACTCGGTGCATCCGGTGATCTGGCTCCCCTTGCCAATCTCTTCCTGCCGCTTATCGGTGTGGGGGATGTTTATTATAAAGGTAAGAAGCGCGAAGCTATCAGCGTCCTCGATGAGTTCGGTTGGGAACCGGTGAAACTTATGAGTAAAGAAGGTCTTGCCCTGCTCAACGGTACGCAGTTCATGAGTGCCAATGGTGTGTTTGCCATTCTGAAAGCCTTCCGTCTCTCCAAGAAGGCCGACCTTATTGCCGCTCTCTCCCTCGAAGCTTTCGATGGGCGTATCGATCCTTTTATGGATTGTATCCAGCAAATCCGTCCGCACCGGGGACAAATCGAGACAGGTGATAATTTCCGTAAACTCCTGGAAGGCAGTGAAATCATTGCTCAACACAAAGCCCATGTACAAGATCCGTATTCTTTCCGTTGCATTCCCCAAGTACATGGCGCAACGAAAGATGCCATCCGTTATGTCTCTTCCGTTCTGCTGACCGAAATCAATTCCGTAACGGATAATCCCACTATCTTCCCTGATGAAGACCGCATTATTTCCGGCGGAAACTTCCATGGGCAGCCGCTTGCCATCTCTTACGACTTTCTTGGTATCGCCCTTGCCGAATTGGGCAATATTTCCGAGCGGCGGGTGGCACAGCTCATCATGGGACTGCGCGGTCTGCCTGAATTTCTGGTAGCCAATCCCGGTTTGAACTCCGGCTTTATGATACCGCAATACGCCGCTGCCTCCATGGTCAGCCAGAATAAAATGTATTGCTATGCTGCCAGCAGTGATTCCATCGTTTCTTCCAACGGTCAGGAAGATCATGTCAGCATGGGGGCTAATGCAGCTACCAAATTGTATCGTATTATGGACAATCTGGAACACATTCTCTCTATCGAACTGATGAATGCAGCACAGGGTATCGAATTTCGTCGCCCATTAAAGACCTCTCCCGCTTTGGAACGCTTCCTGAACGAATATCGCAAAGAAGTCCCTTTTATTAAAGACGACATTGTCATGTATAAGGAAATCCATAAGACAGTGGCGTTTCTGAACCGGACGAAGTTCGATTATTGATATTCTTCCCAATAAACCTGCCGGAAGCATAATAAATATTAATATAGTTAATCTTTCAAAGGAAACTCAATTAGAGAATTGAGTTTTCTTTCTATATTTGCCCAGTTTTATTCCGAAAGTGGACATTCTTCTACTTGAAATCTGAAAATTAAAGAGAAAATAGAAATGAAAACGGGCGACAATGTGAAAGAACACCCTCAAAGATTAGAGTTGCGGGAGCGTATCATCGATACTGCTCTTGAATCTTTTGCTACCCATGGTATCAAGAGCATTACGATGGATGACATTGCTGCGGCATTGGGCATCTCCAAACGTACTTTATATGAGGTGTTCCCTGACAAAGAAACTTTACTTATGGAGTGCCTTCTGAAGGCTCAGCGTGAGGGAGACGCTTACGTAAAAGACGTCTATGAAAAGGCTTCGAATGTATTGGAAGTTTTGTTAAAACTCTACCAGCGGAGTATTGAGAAGTTTCACAATACTAATAAAAAGTTTTTTGAAGACATCAAGAAATATCCTAAAGTCTATGCAGAATTGATGAAGCGTCGCAACCGCGATTCCGAGGAAACGATTGCTTTCTTTAAACTGGGTATACAACAAGGGTACTTCCGCGATGACGTCAACTTTACGATTGTAAACCTGTTGGTACGCGAACAGCTCGACTTGCTGATGAACACGGATCTTTGCAAAGAGCACTCTTTCCTGGAAGTATATGAATCTATCATGTTCACCTATCTCCGGGGAATATCAACAGAAAAAGGCGCTCGCAAACTGGAAGAATTTATCCAGGAATACCGTAAGAGCCGGCAGTCCAATACGGAATAAAAGAATAATCCTAATAAATATACAGATTGATTTTTATGGACAGACAACTATTTTTGGCAAGCAAGAAAATGATGTTGACTGTGGTCCTTTTATTGGCTATAGGCCGTATACAGGCGCAGGAAACAAAAGAAACCCTAACCTTGACCCTCGACAAAGCACTGGAAATCGCACTTAGTGATAATCCTACGATAAAGGTTGCCGAAGAGGAAATAGCCCTGAAAAAAGTGGCTAACAAGGAGACCTGGCAGAGTTTGTTGCCGGAGGCCAGTATTGGTGGAACATGGAACCATACAATTACGGCGGCTCAAATGAATCTCGGAGGCCAGTCTTTCAAAATGGGTCAGGACGATTCAAATACAGTAAGCGGAACTTTGAATATCAGCTTACCGTTATTTGCCCCTTCGGTCTACAAAGCAATGTCTATGACGAAAACTGACATAGAATTGGCAGTAGAAAAATCACGTGCTTCTAAGCAGGATCTTGTGAATCAGGTTACGAAAGCGTATTACCAGTTGATGCTGGCACAAGATTCTTATGAAGTTTTGCAGAAGAGTTATAAATTGGCGGAAGACAATTATAACGTGGTTAATGCAAAATACCAGCAGGGAGCTGTCAGCGAATTCGATAAGATTAGTGCTGAAGTACAGATGCGTAGTGTGAAGCCGAATGTCATTTCAGCGGGAAACGCCGTTACCTTATCCAAACTTCAGCTGAAAGTGCTGATGGGAATAACGGAAGATTTTGATCTCAGGATTGCCGATAATTTGGCGAATTATGAGACCGGTCTGTTTGCTAACCAGTTGAATGAGCTGAATGAGGGCTTGGTGAACAATACTACAATGAAGCAATTCGACTTGAACATGAAGATGCTCAATCAGAGTCTGAAATCCTTGAAGACAAACTTCATGCCGACATTGGGGATGAACTATTCTTATCAATACCAGTCATTGTATAATAATAACTGGAATGTGTTCGACTATAATTGGGGCGGAAGTTCTGCTTTGGTGTTTACCCTGAACATCCCTCTTTATAAAGCCAGTAACTTTACGAAACTGAAAACCGCACGAATTCAGATCAACCAGTTAAAGGAAAACCGCACAGATACGGAGCGTAAACTGAACATGCAGATTACCAGCTACCAGAATAACATGGCAGCAAGTTCCGAGCAGGTGGTAAGTAATAAGGAGAACGTAATGCAGGCTCAAAAGGCAGTGGAAATAGCCGGTAAACGCTACGAAGTGGGTAAAGGTACAGTGCTGGAACTGAACAGTTCTCAAGTATCATTAACTCAGGCTGAATTAACTTACAACCAATCTATTTACGACTATCTGGTGTCTAAGGCTGACCTTGACCAGGTTTTGGGTCGCGACTATTCAATTAATAAGTAAAAAAAGAAAAATCACAACGATATGAAAAAAAGTGTTCAATTGATCGCCCTGATGGCCGTTGCTCTGCTGAGCTCATGCGGCGGAGAGAAAGACAAGGCTGCAACTGAAAAGGTAGAGGAAAAACCGAGAGTAAAACTGGCTTCTGTAACGGCACGTCCTGTAGATCAGATCCAGGAATATACCGCTACTGTTCAGGCAGAAGTGAAAAATAATATCGCTCCGTCTTCTCCGGTACGTATCGATCAGATATTTGTGGAAGTAGGTGACCGTGTCTCAAAAGGTCAGAAATTGGTACAGATGGATGCTGCCAATCTGAAGCAAGCTAAGTTCCGTTTGGAGAATCAGGAAATTGAGTTCAAGCGTACTGACGAATTATATAAGGTAGGCGGTACTTCCAAATCCGAGTGGGATGCAGCCAAGATGGCATTGGACGTACAGAAGACTACGTATAAGAATCTGTTGGAAAATACTGCGTTGCTCAGTCCCATCAATGGGGTGGTAACGGCTCGTAATTACGATAATGGAGATATGTATAGTGGAGGAGAACCCGTGCTGGTAGTGGAGCAGATTACTCCGGTGAAACTGATGATCAACGTTTCCGAAGGTTACTTTGCGAAAGTGAAAAAGGGCTCTCCCGTAGCTGTTAAAGTAGATGTGTATGGCGACGAAGAGTTTGAAGGAACGATAAATCTGGTTTATCCAACCATTGATGCAAACACTCGTACCTTCCCTGTTGAAGTGCGCCTGACTAATCGTGACCAGAAAGTCCGTCCGGGTATGTTTGCCCGTGTAACGCTGAACTTCGGAACACAGGATCACGTTGTTGTGCCCGATTTGGCTATCGTAAAACGTGCCGGTTCCGGTGACCGCTATGTATATGTGTATAAGGACGGGAAAGTTTCTTATAACAAAGTGGAACTGGGACGCCGTATGGATACGGAATATGAGTTGATTTCCGGTGTGGATAACAATTCGCAGGTAGTCGTTGCAGGACAGTCCAAGCTGGCTGATGGCGTAGAAGTAGAAGTCGAGAAATAAAGATTACTAAACACTAATAACATGAGTTTATACGAAGGAGCGGTTAAAAAACCGATTATGACCTCGCTCTGCTTTTTGGCAGTAGCGATATTTGGTCTGTTCTCTTTGTCAAAATTGCCGGTGGATCTTTATCCGGATATTGAGACCAACACCATCATGGTGATGACTTCCTACGCAGGAGCCAGTGCGTCGGATATTGAGAACAACGTGACCCGTCCGTTAGAGAATACGCTGAACTCTGTCAGCAACCTGAAACATATTACTTCCAGATCTTCAGAGAATATCTCTGTGATAACGTTGGAGTTTGAATATGGATATGATATAGACGTGTTGACGAATGACGTGCGTGATAAACTGGATATGGTAAGCTCTCAGCTTCCCGATGAAGTGGAGACGCCTATTATCTTTAAGTTCAGTACGGACATGATTCCTATCCTGCTGCTTTCCGTTCAGGCGGAAGAGAGTCAGCCGGCACTTTATAAAATCTTGGACGACAACATCGTAAATCCGCTGGCGCGTGTGCCGGGTGTGGGTACGGTGTCTATCTCCGGTGCACCCAAACGTGAGGTAAATGTTTATTGTGACCCTAACAAGCTGGATGCCTATAACCTTTCAGTGGAAACTATCAGTTCTATCATCAGTGCTGAAAACCGCAACACGCCGGGTGGTACATTCGATGTGGGAAACAATACCTATTCACTCCGTGTAGAGGGAGAGTTCAAGGACCCCAAAGAGATGGAGAATATCGTAGTAGGCACACACAACGGAGCTTCTGTTTATTTGCGTGATGTGGCAACAGTAGTAGACTCGGTGGAAGAACGTGCACAGAAGACGTATAGTAATGGTGTGCAAGGTGCTATGATTGTAGTACAGAAGCAATCCGGCGCCAACTCTGTGGCTATTTCGCAGAAGGTTATCGATATGCTGCCGCAGTTGCAGAAGTCGTTGCCGAGTGACGTGAAGCTGGGTATCATTGTCAATACTTCCGATAACATTCTGAATACCATTGACAGTTTGGAAGAGACTATCATGTACGCTATGTTGTTTGTAATCCTGGTAGTGTTTGTGTTCTTGGGACGTTGGCGTGCTACGGTTATTATCTGCATCACTATCCCGATGTCATTGGTAGCTTCATTCATCTATTTGGGTATTATAGACGGCGGTTCGCTGAACATCATCTCGCTTTCTTGTCTCTCCATTGCTATCGGTAATGTGGTGGACGACGCCATTGTGGTACTTGAGAATGTCACAACCCATATCGAGCGCGGCTCCGAACCGAAGCAGGCGGCGGTTCATGCTACGAATGAGGTGGCGATCTCCGTTATAGCTTCGACGCTGACCATGATTGCGGTATTCTTCCCGCTGACTATGGTGAGCGGTATGTCTGGTGTATTGTTCCGCCAGTTGGGTTGGATGATGTGTGTGATCATGACCGTTTCTACCATTTCGGCTTTGTCATTCACGCCGATGATGTGTGCACAACTCCTGCGTTTGCAGAAGAAGCAGAGCAAGATGTTCATCGCTTTCTATAGGCCGATTCAACGTGGACTCGATGCTCTCGATGTGTGGTATCAGAACCGTTTGAACTGGGCTGTGCGCCATCGTATCACTATCATGGTCGGTTGTGCTACTTTCTTTGTAGCAAGTTTGTTTTGTGCTAAGTATATCGGTACGGAGTTCTTCCCGGCGGCTGATAATAGCCGTATCGGTGTAAATTTGCAACTTCCCATCGGTGCCCGCGTAGAGCGTGCTCAAGCACTGGCTTCGGAACTGACAGAAAAGTGGATGAAACGCTACGAAGGTGTGATGAGGGTTTGTAACTATACTGTAGGACAGGCTGATTCGGATAATACTTTTGCTTCCATGCAAGACAATGGTAGTCATATTATCAGCTTTAACATCAGTTTGGTGAGTCCGGGCGACCGTAAAGTTAAGTTGGAAACGGTCTGTGATGAGATGCGTGAAGACTTGAAGGCCTATCCCGAGTTGGATAAGGCGCAGGTAATTTTGGGTGGTAGTACCGGTGGTATGAGTGCCCAGGCCAGTGCCGACTTTGAGGTATATGGTTATGATTTTACCGCTACGGATAAAGTCTCGGCCGAACTGAAAGAGAAACTGCTGAATGTAAAAGGCGTGAGTGAGGTAAATATCAGCCGTCAGGATTACCAACCTGAATATCAGGTGGACTTTGATCGTGAGAAACTGGCGCTTCATGGTCTGAACCTTTCCACAGCCTCCACTTATCTGCGCAACCGCGTGAACGGAGCCTTGGCTTCCTATTATCGTGAGGACGGTGATGAGTACGACATCCGGGTGCGCTATGCTCCTGAATTCCGTACAAAGATTGAAGATTTGGAGAATATCCTTATTTATACACCTGCTGGTAAGGGCATCCGTGTGAAAGACCTCGGTACGGTGGTTGAGCGCTCAGCTCCTCCTACCATCGAGCGCAAGGACCGTGAACGTATTGTGACGGTATCTGCCGTCATTTCAGGAGTTCCGTTGGGTGATGTAGTGGCCGATGGTAATGCCATTATCGATAAGATGGACTTGCCGAGCGGTATTTCTATCCAGATTTCGGGTTCGTACGAGGATCAGCAGGATTCATTCTCTGATTTGGGTACGCTGGCTGTACTGATTATTATTCTGGTATTTATTGTAATGGCCGCCCAGTTTGAGTCTTTGAGTTATCCGTTTATTATCATGTTCTCCATTCCGTTTGCATTCAGCGGTGTATTGATGGCACTCTTCTTTACGGATACAAACTTGAACGTCATGAGTTTGTTGGGTGGAATCATGTTGATTGGTATCGTGGTGAAGAACGGTATCGTGCTGATTGACTACATCACACTCTGTCGCGAGCGCGGTATGGCGGTACTCCACTCTGTGGTTACGGCAGGCCGTAGCCGTTTGCGTCCGGTGTTAATGACCACGCTGACTACTATCCTCGGTATGGTGCCGATGGCTGTAGGACAAGGTGAAGGTGCCGAGATGTGGCGTCCGTTGGGTGTGGCGGTAATTGGTGGTCTCACGGTATCTACCATCTTGACGCTGATTCTGGTTCCTGTGCTTTATTGTTCGTTTGCCGGTATCGGTATCAAGCGCAACCGCCGTAAGATAAAGAAAGACCGTGAACTGAATGATTACTATCAGGCTCATAAAGAGAAAATGACGAAGCCGAAAAAGCAGTGAGAATAATTACGAATTACGAATTGCAAATTACGCTGAACTATGTATCTCGTAATTCGTATTTCGTAATTCGTATCTCGTAATTTGTAATTCATAATTTGTAATTCATATGAAATCCGTATTTATAACATTCGACCAGGCGTTCTTCGAGCGCATCATGGCGTTACTCGACCGCCAGGGTTGCCGTGGATTCAGCTATTGGCAGCAAGTGCAGGGACGTGGCAGTAAGACGGGCGAGCCGCACTATGGTAGTCATGCATGGCCCAGTATGTGCTCTGCTATTATTACTATTGTAGATGAAGCTAAAGTTGACCCGTTGCTTGATGCACTTCATCGGATGGACGAGGAGACGCATCAACTCGGTCTCCGGGCATTTGTCTGGAACATTGAGAAGACGATCTAATCTGGAGAAGGCCATTCTTCAGAGTGAGTGGAAACACTTTTTAGGGAATCAGATAGAGGGAAATCTTACAAAACGTGAAGATTTCCCTCTCTTTTTATGTCTTTTCTCTATCTTTGCAAATCCTTTACGGACAACATGGAAAAGAATTATCTGAAATATACTTGCATTTGGGCATTGATTATATTGGCGGGCTTGTTACTGATGTACTTCCTGCCTGGTTTTACGGTAGGTGAACACATGATGAGGCGTGTCGACTTACTGGGTGATGTACGTACTCAGAAAGAGTTGACGGAAGAGCCGGACAGTTTGCTTCCGCCTCCGCCAAAGGTGAAACCGGCTTTTGTAGATACTTGCCGTGCAGGTATGACGTGCATTGAAGACTACAGCGATTCCACTCTGCGCGGTATGACACCTTTTTACCGGGCTTTGGATGAATTGACACAACGTCCCCGTCAGGTACGTATTGCTGTTTTTGGAGATTCTTTCATTGAAGCGGATATTCTTACTGCGGATTTGCGCAGTATGTTGCAGGATAAATATGGTGGCTGCGGCGTAGGTTTTGTTACCATTACTTCTATGACCAGCGGATTCCGTCCTACCGTGCGACACTCGTTTGGTGGTTGGCAAAGCCATTCTGTAATGGATTCTACTTTCTTTGACCGCAAGAAACAAGGTATTTCCGGGCATTACTTTGTTCCCCGTCCGGGTGCTTATGTGGAGTTGAAAGGACAAAACAAATATGCTTCCCATCTGGATACCTGTGAACAGGCTTCTATCTTCTTTTATAGTAAAGGAGAAGTCACCCTTTCTGTGAATGTCAACCGCAATGAAAAGCAAACCCGTACTTTCCTGGCTACAGATGATTTGCAGGAAATGCAAGTGGATGGAAATATTGGTTCTGTCCGTTGGACGGTTGATGAGGCGGACTCTACCTTATTTTATGGTCTGGCTATGGATGGCAAAAAAGGGATTATCCTGGATAATTTCTCTTTGCGCGGCAGTTCGGGCTTGTCTCTGCGCTCTATTCCTGTATGGATGATGCACGAATTTAATGAGCAGCGTCCTTACGACCTGATTATCTTGCAATACGGATTGAACGTTGCTACTGAACGTGGGCGGAATTATGACAAATATATTGCAGGTATGCAGACCACTATTGATCACTTGAAGGATGCATTTCCACAAGCAGGTATTTTGATAGTCAGCGTGGGTGACCGGGATTATAAGACGGAAGATGGCACTCTGCACACAATGCCAGGTATTAAGAATCTGGTGCGTTACCAGCAAAACCTGGCGGCAGATAACGACATTGCTTTCTGGAATATGTTCGAAGCAATGGGAGGAGAGGGAAGTATGGCGAATCTGGTACATGCCAAGCCTTCTTTGGCGAATTATGACTATACGCATATTAATTTCCGGGGAGGTAAGCACCTGGCAGGCCTACTTTATGAAGCGCTTGTGTATGGAAAGGAACAGTACGACAGGAGGAGGGCTTATGAAGCGGAATAATATAAATAGGGTTCTATTGAACGATTTTTTAGGCACGGATTACGCGGATTACACGGATGCTTTTGTTTTAGGACAGTTACATTTAGAGTATTCGTATCTACACTGTAATCCGTGTTATCCGCGTAATCCGCGCCTAAAATTTTCTTATATACTAATATTCTTTCTTCTGTGTTTTTCTCCTCTTCATGCCCAGGACCCTATTCCATCCTGTCCTCTAATCAGCAAAGTCACAGCAAATTGCGATACGCTCCGCTCCTATTCCCAGCGTACGGATACTGTTGCTGTTCCTCGAATAGCTTTTCCTTCCGGCTTTCAGCAACTTGGTGAAAATGAGTTGACGGATAGCCTTGGTATCCTCAATCCTTTTTGGGAAAAGCTGCGCCTGTTGCATGCCGGCTTTTCTACAGATACCATCCGTATCGTGCATATCGGTGACAGCCATATCCGTGGGCGTATCTTGCCCCGCACTACCGGAACGCTGCTGACAGAAACTTTTGGTGCTATCTCTTATACCGATATGGGTATCAATGGTGCTTTTTGTACCACCTTTACCCGTTCCGACCGTATTTCTGATATTGCCGCCCTGCATCCTGACTTGGTTATACTTTCTTTCGGAACGAACGAAAGCCATAACCGGCGTTATAACACCCTGTTGCACTATCGGCAGATGGACGAATTGGTGCGTATGCTTCGCGACAGTCTGCCCAATGTACCCTTACTGATGACAACTCCTCCCGGTTCCTACGACAGTTTCCGGAAAAGTCGTCGTCGCCGCACCTATTCCATCAATCCCCGTACTGCTATTGCCGTAGAAACCATGCGTCGCTTTGCTGATGACAACGGTCTTGCCGTGTGGGATATGTACGAAGCGGTGGGAGGGAGACAGCGTGCTTGTCTGAACTGGCAGGAAGCAAAATTGATGCGTCCGGACCATGTACATTATCTTCCGGAAGGATATGTATTGCAAGGTGAATTGTTTTATCAAGCTCTTTTAAAAGCCTATAATGATTATGTGGGATATTGACTTTAACCGTCTGCGAGACGTATTCGTTTATGACCCGCAAGCGCCGATGATATTCAGTAGCGGCATTTTCTTGTGGTTGTTTGCAGCATTTATACTGGTTTATTTGCTGTTGCAACGCCGTCTGACTGCACGTTTGTTGTTTGTTACCGCATTCTCTTATTATTTTTATTATAAAAGTAGCGGAACTTACTTTTTCCTGCTGGCACTTGTCACGGTTGCCGATTTCTTTATTGCCCGTCTCATGGCATTCTCCTCTGTGCGTTGGCAGCGTAAGTTGTGGGTATTAGTGAGTCTTGTTATCAATCTTGGTCTGCTTTGTTATTTCAAATATGCCAATTTTTTGGGAGATGCCTTTGCTTCGCTGGTAGGTGGTACGTTCCACCATTACGATATATTCCTCCCTGTGGGCATTTCTTTCTTTACTTTCCAGTCACTTAGCTATACCATCGATGTTTATCGCAAAGATATAACCCCTCTTACTAATTTGCTGGATTATGCTTTTTACGTATCCTTCTTCCCGCAATTGGTGGCAGGTCCTATTGTACGTGCCCGTGATTTTATCCCACAGATACGCCGTCCTTTGTTCGTATCCCATGAGATGTTCGGAAGGGGGATATTCCTGATTGCAAGCGGTCTGTTCAAGAAAGCTATTATTTCAGATTATATCAGTGTGAACTTTGTAGAGCGTATTTTTGATAATCCTACGCTCTATTCCGGAGTAGAGAATCTGATGGGTGTTTATGGATATGCCTTGCAAATCTATTGCGACTTTTCCGGATACAGTGATATGGCTATCGGAATAGCTTTGTTGTTAGGTTTTCATTTTAATAAGAACTTTGACTCTCCCTATAAGTCCGCTTCCATTACAGAGTTTTGGCGGCGATGGCATATTTCGCTTTCCAGTTGGCTGAAAGATTATCTCTATATATCTTTAGGCGGAAACCGGAAAGGAAAAATCCGCCAGTATGCCAACCTTATCATAACCATGTTTTTGGGTGGTTTGTGGCATGGTGCTTCTTGGAATTTTGTCGTTTGGGGATTGTTCCACGGCGTTGCTTTGGCGGCACATAAATTCTGGATGACACTGACCGGAAGAAAGAAAGGGGAAGAAAGCCACGGCATCCGCCGTTTCTTCGGTATACTTATCACATTCCACTTTGTTTGTTTCTGCTGGATATTCTTCCGCAATGCTGACTTTTCCACTTCGTTGGATATGATAAAACAGATCTGTACCACTTTCCGTCCACAACTTTTCCCGCAACTGATTGCAGGCTATTGGGAAGTGTTTGCCCTGATGGCATTGGGGTTCTTCCTGCATTTCTGCCCCGACCGTTGGGAGAGTGCTTGTTGTAAAACAGTAATCCGCCTCCCCCTTATGGGAAAGGCGGTTCTGATGCTTGCTTTAATTTACTTGGTAATCCAGATGAAGAGTACGGAGATTCAGCCTTTCATTTACTTCCAGTTCTAAAATTCCTCCTCTCCTTTCATTGGGAGAGGTTTCTAATCCACCTCTATTTCATCAATGAACATATAAGCAGCTTTTCCTTCGCCTGCATGTCCTTTCGGAAGGGCAGGGCTACGCTTGATAACAACTTTCACATATCGTGTTTTTACCGGATCGAAAGTTATCTCATAGTTTTCCACACCTTTCTTATCAATATTTGTTTCAACCGGAATATCTTTAACGGCTACTTCGCGGAACTCTTTGTTATCATCAGATACAGAGACTACCAACCCTGTGCTTCCCATAATCCAGGCACTCATATCAACAATAGCATTCGTGGCCACCCGCTTGATTTCCGTTTCCTGTCCCAAGTCGATGATGGCTTCCACGTCACCACCTACAAAACCTAACCAGGCTCCGGTGGCATAACTATCGTTTCCCTTCATACCATCTACCAAAGTAATAGCACCTCCGAATTTATACTTTTCCGAAGGTTGGAAAGTCAGCTCGATAGGACAATATGTAGCTTTGTTGAAAGAAATCTTCTTATTCACCACTTTGCTCTTTCCTTCCGGGCGGATAACCACTGCCTGGAAATCTGCTGTTTCGGTAATGGAAACAGGCTCTGTATATTTCAATGAAGCTGTGGTCGGTTCAGTTCCATCCAATGTATAATAAATAGGAGCATCATCAATGGTACTCAATGTAACTACCACTGCTTTCTTGGCAACATCCGGCGTGAAATCAGCCTTCAGATCAAATACATGCTTGGCATAGTTGAAACCATCTCTTTGATAGAACTTCATCAGGCGTGCCAGACGGGTACTGAAATCTTTGAAGTCTTTCTTCTCAGGCTGAGTCCATTGTACTTCGGCAAGAGCTGCCATGCGGGGCAATACCATGTATTCCACATGTTCGGAAGAGGGGATATACTCTGTCCAGAGATTGGCTTGGGCACCGAGAATATGCTTACTTTGCTCTTCTGTAAGTGCTGCCGGTACGGGTTCCAGACTATATACTTTTTCGATGGGAACATATCCACCGATACCGAGCGGTTCATCCTTTGTGTCTGCTGTCTGATAATAGTCGAAATAGCAGAAAGAGGTCGGTGTCATGATAACATCATGCCCCAGTTGTGCAGCCTTGATGCCGCCTTCCATACCGCGCCATGACATTACGGTTGCGTTGGGTGCTACGTCGCCTTCCAGAATTTCATCCCAGCCGATGATCCGGCGTCCTTTGCTGTTCAGGAACTTCTCGATGCGTGTCATGCAATAACTTTGCAGGCGATCTTCTGCCGTATGGTTTTTATCAGCTTTCAGTCCTTCCGCTTTGATACGTGCCTGGCATTTCGGACATTTTTCCCAACGGGTACGCGGAGCTTCGTCGCCGCCGATATGCACATACTTCGATGGGAAGATTTCTATGATTTCACTCATTACGTCTTCCAGAAATTGCATGGTTTTATCATTGCCGATGCAGAGTACGTCTTCAAATATGCCCCAACGAGGGCACACTTCATATGGGCCACCTGTACATCCCATTTCGGGATAAGCGGCCAGTGCGGCAAGCATATGTCCCGGCAGGTCTACTTCCGGAATTATCGTGATGTAGCGTTCCTGTGCATATTCTACGATTTCTTTTGCTTCTTCCTGTGTATAGAAACCACCGTACGGCGTATTGTCATACTCTTGTGTGTTTCTTCCGATTACCGTGCGACTGCGTTGAGAACCTATTTCCGTAAGCTTCGGATATTTCTTAATTTCAATACGCCAACCTTGGTCTTCCGTCAGGTGCCAGTGAAAAGTATTCATATTGTGCAGTGCCAGCAAGTCTATGTACTTCTTTATAAACTCTTTGGGGAAGAAGTGACGTCCTACGTCGAGGTGCATGCCGCGATAACTGAAGCGCGGTTCGTCTTTAATTTCACCTGCCGGTATCAGGATGGTTGCTCCTTTTGCTTCGGCGGGAATGGATTTGCGTAAAGTCTGGATGCCATAGAACACTCCGTTTTCGGTTTGTCCGTTGATGCTGATACCTTCGGGGGTGGTAGTCAGCACATAGCCTTCCTTGTTTGCAATGCCCGGATCGAGTCCCAGTACAATTGCATTTTTCACTTGTTCTCCTGCTGCGATGGCCTTTGTCTTCGGTGCATAGTTCGTGGCTTGTTGGATGTACTCCGACAGGAACTCAGCATTGCGTTGCAGTAAGGCATAGTTTTCCGGATAAGCGATGAGAACATTTTCGTTCAGTTTGAACGGATTTCCTTGGGTTAAACTTACCTCCTGGGGGAGAGGTATCACTTGGTAGTTAGCTTCTTTCTCCGCAGTACACGAAGCGCATGCCAAGGCGAAAGCACCTGCAAGAAGTGCGTGGTTAAGTTTTCTCATGGTGTTAGTATTTAATTGATTCGTGTACAAAGTTATCAAATAAATGCTAAAAACCTATACTAATCAGTCATATTCATTTATTTGTGAGCTTCTTCTATTACAAGAATTGGTGGTGCTAAAGGTTTAAAGTCCTTTGCTTTGGATAGGTTTCGTGTGAACGGTGGTGGCGTTTTCTGTACGTCTTTATCAAGAAACTTCTGATAGGTAAGTTCTCCTTCTCCGGCTACCTGAAGTATTCTTTCCACTATTGTGTATCGACTTTGCGTGTTGAAATATAATCTGTTATCGTCCATGCAACTGGTTTCTTCAGGACGTGTAATGCCTCGGGTATAATAATATCCTCCTTCGAAAATACTGACTTGAGGATAATCCGGCTTCCCGATAAATCTGCTCCAAGGGACTTCTTCGGCAGTATTGAAAGGTGAAACATTCATATAGTAGTCATATGCTTGCCAACTTAACAGAAGTTTTTTGTCTTCATAAGGTATAGTCCCGTCATAAGTTACATATTCATCGGCCAGTTTCCCAAAACCATGACCACCATATTCGTGGCAAATGATATTGGAAAACTGGGTTGTGTGATAGCTGTCATCCGTTCGGGAAACGGGAACCATAGCAATGCTTTTTCCATTGCTCATCATATAGCAAGTGCCTGCATATGTGTTTTCATTGATAATTACGCAGATAGACGTGTTCATTAAGTCTGATTCTGAAATTCCAGGAATAAGAAGAGCATAGGAGAAAACTCTGTCATAGTTACATTCTATGCCTGTTCCTCCGGTGAGTGCGCAGGAAAATGCCGTATTTTTCTGTACATTATACTTCGGGTTACTTATTCCGGTTTCTTCGGAAAAAGCTGCTACTTTGTAAACAGAAAAGTATTCTCTGTATGTTTTGTAGGGCTCAATTGCAAACAAAGCTTCAATGGCCTCGTTAGCATTTTGATCGAACAAACCTCCATAATTGAAGTGGCTTGGAAGGTAACCGTCTCCGGTGATTATCAGTTTTATCGGATTGGCTTTCTTGCTGGTTTGATAAATAGTGTATCCTCCATCTTCGTATTTTTCAGCATTCTTAATAGTTACCGGGACTGATATTTGTTGTCCCGAATACTCTATGAATAGAGTGAAGGATGCCTCAACGCGCTTATCGTTGTCAATCACTCGAATTTGAATATTTCCATTTCCACTGCCTGATAGGGGCGAAATACTGATCCACTCGGGGCGGTTGCTATCTGTAATTTTCCAGTTAACATTAGAAGTGATTGTCAGTTGAGCTTCTGTTTCATCATTGGTTATATTAATTTCAGTTTTGCCAATTTCCATTAATACTTGTTCTTCTTCTTTATTGCATGATAGAACGATTAATCCAAGAATGAAAATAAAGGCTATTTTGAAAATTCTATTTTTCATAATCACTTCTTTTGTTTTATTTAGTGTTTGTCATCAGTTGCAAATATAAGCAAAATAATTGTATATAGCTATTATTTATAATTAAATTCTTTTAGCCCTGTATTCTTTCGGTGATATTCCCGTATGCTTTTTGAAGTAGCGCCCGAAGAACGACTGGTCGGGAAAATTGTAGCGGTCGGCTATCTCTTTCAGCGACAGGTTGGTGGATTGCAGGGCGACTTTAATCTCCAGTGTGAGGAATTCGTCAATAAGTTCTTTAGCGGAAATCTGACCTATCTCTTTAGTAATGGCAGAAAGGTAGCGTGTAGAAATGCAAAGCTGCTCGGCATAAAAAGCTACATCCCGTTGTGTGGTACAATGGGTGTGTACCAGGTGAATGAACTTCTTGAATAGCTGTCCTTTCCGGTTGCCTCCCTCCAGTTGTTCTTTCGTAAAATATCTCTGCACCTTATCATAAGTATCCAGGAAGAATATCTGAAGCAGGTTCTGGGCAATACTCTCGCGGAACTGGTTTTCCTTGTCGGCATAGATGGCGGCACTTGCCTCTATCATTCTCAGGATGGGGCGTATGGTTTCGAGTCTGGTATGCGTATAGCAGGAGTTTTCTTTCATGAAATGCATAAATGCCGGGTCCAGTCGGAAACAGGCCACCTTCATCATTTCGCCCGAATAGGCAAAATAGTGTATCTGGAAGTCCTGGCTGGCCGATCTGAGCGAAAGGATAGAGCCGGGCAACAACATGATATTCGTATTCGGTATAATGTGATGTTTCTCCAGATCTATGGTGATTTCCGCTTCTCCGCCGGAACAGAACATAAGGACTCCGTTCGTTAATTTAATGAGTCGGTTGTGGTAAAACTCCAGATTATCGCTTCCGGATCTGAAGGTTTCTGCTTTCGTAGTCAATAATGGATTCATACTTTATTTCTTTTAAAGTTTTGTTGGAACAAAGGTAGAAGTTCTTTTTGGAATGTTAAGCAAACCGTTCCGAAAACGAACAAAGGAGTGCGATAAATGAAACAAGTTGTTGTTCAAAAACGGCATACCTTTGCCGCCGACATAACAAAAGATGTTTTTTAAAAAGATTGTAGTATGACAACAAAGAAGAGATTGATTAGACAGATGATGACATTCATTTGTGGAGTAACATTGGTAGCATGCGGACAGGCTCCTACCGTGCAGACCAGTTCTGAGTATGAGGTGATGAGAATCACGACATCCGACAAGGAATTGCAAACGACCTATTCAGCGAGTATACGGGGAAGACAAGACATTGACATTTACCCACAGGTGTCCGGTTTCCTGACTAAACTCTGTGTGGAAGAAGGTCAGGCGGTCCGCAAAGGACAAGTCTTGTTTATTATTGATCAAGTACCTTACCGTGCGGTTTTGCAGACTGCGGAAGCCAATGTGGAAGCGGCGCGTGCAAGTGTAGCTACGGCTCAACTGACGTATGACAGTAAAAAAGAATTGTTTGCCCAGAACGTGATTTCCGAGTTCGACTTGCAGACATCTTATAATAACCTGCTGACGGCGAAAGCGCAATTGGCGCAGACGGAAGCGCAACGTGTAAGTGCCGCCAATAACCTTTCTTATACGGAAGTGAAAAGTCCTGCCGACGGTGTTGTAGGCACTCTGCCCTATCGTGTGGGCGCTTTGGTTAGTGCCAGCCTGCCTAAACCGTTGACTACGGTTTCTGATAATTCCGATATGTACGTTTACTTCTCGATGACAGAAAACCAGTTGCTGGATATGACGCGCCGCTATGGTTCCAGGAGTAAAGCATTGGAGGAAATGCCTGCTATTGAACTGATTCTGAATGATAAATCTACCTATCCTTCGCAAGGTAAGATTGAAACAATCAGTGGAGTTATCGATGCTTCTACCGGAACTGTCAGCCTGCGTGCCGTATTCCCGAATAAAGAAGGATTGTTACAGAGTGGGGGAGCCGGTAATGTAGTGGTTCCTGTTCAAAAACGGAATTGTATCGTTGTTCCGCAAGCGGCTACTTATGAAGTGCAGGATAAAGTGTTCGTGTTTAAAGTAGTAGATGGTAAAGCACAGTCTGCCCCGGTGGAGGTGACCCGTGTGAATGGTGGAAAAGAGTATATCGTAGACAAGGGTTTGAATGTGGGTGATGTAATTGTGGCCGAAGGCGTGGGATTATTGCGCGAAGGTACACCTATACAAGCTAAGACAGCATCCTCTGCAGCACAAGACACCGCTAATCAACAAACAAAGGAGGATTAATCCATGAATCTGAGAACATTTATTGAACGCCCGGTATTTTCGGCAGTCATTTCTATAACGATTGTCATTCTGGGTATCATCGGGTTGTTTACCCTGCCCGTCGAACAATATCCCGATATTGCTCCGCCTACCGTTATGGTAAGTACCACGTACTACGGTGCCAGTGCAGAAACTTTGCAGAAGAGTGTTATCGCTCCGTTGGAAGAAGCTATCAACGGTGTGGAAGACATGACCTATATGACGTCCACCGCTACCAATGCCGGTTCGGTATCCATTACTGTCTATTTCAAGCAGGGTACCGATCCGGATATGGCTGCCGTCAATGTGCAGAACCGTGTATCCAGAGCTACCGGACAGCTTCCGGGAGAAGTAACCCAGGTAGGTGTGACTACTATGAAACGCCAGACCAGTATCTTACAGATGTTTTCATTGCATAGTCCAGATAATTCGTACGATGAAAACTTCCTTGCCAACTATATGAGTATCAACTTGAAACCGCAGTTGCTGCGTATTGCAGGTGTGGGCGATATGATGATTATGGGTGGTGACTACAGTATGCGTGTCTGGATGAAGCCTGATGTGATGGCACAGTACAAACTGATTCCGTCTGACGTGACGGCGGCACTTGCCGAACAGAATATTGAATCGGCTACCGGTTCGTTCGGTGAAAATTCGGATGAAACCTATCAATATACCATGAAGTATAAAGGCCGTCTGATTACACCCGAGGAATTTGGTGAAATCGTAATCCGTTCTACGGAAGACGGTGAAGTGCTGAAGTTGAAAGATATTGCAGATGTGGAACTGGGTAAGGACAGCTACGCCTACAAAGGCGGTATGGACGGTCACAATGGTGTTTCCTGTATGGTATTCCAGACGGCCGGCTCTAATGCAACGGAAGTAAACCAGAACATTGACAACCTGTTGGACGAAGTGCGCAAAGACCTGCCGAAAGGTGTGGAACTGACACAGATGATGAGTTCCAATGACTTCCTGTTCGCTTCTATCCATGAAGTAGTAAAGACTTTGATCGAGGCTATCATTCTCGTTATCTTGGTGGTATATGTATTCTTACAGGACATCCGTTCCACATTGATTCCGTTGGTGGGCATCATCGTGTCACTGGTAGGTACCTTCGCTTTTATGTCCGTTGCCGGATTCAGTATCAACCTGATTACACTGTTTGCATTGGTGCTTGTGATCGGTACGGTGGTGGACGACGCCATAGTCGTCGTCGAGGCGGTACAGTCGAGGTTTGATGTCGGGTATAAGTCTTCTTATATGGCAAGTATCGACGCTATGAAAGGTATCAGTAATGCGGTTATCACCTCTTCACTGGTATTTATGGCGGTATTCATTCCTGTATCGTTTATGAGTGGTACGTCCGGTACGTTCTATACGCAGTTCGGTCTGACGATGGCGGTTGCGGTAGGTATTTCAGCCGTTAACGCTTTGACGCTGAGCCCGGCTCTTTGCGCTCTGCTGCTGAGACCTTATATTAATGAAGATGGCACGCAGAAGAATAATTTTGCCGCCCGTTTCCGTAATTCGTTCAATGCGGCTTTCGATGTGGTGGTGAATAAATATAAGAATGCGGTATTATTCTTTATCAAGCGTCGTTGGTTGTCATGGTCATTGCTGGTTTGCTCAGTAGTAGTGCTGGTACTCCTGATGAACTCTACGAAGACCAGTTTAGTGCCTGATGAAGACCAGGGTGTATTGTTCGTCAATGTAAGCACGGCTCCGGGTAGTTCACTGAAGACTACGGATGATGTTATGCTTCGTGTGGAAGAACGCTTGGAGGCTATTCCGCAGAAACTTCATATTCAGAAAGTAACCGGCTACGGCTTGCTTTCCGGACAGGGGAATACCTTCGGTATGATTGTAGTGAAGCTGAAACCTTGGGATGAACGTACAAAGAAAGAAGATCAGGTGCAGGCTGTCATCGGACAGATTTATGCCCGCACGGCAGATATCAAAGATGCCACGATCTTTGCAATTGCTCCGGGTATGATTCCGGGTTATGGTATGGGTAATGCGCTCGACCTGAATGTACAGGATAAGTTGGGCACGGATGTGAACACCTTCTTCCAGACTACCCAGCAATACCTGGGTGCTTTGAATCAGCGTCCTGAAATCTCCATGGCCTATTCTACTTTCGATGTGCGCTATCCGCAGTGGACTGTAGAAGTCGATGCTGCCAAATGTAAGCGTGCCGGCATTACTCCGGATGCAGTGCTCTCTACACTTTCGGGCTACTATGGCGGACAGTATGTATCCAACTTCAACCGTTTCTCAAAGGTATATAGGGTTATGATACAGTCCGGTCCGGAATACCGCATGGATGAGTCTTCATTGCACAACACCTTTGTACGGATGGCAAACGGTGAGATGGCTCCACTGAGTCAGTTCGTTACACTGACCCGCAGTTATGGTGCCGAGACTTTGAGCCGCTTCAATATGTATAACTCCATAGCTGTGAATGCCATGCCTGCTGAAGGGTATAGTACGGGTGATGCCATCCGTGCTGTGAAAGAGACAGCAGAAATCAGCCTGCCAAAAGGTTACGGTTATGACTTCGGTGGTATTACACGTGAAGAGAACCAGCAGAGTGGTACGACGGTAATTATCTTCGGTATCTGTATTCTGATGATCTATCTTATCCTGAGTGCGCTTTATGAAAGTTTCATCGTTCCGTTTGCAGTTATTCTTGCGGTTCCGGTAGGTTTGATGGGGACGTTCTTGTTTGCCAAGATAGCAGGATTGGAGAATAACATTTATCTGCAAACAGGTTTGATTATGTTGATCGGTTTGCTTGCCAAGACAGCCATTCTGTTGACGGAATATGCTGCCGAGCGCCGAAAAGCAGGCATGGGGTTGATTGCTTCCGCAGTCAGCGCAGCCAAAGCACGTCTCCGTCCTATCCTGATGACGGCACTCACCATGATCTTCGGCCTGTTCCCACTGGTAGTAGCTACCGGAGTAGGTGCTAACGGTAACCGTTCATTGGGTACGGGTGTAGTAGGTGGTATGACCATCGGTACACTGGCATTGCTTTTCATCGTTCCGGCTTTGTTCGTCACCTTCCAGTGGTTGCAGGAGCGTCTTCGTCCGGTTCAGTCCATGCCTCCCAAAGACTGGCAGATTGAGGAGGAGATGGAAGTGAGTAAGAAAGAAATAGAAGAACATCAATCAAAAGAAAAATGAAGAAACAAATCATCACTTTAGCTGTCGCAGCCTTGCTGTTGAGTAGTTGCGGCATCTATACTAAATATGAACGTCCCGAAGTCAAGACCGACGGACTTTACGGGCAGGATGTAGAGGTGGAAGACACCACCTCTATCGCCTCTCTCTCCTGGCGCGAGTTGTTCACCGACCCGCAACTACAATCTCTCATTGAGCATGCACTGCAAGGCAATACTGACTTGCAGTCCGCTCAGTGGCGCATCAAAGAAGCGGAAGCCACTCTGTCATCCGCCCGTCTGGCCTATCTGCCTTCTTTTATGTTGACTCCGCAGGGAGGTGTGAGTAGCTTTGATAAATCAAAAGGTTCCTGGACGTATAGCGGCATAGCATCCGCCAGTTGGGAAATTGATATTTTCGGTAAACTGACCAATGCGAAACGCCGTGCGAAAGCTTTATACCTTCAGAGCCTGGAGTACGAACAAGCTGTCACTACTTCGTTAATAGCCAATGTGGCAAATATGTATTATACCTTATTAATGCTCGATGCACAATACAACGTCTCTGCCGAAACTGCCGCCAAGTGGCGTGAGAGCGTGAAGACAATGCGTGCTATGAAAGCAGCAGGTATGACGGATGAGGCCGGAGTAGCCCAAACCGAAGCAAACTGTTATATGGTAGAAGCCTCTTTGCTCGACCTTAAACAGCAAATCCGTGAAGTAGAGAATTCACTTTCTATTTTACTGGGTGATGTGCCCGACGCCATCGAACGTGGAAAATTACAGGGACAAAGTTTCCCGGAAGAACTTAGCGTAGGCGTTCCTTTGCAGTTGCTCTCCCGTCGTCCCGACGTGAAGAGTGCGGAACTCTCGCTGGTACAGGCCTTTTATAGTACCAATGCAGCTCGTTCGGCTTTTTATCCTTCCATCACTTTGGGAGGTACGGCAGGTTGGACAAACTCTGCCGGAAGCATGATTGTCAATCCGGGCAAGCTGTTACTCTCCGCAGTCGGTTCACTGACACAACCTTTATTTAATAAAGGATTGAACATGGCACAGTTGAAAATAGCCAAAGCCCAACAGGAAGAAGCTAAACTTTCTTTCCAGCAGGCTTTGCTGAATGCAGGAAGTGAAGTGAACAATGCCCTTACCCAAGTGCAGGTGGCCCGTGGTAAAACAGAGTTGCGCGACGGACAGATCACTTCATTGGAAACCGCAGTCCGCAGCACGCAATTGTTGATGAAACATGGTAACTCCACTTATTTGGAAGTACTTACCGCCCAACAATCGTTGCTCTCTGCCCAACTGACGCAGATAGCCGATCGCTTCGATGAGATACAGGGAATTATCAATCTCTACCAGGCTTTAGGTGGTGGCAGGGAATAAAGAATAAATCATATACTCTCTCTTCTCTCGTTTCTTCATCCCCTTTTATCCTTCACGATGTGGAGTGGTGAGAGGGGATGTTTTTAGTGATTAGTGGTGAGTGATTAGTGATTAGTTGCGCTGTCATGCCGCTAATCACTAATCACTCACCACTAATCACTTATTGCAGGTACTGGTCAATCTGTGCCACCGTTGCATCTTTCAGCAATACTTTCTTGTCTTTATCCAACAGATACAGGGTAGGTATTGCCTTCAGATCATACAGATTCTTTTCTTTTATAACGAGTTTTTTATCATACCCGTTTATCCATTCTTTTGGGAAATCCGGTAAGTGTCTTTTCCATTCTTCCTTATCTTCATCCGGATAAACAGCCAGTATCTTTAAGCTTCCTGCGGCAAATTCCTTATTGATGGCAGGTGCCTGTTTTAGTTCTTCTATACCTTCTTCACAAGCATGGCATCCCGGATTGTTGATAAACAGCAGCGTATATTTTGCTTTCACTCCGTAGAGCGTACCGCTTTTCCCGGACAGCAGTGTATAAGTGAAATCTTCTGCCGGCCTTCCGATGCGGTTCTGTTCAGCCAGCTCCCTGCGTCCTTGCGGAAGTATTTTCTCCGTATCATTCAACACCTTGCTTTCCAGCATGGCATCCAGCACCGGGATGTAAAATTCCTCATTCCGCATCGGAGAGTTCGGATCATACAAATACTTTTCGGCTAAGTCCGTATAATAGAAGAATACGACTTTCTTTTGATCTGCCATCTTATACAGTTGCTTTATGGCAGCTATCGCGGTAGTGTCCGGAACTACCTTCATAATATCTATAAAGTCCACCCACGCCTGTTCCGTAACATCCGGCAGGTTAATATAAGTGGTATCGGTAAAATCCATATTGTCCCAGTAGTGCCGTACCAGATAATCTGCACGCAATTCGGGGGTATTCAGCATGGCTGGTATAATGGGAAGCGTGAATTTTTTCACGGTGTCTGCCTGAAGTGTTGTTCCCTTGTTGTCATTTGCTTTCCGGCTGCCGCATGAGGTACATAGAATCAGGAACAGGAAGAAAATGTTGAGATAAGTTTTCATAATTCAATTACTTATATATTGAAAGACAAAGATAATGCAAATGTTTTAATTACCATTTGTTAAGTATCAACAAATTAATGAAACCTACCTTTGCACCGCTTTTTAAAAACAATGAGATATGCAAAGGGATAATTTAGACTTCAAAAATATGAGTGTGAGTAAGTTGTTTACAAAACAACTTTTCCCCACGTTGCTGGGTATGGTATCATCCGCATTGTTCACTGTTGTCGACGGGATATTCGTAGGACGCGGAATAGGCAGTGATGCCATTGCCGCGGTGAATATTGCGGCGCCTATTTTTATGATAGCAGCCGGGTTGGGACTGATGTTCGGTATGGGTGGAGGAATTCTTGCTTCCATTAATCTGTCTCGTGGCAAATTGGTGGTCGCTAATATCAACGTCACGCAGTCAATCGTTATGCTGACGATTATCAGCGTCATTATGGGAATACTGTTGACCGTGTTCCCCGAAACTGTCGTTACTTTGTTGGGAGCCGAAGGGCATCTGACGGAATTGTCGGCGGAGTATTTGTTTTGGTTCTCCATATCCATTCCGTCCACGGTTTTACTGGTGGCGTTGCCGTTCTTCGTGCGTCTGACGAACCCTAATTTTGCCATGTGGGCCATGCTGGCGGCCACTGTTGTCAATATTGTACTCGATTATATCTTTATCTTTATTTTTGAGTGGGGATTGTTCGGTGCTGCTATTGCCACTGACTTGGGAGAACTGGTGGGGACACTTTTACTCTTGGGTTATCTGCTTCGCCCGTCCGTATCCGTTCGGTTTGCCAGGCTGAAAATGAGTATCAAGAGTATCCGACTGACACTGAGGAATACATGGTATATGCTGAAACTGGGTGTTTCATCCTGTTTGAGCGAAATGACAATTGCTGTCATGGCTATTGCCGGCAATTATGTGTTTATGAGTCATCTGGGAACGGATGGAGTAGCAGCTTATAGCATTGTCTGCTATCTGTTCCCTATTATTTTCATGGTGTTCAATGCTATGGTTCAGTCGGCACAACCTATTGTCAGCTACAATTACGGTTGCGGACAGTTATTGCGCTCCAATAAGGCATTGCGTTTATGCATCATTTCCGCTGTTGTGTTCGCTTTGCTGATTAGCGGAGTGTTTGCCTGTTTCTCCGGCGATATTGTTTCCCTGTTCTTGCCGGACCGGACAAGTCATGCCTGGCAGTATGCGGTTGTCGGTCTGCCTCTGTTTGCTGTCGATTACATTTTCTTCGGGATAAATGTAATCACAATAGGGTATTATACCAGCATTGAACGTATCAATCTGGCGATGAGGCTTACACTGCTGCGTGGTATCTTGCCGGTCTTGTTCTTCTTTATATTGCCTGCATGGTTCGGCGTGACGGGAATCTGGCTTGCGGTGGCAGCGGGAGATATTACTACAACAATCCTTATTTTGCTGTGCAGAAAGAAGGTTTAGTATTGATATATCTATGAATTATTTTCGATGTATCCGATATGAAGTGGGTAGAAGATACGTGGTGGTCTGGGGAAGTAGGGGGAAAGGAGGCAGTCTCTCAAAAAATGAGAGCTACCTCCTTCCGCTTACTGTCAGAGAGAGTTTATGCTTATTCTATATATGAGGAAAGTGCATCATTATAATCGACTTCTTTGGCCGGGAATACCCAAGTCCACTGATTGTTGTCCGAAGGTTGGATGGTTATAGCAAACTGTATATGGAAACTGCCTTCCGGATATGATTTGCGTACGATTGGCTCTTTCCAGCGTTTGTAGTCGAACCAGTCGAAACCTTCGCCCCAGAGTTCTATCCTGCGATAAAGTTTCACTTCTTGCAGCAGGTCATCTCCTGTTTTCGTACAGGTATAGGCGGGATTGCGGCCTGAATCCTTATTCAGGGCAACCAGTAATTTTTGTGTTTCTGCATCCTTGCCACCTATGTGGCAGTTGGCTTCGGCTTCAATCAGATACATCTCTGCCGAACGGAAATTATTCAATTGCCCTATACCCGGTTGGTCGGCACATAATATTTTGAACTGCATATAGGCAAAGATATAACTGGTGCTATAAATTTTGTCGGCATAATCTTTCATAGCCCGGTCATACAGGGCGCCTTTCGAAGCCCGTCCGGTAGATGTGGTATATGTTTCACCTTCTTTGGGTCCCAGAAACATGTTCTTACGTACATCGGTTTCAGGAATCTGATCGTACAGTTCTTTGCTGATGGAACATGCGTAGGTCCTGCAAATGCTGGCGCTGGAGTTGCTGCCTTGATAGGCAAAGAATGAATAATAGTGCAAATTCTGGTCCGTAGCATTGTAACTGCTCCATATCCATTCTTGGTTAGGGGTATTAAAACCGCCATCCACATACTCGGAGTTTGTCATCAGCGGATAATTAGTACGTGCCAATACTGCATAGCGTGCAGCGGTTGCCCAGTCTTCACGAGTCAGGGCCGCACGGGCATAGGTGGCATAAGCCACATCCAGGTTCGGACTGTAATTGTCCCCGCTCGAGCGGTCCAGTTCCGATGCTGTGAAATTGGAGATAGCCTCATTCAAATCTTCATAAATCCGGCCGTAAACTTCTGCCAGTGTAGAAGTTGGCAATTCACCCGTACTCAGGTCTATGCGCAGGGGAAGTCCGCGGCTGGAACCATTATTACTGTCGCACCAGCGATGACAATAGAGTTGGCTCAGCATCATGTAGCTGTATGCTCTGAATGTCAGTGCCTGAGCTTTTATAAACTGCTTTTCTTCATTGCTACCGCTGGCTTTGTCGATATTTTCAATGATGGCATTGGCATTACCTATCAGTTTATAATAGTAGAACCAGGGGTAATAACAATAGCTTGAAGTATTTCTTTCGTGATAAAGCGAATTGATGATGGAAGACCATCCGGTCAGGTTTGATTTCTGAAAATCGTTTCCCGGATAGTTGCCATACCACGTCTTGATAGTTCCTTCACCATTGAATCCTTGTGAACTGAGATATTGGTTGACCATTAACCTGCAAATACCATTTATTGCGAGTTTGGCATTCTGAGTGGTTTCAAAGATAGTGGCCGTACCCGTGGATGATTGGGGTACAGTGTCCAGATAGTTGCTGCCGCACGAGGCCAACAGAACTGTGAGTCCTAATGTGTATAATATCTTTTTCATAAGTGAGCGTTTTATTATTATAGTTTAATGTTGATACCAACGGAGAATACTCTCGGAGTTACCAGATAATTGTATTGCGAACCGCCGAATGATTGCTGGGGATTCATGCCCTGGCGGGCTGTGAATGTCCATAAGTTCTCGCAATTTGCGCTCACGCTTATTCCCTGCAGGTCCAGTCGTTTCACAAAGGAAGCCGGTAGCCGGTAGCTCAGTGTGAGGTTTTTAACTACTAAATAGTCCGAACTGACAAGCCATCTGGAAGAAGCGGAATTATTGTTCGCACTCATCGTGCTGTTTATCTGAGGAATGCCATCTACCCAAATACGGTCTGCCGAGTTTTCTGACATTCCCTCGGGAACCGCTTTCCAGGCATTCATAATGTCGGAATGGAAGTTGCCGGGTGAAGTGCCTGTAGTCATTAACGAACGATATACCCCATCATAGGTTTTACCTCCCAACGAGTAGGTGAACAAGGCGGAGAAAGTAAGTGATTTGTAAGATACCGTACCGGTAAAGCTACCGTAGACTTTGGGTAGTGCCGAACCGTGGAATTCTTTCAGGGCGTAAGTCGTGTTGTTGGTATAATAAGTGCCGTTGATGGAAGTCAGACTTTCATTGTCGCTGATGTCAGTACCTTCTGCATTTCCCAATTTGCTGCCATCGGGCAGTGTGATGAAATAGTCTTCCAGATTGAGTGTGTACAGGGAGTTACCGGTGAGTTGGTCGACACCGACATAAGTCGGTAGGAAGAACTCATAACGGCTTTTACCTTCCACTATCTTGTAGTTTCCCGATATGATCCCATCCTTATTTTGTTCAGGCAGCTTCACAATCTTGTTCTTGACGAATGTGGCATTCGTTGCAAAATTCACTTTCCATTTCTTATCTCTGTAGATATCGATGTCCGTATTGATTTCGAAACCTTTGTTGGAGATGGTTCCCAGATTCTTTGCAATGGTGGCCTGTGCGGATGTGGTTGAAGTGGCTCCTGCTGACAACGGCAGATAAACATCGAACAAAAGATCCTTGTTCCGTTTGTCAAAATACTCAAGACTGATGTTCCAGCGGTTGAACAAACGGCCTTCAAGTGCTATGCCATAAGCCTCTCCGGTCTCCCACTTCAGATCGAGAGCTTCGTTCTGAGATAAATAATATGCCCCGATGTTTGCATTCTGGCTACCGGCATAAAGTCCCATATAGCCATAATATCCGGTTCCGGCATCATTTCCCACTTGTCCGTAGTTGGCGCGGAATTTCAAAGAGTTTATCCAGGTGACAGATTGCATGAAGTCCTCTTCCGATATAATCCAGTTTGCACCGATGCTACCGAAGTTACCCCAGCGGTTCTGTTTGGAGAAGCGGGATGAACCGTCACGGCGGAACGAAACTTCCAGATTGTATTTCTCGGCGTAGTTGTAGCGGATACGTCCCAGGTAGCTTTCCGTACGATAGTCTGTCTCGTAGCCGGTCAGGCTGGTAATATCTGTGAAGTTCGACAGATTCGGCTTTCCGGCAAATGTCTCGGTCGTCTTGAATGCATACTCATAATCATAATTGTTGGAGTAGTTTTCGTGCGCTGCCAGTACATCTATGTAGTGTTTGCCATATACATGATTCCAGTTCAGTTGCTGCTGGAAAGTATAATTCTTATAGCGGTAAGTCACTCGCTTGGTACGTCCGTTGTTTCCTTTACCGTCACCGATAGTGGCATTGTCGTAAGAGGTCTGCTCGGAGTTTCGCACGTTGAGGTCACCTTTCACTGTGAATGTGAAGTCGTTCAGGAACTTGACGTCTGCAAAAGCAATACCTTGCAGTGTGTTGCGTATGGTTTTGTCCGTACTCAATTCGTTTTCCCAGATTACATGACGGTCTACATATTGGTTACGGGTAGAGATGGTTACTCCTTCGTCATCTTTATAGTATCCCGGATCGTACTGTTTGTTATTCAGGGCATCCAGGCGATAAGAACCATCGGCATTATGCAGATGCACGGGATAGATGGGGGCTATCTGACGACAATACATAAATGCATTGGTATATCCGGCGTCACTGTCCCCATTGGTTGCATGAGAATTTTGGTGCGTGCCGGATAGGTTAATGCCTGCCTTGAACCATTTTTTAGGGGTGAAGCTCATGGAGGTACGGGCTGAGATGCGATTGAAATCCGAGTTTGTCACATAACCTTTCTCATCCAGATAGCCAATGGAAAAGTAATAGTTACTCTTTTCGTTGGCGGTATTTCCGCTAAAGGAATATTCCTGCCGGTATCCGTTGCGGATGGCATCCGAATACCAGTCAAGGTCATCGGCATATCCCGGAAGGATTTGTGCATCCGAAACCAGATTACCATTCGCGTCGAATAACTGGTCGTCCGGTTTATTATAGATATTCAGATATAATTGTTCGGAAATCAGGTTTGCCGTAGCATATTGGGCCGCGGTGGCTGCATCATCACCTGCAGACATACGTGCATTCTTCAGGTTTTGCCAACTTGCTTCCATAAACTGGTTAGGTGAGGTACGCTTATACTCTTTGATACCGCGTGAATAGACTCCTTGGTTGATCTTTAGATCGAAACTGATTTTGTTGGAAGTCCCTTTTCTTGTGCTGATCAGAATCACGCCGTTTGATGCGCGGTTACCGTATAGTGCGGCTGAGGCTGCATCTTTCAGAACTGAAATGCTCTCTATATCGGCCGGGTTTATATCCGAAATATTTCCTCCGAAAGGAACGCCGTCTACCACATAAAGCGGGGTGCTCGAACCGTTTACAGTTCCGATACCGCGGATGCGGATTGACGGATCACTGCCCGGTGCGCCGTAAGTACTATTAATCTGTACGCCCGATGTCGTACCTTCCAATGCTGAAGTTACGCTGGAGGTTGGTCGCATTTCAATCTGATCCTGGTTGACGGATGAAATGGCTCCTGTCAGCGATGATTTTTTTGCTGTACCGTAGGCTACTGTTACAATCACTTCATCCAGCATCTGAGAATCGTTTGACATGATGATCCTGAGTTGAGGCTTGATTGCAACTTCCTGCGTTTTCATGCCAACAAACGAGATAATTAAGGTTCTGGCATCATTGGGAACATTGGTGAGTGTAAACTCTCCGTTTATGTTGGTAATCACTCCTTGTGAGAATCCTTTCACCAGAATAGATGCACCAACCACCGGCTCATTGCCTTCTTCTGAAATCACGACTCCGGTTACTTTGGAGACTTGGGCCAATGTTGCACTTGTCCATAAAAACAGATAAGCCAGCATGATAAATAGTCGTTTCCTTTTCATACGCTCTCTTTTTAAAATTAGTATTTTTATTTCTCGAGTTCTTGCAGTACTTAAACATGAATAACATCGTTAGAGAGCTTCGAAGGGTATGAGTTGTATTATTACCTGATTGAAATAAATAAATCGTATATCATGAGTAAATAAACATTTGCATTTTAACGTTTGATTTGTTTGCTTTTTAATATTTATTTATATCTTTGCGCTAATCATAACACTAAGTACTGCAAGAACTTATCTGTCATTTATTTGTTGAGTTTTATGGGCTTGTTTGAATATAAATAGAGAAAAGTAAAGCCCCCTTCCACACGGCTGTATTCCCTTATTCATCGGGGTTTGCGTGTGGAAGGGGGCTTTGGCTCCTTATTTTGCTTTTATCTTGTCACTATCTTGTCTTTACTTACTCCGTAGTATCCTGCCACGGGTACATATATCGGTTGCATTTGTCGTCCGATGTTTTCTATTTTTCCTTCTGCTTTCAGTCGTCTCAGGTGTTCCATTGCCTTTGATTTCATGAAACCACATATATGCTGGAAGTCCAGGCGTGTCATCAGCTGATGTTCGGCAAAGTATTCCTTCAGTCGCATGTCTATCTCCACGTCCGATAGCTTGCTGGAGTGCCCGCTATGCTTGAAATTCTTCAGTTTTACATTGCCTATCTCGTTCTTCAACGCTTGGTCGGCACGGAATTTGATGCCCTTCAGTTTCACTTTCTCATTTTTTCGTTTCGTTTCCATTGTGATGCCTTCCTCGCATTTCAGTGTAGGATGGAAGTATCCGATGCCGTCCAGATGTACTTGTCGTCCTTCCGCCAATTCTTCTCCCATTATATGCGATAGTGCATCGAGTACTGCCGATACATCCGTCTCTGTCAGCGAACTGCGTGCCTGTATTTTGTGGCGGATTTCGTCTGTTCCTACTTTTCCATTGAGGGTGATGCGTGCATGGATTGTTTTTGGATCCGTTTGATCGTTAGGTACCGGATTCTCATACCATTCAAAAAGTATAGCCATTGTTTGTCGTTTTATAGATAGATAATGGTGCAAATGTACCATTTATATATAGGAAGAGCAAATTTTAGATAAAGCATCTGGTAGTGTTGACAGCTGTTGGCAAATCTCTTGACAGATGTCGGTAAATATGTTGACGATAGAAAACAAGATGATTGACGGATGTCAACACTACCAGATGCTTTATCTAAAACATGACAATACTATATGTATAATGTCAACAAACTATATGTATTTAGTTAGCGGCATTAATTTGTAGCAAACCGCTCAAAATACTTGCAAAAGGTATATCTGTGATGGTAACTTTGTGGCATCAATCACTAAACTAACAATTAAATTATGAAGACAAAATTTATGCAATTCATTGCTTCTCTTTGGGAAGGCTGGGGAGAAGTAAAGCAAGTAGTAGAAAATCAGCCGGAAACGACTCCTTTAGCAGCTAATCCTGCTGCGGAGCTTGTGAAGTCCTCACCGGTCAGTCTGACGGATCGAGTAAACCGCTTCCTGCAATCTGCTTATGATTTCCGTTATAATCTGTTAACAGAAGAAACCGAATTCCGTCCGGTGGGTAAAGTGGGAGAGGGATTTTCATCTGTTGGAAAACGAGAACTGAATACCTTTTGCCTTGAGGCCCATGCACGGGGAATTGCATGTTGGGACAAGGATATCAGCCGTTATCTTTATTCCACTTGTGTTCCTGCTTATCATCCTTTCCTTCTTTACATGGATGAACTTCCTACCTGGGATGGAGTGGATCGTCTTGAAGCACTTGCTCGCCGTGTATCTTCCAATCCGTTGTGGATGAAAGATTTCCATATCTGGCTATTGGCTCTCACTGCACAATGGCTGGGAATGACGGGAAAGCATGCTAACAGCGTGGCACCTATTCTTATCAGTGCGGAGCAAGGGTGTTTAAAGTCTACCTTTTGTAAAAGTCTGATGCCTGAAACTCTGGCTCGATACTATTCGGATGAAGTGGAACTGACTTCAAAGGGAAATGTTACCCGTAAAATGTCGGAAATGGGATTGCTGAATCTTGATGAGTTTGATAAATATCCTGCTTCTAAAATGCCCTTATTGAAGAATCTGATGCAGATGGCGAACCTGAATCTTTGCAAAGCCTATCAAAGGAACTATCGCAACTTGCCCCGTATTGCTTCTTTTATCGGTACGAGCAATCGTTTTGATCTGCTTTCCGACCCTACAGGGAGCCGCCGTTTTCTTTGTGTGGAAGTGAAAGGGAAGATAGATTGCTCGCATATCGAGCATAAACAAATCTATGCCCAGTTGAAACATGAACTTCTGGAAGGAGTCCGGTATTGGTTTACAGCGGAAGAAGAGTCTGAGTTGAAGGAACATAATAAGAGATTTCAGCGGCGCAGTATGGTGGAGGAAATTCTTTATGCTTGTTTTCGCCCTGCCATGACTGAAGATAAGGATGAAATGGTACAACGCCTTTCTGCTGCTGATATTTTCAAGGTTCTGAAAAAGCAGAATCCGGCAGCCATGCGTGGAGTTAATCCGAATGCGTTTGCTCAACAGTTAGCTCCTTTAGGGTTTCCCCGCTCGCGGAGTCGTTACGGTAATTACTATTCGGTAGTTGCCTTGCTTGGAAATGCCCTTCCACCCGCTAACCTTGATAAATAGGGCGTTTCACGGGTGTGGAGGGGTAAAAAATATAATAAAGACATTATATAAGAAGTTGAGTTCTTTAGGGGGAGGTGGTAGGTAAAACAACGACCGAGTGGCTTTTTTCCCTTTCGCACGCGCACGTATATATATAATGTATAGCTTTCCGTGCCCGGCCACCCCTTCTTTCAAAAACATGTTCTACAACATCCTTATC
>NZ_QROH01000012.1:0-189737 GCF_003474285.1 Bacteroides sp. AF39-11AC | reverse complement strand
AATAGAATATAGACCGGATACAGAAAGAAAGAAAATCTATGAAATACTTTATAAAAAATACCTTCAATTGGCAGAAATAGCCAAATAGTCCCCTTTAGTTTTAATCAGAAAAAATATCTAACATGAAAAATCTCTTAGTCTTAGGAACTATTGTTCTTATCTCACTCAGTTCTTGCCGTAATGAAAGGCAAAATGAACCACAGATCAGTGAATACAACAAAGAATACAAGGGAGAATTCCTAAATCGCATTGCATTCCCCATCGGAGGAATGGGTGCGGGCATGTTTTGTCTGGAAGGCACTGGTGCCATTTCTAATATGTCAGTCAGACATCAGCCCAACATCTTTAATGAACCTTGTATGTTTGCTGCCATACACGTGAAAGGATACGATAAAGGCTCTAAAGTTTTAGAAGGACCTGTGCCTGACCGTAAAAAATTTGGTGGCCCGGAATCAGCTCTGGGAGGACCTTTGACATCCTGGGGGTTACCTCGATTTGAAGATGCAAGTTTCAGTTCGCGTTTTCCATTTGCATCTATTCGCTTATCGGACAAAGATATTCCCCTGAATGTTGAATTAAAAGGATGGAGCCCGTTTATCCCTACTGATCAGGATAATTCCAGCTTACCCGTCGGAGCCCTCGAATATGTTTTTACCAATACATCAGATCAAGATGTGGAAGCTATCTTTTCATATAACACCCGCAACTTTATGGCAATGCATGGAGCCCCCCGCACAATTCGTGCCATGAAGAATGGTTTTATCTTATCACAGAATGCTTCAGATAATGAAAAACACCTGAAAGGTGACTTTGCCATCTATACCAATACAGATGCAACGAAAGTAAATTGCTGCTGGTTTCGTGGCGGATGGTGGGATCCTCTGACGATGGCCTGGAATGCTATTGCTGATGGAAAGATTGTAGAAAATGCTCCTGTAAAAGAAGAAGCCCCTGGAGCTTCATTATACGTACCTTTCAAAGTAAAAGCCGGAGAAACTTATTCGGTTCGTCTGCAAATGGCATGGTATGTTCCCGATAGCAATATGCGTATTGGTGCCGATGCTGTTTCCGAAGATGATAAATCTTCAGAGTGCCCTATCGTGGAAAAAGTGGAAACTCCACAATATTATCGTCCCTGGTATAGTAGTCGTTTCGCCGATATTAATGAAGTTTCAGAATATTGGCTATCGAAATATGATGAGCTTAAACAGAAAACTGAACTATTTACAAATACTTTTTATAATACTACTTTACCGGCAGAGGTTATTGATGCTGTAAGTTCTAACCTTTCCATCCTCAAATCGCCAACTGTAATGCGCCAACATGATGGCCGTCTATGGAATTTCGAAGGATGTGGTGACACATGGGGTTCATGCCATGGTTCCTGCACACATGTATGGAATTATGCACAAGCCATTCCCCACCTTTTCCCGGCAATGGAAAGAACTCTGCGTGAAAGCGAATTCTTTATAAGTCAAAATAAAGAAGGACACCAGATGTTCAGAACCAATATTCCTATCCGCGCTGTGAAACATGATTTCCATGCAGCAGCAGATGGACAATTAGGAGGGATTATCAAAATCTACCGCGATTGGAGAATCTGTGGAGATACAGATTGGCTACGTATGATGTATCCTCAGGTAAAAAATAGTCTTGATTATTGTATTAACACTTGGGACCCACGGCGCACAGGTGCATTAGAGGAGCCTCATCACAATACATACGATATTGAATTCTGGGGAGCCGACGGTATGTGTACCAGCTTTTATGCAGCAGCCCTGCAAAGTTTTATACAGTTAGGTAAAGCCTTAAATGAAAACGTTTCCGAATATGAATCATTGCTTGCAAAAAGTAAAGATTATATGGAAACAAAATTATATGACGGAGAATATTTCATCCAGAATATACAATGGGAGAATCTGAAATCACCAGACCCGATAGCTATAGCCGAAAAGAATTGGAATAGTGATTATTCGGAAGAAGCACGTGCTATACTTATAAAAGAAGGTCCAAAATATCAATATGGCAAAGGTTGTTTGTCAGATGGTATTATCGGCTGTTGGATGTCGCTGGTAGCAGGTTTAGATGAACCTATTGATAAAGCCAAAGTAAAAAGTCACCTGAACTCTATTTATAAGTATAATCTCCGTAAAGATTTAAGTGATCATGCAAATCCTCAACGCCCTACTTATGGGCTTGGCAAAGATGGAGGAGTTTTATTATGCACCTGGCCTAAAGGAGGCAAATTGAGTCTTCCGTTTGTCTACAGCGATGAAGTATGGACCGGAATCGAATACCAGGTTGCTTCTCACTTGATTTTTGAAGGTGAAGTTGAAAAAGGCCTTGATATTGTCCGTACAGTACGCGAACGCTATGATGGAAAAGTACGAAATCCTTTTAATGAATATGAATGTGGAGGTTGGTATGCACGTGCACTATCAAGCTACAGTCTGCTTCAAGCTTTAACAGGGCTTCGTTACGATGCAGTAGACCATACTCTATATATAGACTCTAGAATAGGTAATAGTTTTAAAACTTTTTTATCCACAAATACTGGATTTGGGACAGTTGAAATGCAACAGGGAAAACCCATTATTAATGTTGTTTATGGTAGTCTTGATATTCAATCTTGTGTTGTTTCCGGCAACAAAACTGATTTCAAATATCAGACAAATTAAAGCAGATAGGTATTAAAAAAATAAGGTAATATAGATTGTTTTCAATTATTTCTAATTACAAAACAAAAGATTATGAAGCAAATTAAATTATTAACTCTTTCATGTTTGATGTCTTTATCTTTACCTTCTTTTTCCCAATATTCACCTGACCACAAAGTATCTCTGGATAAAGGTGATATAAAGTCATTCATTGGAGACAAAGAAACAAAAGGTGAAAGAAAAGTATACAAAGGTGATGAACTTACAACCATCGGCATGCCGGTTGGAGGCATTTGTGCCGGACAGTTATATGTCCGTGGCGATGGGACATTAGCCAACTGGTGGATTGCAAATAATGCTTATAACACAGGTTATGGAATAGACTGGTTATTAAATTTTGACACTCCGTTAGGTCCTTGGAAAGTCTGTTATCAAACTTTTGAACCGGCAAGCTACATCGATCAGGGATTCAAAATAACAGTAGACGATGGCAATAAAACAGTAACGAAAGAACTAAATAAAAAAGACTTTGACGACATTGCCTTTATAGGTGAATATCCGATTGCTTTTATTGAGTACGGACAAAAAAATGAAAATCTGCCCGTTAAAGTATCCGCAGAAGTCTATTCACCATTTGTTCCACTGGACGCTAAAAAATCTGCTACTCCGGCAACAATCATGAAATATACAGTAAAAAACACGTCGGATAAAAAGATTACAGCCAGTTTGGAAGGTTGGATGCAAAACCTGGTATGTATTGATCTAAAAGGACGTGCGGACGGGATGTTACAAAATAAAGTGATTGACAATAATGGCTGGAAATCCGTTTACATGGATATGAGAGTAGATAACCTGCCAACCAAAGCAGTTGATAAAAGCCGTAAATATGAAGTTTTTGAAAATTTTGAAAGCGGAACTTATAATCGCTGGAAAGTAGAAGGAACAGCTTTTGGAAGAAAGCCTTCTCCCGGAGAACAGTGCAACCAGAATCCTTTTGGCAGCGATTATGGCAACTACTTAGCCAATTCATATACAAATTATGATAAGCCTGTTGGCAAATTGACATCCCAACCATTTGCCATCAAATATAAATTCATTTCCTTCAATATCGCAGGTGGTTCTCATCCAGGAAAAACTTGCATCAATTTAGTGATCGATGGCAAGGTGGTAATGTCTGCAACCGGTAATAACAATGAAGATTTCCTGCCACGCAATTGGGACGTATCAAAATATAAAGGGAAAAAAGCTTATCTGGAAATTGTAGACAGTGTGGAAGGTGATTGGGGACATATTAGCGTAGACAATATAGAGTTTTCCAATTCGCCTGTAGATGCTCCTGCAACGACTATCGACAAATCACACGCATACTTTGGAAATCTTGCTTTATCTGTCTTCGATAATAACGCAACAGGTACGGCCGACCATTCAAAAAATAACGTGGAATATGCAGAAACGGAACTTGGTAATAAAATAAATGGAGCGTTAACCTCATCCATGACTTTACAACCCGGAGAATCTAAGGAAGTAACATTTGTGCTTTCATGGTATTTCCCAAACCGCCCATTAAGCTACAAAGGTTCTGAATGGAATAAGCCATTGCCTCCCAATAGCCCGGCTATAGGAAATATGTATTCCAATTGGTATAACTCTTCTTTGGATGTTGCCCAACAATTGCATGAGAACTATGCAGAATTAGCAAAGGAAACGCATACTTTCCACAATACTTACTACAATCAGACTACCTTACCTTACTGGTTAGTACAACGTGTAATGATGTCTATTTCTACATTAGCAACCGAAACCTGCCAATGGTGGGCTACCGACAAATTCTGGGCATGGGAAGGCGTAGGCTCCTGCGAAGGAACTTGCACACATGTTTGGGGATATGCTCAATCAATGGCTGCCTTATTCCCGGAACTGGAACGCAACCTGCGTGAAAAAACGGATTATAGTGTTTCTCTCAGAGAAGATGGAGCCATCTTATCACGTAATGGCGAACACGGTGTTTTAATTGATGGCCACGCGAGTGTAATTTTACGCATGTATCGTGAACACCTGATGTCCAAGAATAATTTCTTCCTTTCAAGAAACTGGGATAAGATAAAACGTTCCCTGCAATACATTATAAATGAGGATGGCAATGAAGATGGTCTGATCGTTAAAACTCAACCGAATACATACGACATTTCATTTAACGGTGCCAATACCTATGTAGGAGCACTTTATTTAGCTGCATTGAGAGCCGGTGAAAAGATGGCTTACATTATGAAAGATACCGTAGCTGCCAATTATTACAAGAAAATATATACGGCAGGTAGCGAAAACACCATGGATCGCCTGTGGAACGGTGAATATTTCTATCAAGATGTAGATGAAAAAGAATATCCTAAATACCAATACGGCAAAGGCTGCTTAAGTGACCAGCTTTTCGGCCAGACATGGGCTTCCCTCTATCGTTTAGGAGATATCTATCCTACAGATGCCATCAATAAAGCATTGCGTTCTATCTGGAAATTCAATTGGACGAATGATGTGAAAGCTCAAAGCGAAGCTCATCTTCCTGAAAGATATTATGCCCATGCCGGAGAACCCGGATTATTCATATGCACATGGCCTTACAGTAAACATCCGGGTGAAGATGGTGTAAGATATCGTGATGAAGTCTGGACAGGTATTGAATATCAAGTTGCAACTGAAATGATAAAACGTGATATGATTGACGAAGGCTTAGCCATAGTCAAAGCTATTCATTCACGTTACGATGGTAAGAAACACAATCCGTGGAATGAAATAGAATGTGGTGACCATTATGCCCGTGCTATGGCATCTTATGGAATACTACAAGCAGTACAGGGTTATTGGTATGACGGACCTAAAGGTATTATGGGATTTGATCCGAAACTCAGGAAAGATGATTTTACCGGATTCTTTAATGCAGCTGAAGGATGGGGAAATATCTCACAAACCCGCAAAAACAATAAACAAGTTAATTGTGTGGAAGTGAAATTTGGCCGTTTGTATCTTGACAAGTTACAAGTCAATTTACCGGCAGGAACAGGCATCAATAATCTAAAAGCTTCATTAAACAATCAGGATATTGCTGTCAGTGCTGCAAATACAAATGGTTATACTGAAATATCATTAAATGGTTTGCAGATGCGTTTGGGAGACAAATTGCAAATAACCTTTGAGTAAAAACAATACATGTTTCCAAAGTGGTGTGTTGCATGGATTTCAAAATACATGCCGCTTTGGAGCATATTACCTCAAAATACAATAAACATTTTTTCTTTTTTGTTACATTAAATCAATTAATTATGAAATCAGCATGTAAAAACAGATGCTTAGCAACAATTTTGCTTGCAATTTGCTTGATAGTGGGAGCTCCGCTATGGGCACAACAAAAGGTAGTACATGGCGTAGTTGAAGATTTAGAAGGTAATCCTATGCCTGGTGTTTCAGTAACGGTAGAAGGAACCACTATCGGGACTATTACGGATGTGGACGGTAAGTATGAAATTACAACTCAGGATGGAAAAAAATTAGTTTTCTCCTTTGTTGGAATGAAATCTGAAAAAGTAGAAGTCGGAAAGAAGTCTGTTATTAACATCAGATTGAAAGAAGATGCTGTAATGCTTCAGGAAGTAGTAGCCATCGGTTATGGTACAAAGACCAGGGCTACCACCACCGGTGCAGTAGACCTGGTAAACTCTGATAAATTAATGAACAGACCGGTGACGAATACGGCCGAACTTTTACAAGGTGTGGTTCCCGGTATGGAAATCAGAAGAACGAATCAGGGTAAAGTAGGTGAAGAAGGTTATTCCATCCAGGTCAGAGGCGTTACATCGCGTTCGGACCCGGGAATTCTGGTAGTAGTAGATGGTATTCCGTATAAAGACAATAATGCAGATGCTCTGAATAAGATTAATCCGCAAGATATTGAGAATATCACTATCCTGAAAGATGCACAGGCCGCCATTTATGGTGCTCGTGCAGCCGGTGGTGTTTTATTGGTCACCACTAAGAAAGGTAAATCCGAAAAGCCGACAATCAATTATACCGGTAATTTTACTTTCAATACTCCTGCCAGTGTACCACAGAAAGTAAACGTTCTGCAGCACATCGAAATGATGGGTGAACTATATGCTAATGATGGAATAACCAACCATTTTTTCACTCATCTGCTTCCTTATGTAGAAACTGCCGATATCTATTCCAAGAATCCTCAGGTTGTAAAAGGTCCATTTGGTGATACTCCCGATTTAGTGTTAGGTTGGCATGACTGGTGGGATGAGATGTATGGAACAGCTTTCGACCATTCACACAATCTATCCATATCCGGAGGCTCGGAAAAATCCAATTACTATGCTTCTATAGGTTATCTTGATCAAGGTTCCATGTTCAACTATGGAGAACACAATAACAAGAAATATTGGGGACGCTTCAAATATGAATATAATGTGAATAAGTACATTAAACTCCGTTCCAACGTATATGTAGGTCGTAAGAAAGTAACAGAGCCTTATAACATCGATCATCTGGCATGGTTAACTTACTGGACCTGGAACTGCCAGCCTACTTATAATCCACAAGGAGAGTATTATGCTTCCGGTGGTTTCGGTAATCCGATTGCCTATGCACAGCACACAGGTAATAAATGGAAAACTTATTATTCTTATTACACACAGTTGGGCTTTGATATTACTCCTATCAAAAACTTAACCATTACAGGTGACATGTCCTTGAATTATGATATCACCGATGAGAAGTATTATCGCAAAAGACACCAAACTTATCATTGGGATGGTTCTCTAAACTACGATGTAATAGATTACTGGGAAGGTGGAAAGACTAAAACGGAATCTCTTTACGGCAGAAATGAGCATATAGTTACATCTTTGCATGCCAACTATAATTTCAATATTACAGACAAGCATATGTTCAATGCGATGTTCGGTGCTTCTCACGAAGAACTCGATAGCAGAGGGTTCAATGCCTACCGTTACAATCTGATTACCGATGAATTGCCAATATTGGGTTTAGGAGATGCAGAACAACAATATAACGATGAATATTCCAACGCATGGGCTATTACTTCCATTTTCGGACGTTTAAGTTACAATTGGGACAATCGTGTTTTTGTTGAAGCAACCTACCGTAATGACGGCTCTTCCAAATTTGCCAAAGGTCATAAATGGGAAGACTTCTGGGGTGTTTCCGGTTCGTGGATCATTTCCAATGAAAACTTCTTCACGCCAGCCAAGAACTATCTGAACAATTTAAAAATCAGACTTTCTTGGGGACAACTCGGTAATCAGGCAGGTATCGGATTATACGATCATTACCAATACATCTTTGTAGGCGGACAATATCCCTTCGGAGATTCCAATAATCCATTGAAAGTTCCTAATGCATCATTAGGAGGTATGCCAGCTGTCGATAGAACATGGGAAACCATTGAAACTTATAATGCCGGAGTCGATTTCGGACTATTGAATAATCGTTTGAATGGTACCTTCGACTATTTTATCAAAGATAACAAAAACATGTTCTATGCAGAAGAATTTCCTACTATACTGGGAACAAGTGCCCCTTCCATCAATGGAGCTCACGTTAGAACCAACGGTTGGGAACTTACACTGAACTGGAAAGATAAAATAGGTAAGGTTGGTTATAGATTAGGGGTATCCTTAAGCGATAATAAAACCAAAGTTGTTTCTTTAAGTGATTCCAGAAATCCGGGCCACGGCCTGAATGCTTTTGTAGAGGGTTATCCCACCAATGCATTCTTTATCTATGAATTTGATGGATTCATTAAAGACGAAGCAGACCTTGCAGATTATAAATCTAAGATGAAAGGTGGAATTCCTACTAATCTGAGAGTGGGTGATGCCAAATATGTAGATAAAGACGGAGATGGAATATTGGAACCGACATTATACAAGGAAGGAGATTCCAACTCCGGTGACATTGTATATAAAGGTACTCATAACCAACGCTATTTATACGGTATTAACTTAGGACTTGACTGGAAAGGTATTGATTTCAGCGCATTCCTGCAAGGCGTAGGTAAATGGAATTGTATAAACGGAACCTATGCAGGAGGTGGAGAAGTATGGAAACAATCCTCCAAATATTTCTATCACAATACCTGGAGCACGGATCGTCCGAATGCAGAATATCCTCGTTTAACTCAGGATGGAGGTATCCAGGGTAACAATTATATGTGGTCAACCGCACCATATAAATATTTTAATAACAGATATTTGCGATTGAAGGAAGTTCAGATAGGTTATACATTCCCAACCAAACTTACAAAGAAGTTTGGCGTTGAAAATTTAAGAATCTACGCAACGGGTATGAATCTGTTTGAATGGGATAATTTGCCTGACGGATTTGATCCTGAAGCTCCCTACAACGAAAACTTAATACCTTTCTCCAGAACATATTCTATAGGTGTGAATGTACAATTTTAAAAAACAGATAATATGAAAACACATAAATATATAATATTAGGATACTGTTTACTATTATTGGGTACTACAGTTTCCTGTGAAAAAGGCTTGAATTTATACTCAAAAGATGTAATCTCCGAACCTGTATATTTTGCCAATGCAGAGGATTTCAAACGATACGCGAATAATTTTTATTATGGCTTATCCACTTTCAATTCGGATGATGATATGTCAGACATTACTAAACCTTCAGGATTTAATAATGTAAGTAACAGCTCATACATTGCCGGAACTACGGATGGAACCTGGGATGGGGCTTACTCGGCTATACGCTATATAAACTATGGTCTTGAAAGATGCGCAACTGCACCGGATGAATTGAAAGATGACATAAAAGTCTATGAAGCTGAAATGAAATTTTTCAGAGCATACCAATATTTCAATTTATTAAGGCGTTTCGGAGGTGTTCCTTTAATTGAGAAAACTCTTACATTGGATGATAAGGATTTATTGTACGGTCCGCGTGACTCTCGGGAAACAATCGCTGCCTTTATCAAAAAGAACTTGGACGAAGCCATCTCCGGATTACCACTTGAATCAGAAATAGCTAATGATGATAAAGGTCGTATATCAAAGGGAGCAGCCTTAGCTTTTAAAGCCAGATTTTCACTGTTTGAAGGAACATGGAGAAAATATCATGGTCTGCAAGGAGCTGAAGCTTTTCTGGACGATGCAATATCGGCTTCCAAGAGTGTGATTGACAGCAATGAATATGAATTATGGGATCATAGAACAGAATTAGGAGATTTAGCTTATAAATACTTCTTCACGCTTTCTAAAATTAAGGCTAATCCGGCTGGTTTAACCAAAGCCGATAATAAAGAAACCATTTTAGCACAGCGCTATGACGAAGACCTCAGAGAATCTCCGCGTTACGAACATTCCGGTAATCTTTGTCCGACTAAGAAGCTGGCAGATATGTATCTGGATAAAAATGGTTTGCCTATTAATCATCCGAATACTGTATTCAAAGGCTATCAAAGACTTACTTCCGAATATGAAGACCGTGATCCCCGTATGGATATCTTCTTCCTGAAACCGGGTGAACGCTTCTGGTTATTCTCACAACCCATGTACAATGCAAACTGGGACAATCTGGACGATCCGAATAGGGGAATTGTCTATAATGTGGAATTTGGTTTTTGGACTCAAACAGGATACAGGAATGTAAAATTCGAGGCTGAAATTACATTCCCGTTAGGAAATGACTGGTCTATCATCCGTTACACCGAAGTATTGCTGATCTATGCGGAAGCATCATTCGAAAAGAATAGTAAGATATCAGATACGGAATTGGACTTAAGTATTAACAAATTAAGAGACAGGGTTGGCATGCCACACCTTACTAATGATTTCGTTACTACAAACGGGTTGAATATGCTGGAAGAGATACGTCGTGAAAGAACTATCGAATTAAGCTTGGAAGGTTTCCGCTTGGACGACCTGAGACGTTGGAAAACAGCAGAAATAGAACTCAATCAACCATTAAGAGGTATCAAGTATAAAGGTACTGAGTATGAAACAGACGGTCGCTGGAATAATCTGGGCTATGATATAGACGAAGAAGGTGTTATCATCCTGGAGAAAGCATCAGACAGAAAGTTTGATCCTAACAAACATTATCTATTCCCCTTGCCTACCCGCCAGATTTTGCTGAATCCGCAACTGGAACAGAATCCGGGATGGAAGTAATTTAATTATTCATCAATTTCTCAGTTCCTGCTCTTAATGAACCAGGAACTGAGAAATAAAATAATGAAAATATGAAACGTAGTTTACTATTGTTACTGTTATATCTTCCCTTTTTATCAGCCTTCTCCCAGCAAATGGATGGAGAGCTATATAATCTGGCAAAAACAAAAAGCGGCTACCGCTCAAAACGCATAAGCAGTTATGATAAAAATGGTTATAACGGTGATCGTATTGTTGGTATCAAACCCAATGAGAAGGTCATCATCTGCGATATTCAAGGAGCAGGAATTATCAACCACATTTGGTTTACCATTGCTCCTCCCCCTCATTTAATAAACCGGAATGACATTATCCTGCGAATATATTGGGATGGAAATGATTATCCTTCGGTAGAGTCTCCGATAGGACCTTTTTTCGGACAAGGCTGGAATGAAAGTTACAATTTCTCATCGTATGCGCTATCCACCGGGCCTGCAGATGGAACAGGTATGTCTACCTACTTTATGATGCCATTTGAAAAAGGTGCCCGCATTGAAATAGAAAATCAGGCTGACAATGCTATTGATAACATCTTTTTCTATGTAGACTACTATGAAGTAGCTAAACTCCCAAAAGATATGGGACGTTTCCATGCATGGTTCAATCGTGAAGTCACAGTTCCGGTAAGAGACCCCGAAACTGGAGGAGAAATAGCCAACATAGATGGAAAAGAAAATTATGTATTTGCTGATATTCAAGGTAAAGGCCACTTCATCGGATTAAATTACTATGTTCAAAATCCCTCAACTGCCTGGTATGGCGAAGGAGATGACATGTGGTTCATCGATGGAGAAGAAATACCTTCAATGGTAGGTACCGGAACAGAAGATTTTTTCAATACTTCATGGTGTCCAAAAGAACCTTTCCAAAGTCCTTTCTTCGGTTACCCCCGGGTGAATAATGAAACCGGATGGTTAGGACGTACCCATGCGTACCGTTTCTTTATAAACGATCCTGTCTTCTTTGAAAAATCACTGAAAGCAACCATTGAACATGGTACATCCAATGATATGAATTTGGATATTGCCACAGTTGCCTATTGGTATCAGGATAAAGCTTATCCCATTCCCGCCATTCCGGATAAAGCAAGTCGCAAATTGAAATCCTTGATTAATTTCTGGAATATTCATCAGATGCGCGAAACCTGGAAAAAGACGAAAGGAAATAATGCCTGGGGAGACGAATAAGGATTTGTTTATCAAGGAAAAAGAGAATTATAATATGCAGAATAAATGGATTAAGAATCACTTTATAGTAGCAGGAGGAGTAATTATATGTCTACTCCTCTCCTGTTCCACCGTTACAAAGAGAAAATATAATTATTCATCAGAATTAGAATCTCTTTATCGCCTGGATTTATTACCCGATTTCCGTTCCAACTGTATCGTGGAGCAAATTTCCAGCTATGATAGAACAGGAGGCAATGATGATGGATTTAACGGCACTTATTCATATCTTCGGAAAGAAAGTGATAAACTTGTTATTGCGGAAATGAAAGGTCCCGGAATCATTAATCGCATCTGGACCCCTACCCCTACTAACGATACATTAGAATTCTACTTTGACGGACAGAAAAAAGCCCAATTGAAAATCTGCTTCCAGGATTTATTCTCTAACAAACAATATCCTTTCATAAACCCAGTTTGCGGAGAAGGAGTAGGCGGATATTATTGCTATCTCCCCATTCCATACAAAAAATCATGCAAGATTGTATTGAATGGTGCTCAAATGAAATTCTATCAAATTCAATACCGCAATATGCCAAACTATGATATAGAAAGCTTTTCAATCGACCTATCTTCTGAAGAGAAAATTGCTTTATCGAAAGCATGCCGGGTATGGGAAAACTTTTCCAAATCCCATATGAACACTTTTGCTGAAGGAAAGTCTGCAAATTGCCAGACAGAAGAACTTTCTTTTTCATTGGCTCCAGGTGAAGAAAAAGAGTTCTTCCATACAAATACACCGGGACGAATCGTAGGATTTGAAATTAACAGCGAACAGCTTCTTCACAAAAATGTATTTCTACAGGCTATATGGGATGAAGAAGAAGTTCCTGCGATAAACATTCCGATGCAAGATTTCTTTGGATATTCCACAGAAAAGCCATCCATGAACGGAATGATTATAGGAAGTGATGCAGGAAGGCATTATTGTTTTCTACCTTGCCCATTCGACCAATCCGCAAAAATGTCATTGCAGTATCGAGCTATAGAAGGAACAACTATTCCTTTCAAAGTGAAGATTTATTATAATACGGAAGCCAGAATCAAACAAACCGAAGGTAAATTATATGCTTTCTGGCATGGAGAAATTAATCCGGAACAAGGCAAATTTTATGATTTCCTTTCCGTAAAAGGTAAAGGGCATTACGTAGGTACCATTCACTCAGCACAAGGTTTATATCCTGGTAATATGGTATTCTTCGAAGGAGATGATTCCACTTATGTAGACGGTAAAATGCGTATTCACGGTACGGGTTCCGAAGATTATTACAATGGAGGATGGTATGATTTACCCGGAAAATGGGATAGATCTAAAAGCCTGCCACTACATGGCTGCCTGGATTATCATTTAAAAACTGCACGTACCGGGGGATTCCGTTTCTATACAACAGACAAATTATCATTTGAAAAGGAATTCTACATGGGTATAGAACATGGTATGGTTGGAAATACACATCCTGTAAATTATAAGTCCGTAGCCTTTTATTATTTAGATAAACCCTGAAAACAAGTATGACTCTTACCTTTTCCCAGCCATATACACTCCCCCCATAATACAAGCAGCCCCAATCAGTGCAATAATTGTGAGATGTTCATCCAACAGGATAGCCGATCCTACCAAAGTGAACAGCGGATTGAGATAAATATAGTTGGAAGCGCGTACCGTTCCCAGATTTTTCAGTACAACATTCCAAACTGCAAAACAAATAAGGGAAGCAACTACACCCAGAAACAATAAATTCAACAGAATGGAAGGCTGAATGAGCAAAGAAAGGTCAGCCTTCCAAGGTTGAAACATAAAAACGGGAAGCGTAGTCAATATACCATAGAAAAAGATCTTGCGAGTAATAAAAATAGTATTATACCTTCCTGTCATCTTCTTCATTATCAGACTATAGAACGCCCATGAAAGAGCAGCAACCAAAGTAAGACAATCGCCCAACGGAGATATTTTCAAAACAAAACTCCCATTATAAACCACCATTGCCACCCCTACCAATGCGATCAGCGAACCGCCTATCAAAGTGTGGGTAGCCTTTTCCTTCTTATAAATCATCAATGAAAAGATAGTGGTAAGCAACGGAGCCGTACAAACAATAAACGCCACATTAGTAGCCAATGTAATGCCCAAAGCCATATTCTCCGTCAGAAAATAGACGGAACCGCCCGTGATGCCACCCAACAACAACCAAAGTTCATCTTTCCAGTTATTTGCAAACAGCTTGCGGGGAGATATAAACCAGATACCAATATAAGCAATCAGAAAACGAAGCAGAAAGATTTCTTTCGGAGAAAGTCCATTGGCTATTAAAACTTTGGTGGAGATAAAAGTTAATCCCCACACTCCTACGGTGAAGATCGCTATCAGATGATAGGTGTAATTTTTCTTCTCATTCATACGTTCCCGATAAATTATGGGCAAAGATATACCATTTCTACTTTTTGTACAATAAAACAAGGGATTTAATAGACGCCGGAAACGTTTTTAATAAATAAGGGTGACGTTTTTAAAAAACTTCACCCACGTTTATTAACAACGTGATTAGAGTGTTTTTCAGCAATCTGGCAGAAAAATAAACAAAAAGGGATGAAATCTTCTCAGACTTCATCCCTTGAAATATCCTAAAAACACTTTTGTGTAAAATCCTATTGAATTAACTTAGCCATTTTTTGTATTACATTACTTGAATTAGTTTTAATAAGCACTTCACAAATATAAGCAATAAAAATTACTTTGTCAAGCATTTATTTATATTTTTTCCACCTTTTTCCGCTACTTTATTACTAAATAGGAAAATATATATATTTCCAGAATGTTCCGCTACCTGTCTGAAACGTATTCGAACCGTACTTGCTCCATACATTCTTCGGTCAAAAGTACCTCTGCACGGAGAAAGTACGGCTTTGGTACGGAGCAAGTGTATCTCTGGTACGGTACGGACAAATACTTTTTTATTGTACTAAGCTATGAATCTGAAAATAAACCCGTAAATTTGCACCGTTTATAAAGTATATAACTAAGTATCAACCATAAAATAACGAAAGAAAACCATTATGGAGTACAATTTCAGGGAGATTGAAAAGAAGTGGCAGAAAAGGTGGGTGGAAGAGAAAACCTACCAAGTGAAGGAAGATGAGACGAAGCAGAAGTACTATGTACTAAACATGTTCCCCTACCCCTCCGGTGCGGGCCTACACGTAGGACACCCGCTAGGATACATTGCTTCGGACATTTATGCTCGTTACAAACGACTGCAGGGCTTCAATGTACTAAATCCCATGGGATATGATGCTTACGGACTTCCCGCCGAACAATATGCTATACAAACGGGACAACATCCTGCAATTACTACGATCAACAATATCGACCGCTACCGTGAACAGTTGGATAAGATAGGTTTCTGTTTTGACTGGAGCCGCGAAATACGTACCTGCGAACCGGAGTATTATCATTGGACGCAATGGGCATTCCAGAAGATGTTCAACAGCTATTATTGCAATGATGAAAAGCAGGCTCGCCCTATCGAAGAACTGATACAGGCCTTCGAACAAATAGGCACCAACGGCATGAATGTGGCTTGTGGCGAAGAACTCAACTTCACTGCCGAAGAGTGGAAAGCCAAGAGCGAGAAAGAGAAACAGGAAATCCTGATGAACTATCGCATCGCCTATCTGGGTGAAACGATGGTAAACTGGTGCGCCCAATTGGGTACGGTTCTGGCCAACGATGAAGTGATAGACGGTGTATCCGAACGCGGAGGTTTCCCCGTAGTTCAGAAGAAGATGCGCCAATGGTGTCTTCGCGTTTCCGCCTATGCGCAACGCTTGTTGGACGGACTGGATGTCATCGACTGGACAGATTCTCTGAAAGAAACTCAAAGAAACTGGATCGGTCGCAGCGAAGGTGCCGAAGTACAGTTCAAAGTAAAAGACAGCGATCTGGAATTTACCATCTTCACGACTCGTGCAGATACGATGTTCGGTGTTACTTTCATGGTGTTGGCACCGGAAAGCGAATTGGTAGCCCAGTTGACTGCTCCTGAACAAAAAGATGAAGTTAACGCTTATCTGGAACGCACAAAGAAACGTACCGAACGTGATCGTATTACAGACCGCAGCGTGACGGGGGTATTCTCCGGAAGTTATGCCATTAATCCTTTCACAGGTGAGGCAGTGCCCATCTGGATTAGCGACTATGTACTTGCCGGTTATGGTACAGGTGCCATCATGGCTGTACCTGCACACGATAGTCGTGACTATGCTTTCGCCAAACATTTCGGATTGGAGATCCGTCCGTTGGTAGAAGGCTGTGATGTCAGCGAAGAAAGCTTTGATGCCAAAGAAGGTATCGTTTGCAACTCTCCGAGACCTGATGTAACTCCTTACTGTGATCTTACATTGAACGGACTGACCATCAAAGAAGCTATCGAAAAGACCAAGAACTACGTAAAAGAACATAATCTGGGACGCGTAAAGGTGAATTATCGTCTTCGTGACGCTATCTTCTCCCGCCAGCGCTACTGGGGCGAACCGTTCCCGGTTTACTACAAGGATGGAATGCCTTATATGATTGATGAAAGCTGTTTGCCGCTTGAATTGCCGGAAGTTGCCAAATTCCTTCCTACCGAAACCGGAGAGCCACCGTTGGGACATGCTACCAAATGGGCTTGGGACACTGTAAACAAATGTGTGGTAGAGAATGAAAAGATAGATAACGTCACCGTATTCCCTCTTGAACTGAATACCATGCCGGGCTTTGCAGGTTCCAGCGCTTACTATCTGCGCTATATGGACCCGCATAACAACAAAGCATTGGTTGATAAGAAAATAGATGAATACTGGAGAAGCGTCGACCTCTATGTGGGTGGTACGGAACATGCTACGGGACACTTGATTTATTCACGTTTCTGGAACAAATTCCTGTACGATGTAGGAGTATCTATCGTGGAAGAACCGTTCCAGAAGTTGGTTAATCAAGGTATGATACAGGGACGGAGTAACTTCGTATACCGTATCAAAGATAGCAATAAATTCGTTTCTCTGAATCTGAAGAATCAGTACGACACTACCCCACTCCACGTGGATGTAAATATCGTATCCAATGATATTCTGGATCTTGAAGCTTTCAAAGCATGGCGTCCTGAATTTGCCAACGCTGAGTTTATCCTGGAAGATGGTAAATACATCTGCGGCTGGGCTGTGGAGAAGATGAGTAAATCCATGTTCAACGTCGTTAATCCCGATATGATTGTTGAGAAATACGGTGCGGATACATTGCGTATGTATGAGATGTTCCTCGGTCCGGTAGAGCAATCCAAGCCTTGGGATACGAACGGTATCGACGGTGTATACCGCTTCATCAAGAAGTTCTGGTCACTGTTCTACGACCGTAACGGCAATTATATGGTGACGGATGAACCTGCAACCAAGGAAGAACTGAAATCTTTGCATAAACTGATTAAGAAAGTAACGGGTGATATTGAACAGTTCTCTTACAATACTTCCGTCAGTGCTTTCATGATCTGCGTAAACGAGTTATTCAGTCTGAAATGCAGCAAGAAAGAAATATTGAATCAACTGGTTATCGTATTAGCTCCTTTCGCTCCGCACGTATGTGAAGAGTTGTGGGATACACTGGGCCATGCAGACTCAGTTTGCGATGCCGAGTGGCCTGCTTACAACGAAGAATACCTGGTGGAAGATACAATCAACTACACCATATCTTTCAATGGCAAGGCACGCTTCAATATGGAATTCCCTGCTGACGAAACTTCAGAAACCATTCAAAGCACCGTATTGGCAGATGAACGTTCGGCTAAATGGATGGAAGGCAAATCAGTAGTGAAGGTGATTGTCGTCCCGAAGAAAATCGTAAACATTGTTATTAAATAAATTAGTTACGAGCTACGGGCTACAAGAGACAAGTCAGCCTGTCTTCATTTACCTACACTTGTAGCTCGTAGCTCGTAGCTTGTAACTGATTAATATGCAAATCACAAAACCAACCAAAGCCGAAATGATGAGAGAGTTGCGAGACTATATCTTCATCACTGTCGGTCTTATCAGCTATGCCTTGGGATGGGCATTGTTTCTGATTCCTTATCAGATAACGACGGGAGGAACTACGGGTATCGGTGCAATTATTTATTACGCCACGGGGTTTCCCATCCAATGGTCATACTTCATCATCAATGCTGTCTTAATGACATTTGCCATCAAAATACTGGGTCCTAAATTCAGTATTAAAACCACGTTCGCCATCTTCGGACTGACATTCTTTTTATGGTTTTTCCAGGTACTCGTAAATGGTCCCGACAATACGCCACCGCTTATACTGGGACCGGGACAGGACTTCATGGCTTGCATGATAGGTGCCGTCATGTGCGGTGCAGGCCTTGGGGTCGTATTCAATTGCAACGGAAGCACGGGAGGAACGGATATTATCGCCGCTATCATACATAAGTATAAAGACGTCACACTGGGACGTATGGTAATGCTTTGCGATGTGATTATCATCAGTTCCTGTTACTTCGTATTCCATGACTGGAGACGCGTGATATTTGGTTTTGTAACTTTGTTTGTTATCGGTTTCGTATTAGACTATATTGTGAACAGTGCCCGCCAGTCCGTGCAATTCTTCATCTTCTCCAAAGAGTATGAAAAGATTGCCGACCGCATCACGAAGGAGACACACCGCGGCGTAACCGTGCTGGACGGTATAGGATGGTACAGTAAACACAATGTAAAAGTACTTGTTGTATTAGCTTATAAGCGCCAGTCAATCGACATTTTCCGTTTGGTGAAAGACATTGACCCGAACGCATTTATCTCTCAAAGTTCCGTTATCGGAGTATATGGAGAAGGTTTTGACCGGTTGAAAGTGAAATAAGCCCTTATTTGAATATGCTTTGTTCTTCATCCAAATAAGCAGATGTAATGGAAGAAGCATCCAAAATGCTGTGAAACATGAAGCTCGTAGTGACATGTTTCACAGCATTTCTTTTCATAGCTTCTATCTTCTGAGGAAATAATTTCTCATACTTAACCGAGTACCATACAAAAGCTGCCGGATAATGAAGCGGTTCATTATCTTCTGCATGAAGATACTTTTCATTTTCTCCCAAAGATTCTCCATGGTCGGAAAGATAAATAAGAATGGCCGCTTTATCTCTCAACTCTTCGATCAGCTGATGCAAAAAACAATCTGTATATAAGACAGTGTTATCATAAGAATTTATAATAGCCTCCCGGGTACTTGAAGAAATATTTTTTGAACGTAGAACAGGAGAGAAAACTTCTTTTTCAAAATGAGAATTATACCACCAATGTGAACCTATCGTATGAAGAACAATCAACTTCCGTGGGTTTGAATATTCTAATTCTTTCAGATAAAAAGTCAGTAAAGCTCCATCCAGCCATTTATCAAACATATACACATTCTTTCCCTCATTAGCATATATCAATGTATCGGCTTCATACATAAAATCCGAATAGGTATTTACAGGTTCCTGACTGGCAAGCCAAGATGTACGAAAACCGGCCTTTTTAAAAAGAGAAATAAAAGATCGTTCTGTTTGTGCCCTCTTATCATCAATACTGTCTGCTCTTGTTAAAATAACCGGCAGACTGGTATGCGTAAAAACCTCTTTGGTATAAACATTCGGAAAGGAACAGATCCGTACATCAGATGCAAGTAAAGGAGTAGTGTTTCTTCTATATCCATTCAGTTGCAAATGGTCGGCACGCAATGATTCCCCCAATACCACAATTACGGTCAAGGTATCTACATCACAACGCATATCTCCCTTGAAGTCGATTCGTGTACCCTGTGCCTGTCGTTGCAACATATAATCTTTTAATACATAAAAGAAAGAAGCCGGCATACGCCGTGATACGGAACCGGACAATTTTCCCACCCCATGAAACACAAACAACAGACATAAGGAAGATACTACAAAAAGTTCCCATCTATTTACTTGTATTTTACTGAAACGCCAATACACGGCAACCAAAGAATACAATAAGGCAGCCAGAATAAACAGAAACAACTTCAAAGTAATAAAGCCCGTTCCGAAACCTGCATCATTTACTGCAATCAGATCGATCAGCATCGGAGTTAGCGTAATATGAAGCGAACAACGAAAATAGGCAAAAACACCGCTAAGTAACACAATAACCGGAAAAGAAACAGAGAAAACATATCTGTTGATTCCCAACAGAAGAAATAAGGGAAAAGAAGCTAAGGTAATGATTCCCCATTGCAATACAAGTATCAGAAAATCAGTAAAACCGGAGCAAGGAATATCCCGAAATTCCCATATAACGAAGAGAAGTCCATAACCTATAGTTAAAGACAATATGAACAAAGCATATTTTATGTCCTTATTAAGAAATATTCCCTTCATCTTTTGTACTTTTGCACAAATATACAACGATAAATAATACCAATTATTATGAAAAGGAAATTTGTATTTGCCACAAACAATGCACACAAATTGGAAGAGGTAACTGCCATTTTAGGCAATAGGATAGAACTCCTTAGCCTGAAAGACATTCACTGCTATGTAGACATTCCCGAAACAGCAGATACTTTGGAAGGAAATGCCTTGCTGAAAGCTCAATACATTTTTGAAAACTACCAGATGGACTGCTTTGCCGATGACACCGGACTGGAGGTAGAAGCGCTGAACGGAGAACCTGGAGTTTACTCTGCCCGCTATGCCGGAGACGGACACAATGCAAAAGCAAATATGCTGAAACTCCTGCGCAGTATGGAAGGAATAGAAAACCGGAAAGCGCAATTCCGCACTGTATTTGCCCTGATTATTAACGGAAAAGAGCACTTGTTTGAGGGTACTATCAAAGGAGAAATTATCAAAGGCAGACGAGGGAATTCAGGTTTCGGCTACGATCCGATATTTGTCCCCGAAGGTTATTCGCAAACCTTTGCAGAGATGGGTAATGAATTGAAAAATAAAATAAGCCATCGTGCCATAGCCACAAACAAACTCTGCAAATTCCTCAATAGTATACAATAAACTCATAAATATAGAGTTATTAGTTTGTAAGTGTGTTGCTTACAAACTAATACAGCTCTGACCTTTTTATGAGATTTTTATATATACTTTTATTCAGCTTATGTATTCTACTGCCCGTTAATGCACAAAATGCAATAGGAGAGTGGCAAACGTACCTTTCTTATCATAATCCTACCCGCAGTGAAGTCATAGGAAGCAAACTCTTTGTTCTTGCCAACGGAGATTTATATGCTTATGACAAAGAGGATAACAGTATACGCACATATTCCAAATCACTCCCGCTAAGCGACACAGAAATATCCTATATAGCTTATCAGGCCACTCATAAAACATTAGTCATTGTTTATTCTAATGCAAACATTGATCTACTGGTAAATGAAGAGGATGTTTATAATCTGCCTGATTATAAAAACAAAAATATGACGCAGGATAAATCTGTCAACCATGCTTGTTTCCATAAAGAATCTGCTTATTTATCTACAGCATCAGGTATTCTGTGCATCAATCTGAAAAAACGGGAAATCAGTAATTACTATCCGCTGAACAAAAATGTCCTGGCATGTAACGTTTCAGATAATCAGCTCTATGCGGCTACTTCCGAAGGATTGTTTGCAGGATTATTAACCGAAAATCTATTAGACATTAACAACTGGAAAAAAGTTACGGATGATACATCTGAATTTCTGTCCGAATATCGGGATATTCCCTTTAAAGAAGAGATACCGGAAAATATAACACCAAACAGTCCTGTACGAAACTATCCGTATTATATGAATTTTGCCAGAGAGCGATTATTAATAACCGGAGGCGGGCATATAGCAAACAGACTGAATCGTCCCGGTACTATCATGACATTTGAAAATAATACCTGGAACAGTTTTCAGGAAGAAGGTATCAGTGAACAGACCCATCAACGGTATGATGACATAAATTGCATAGTTCAAGATCCTCAGGATAATACTCATCATTTTGTGGCATCGGCAGGAGAGGGTATATATGAATTTAGGGATGGGAAGTTCATTAATTGGTATAGTATGCACAATAGTCCGCTGGAAAGTGCATTGCCAAACAATGATTCAAAACATAATTATGTACGCGTAAACGGACTTATCTATGATAAAGAAAATAATCTTTGGATGGTAAGTTGCGGTGTTGCTAAAAATCCGGTACAGGTATTGAGAAAAGATGGAAGCTGGGTAAGTCTTCATTATCCGGAAGCCATGGAAAGAAGTAATTTCGGACGTACTATCTTTGATAAAAGAGGTTGGTTGTGGGCCACTTCTTCACGCACAGAGTCAGGAGGAGTATTTTGTCTGAACTACAATAGCACTATAGAAGACACTTCGGACGATCAACACAAATTTATAAGCCAATTTACCAATCAGGATGGAACTATTTTGGAACAGTCGGCAGTTTATTGTATTGTCGAAGATAAAGAGGGGGCTATCTGGATAGGTACCGGTAAAGGTCCTTTGGTACTAAATAATCCTTCCCGTTATTTCAATGATAACTTCTATTGCACACAGATTAAAGTTCCGCGCAATGATGGCAGCGGGTTGGCTGATTTCTTATTGGTGAACGAAGCGATTAATGCCATTGCAGTGGATGGAGCCAACCGTAAGTGGATAGGTACGGCATCCAACGGAATTTACCTGATAAGTGCGGATGGAATGGAAACGATTCATCACTTTACGGAAGAAAACAGTCCGCTGCTTTCCAATAGCATCGTATCTATTGCCATACATCCCCGTACCGGCGAAGTCTTCATCGGAACAAGCAAGGGTCTCGTTTCTTATCAAAGTGACGCTACTGAGGCTGAAAACAGCTTTAAAGAGAGTAATGTACGCGCTTATCCTAATCCGGTACGTCCGGACTACAACGGAGTGATTACTGTTACGGGAATGGTTTACGACAGTGACGTGAAGATTGTAGATACTGCGGGACATCTTATTTACCAAGGTACTTCCCTGGGAGGACAATTCACCTGGGACGGAAGAAACAAGCAAGGTAGGAGAGTAGCCACGGGAATATATATGGTACTTGCCGCAGACAGTGAAGGAAAAGAGGGGATTGTTACGAAAATTGCATTTATAAGAGGAGAATAAGGGTAGTAAAGTGATAGGGTGACACTACTCTTACCACTTTATCACCTCTATCACCTCTATCACTTTACCACTTTATCAAAGCCCCAGCTTTGCCGAAATCTCCAGCATCCTTTTGATAGGCTTCACTGCTTTCTCAGCAATTTCAGGATCTACTGTTATTTCCGGAGACTCATCTTTCAAGCAATTATAAAGCTTTTCCAGCGTATTTAATCTCATGAAGCTACATTCATTGCAGGCACAGGTACTATCGTTAGGAGGAGCCGGAATAAACGTCGTTTGCGGACATTTCTTCTGCATCTCATGAAGAATGCCCGATTCGGTAGCAACAATATACTCTTTCTCGGGATGATTCACTGCATACTTCAGCAATGCTGCGGTTGAACCTACCACATCAGCCAACTTCAGAACTACACTCTTACATTCGGGATGTGCCAAGACTACTGCATCGGGATGCTGCGCCTTTAATTCAACAATCTTTTCAACCGAGAATTGTTCGTGTACATGGCATGCGCCATCCCATAATAACATATTGCGTCCCGTAATAGAGTTAATATAATTCCCCAGGTTTCTGTCAGGACCAAAGATTATTTTCTCATCTTTGGGGAAACTTTCCACGATCTGCTTCGCATTGGTAGAAGTTACCACAACATCCGTCACTGCTTTTACGGCAGCTGTCGTATTCACGTAAGATATCACCGTATATCCGGGATGCTCTTTGACAAACTGACTGAACTTGTCCGCCGGACAACTGTCCGCCAACGAACAACCGGCTGCCATATCAGGAACCAGCACTTTCTTATTCGGACAAAGCACCTTGGCCGTTTCACCCATAAAGTGAACACCGCACATCACAATGATATCCGCTTCCGTTTTGGCTGCCCATTGAGCCAGTGCCAGACTATCGCCGACGTAATCGGCTATATCCTGTATTTCCCCCTTCTGGTAATAGTGCCCCAGAATAATCGCGTTCTTCTCCTTTTTAAGTTGCTTGATAGCTTCTATGAGATCATTCATAATTATATTTTTTATTTCTCTTTCTAATTTAAAAATCCTTTGATGGTGATGATAGGCTGTTAATAGTGTCGACAAGTAAATACGATTTTTCTTGTCTATGAAGTTATTAGTATGAGATAAAACTTTATCCGTACGTTATCAACGGGCAAATAAAAGGTATATCTCTTGATAATAAGCCATCTATAAAACTCTTTCAACACCTTGTTGATAAAGTGCAAAGTTAATAACTTTATGGTTATAAACCGGTGTAATAGGGCTGAAAAATGTGTTTATATAACCTCGGAAAGTTTCTCTTAACTTTTTTGGAATGTTCATTCTGTCGGATGCATATACGTTGTTTTGAATATTGCAAGAATTATTTTTGAATTTCTTTCCCTACTCTTTTGACAGCTTTTCAACGGTTATTAACAGGGATGTGAACGGAAAGAAGTATCTTTGCAACAGGAATAAAAAGATAGCGTATAAGTACGCTGTTTGTTCTACACTTGTGTGGCTTGTCTGTAATGCTTGTGTTGTATAAATGAAACACTTGTGTGGTGCAAATGAAACACTTGTGTTAAACAAGTCTTTGTAAATCAATCTATTAATAAAAGCCATTTAAATAGTATAATTGTCATGCGTAAACTGAAAATAACAGAACTGAATCGTATTAGTATAGAGGAGTTTAAGGAAGCTGAGAAGCTGCCCCTGGTGGTGGTATTGGATAATATCCGCAGTGTTCATAACATTGGTTCTGTATTTCGTACTTCGGATGCTTTCCGGGTAGAATGTATCTACCTGTGTGGCATTACAGCTACTCCGCCCCATCCTGAGATGCATAAAACAGCTTTAGGTGCTGAATTCACTGTTGACTGGAAGTATGTTGATAACTGTGTTGAAGTTGTTGATAACCTTAAAAAGGAAGGATATACTGTTTATTCCGTAGAGCAGGCGGAAGGCAGTATCATGCTGGATGAGGTGTCTATAGACCGTACTAAGAAGTATGCAATAGTTATGGGCAATGAGGTGAAAGGAGTTCAGCAGGAGGTTATTGACCATTCCGACGGATGTATTGAGATACCTCAATATGGCACGAAACACTCACTGAACGTATCTGTTACGGCAGGTATCGTTATCTGGGATTTATTCAAGAAACTGTAATAACAAGGTGTTGATAAGTTGTTTGAACCCTGTTCAAACAGTGGTTATCATGTCTTTATCAATAGAGATATGAACAATGGTTCATAGAAGTTTTCAACATAGGTAAGTGTTTGAAATACATGGCTTTCTATAATGACTGTTTTTCATTACCAACAATGTTCTTAACATCATATCAACAGGAGGGTTCAAACTATGAAAAAGGAAATTATTCCTTAATTTAAGGAGTAGAATATTTCTATTTTAAAGCTGTCCGCTTTCTACTAACAGAATAACCCGTTCGGTAAGCGCATCATCTCCTGTGGGATCATATTGTTTTTTCAGACTGGCACCGAACAGTGCGGCGAAAGTCTGATAGAAACCTGCTTTAAAAGGTCCCATGAAGGCTTTTACCAGTTCGTAACCCGTGGAATTGGTTTGGCGGTCCACTAACTTGATTAATAACTTTCCTTGAGAGAAAGAAAGCTTTTTCATGCGTGGAGTATATTGTTCTTTCAGGCTTTTCTCTACTGCTTTCATGTGTTTCTGACGGCTCTTCTCATCGGGTAAAGTCATCATATATTCGTAAGTTTCGATAACTGCACGGTTGATTTCTTTGGAGATAGGCAATACTTTCTTTACGTTATATACCAGTCGGTTATATTCATTCAACTGTTTCTTGTTCTTGAATTTGAGAGGTTTGAAGATATAAACAGTGGGTATCTTTATATAGGGGATAGTGTCTCCTTCGTAAACGCACATAGGAACCAGGTATCCTTCGGTTTTCGTTTCCTGTGCCTGGCATAGAGGAGTTCCGAACAGAAGGAAGACTGCTATGATTAATATGTTAAGCCGTGCGTTCACGGCCACAAAATTAAGTGTTTATCTTCATATTTGATCTGATTGTCGATGATTTCCTTGCCCTGTTAACTTATTTATGGTAATTTCGTGCCAATTAAACTTATTTACACGAATGAAATTACTCAAGTTGGGAGTTTTTCTGAGTATGCTGCTGATGACTCCTGTACTTGAAGCTCAAAATAAAAGTGTGTCTTTGTGGGAAGAAAATATAGAGCAACTCTCTATGGATGAAGAAGAAAAGAACTGGGAAGATGAACTTGAAGAGCTGTCCAATCGCCTGCAGGAACCTGTTAATATCAATGTCGCTACTAAACGCGAATTAGAGCAATTTCCTTTTCTTTCGGATATTCAGATTGAAAATATCTTGGCTTATGTGTATATACACGGGCAGATGCAAACCATTTATGAACTGCAATTGGTGGAAGAGATGGATAAGCATACCATCGACCTGCTTCTTCCTTTTGTTTGTGTACATCCTATTCCTGAGAAGATAGGTTTTCCCCGGTTGAAAAGTCTGTTGAAATATGGTAAACAGGAGGTATTAACCCGGCTGGATGTGCCTTTCTATACCCGTAAAGGTTATCAGAAGAATTATCTGGGACCTGCAATGTACCACTCTCTAAGATATGGGTATCGCTACGGAGACTATCTTCAAATGGGAATAACAGCGGAAAAGGATGCGGGAGAACCTCTTTTTGCCCTGCATAATGAAAAAGGATATGATTACTATTCTATCTACTTTCTGCTTCGTAATCTGGGTAAGTTGAAAACATTGGCACTGGGCAATTATCGGTTAAGTTTCGGACAAGGATTGGTAGTCAGCACTGATTTCCGTTTAGGGAAAACTTATTCTCTTTCGACGGTAGATAACCGTAGTGGTGGCATCCGGAAGCATAGTTCAACGGATGAATATAATTATTTCAGGGGTGCTGCGGCAACGGTAGAAGTGATTCCTGCACTTCAGTTATCCGGTTTTTATTCACATCGTTCTATGGATGGAGTAGTAGAGGGGAATGAAATTACCTCTATTTATAAGACCGGATTGCATCGTACGGAGAAGGAAGCGGAGAAAGTAAATGCTTTCACTTTACAGTTGATGGGTGGAAATATTACCTATGAAAAGAACAATCTAAAAGTAGGAATGACAGGCATTTACTACTTTTTCAACCGTAGTTATCAACCGGTGTTAAGAACCTATGCCAAGTATAATTTGCAAGGGAATTACTTCTATAATGTGGGTGTAGATTATAAATATCGCTGGAATCGATTTACTCTGACAGGTGAAGCAGCTATGGGCAAACAAGGTTATTCACTGTTGAACCAATTGAAATATAATATATTAACCGGTTATCAACTACTGATTGTTCATAGATATTATAGTCATGATTACTGGGCAATGTTTGCACGTTCGTTTGGTGAAAGTAGTGCACCGCAAAATGAAAATGGCTGGTATCTGGCTGCCGAAGCATCGCCTTTGGCAAATTGGAAATTCTTCGCTTCTCTGGATTTGTTTTCTTTTCCCTGGTGGAAATACCGCATCAGTAAACCGTCGCAAGGTGTGGATGGTATGTTCCAGTCAATCTATTCTCCTAAGCGAAATTTATCTATGTATGTTAACTATCGCTATAAGCGAAAAGAGAGAGATGTAGCGGGGACTGATGGAAAAGTTATCCTTCCTACTTATCAGCACCGCCTTCGTTACCGACTGACTTATTCACCGGATCATCTACAGTTACGAACAACGGTGGATTATAATCATTTTCATTCCCAAGGGCAGGAGGGAAGCCAGGGATATCAGTTTACACAATCTTGTTCGTATGCTTTTTCTTTTCCCATAAAGATATCTGTGCAGGGTACTTATTTCCATACGGATGATTACGACTCCCGTATTTATGCTTCCGAAAAAGGTCTGCTTTACACCTTCTATACACCTTCGTTTTATGGACAAGGATTTCGCTTTTCTGCCTGTGCCCGGTATGATGTGAACAAAGTTTTTATGTTCCTTGTTAAATTCGGGCAGACTATCTACGAAGACCGTGAGAATATTGGTTCGGGTAACGACCTGATACAAGGAAACAAAAAAGCCGACTTACAAATGCAGCTTCGTATAAAGATTTAGTTAACTTTGCCGTTATAAACGCTGAAAATACTGTATCTGGTCTTTACAGTAATTCAGTAATTTGAATCGTCAATTGTCAAATCGTAAATAAAATGACTGTAATTTATCCGTCTCCCATTTTCGGTCCTGTTCATTCCCGCCGTTTGGGAGTATCTTTAGGGATTAACTTATTGCCGGAAGATGGTAAGGTGTGTTCATTCGACTGCATTTATTGTGAATGCGGTTTCAATGCAGACCATCGTCCCAAGAAAGCATTGCCTACCCGCGAAGAGGTCCGCAATGCCCTTGAAGCCAGATTGCAGGATATGCAACAGAATGGACCTCAACCGGATGTATTGACCTTTGCCGGAAACGGTGAACCTACAGCTCATCCGCATTTCCCTGAAATCATAGAAGATACGTTGATGCTTCGTGATAAGTATTTCCCGAATGCCAAAGTCAGTGTATTGAGTAATTCCACCTTTATTCACCGCCCTGCAGTGTTTGATGCGCTGAATAAGATAGATAACAACATCTTGAAACTCGATACGGTAGACGAGGATTATATTCATACTGTGGATCGTCCTACAGGGCATTATTCTGTGGGCGAAATCACAGAGCGTATGAAAGCTTTTCAAGGTAACTGTATTATTCAGACCATGTTCATGAAAGGCAGTTATCAAGGGAAAGACGTGGATAATACTTCGGATAAGTACGTTCTTCCATGGCTGGAGGTTGTGAAAAAGATAAAACCCCGGCAGGTGATGATTTATACTATTGATCGTGAAACGCCTGACCATGATTTGTGTAAGGCTACTCATGAGGAACTGGACCGAATTGCTGCCTTAATTAAAGATGCAGGCATTCCGGTTAGTGTCTCTTATTAAGCGGTTTACAGGATCTATATATCCAATGTGTCCCATCTATATATCCAGCGCGTCCCATCTATATATCCAATACGTTGGGTATATAGATCCTACAAACGGGAAATAATGAAGTGATAAGAGCATAGTAAAGCAACTGAGTAGTTTCGATTATATATGAATTTTCTAATAAAAGTATATGAATTTTCGATTGTAATCGAAACTATTGGCTTTCAAGAGAAGGTGTACGTCACGTACAAGCATGGAATTTATCAGAAATATTAAAGTGATTAATTATATAATATGTATACAATGAAACCTATTGCAATTAAAGACCTTTCAGAGAACTTCTTTGAAGTTATCGGTAAAGAATGGATGCTGGTGACGGCAGGTAATAAAGATCATTTCAATACGATGACTGCCAGTTGGGGCGGTATAGGCTTCCTATGGAACAAACCGGTGGTCTATGTCTTTATCCGTCCGGAACGTTACACGTTTGAGTTTATTGAGAAGAGTGAATACTTCACACTCTCTTTCCTGGGAGAAGAGAATAGAGCTATCCATAAGATATGTGGAAGCAAGTCGGGTAGGGAAGTAGACAAGGTAAAAGAGACGGGACTGAAACCGGTCATTACAGAAAAAGGAAATATTCTTTTTGAACAAGGACGTCTCAGTCTGGAATGCCGCAAGCTTTATACGGATGTAATGAAAGAAGATTGTTTCATCGATCCAAGTGTTTGTAAGCAATGGTATGGTGGCGCTCATGGCGGTTTGCATCATATTTATGTGGCAGAGATTACCGGAGCATGGGTAAAGGAATAATTATCTTTTGATAAAATAAAGGAGGGAATGATTTTTTCATTCCCTCCTTTATTTTATTACTCTGTTTTACTCATTCAGTAATTCTTTTGATCTTTCCAATGCCACATTGATATTCGGGCAGATATTCCTTTCACCCAGAAGCTCATAGAAACCGGATTTTTGCAACGCTTTATGCACCTTTTCGTTCACACCGGAAAGTACGATTGTCGTCTTTTCCCGTTGTGCCATCTGGCAGAGACTGGTCAGGTTGTGAATACCTGTTGAATCAATGAAAGGTACTTTCCTCATACGTATAATGCGCACTTTGGGACGGTCTCCAAGCCTGGACATGATTTCCTCAAACTTAGTGGCGATACCGAAGAAGTACGGACCGTTTATCTCATACACTTCCACACCTTTAGGGATAGACAGGTTTTCTTCATCTTCTTTACTGTTAGATTCTTCATTCAGATTAATCTCATCTTTGATAACAGAAATTTCAGTGGTTTCCATGACACGATGCATGAAAAGTACACAAGCTATGACAAGACCCACTTCAATAGCAATGGTTAAGTCGAAAATAACTGTCAGGAAGAAGGTAATCAGCAATACGGTGACGTCTGATTTCGGATTCTTCAGTAGTGCCTTGAATGTGCGCCAGCCACTCATGTTATAGGAAACAATCACCAGCACACCTGCCAGACAAGCCATCGGAATATATTGTGCCAAAGGCATAAGGAACAGAAGGATAAGCAAAAGCACCACTGCATGTACCATACCTGCAACAGGGGTTTTACCGCCATTATTTATATTAGCCATTGTACGTGCAATGGCACCGGTGGCGGGAATACCACCAAACAGAGGTGTTATCAGGTTGGCAGCTCCTTGTGCTATCAATTCCGTATTGGAATCATGCTTGTCACCGATAACACCATCCGCTACCGTAGCAGAAAGCAGTGATTCGATGGCCCCTAATACTGCAATGGTAATGGCTACAGGAAATAAGTCTTGGATAGCTTCCCAGTTCAGTGAAGGCATTACTGCATCCGGTAGTTCTGCTTTGATGCTGAAACGGTCGCCAATGGTATCTATACAGTTGATTCCGGCATAAGTCTTCATCAGATATACCGCTACTGTTACTACAATAATGGCAATCAGCGACCCCGGTATTTTCTTTGAGAATTTCGGGGTTATGGCGATAATTGCAATACTTACAATACTGACAATCGTGTTCCACCAGTTGATGGTATCGAAATGCTGGAAATAGATCATCCATTTCCCGATAAAATCTCCGGGAACTTTTTCACCGCCGAAATTAAGCCCGAAGATATCGGCTATCTGCGTGGTGAAGATAGTGACGGCAATACCACTGGTGAATCCCACAATGATAGGATAGGGGATAAACTTGATTACAGCACCCAGCTTGAATATCCCTAACAGGATAAGAATGACTCCCGCCATCAGCGTGGCAACAATCAGTCCCGCTTCTCCGTATTGCTGGATGATGCCATAGATAATGACGATAAAAGCTCCCGTAGGACCACCGATCTGTACTTTACTACCTCCCAGCATGGAGATAATGAATCCGGCAATGATTGCCGTGATAATACCTTTTTCGGGTGATACACCGGATGCAATACCAAACGCAATGGCAAGTGGCAGGGCAACGATACCTACTATGATACCGGCCATCAGGTCTGCCATGAATAATTCTTTCGAGTAGTTTTTCAAAGCCGTGAATAGCTTTGGTCTGAATTCGAACGCTTTCATAGATAATCTGTACTTTTTGTGAAACGAGGTGCAAAATTAGACAAAATAATGCATATATTGGTCAATTGCTTTCAAATATATTATATTTGCAGGAGCTAACAGTAATATTATGAAATCACGGCTGCTTATATTCTTTCTTTTTCTTTCTATTTTTAATGTATATGCTTCGGATGTGAAGTTTTATAATATTAATGCGATGTATGGAATTTCCATGCGGGAGATGGCTTCTGTCTGCAAAGATGAGAATGGCTTTATCTGGGCTTCATCCAAAACGGGTATATTGAGAATTACGGAAAGTGATTATCGCATTTATCAGCTCCCTTATAAAACAGCCAATATCATAAATGTCAAACTGGTCTATAATGATTCGTTTTTAATAGCGTATACGAATAATGGGCAATTTTTTCATTATAATGAACTGTATGACCGGTTTGATTTATTTCTGGATCTTAGAATATCTTTCAATAATACTTTTTTAAGTGTAGGTAAAGTTGTTATTGATGATGAACAGGCTCTCTGGATTCCTACGTCCGGGGGATTGTGCAAATATAAAAATGGAATATTTACCCAAATAGGTGAGGCGCCAATTCGAACACAGTGCATAACGTCTTATGATCAGACACATCTGCTTGTAGCCAGTCAAGACAGTATTAGATTATTAAATACAAATACGTTGGAACAAAAAAGTATATGTGGAATAGAAGATATGTTTCAGATAAATACTCTTTTTTATGATCATAAAAGAGAGGTTGTATGGATAGGAACTTCCACTGATGGTCTTTTCTATCTGGACATGAAAAAGAAAACGTTATTGCCATTTTCTAATTTCCCAAAGCAACCTATCGCAGTGATAACGGAAAGTTCCGATTCAACACTGTTAGTCGGAATCGACGGGCAGGGAGTATGGGAATTGGATAAGGATAAAAAAAAGGTTCTGAACATTCTGAAAGAAGATATTGATAATCCTTTCTCTCTCCGTGGGGATGGAGTTTATGACATCTTTTGCGACGGTCAGCAGAGAGTGTGGGTCACTACCTATACTGGTGGGCTTTCTTTCTTCGACTGGAAATCTCCCTTGATTAATCAAATCACCCATCAGGTTAATAATCCGAATTCTTTAGGGAATGATAATGTAAACAAGATACTGGAAGATAGTAAAGGAGATATCTGGTTCGCTACGAATAATGGGATAAGCAGGTGGAGGGTAGCCACTAATGAATGGAATACTTATTATCAGAATAAACAGGAACAGGCACAGGTCTTTCTGGCTTTATGTGAAGATGATGAAGGAAACATTTGGGCAGGTTCGTTCTCATCCGGATTTTATGTTTTAGATCGGAATACCGGGAAAGAATTGGTTCATTATCCGCGGAATACATCGGATTTGAAATCTGACGGTAAATTAATAATGAATATATATAAGGATAGCGAGGGGGATATCTGGATTGGAGGTATACAGGACGTAATATGTTATTTAACGAAAGAAAAACGCTTTCATACGTATGGTGCACAGCCCATGCGTACGTTTATGGAATTTTTACCGGGAAAAATGCTGTTAGCCTGTACCTATTCTGTGCTTTTATTAGATAAAAAAACAGGGAAAATCACTTTTCTGCCGGAATGCCTTGCACAGGATCTTTTGGTAATGGAGGATGATATCTGGGTGGCTACTTCCGGAGACGGATTGCTGCATCATAACTACACAACTCGTGAAACTCATAAAATAACAGTGGAATCCGGATTGCCATCTAACTATGTGAATAGTGTCATGTATGATAATGGATATTTATGGTTAGGAACGGAAAATGGATTGTGCCGCTATAATCCTGCCGACAGCACGGTGCATGCTTATTATTCCACTTTAGCTCTTTCAAGTGCTTCGTTCAATGTGAATGCCAGCTGTAAATTACGCAATGGTGAATTGATGTGGGGTACAAATAATGGGGCGGTAATGTTTAACCCCAATAAATTATATCATACCCAGCTCAACGGGGAGATTTATTTCCAGAATATCACTATTTCCGGCAGTTCTATCAGAGAAAATCAGGATTTGTTGCGTGGAATTCCGGTAAATAAACAAACAGATATTTCATTCAAATATGATCAGAATACTTTGACGCTTGAGGTATTGCCTATTGGCGTTTCTTCCAAAGAAATAAAATTTTCATGGAAAATGGAAGGGCTTGATACAGAATGGTCACATCCTTCCAATCAGCAGATAATCACTTATACCAATATTCCTAATGGGAATTTCCGGCTTAAAGTAAGAATGTACAATAATTCACTTTCTCAGATAGTTGATGAACGTACATTGGACATACACGTTATTCCGCTTTACTGGCAGACGTGGTGGTTCCGTCTGGTGGTATTCATTATTATAATGAGCATTACATTCTTTGTGCTTAAATTCTATATAAACCGTTTGAAACAGCGTCATGCTGAAGATAAAATCCGTTTTTTCACAAATACGGCTCATGATCTTCGTACATCGATAACGTTGATAAACGCGCCTATTCAGGAATTGAATAAAGAGAAAGAATTATCAGACAAAGGGCATTATTATCTGAATCTGGCTACGGAACAGTCTGAACGTTTATCTAATGTTGCAACCCAACTCCTGGATTTTCAGAAAGTGGATATGGGGAAAGGACAACTGTTTCTGGTAATGGTTGATATCGTTAACTTGGTGTACAGGCGGAAAACTATGTTCAAGTCTACGGCGGGGAAAAAGAATGTTATATTGGAGTTTGTCTCTAACAGGGAATCTTATATGTCAGCTGTCGATGAATTGAAAATAGAGAAAGTCGTTGATAACTTGATATCTAATGCTATAAAGTATTCTCATACGGATGGTAGGGTAGAACTTACATTGAATTGTAATGAGTACTATTGGAGCTTGGAGGTAAGAGATTATGGATTGGGTATCTCGGATAATGCTCAGAAGAAGCTGTTCAAAGAGTTTTATAGAGGAGATAATAAGGTTAATTCACGCATGGTAGGTTCTGGGATAGGCCTGTTGTTGGTGAAGAATTACGTTTTAATGCATGAAGGGAAAGTCTCTCTTGAAAGTAAGGAGAATGAAGGTTCTTTATTCAAAATAAACATCCCTTATAAAGAAGTGGTTGAGGTTGCACCTGCTGAACATGAAGAACTGGGAAATATAACATCTGCTGATGGCTTGTCTGATCAATCGGAATATAAAAGGGAAGATGATAAATCCGAAAAGAAGAAATCTATATTAATCGTAGATGATAATAAAGATTTGCGGAACTTCCTGAAGTGTTCTTTTGAAAACCAATATAACATCTTAGAGGCTGGCAATGGCAATGAAGCATGGGAATTACTTCAAAAGGAATCTCCAGAATTGATTATTTCGGATGTGATGATGCCTGATATGGATGGCTTTGAGTTATGTAAATTGATCAAATCTACTTTTGAAACTTCGCATATTCCGGTGATCCTGCTAACTTCACTTTGTGATAAAAGTGACCAGTTGGAAGGTTTAGGTTTGGGAGCGGAGGACTATATCACGAAACCTTTCGATATATCACTTTTGGAGCAACGAATAAAGTCCCTTATGCGGAACCGGGAGATCGTCAGAGAGAAAGCTTTGAAATTGATAAAGTCGGATAATGATAATCAACAGGTTATTTTGAACAATGAGCTTAACGATCATTTTGTGAAAAAAGCAGTGGAAGTGATCCATAATAATATGCAAAATCTAGATTTTGATAAGGAAAGCTTTGCTATGGAAATGCATGTGAGCGGTTCACTGTTATATAAAAAAATAAAAGCATTGACAGGCCAATCACCTATTGAGTTTATTAAATCCATTCGTTTAAACCGGGCTTTGGAATTACTCCAATCTCATAAATACACCATCACGGAAGTTAGCGAACTTTGCGGTTATTCCAGTATCAGTTACTTTAGTACGGTATTTAAGAAATATTTTGGAAAGTCTCCTACAGAGGTGTGATTTACTTCTTTTTTCCTCTTTTTTATTATTTATTAGTTAGAATATCTAATATCTAAAATTATATATCTAATATCTAAAAGTGTATTGGGTACACTTCTGTAGCTTTGTGCATCGATGTACAGAATGTATATCGATGGAATTATTGTTATGTTAAATCTAATCAAGTTAATCTTATGAAATGTATGTATGATGATGACGGTTAAGTCAGCTATTTATGTAAAGACTGTAAAATCAGAGATGGCCGTAGCGATACACATCACTTTCGGTGATCTGCAATGAGTTTTACGTAGCTTTGACATTTAAAGGGGGGGCTGATGCCAATGGCTACTATTATTAATGAAAAACATAGAACCCCATTACTTATATATTATGAAAAACAAAAAGCTTTATTTTCTTTTTCTTTTCTTAAGTATCTTATTCGCTGGTTGTAATGGCGAAGCAGAGATTGAGAAGTGGCCTGAAATAGGTAATTACTATGACTCAAGCAAACCTATTGCTTTTGAAGCAATGGCACCTGACTGGGGAAGAATCAACGATTCTTTTATTATCAAAGGAAACTTTCCGGTTGACACGACCGGAAAAGTCAAAGTTTTCTTTGCCGACAAGGAAGCTGTTATCGTAAACAACAACGGAAATGAACTGTATGGGCTTATCCCTAAGCAATTACCTGGTTATAATGAAGTAACATTGGAAGTTGATGGTAAGAAGTACACATCTCCCGATGTACACTTCAAGTATTATCAGACACAATCGGTGACGACTATATTGGGAGCTTTCACCGATGAGGACTGGACCGATGGCGGAGGAAGCATTAAGCTGGATGAGTTTCGACTGACACAGGGCACGGGAATCGCAACTGTGGCTGGACAGAAAGGTGATAACTTCATTTTCCTTGGAGGAGGATGGGGTGACAGAACCTATTTCGTATCGTTGGATGATCGCATGGTCGTTAAATTGACAGGTATCGGCTTTATGGGCTCTGTCGCAGTGGACAATACAAGAGAAAAAGCTACCATCATGCCCCGTGAGGGAGGTGCGGTATATACAGCTGCCCGCGAAGACGGATGGACGCTAAATTCACTCGGAATCAAGGTGCCCGCCCAAAATTACAGTGGTAACAACCAAGGTGCGTTGGCTTATGCCGAAGATAATCGCTACGTCTATTGTAGAGGAGGTGAAGCGTTCTATAGGATTGACTTGGAGGAAAAAAGCTACGAAACCATGTTTAACTACTCCGAGTTTCCGGAAGAATTTGCCGGATTGAATACCAAGCAGTGGCGTAGTGACATCACTTACAGCAAGTTCCATAAATGTTTCTTTTTTTCCTTTGCAGAAAATAACGGTATATTGAAGGTTTGGCAAGATGGCTCTGGCAAGTGGAATGTGGAGCGTTATGCCGGTTTCAGATCGGGAGGTAAAACTGTATTGGGAGACCGATTGAATGATGCCGTGTTGAGAGAGCCTATGGGCATGGCTGTAAACAGCAGTGGTGAACTGTATGTCTGCTGTGGTGCAGGCCATTGCATTTTGAAGATTGATGGACGCCTTGTTTCCTTGGTGGCAGGAAATCCTGATAAATCAGGAAAAGTAAATGGATTCCCTACTGATGCATATTTTGATCGCCCGCTATGTATTGCTCTTGATTCGGAAGAGAACTTCTTCATTGGTGAAGAAAATTCAAGAGCAATCAGAAAAATGACAATAGAGTGAACATAGAACCAATATAAAATGAGTCAATATGAAGATAAAATATATATTACTGTTTCTCGTGGCATGGATGACTTCTATGAGTTCAGCCTATGCGCAGCAGACTGTGACGGCCTCCGGTTTGGTAATGGATGAAAAGGGTGAGGCCTTAATTGGTGTGTCAGTATCTGTCAAGGAAGTCCCTTCTATGGGTGCCATCACAGATTTGGACGGACGTTTCCGCATGACAGGCATCAAAACCGGCAATACCTTGCTCATATCCTATATTGGATATGATACGCAGGAAATCAAAATGACCAAGAATGACGAACGTATGCGTGTAGTGCTGAAAGAGAGTGCCAACTTGATGGACGAAGTGGTGATAACGGCATCGGGTAAGGTACAGAAAAAAATTAACGTGACGGGTGCTGTTACGGGTGTGGAAGTAGCTACGCTGAAGACGCCTGCTTCGTCTGTAACCAATATGCTGGGTGGACGCGTACCGGGTATCATCTCCGTTACACGTAGTGGAGAGCCGGGTAAGGACTTCTCTGAATTCTGGGTGCGCGGTATCAGTACCTTTGGTGCCGGACAGGGAGCTTTGGTGTTGATTGATGGTATTGAAGGAGACTTGAATACGCTGGACCCCGAAGATATTGAGAGTTTCTCTATTTTGAAAGACGCTTCCTCTACGGCTGTATATGGTGTGCGTGGTGCCAATGGTGTAGTATTGGTAAGTACCAAGAAAGGAAAAGCGGGAAAGTTAAGTTTACAGGTGAAAGCCAATGCCGGTATTTCTTATTCTGCACGTATGCCTGAATTTGTAAATGCAGCAGATTATGCGGCTCTGGCTAATGAAGCTGCCGTGACACGTGGTCGTATTCCTGTCTATTCCGATGTGGATGTGGATTTGTTTAGAAATCACATGGATCCTGATTTGCATCCTGATGTGAATTGGCGAGATGTAATTCTGAAAGATTATACTTGGAATCAGCAATATTTCCTGAGTGCATCAGGTGGTGGTGAAGTGGCTCGCTATTACATCAGTGCCGGTTTTACCACGAAAGATGCTATCTTCAAGCAAGATAAAGACGTAAACAGATATAATACGAACGTAAACTATAATAAGTTTAACTTCCGTGCCAATGTGGATGTGAATGTAACACCTACAACTACCCTTTCGTTGAACGAGGAAACAGTGATTGTGAGTCAAAACTATCCGGGATATGGAAACGACACTAAGGCATTGTGGGAAGCACAGACCAATTTGACTCCGGTTACCGTGCCGTTGATGTACACTACAGGAGAGGCTCCGGGTTACGGCAGTGGGAATTCTCAAATCAGTCCGTATGTATTGTTGAACATGACAGGATATCAGAAACTGTATTCTAACAACAATAAAATCACAATGCAACTTAATCAAGATTTGAAGATGATTACTCCTGGACTTTCTATCTTGGGTTTGGTCAATATCGACTCTTATAGTGCATTGACACAAATGCGTCAAAAAATGCCGGCTATTTATTATGCCTATGGCCGTAATCGTGACGGTACGCTCAATTTGGAAAAGATGTCTGAATCTAAGGATCCTTCATACGGAAATTACCAAGATTCCAGTCGTAAGTTCTATTGGGAATTCCAACTGAATTACAACCGTTTGTTCAATAAGCTACACCGTGTAGGTGCTTTGATTAAAGCTGATTGGAGCGATTATGAAGCATCGAGGTATAATCAATTGTTGACTGCTATCCCTAAGCGTTATAACAGTTACTCAAGCCGTTTTTCTTATTCGTATGATGATACTTATATGGCTGAGTTTAATGTGGGTTACACTGGTTCGGAGGCTTTTGAAAAAGGTAAGAAATTTGGTTGGTTCCCCGCTGTTTCTGTGGGTTGGGCACCTACGCAGTACAGATTCTTTCGTGACAGGGATAATTTTATTAACTATTTCAAAATCAGGGCTTCGTATGGTATCGTAGGTAATGACCGTCTCACTTGGGATGACTCGGTGCGTTTCCCCTATTTGACCTTGATTGGCAGTACGGGTTCCGGTATCTGGAATAACGGTTCCGGTTTGACGGAAACACAAGTAGGTTCCAGTAACCTGCGTTGGGAGAAGGCTAAGAAAGCTAATATCGGTATTGATATGCGTTTCCTCCACGAACGTTTTGATATGACAGTCGATTTCTTCCAAGATAAACGTTCCGGTATTTATCAGCAACGCCAGAGTGTACCCGAGGAGATGGGCCTTGTAACATTGCCTTGGGCCAATGTGGGTGAAATGAAGAGCTGGGGTATGGATGGTACCATCTCGTACAGGCAGCCTTTGGGTGACAATGACAAATATTTGATTGTACGTGCCAACTACACGCAATCCATGAACGAGATTACCAACTATGAGGAAGATCTCAAGAAATATCCTTATCAATCAGCTGTAGGTTATCAAAGCGGTATCAATCGAGGACTGATAGCTTTGGGGTTGTTTAAAGACCAGGCGGAAATAGATAACAGTCCACGTCAGACATTTGGCGATTATTTGCCGGGTGATATCAAGTATAAGGATGTTAATGGTGATGGTCTTATCAATTCGGATGATGAGGTACCCCTGAAGTATTCTTATGTACCTCAGATTCAGTATGGATTTGCTACGGAGTTTAACTGGAAAAATTTCAATGTGAGTGTCCTGTTTGAGGGAGTAAGCCGCGTTACCTATTTCAAGGGAGGTAATATGTATCGCCCGTTTGCACAAAGTGCTGTCGGTAACGTGATTACGGATTTCGCCAACCCGGCTAATCGCTGGATTTCCCGTGAAATATCAGGAAACCCAGCTACTGAGAATCCGAATGCTAAGTATCCTCGTCTTTATTATGGAGGTAGTGCCAACAACGATAGAAATTCTACATTTTGGTTGTCGGATGGCGGTTACTTGCGTTTAAAGAACATACAGGTGTCTTATACAGCTAGGGGAGCGTTCCTGAAAAAACTGGGTCTTCAGAAGGCGGTCTTCAGTCTGATTGGTGATAATCTGGCTGTGTGGTCTAAGGAAAAAATGTTAGACCCGGCACAGGCGGGGGACAATGGTAATGCTTATCCTATCCAACGTGTGTACACTTTGCAATTAAATCTTTCATTCTAATGAAACCTGACAATTATGATAAAATTTGGAAATTATAAAAGAATATTTGGACTTCTTGGCAAAATTGCCATTATAGCCATTGTGTTTGGTTCGAGTTTTATTTTCGGCTCATGCGAAAAATACTTGGACATTGAAAAATATGTATATGACCAGACCACGCTCGACTCCATATTTCTTTCCCGTTCCCGAACGGAAGAGTATATCAATGGAGCAGCTGCCCTGCTTCCTGATGAATCTAAACTGACCGGAAATGACTGGGGAGAAGTTGCAACTTTACCTAGCGGATTGGGGTCGGATGAGGGTATTGTTCCAAACGTGTGGGCCAGCAATGCGATACTCTATGATGAAGTAACAGAGACGAATTCACGGTATAATCCGTGGCCGAATTGTTATAAAGGAATACGTAAGGCTAACATTATTTTGGAGAATATTTCCAAGAACAAGGAACTTACTGAAATGGAAATGCGTGATTTTATGGGAAGAGCCTATTACCTGCGTGCTTATTTCTATTTCTATATGGTAAGATTATACGGGCCGGTGGTGATACTTCCTGACCGTGCTTTCGAAACAGACGAAGATGTGGCTAATGCCTCCTTTGAGCGTTCCACGTATGACGAATGTGTGGAAAAGATTTGTGCAGATTTTGAGACGGCTGCCAATTTGTTACCGGGCGATAGAATCGAATCTTTGCAATATTTACCCACCAAAGGTGCTGCCCTGGCCTTCAAAGCGCGTTTGCAACTTTATGCCGCCAGTCCTCTTTTCAACGGAAACACCTATTATGCAGACTGGAAAGATTCACAGGGCAGGAACTTCATTGCTCAAACGGAAGATAAATCCAAGTGGGGAAAAGCGGCTGCCACGTTCAAGCGAATTATTGATTTGAATAAGTATGCTATTCATACGGTAACCAAGTTAGATAATGGAAAAGGTACCGGTACATGGCCTCTTCCTGAAACGGTATCTGATGCCAACTTTCCCGATGGGGCCGGAAATATAGACCCTTATAAGTCGTATAAGACTCTGTTTGATGGTACTTATCAGGCTAATATTGTGAAAGAATATATTTCTTATATACCAAGCGTGATGGGAAGTGGAGCAGGATATGGAGATTATCGTATTGTTACGCCCAGCAAAGTCTTTGGAAATGCTATGTATAGTGTTACGTTGGATTTGATTGACGAGTATCGTATGGCAGATGGTAGAGCGTTTAGCGAGGCTACTCCTGAAGAAAAGTCCGGGAATGCAGTAGGGCAGGATGCTACATTCTCGGGGGATTACCGTCTTTCCGGTTTGAGAGCTCATCGGGACAATGGTCGTGAACCGCGTTTTTACGCCACTATTGGTTTTAATGCCTGTGTATGGCCTTGTACTTCCTATCGTGGAGGTGATTCTGGTGTCAGAAATTATGTAACAGACTATTATTCTGGAGGTAGTGCCTCAAACTTGAATGACAATAACCATCGAAACAGAACCGGATATACCAATCGTAAATATGTGAATCAAGATGACTGTATCGTTTGGGAAGGTACGTGCAAAGCCAAAACTTATCCATTGTTCCGTTATGCCGAAGTATTGTTGGGTTATGTAGAGGCTATGAATGAGATGGAAGGCTCATATACGGATGAGGAAGCACAGGTGACGGTTACCCGCGATGTGGATCAGATGGTAAGCTACTTCAATCAGATTCGCTATCGTGCCGGTCAGCCGGGTATCACAGCAGCCGATGCTTCTGATCAGGCCAAGATGAGAGATTTGATTAAGCACGAAAGGCAGATTGAATTTGCTTTTGAAGGTCAGCGCTTTTGGGATTTGCGCCGTTGGAAAGATGCTTACGAAGCGTACAATAGACCTGTTAGAGGGTTGGATGTAAGCGCCTCACAATCACAGCGTGAGCAATTTTATACAGAAAGAGTATGGAATACGGAAAAGACCATGAAGCGCGTCTTCTCTAATAAAATGTACTTGTGGCCTCTCGACAGAAATGTGCTGAGAAAGAATGGTAAATTAGTACAAAATCCAGGTTGGTAATCATTGACCCCTGTTGTCTGGTAACTCTGGACAACAGGATTGGAAATCTATTTAAAAACTTAGTAACTTAAAATGATATGAGAAAAATAGCATTTTTATCGCTCGGCTTATTGGCTTTTAGTTTGGTGGGTTGCGATAATAAAATACCTATGGAGGAGAATTTGTATCCCGAATCGGTCTATTTGGTAGGTGCCAAAGATAGAATAATAGACAGAAACCTGAATATTGGCTATGCAAAGGACACGGTATATGCCTCTGTGGCTATCAGTGGTTCGCTACTGACGAAGACGGATGTGACTGTCAAGGTGCGGGAATATCCTTCTGGCATTGAAGATTACAATGCAAAAGAACGTGTGGCCGATGATATTATGTATCGCACGTTGGTCGATGGCATTTATAGTATTCCGCAGGAGGATGTAGTGGTAAAGGCGGGAGAAGTATGTGGTACTTATCCCATTTACATCGATCCCTCTACTTTGCATATTGATTCGCTCTATATGCTTGCGTTCAAATTGGAAGAGACTTCTCATTTTGAACTGGCCAAGGAGGATACGGTGTTGCTCGTCCGTTTGAATCTGATGAATGATTATTCCGGCCTTTACTATATAGACGGTACCATCGCTTTGAAGGATGCTCCCGATGATGCTATTGTATACAAGTCGCCTCGTACGCTACAGGCGGTAGTTGATGGCAATACGGTGCGTATGTATCATCAAAAGAACGAATGGACGAAAGGTTCCCCGGACTACCGACCGGACTATTGCATTAACATCACCGTGAATTCCGACAATTCTTTGAAATTGACACCCTGGGATAAGTTTGAACTTATTGACGGTGGTGGCCAATACTATCCTGACATGAAAGTATACGACTTGTGGTACACATTTAGGGATAAAGAGGATGGCTTGCTGAAAGAAACGAGAGGGTTTGTTTATAAAGAACGTAAGAATGATGATGAAGTGCGTGAGATAAATGACTGGATGGAAGAACATAGAAAACAAGATTATTAAGAGACTATATTTAAGGTAAAATCAGATTGCATTTTTTATTACCATTAGTTTAAGAAAGTGGTGCTTCGTGAGAAGCGCCATTTTCTGTAAAATATATAAAAATTATACCATGAGAATATGTTTCATTTCTTTATTATTGCTGCTGTGCATACAAGATGTATTTACCCAAGATTTATTGGTTGTAAAAACGGACTCTATGAACATAGAAAACCTCTTTTCTCAGCAACTGTCACATTTCCCTCAGGAAAAGATTCACCTTCAGACAGACCGTGGCATTTACATGTCCGGTGAAACCCTTTGGTTTAGGGCACATTTAGTAGACGCTCTTATGCTAAAGCAAGCTAATGCTAGCCGATATGTATATGTAGAGCTAGTTAATCCGTTGGGCAATTTGGTGGGAAGAGTGAAAATAAGACCGGACTCTTTGGGGTGTTTTTACGGACATATTCCATTGGGTGAGGACCTGCCGGAAGGCAACTATTCTCTCAGAGCCTACACTTGGTTCATGCAGAATATAGGTGAAGAGTACTTTCCCCATAAACTGATTTATATATCCGATCCTGTATCCGAAGCGATATCTCCGGAAATCAGTTATTCTACTGAAAACAACGACGTTCATGCGGAAATACATTTTCTCAGTAAACCGGACAACCGATCCGTCACTCCCACACAAGCCATTCTTTTCTCCGATGGAGACAGGGACAAAAAAGGAAAAGTCTTATCATTGGAAAGAGAAAATACCCATTACACTTTCAAAGAGAAAGAAATTCCCGCTTCGCGTACATTTTTATTGCAGACAGTGTATGACGGAAAAATTTCCAATCGCTATTTCAGAATCCCCGAATTGAGTAAAACCTTTGATGTGGCTTTCTTCCCCGAAGGAGGTCATGCAGCTCAATCCACCACAATCAAAATGGCATTTAAGGCCATCGATGCAGATGGTTTGTCTACAGAGATAGAAGGTCAGGTGCTTGACGAAGAAGGTCAGGTATGTGCCGATTTCAAAAGCCAGCATTTGGGTATGGGGAGTTTTCGGATGTATTATGTTCCCGGAAAAAAGTATCATACCGTTTGTAGTGACGGAACAGGCGTTTCCAAACGTTTTGATTTGCCCGAACCTTCTCCGGATGCTATCTCCCTGAATACACTTTGGTCTAAAGATTATTTGCGGGTAAGTCTTTCCAAATCACCCGATACCTCATTGGGCACTTCGCTGACACTGGTGGCGCATTTGCGGGGCATCGTTCTGTATGCACAGCCTTGGGATGATAAACAAAATTATGTTGATTTTGAAAAAGACTTTTTTCCGGCGGGCATCGTTCACTTTCTGCTGGTTGATGAAGGGAGAAATATTCTGAGCGAACGTTTAGTTTTTTCTCTGCAAAAAAGTGCACTGGCGCAGACTGAAGTCCGGCTTGACCGCGAAAACTACTTGGCAAGAGAGAAGGTAGATATGGATATACAGATTAAAGATATAAATGGAAACCCCATGTCAGGCAACTTCGCACTTGCAGTTGTTGACAGAACAGACGTGAAGCCGGATACCGTTTCCAACATTGTTTCCACCTTATTGCTCACTTCCGATCTTAAAGGACACATTGAGTCACCGTTGAGTTACCTGCAAGACAACCGCAGTTCTTCTTATGCCCTGGATTTGCTGATGATGACACAAGGCTGGCGGAAATACAACATACCGGAGGTATTGAAAGGCAACGTAACCAGCGCATTGCCCTATAATTTGGAACTGGGTGATGAAGTTTCCGGTAAAGTAGAGGGCTTGTTTTCTGCATTGAAAGAGGGAAATATCTCTTTGCTCGCCCTTAAAGATTCACTCATCGGGACAGAACTGACGAAGCCTGACCGGAATGGGCGGTTTGTATTCGATAAACTGGAATATCCCAGTGGTACTCACTATATTGTCCAGGCGCTCAGCAAGAAAGGTTCTTCAAAAGTCTTTATTGAACTGGACCCCTATAAATCATTTCCTGCCCCTAAAATCGGATTTATTCCCCGCATTGAAAAACCACATATAGAAGAAAACTATATGGCAAAGATGGATCAGAAGTATACGATAGAAAATGGAATGAGAGTCTATAATCTGGCGGAAGTGATAGTGACAGCTAGAAGAGAGAGAGCTGTAAAAACGGAATCTCCCTTTTATTCGGTGGGAGTTTCGAAGGTGCTGACGGAAGAGGATGTAAAAAAAGGACATTTTATTTCTACATACGACCTCTTGCGACGTTTGCCGGGTATTACTGTCACGAATAGTGAGGTGCGTTATCGATTTGCTCCGGTCATGGTGTTACTGGACAATGTTCCCGAAGAAAACTTTGATTTTGACCTATTGGACGTGGATGACATCAAAGATGTTTTTTACTCCCCTGCCACTTCTGTCGGTCCTCTTTACGGGTCGGCTGCGGGAAATGGTGCCATAGTAGTCACTACGAAGAATGGGTTTGTACAGAAAAATAAAATGAACAGCAACATGCAGACTATTACGACTTTAGGTTATCAGCAAACTGTAGAATTCTACTCACCGGCGTATGACACGGAAGCAAAGAAAAAATCCGTCAAGCCAGACTTACGTTCTACGATATACTGGAATCCGAACGTGCAGGTTGATGAATCGGGAACTGTTCACGTCAGCTTTTATACAGCCGATTCTGCTGCCGATTATGGGGTAGTGATAGAAGGTGTTTGTACATCGGGTAATCTCATTTATTCAGGTGAAAAAGTAATATCGCGGCATAGCGATTCTTATTAATTTTTTGTTGAAGTAATTTAAATATATAGCTTATGAAAAACATTACAAACGTATTTTACGAATTTCTTATAGCTTTATGCTGTTTGATGTCTTCTTCCGCACTTTGGGCATGGGAAGATATGTCAATGCCTCGACTGCATGTTGAAGGCCGTTATCTGGTAGACCCGCATGGGAATAAAGTGAACCTGCATGGGTTTGCACAGACCTATAGTCCGTGGTTCAATGAGATGGGGCAGAAGTGGGACAATTATGATGTGGAGAAATGCTTGAAATACAATCAGGGGTTGATTGACGACATTATGGCTGCCGGTTGGAAAATGAATTTTCTTCGATTACATATGGACCCGTATTGGTCAAATTCTCCGGGAATTCATGTAGAAGGAGAGAATGACATTTCAGCATTCGATTTCAATCGGTTTAAAAACTATCTTGATAGGGTATTTATTCCGATGGCGGAATATGCTGTCTCGAAAGGACTTTATGTAGTAATGCGTCCTCCCGGAGTATGTCCGGAAAAAATAGCTGTGGGAGATGAGTATAATCAGTATCTTATTAAAGTATGGACACACGTAGCCCAGCATCCGAAATTGAAGAATCATCCGAATATTATGTTTGAACTGGCCAACGAACCGATTAATATACTTGGTCCCGATGGTACTTACGGAGCCGGTTCGCAGGGACACTTCGATAAACTGAAAGAGTATTTTCAGTCGGTGGTAGATGCGATGCGTGCACAAGGTTGCGGTAACATTCTTTGGATACCTGGTCTGGGTTATCAAGGGTTGTATAAAGGGTTTGCCGTCAATCCTATCGAAGGAGATAACATCGGTTATGCGGTACATCTCTATCCGGGCTGGATGGGAAGTGATGGAGAAAATGGGGATGGTGGTTCCAGTACGGGAGGCTATGAACCTTTCCAGAAAGGATGGGATGATTCCGTAGCTCCGGTAGCATCATTCGCACCTATCATGATAACAGAAATGGATTGGGCACCGTCAAAATATAACGCTTCGTGGGGGAAGGCTCATACCGGTACATTCGGCGGTCCCGGTTTTGGAGCAAATATGAAACATATTGTAGATAATTCGGGTAATGTGAGCTGGCTTATTTTTACGGGTGCTGATTTGTTGGCAAAATTTAAGGATACTCCACCTGCTGAGGGAGAAGCGTACACCTTCCTGACCGATCCCGAAGCCTGTCCGTGGCCTGCCTATCACTGGTATCAGGAGTATGCAAAGGAAAATTATCCACGTCCTGATTTTGCTTATCAGTCACATAGTGATAATGGGGATGGCACATACACTAATCCTGTTATATTCGGTGACTTCCCTGATCCGGATGTAATCCGTGTGGGTGATGTCTATTATATGGTATCCACCACCATGTACATTTTCCCCGGAGCCACCATTCTGAAATCTTATGATTTGGTGAACTGGGAGTATTGCTGTAATCCGTTGGAGCGCATAGAGGCATCCGATGGTTATAATCTTGAAAATGGTCAGAACCGTTACAGCCGTGGCCAGTGGGCAACAGCTCTTCAATATCACAACGGCAAGTTCTATCTCCTGTTTACTACACTGGATGAAGGTGGATACCTATTGACCACTACCGACATTGAAGGTGAGTGGGAAAAGAAGAAGTTAAATGATGGTTTTTATGATTGCGGATTGCTTTTTGATAATGATAAAATATACGTAGTTTACGGTATCAACCAGCTTCGTATAGCCGAATTGGATGAAGATTTCAATAAAATTCCCGGCAGTGATAAGGATGTGGTTAAATGGTCTTTCCGCGAAGGGCTTGAAGGGAGCCGTTTGTATAAGATAGGTGAGTATTATTACATTTACTCTACGTATGGAGGATGGCCTGCTTTTCAAACTGTTTTCCGCTCCAAGGATATTTATGGACCTTATGAGGAAAAGAAGCTGATAGACGATGACAACATTCATCAGGGAGCTTTGGTAGAAACGCAGACCGGAGAGTGGTGGACTATGCTTTTCTATGATAAAGGTGCTTATGGACGATTCCCTAACCTGCAACCCGTAAAATGGGTGGATGGCTGGCCTGAAATAGGTGAGAACGGAAAAGGAGTCACTACCTATCGTAAGCCCGATGTTGGCAGGGAATACCCCATAAAGTCATTGCCTACCAATGATAATTTCAGGCATTATAAATTAGGACTGCAATGGGGATGGAATCATAATGCGGACAGATCAAAATGGTCGTTGACTGAACATGCCGGTTATTTGCGGTTGTATACGGCAAATGTTACCGACAGCTTACATAAAGCCAAGAACACATTGACTCAGAGAATTCTGGGGTATCCTCAGGACTTGGAACATTCCTATGGCACGGTCAGGATGGAGATAGGCGAGATGCAGGAAGGCGATGTGGCAGGATTGGCAGTATTTCAGGACCCTTATGCGTTTATTGGCGTTAAAGTCATAGATGGGCAGAAGCGGTTGGTTTATACCACTGCCCCTGTTGTATCGTTGGCTGCAAAATCGGAGCAGATAGGAGAAGTGATCACCGAACAGGTAATCTATCTGCGTGCTATTGCCAATTACAACACAAGTAGGGCAAGCTTCTATTACAGTTTGGATAACAAGACCTATACAAAATTTGGGGATGACCTGAATATGAAGTATGATCTGACGGTATTCACGGGCAATAAGTTCGCCATCTTTAATTATGCAACTGTCCAGACAGGAGGCTATGTGGATGTAGACTGGTTCTCTACCGAACCGGAGTTTGATGAAGCATTCTATTTTGACGACTCTTTTGAGGGGTATAGTGAAGAATCATTGACCTTAACCGAATTGACCATCAATGGAAAAGAAGAGTTCACTTTGCTTACCGGAAGTTCTTCTACAATTACAGTGAAAGGAATATATGCCGATGGTCATACGGAAGATATTACCATGGCGGCCGATTATGAAAATCAGAATCCGGATGTCATACGTGTAACTAATGGACGTATAATGGCTTTGCAAGATGGAGAGAGTGATATAATTATCAGTTATAAAGGCCCTTTAGGTGACCGTCAGTCTTTAAAGATTCATGTAACTTCTTCTACTTTTCCGCTAACCGCAGAACTGTTTAATCCCAATATTTGGGAGACCGGTTCTTTTGATGAGAATACACATACATTGGTGACCGGACAGTATGGTTTCGGTGGCTGGTGGTACGATAACGGCATTGATTTGTCGGAATACAAATACGTTGTGGCAAAAATAGGCAATGATAACTCAAACAACGGTGCTTCATTTCGTTTATTTGATGAGAATAGCTATTGGTCGGGAGCTGCTGAATATGAAGTTAAGAACAGTAAGCAAGTGGTTGTTGATTTGAATAATATGTATAAGAGTAATTCTAAAGTGAAACTTGATCCGAGCCACATTTATGGTGTAGGTTTTTGGTCGTTCGGCGGCAGCCCTATTATTATCGATAAAGTCTATCTGACTAATTCCGATGATTATGAAGATCCTACGGGCATCGAGGATGTGACCGTGGATAAAGATCCTCTGGTAGATGTCTATACCATTACGGGAATCAAGCTTCGCACTCAGGTGCGCAGAAGTGAGGTGATCCGGGAACTGCCTGCAGGAATTTATATTGTAGGCAGAGAGAAGATTGCCATATTGGAGTAATATGATGATAGAATCTGATTAGTTTACATGAACAAACAATCGGCTTTTTAAAAAACATATTTATAAGGATGATATAATCCGGCCTACAGGTGTTTGTAGCCGTGTGTTGAAAGGGCTACACCTTTTTGTCCGGATGGCTACACCCTTTTACTCTCATGGCTACACCTTTCCATATAAAGGGTGTAGCTATTCCAAAAGGATACTTTACTCTTAAATATCAGTTATTGAAAAATATTTATTTAAAATAAAAAGTCTTTCCTTTTTATTGCTTATATTTGTCAGAGTGAGCAACCTTTAAATTTTAGTAGAAATTAATCATATACAACTATACCATGAGAAAACTTATTTTCCTTTTCCTGCTTTGCATCACTTGTATGCTTCAGGCACAAAATGTAATTGATAATCCTAAGTTTAAATTCCGTTCGGGCAGCATCTATAATATTACCCGCATTGAACGTACTCCGGATGCAACGAGGTTGCATATCCATGTTATTTTCCGTCCGCATTGGTGGGTGATGCTAGGTAAGAGTACTTATCTGGAGGATGCGGATACCGGTAAGAAATATTATCTTACGGGGAGCGAAGGTTTTGAACTGGATAAAGAAGTATATACACCGGATTCGGGAACTTTGGATTTTGTGCTTCTTTTTCCACCGCTTCCTGAAACAACAAAAGAGATTCATTTCCTTGATGACGATGAAGGTGATGAGTCGCATACATTCTATATATCTTTGGAGAAAAAAGATGCCAAAGCCTCACTCTTTGATGAAGTCTCCGGCAACTGGATGGGAATGGATGACTATTATGAATGGGCTTTTGGCATATATGATTCTCTTGTTGTCATGGACAATTGTTTCTATCAGTACGAAACGATCCGTCAGAAAGGCAAAAGTATGCTGTTGACTTTGAAAGATGACCGGGGCGATAAAGTGGAGCTGGAACTGACCCCGCAAAAGAATGGTTTGTGCCGGATAAGGAAAGATAAAGAACCTGCCCGGTTTTATTCGCGGGATACGGGAAACATGAAGGCGATGCAGGTTGAAGAGAATGAGAGTCCGGTATTCCGTCGTGATAGTGTTTGCCTGCAAGGATACATTGCCGGCTATGATCAGAAATTGGGCTTTACCAATGGTCTGATTTATGTTTCTAATGATTTGACAAGAGAAGATTATCCGATGGTGGTAACTCTGCAGCCTAATGGAAGGTTTGAATGTAAATTTGAGATCAACTATCCTATGGTGAGTTCGGTTGTGTTCAATAATGATTGGATACCCTTTTATATAGAGCCGGGACAGACCGTAACCATGTATGTAGATTGGGAAGCGATAATGGCCCGTAGTCGTGCCCGTGATCATTATTATCCTCTTCATAATGTCCATTACATGGGATCTACCGCATATATAGGAAAGGCATTGAAATATGTGGATGATTTATTCGTATTTCGTTATGAAGATTTCTCGAAAATGCAGAAAGAACTGACTCCCGCGCAATTTGCCGAACGTTGCGAACCCATGTTTCGTCGTTGGTCAGAGCAGGCTGATTCGCTTGTAGCTGCCAATCGGTATGTGGGAAAGGCGGCGCGTTTGGTGAGAAATGCGGCAAAGATTTCTCAAGGCTATAAGATGTTGGACTTTGTAATGGATAGGAATTATCTGGCGCGAGAGAATAAGGATAACGAGGTTCTGAAGGTTAAGGAAGATTCAACTTATTACCACTTCTTACGTCAGATGCCGCTTAACGATAGTCTTATCGTAGTGGACAGGCATTTCAGCACGTTTATCAATCGTCTTGAGTATATGGATTTTGCAAGAGCCATGGGTGACACCGCTGTTACGAAAATGGATGTGGTGACATACACATATCCTGAAAAATCTATTCTTACCTATCTGAAAAAGCATGGCGCCGAGTTTACTCCCGAACAGGAAGAGCTACGGAAACAACATGAAGAAAAGGCGGGAACAACATTGGAAAGGCCCGTTGAAGAGCTGATTGCTGAAACAAAAATCTGGAAAGAGCTTATGGAAAAGTATAAGGATTTATTCGAAGCATACAAAGCGGAACATGAAGTAGCGAATGATACTGAAGCAGAAGATAAAAAGCCTGATAATGAATTGTATGCCAACGGTTTCTTTGAAGATCAAAGTATGAAAGTCGGGCAATTGGATACAATAGTGGGATATAGGCCATTTGTTTCTCAGGTAATTCCTTTGCGTAGCCTGCCTTATAATTTGAAATCCCTTGATGAAAAGTATGCCCGCTATCTGCTGGATAAAGAAAAGGAATTTATCGTTCATCCATTTTTATTTGCCGAGGCGGAACGTTTGTATGCCAAGGCGTTTCCGCTACAAAATGATAGCACGTATGTTTTGCCTGAAGGACCTGCTACTGAAATTTTCCGTAATATCATTAAAGCCCATACAGGTAAAGCTTTGTTTATCGATTTCTGGGCAACGTTTTGCGGTCCCTGTCGTGGAGGCATTGAACATACCGCCGGTTTGCGTCAACAGTATAAAGATCACCCGGGTTTTCAGTTTATATACATAACCAGTGATCGTGAAAGTCCCGAAAAGACTTATAATGAATATGTAGAGAAGAATCTGAAGGGTGAGGCTTGTTATCGTATCCCCCAGGCAGATTACAACTATCTCCGCCAGTTATTTCACTTTAATGGTATTCCTCATTATGAATGGATAGAAAAAGATGGTACCGTATTGCGAAATTCTCCGGGAACTTATAATCTGGAGGAATTTTTGAAGAAGCGTTTCGGGAATAAAGATTGATATTTTCCATTATTAAGTATTATTTTAGCTCTTGTTTATTGACCGGAAGGTTTTTCTTACGTATCATATAATAAACGAAGATATTATTATGATGGACCAGAAAAAAATACAAGAGCTTATAAGTAGGAGCCAGCAGGAGGATGCAGTAGCATTCTCTCTGCTGGTTTCTACGTTTCAGCCACTTGTATTCCGGCTTGCTTTCCGATTGCTGTGCGACGAAGATGAAGCTAAAGATATGGTACAGGAAACCTTTGTAAAGGTGTGGCTGGCGCTGGGTAAATATAATGGTGAGTGTCGCTTCTCTACCTGGCTTTATAAAATCACTTGCAATACCTGTTATGACCGTCTGCGCTCCCTGCACCATTCACCACTCGATAATGAAGCAGATTATTCCGTTTCCGCGAATATCTCGTCAGATGATAATGTAGAATTGGCAGTGGTGAACAAGCAACTGTGTGAACTAATCCTGAGATATACCGATGAGCTGTCTCCCCGGCAAAGGTTGATTTTTACATTACGGGATATTGAGGAACTGGATGTGCCGGAGGTGCAAATTATCACCGGACTTTCTGCCGGAATCATTAAAACCACCCTTTACCTGGCCCGGAAGAATATACGAAACAAAATGAATCAAATAGATGCTGGCTTATGAAACAAGATGATAAACTTTACAATGAATGGCTTGATGAGGTGAGAAATGTACAGCCTATATTGAGCAATCCGGATGAACTGACTACCGCCATTTTGCAGCAAGTGAGCAGGATAGTTCCCCGAAAGAAGAAAAGGAAAAGCCTGCTGATTGGCAGTTGGGTATCCGGGATAGCCGCAGGATTTTTGTTGTGCTTGTTGGTGAGTGAGACTCTTCTTAGTCCGGTTCCCGATGGTGTCAGAGTAGAAGAGGAGTATCGTTTCCAAGAAAACAGTGCTTATTCCCTGCCGGAAGGCTGGGAGAAGATGAGGCTTTCTGAAAAGAGCGATTACCTGTCCGGACAGTATGTGCAGTATAAGAAGCTCAGACAAAAGAGAGTAATGGAACTTACAAAGAAAACTTATTAAATTATATCATTATGAGAACGTATAAATGGATGGCAGCCATTGTTTTGCTGCTCGGTATGACTTCTTGCGGTACCTATTACCGAATGGTTTCTCAGGTAAATAGTGATGGTAGCATGCACAGAGAGGTATATGCTTATGGCGACTCTGCTTTCCTTGCAGGAGACAGGGATCATAATCCGTTTTTATTCCGAATAGATTCGGGATGGGAAGTGAGCAATCTGGACTCTGTTGTTAAATTCAACTGCTGGGGAGATGAAGACAAACTGAATGTGAAAGTTTGCCGGACTTATCCAACGGTAGGTTCCGATAGCTTCAGTACTTTGGATGGAAAGGAATACAGTCTTCCTTTGGTAGTCCCGGTTGAAAAACTCCGGAAAAGCTTCCGCTGGTTCTATACATATTATCAGTATACGGCTACCTACGGTGAATTACCCGATAAAGGTCCGGTACCTCTCGAAAATTATATGAGTAAAGAGGAGCAGCGGATATGGTTCCGGGGAGATCAGGAGGCTTTGATCGGATTAAATGGTATTGAACAGAATAATAGGTTGGATGACATTGAAGCCAAATTCTGGAAATGGTATAACCGTAGTCAGTATGAACTGAGTTGTGAAGTAATTCTTCATTTCATTACGATAAAAGGAGATACGGCCTTTGTACATCAGTTGGCAGATCTGAAGGAACCGGTTTATGGGAAGTACTTTTCCGGAAAAGATACCGGTGATGACGGATCACCTGAAGAGGTATGCAATTATCTGGATGAATTGAGTCAAACGAAATATTTCTCAAACTTATATGCGGACAATAAAAAGCCAATGGATGATCTGTTTGAGGAAAAAGGGCGGATTGCAGAATTGTTTGGTTATGCTGTGCTGTTTGAGTTATCCATGCCGGGCAGGGTGGTTTCTACCAATGCAGCCATGCAAAAAGATGAGTCACTCATTTGGAAAGTAGATGCTTTTCGTCTTTTGGACAGTGATTATATGCTTGTTGCCGAATCCCGTGTAGTTAATTATTGGGCTTTTGGCATTACATTATTACTGATATTGCTTATTGGTGGATACTGTTGGCGACTGTATAGAAAACTTTCATAACTCTGTAGAATTCATATATATCATATTAATGCTGGGAGTGCTACTCATCACTTGATAGTAGCATTTCCCGTTCTTTCTTTGTCAGGCTTTTGACAACAATGTCATAAGACTTGCTTACGAGTTCTTTAATTTTCTCGTTAGGTACATCCTGATTAAAGTAAACACTGATCCAGTATTTTTTATTCATGTGCCATCCGGGCTTTATTCCTATATATGTGGTTTGTAATTCTCCTGATTCTTCTGGATTGCATTTGATACAGCAAAAGTCAAAGATTTCGATATTTACAAAGCAGAACCATTTATCCGCTACATAAAAGCATAGAACATCACGACTGTATTTATCGGGGACATTGGGAAACGGTATTTTCTCACGAACACCTTTTAATGACAGACAATATTCTCTAAATTCTTCGATATTCATTTTGATGGTTTTTAAAACGGTATACAGAGGCAAATATAGCACTTTTAAAGCGAATTCTGGCTGAATACTTAATTATCTGTTGCAGTCATGCTTTTTCATTATCTGTATCTATTGGTGAGTTATCTTAGTTAGGAATCTGAGATATATCTAATTTTAAAAATCATATATTTAATTTTGAAAGTCTGTGGGCAGGTTAAGCTCTACATTTGTATCCTATAGGATAATTTCAAATAATAATGATATGAAAAAGAGACTATTCAGCCTATTTGCGTTGGCTATTGGATTGCAAACGGTTGCTTTATCCCAAAAGAATGAGTGGAGAGATCCGGAGATAAATGCTGTGAATCGTGCTCCGATGCACACTAATTATTTTGCTTATGAATCATACGATGCTGCCCGTACTGGTGTTAAGGAAGAATCTGATAATTTTCTGTCTCTGAATGGGATGTGGAAATTTAATTGGGTAAGGAATGTTGACCAGCGTCCGGATGATTTTTATCAGTTGGGTTATAATGATAGTGCGTGGGATGAACTGAAAGTACCTGCTGTATGGGAGTTAAATGGTTATGGTGATCCTATTTATGTCAATGTAGGATACCCATGGAAGAACCAATTCAGAACTGATCCTCCGAAAATACCTGTAGCCAACAATCATGTAGGATCTTATCGAAAAGAGATTGCCATACCGGCGGAATGGAAGAATAAGCAGATCTTTGTGCATTTTGGTTCTGTCACTTCTAATATCTATTTGTGGGTAAATGGTAAGTATGTTGGGTATAGTGAAGACAGTAAACTGGAAGCGGAGTTTGATTTGTCGGGTTATCTCAAACCGGGAAAAAATCTGATTGCATTTCAGGTGTTCCGTTGGTGCGACGGGTCATATCTTGAAGATCAGGATTTCTTCCGCTTTTCGGGTGTGGGACGTGATTGCTATTTATATGCTCGCAACAAGACTTGTATACAGGACATAAGAGTTACTCCCGATTTGGATCAGCAATACACCAACGGATCACTGGACATTGCTCTCCAGATGAAAGGACGGGGTACTGTAGAGTTGGAACTGTCGGATGCGAAAGGCAATGTAGTCGCAAACACCCGGGTGAATGGTTCGGGCAGTCTTTCGACTGTTATGGAGGTTAAGAATCCTCTTAAATGGAGTGCGGAAATGCCCAATCTTTATTGCCTGACCGCTACTTTAAAGAATGGCAATGATATTTTAGAAGTTATTCCGGTAAAAGTGGGTTTCCGTAAAGTGGAGATTAAGGATGCCCAGCTGCTTGTGAACGGACAGCCTGTACTGATTAAAGGTGCCAACCGCCATGAAATGGATCCCGATTATGGATATGTTGTTTCACGGGAGCGTATGTTGCAGGACATTCGGATTATGAAACAATTCAATATCAATGCCGTGCGTACGTGTCATTATCCTGACGATAATCTTTGGTATGAATTGTGCGATGAGTATGGTTTGTATGTCGTAGCTGAGGCTAATGTAGAGGCGCATGGAATGTTATATACTAATAATCAGCTTTCTAAACATGCTTCCTTTGCCAAAGCACATCTGGAACGTAACCAGCGTAATGTGCAGCGCAGTTACAATCATCCTTCGGTCATTATTTGGTCATTGGGCAATGAAACCGGTCCCGGCCCTAACTTTGAAGCTTGCTACCGTTGGATAAAAGCGGAAGATGAGACACGCCCCGTGCAGTATGAACAGGCCGGTCATGATTATTATACCGATATTTTCTGCCCGATGTATTTGTGGTACAGTGCGTGTGAGGATTATGCCAAGAGTAATGCTACTAAGCCGCTTATACAGTGTGAATATGCGCATGCTATGGGTAATTCTATGGGTGGATTCAAAGAATATTGGGACCTGATACGTAAATATCCGAAATTCCAGGGTGGGTTTATTTGGGACTTTGTTGACCAGTCTGTGCGTTGGAAAAATAAAGACGGTATTGAAATATATGCGTATGGCGGAGATTTTAATAAGTACGATGGTTCTGACAATAATTTCTGTGATAACGGTCTGATAAGCCCTGACAGGGTACCGAATCCGCACATGTACGAAGTGGGTTACTTTTACCAGTCCATTTGGACACATCCCGTCAGCCTGCAAAATGGAGAAATAGAAATCTTTAATGAGAATTTCTTCCGTGATCTTTCCGCTTATTATCTGGATTGGCAGTTATTGGCAGATGGTGAATTGGTAGAAGCCGGCACTGTTGGCAATCTTAATGTTGCTCCTCAACAAAAGGCGAAACTAAAACTGGACATCTCCGATGTAAATTCGTATAAAGACAAAGAACTATTACTGAATGTGTCTTATAAACTTAAAAAGGCTGAAACCTTATTATCTCCCGGATTTACTGTTGCAAAAGCTCAAATGCCCGTCATTCCCTATAAAGCACCCGATATGGCATTAGTGAATGTGAAGAAAACGAATATAGAATCGGTTGCTCCTTCCGTGAATAATGATGATGGCAATTATCTGATCATTGAAGGTGAGGATTTCATTATCGAGTTTGCGAAGAACAATGGTTTCCTGAGCAGATATAAGGTTGCAGGCAAAGAATTAATGAATGATGGCGGACAACTCGTGCCTAATTTCTGGCGTGCGCCTACTGACAACGATTATGGTGCCAGGTTGCAGCATAAATACAGGGTATGGCTGAATCCAAAACTGAAAAGAACTTCATTTACCAATAAGCAGGAAAATGGGACGATTGTAGTTGAGGCCGGATATGAAATGCCTGATGTATCTGCTAAATTATATCTGACTTATGTGATAAATAATACAGGTGAGATAAAAGTTACCCAGAAAATGGTTGCCGGTGAAGCAGAGAAAGTGCCCGATATGTTCCGCTTCGGCATGCAGATGCAGATGCCTGACGAGTTCTATAGAATCAACTATTATGGCAGAGGTCCTGTGGAAAACTATTCGGACCGTAATCATGCAACAGATTTGGGGATTTATCGCCAGACGGTGGCTGAACAATTCTATCCATATATCCGTCCGCAGGAAACGGGTACTAAGACTGATATACGTTGGTGGAGACAACTGAATGAAGCGGGTTCCGGATTGCAATTTGTTGCGGAAGCCCCGTTCTCGGCATCGGCTCTGAATTATACGATTGAATCTTTGGACGACGGATTGAATAAAGATCAGTGTCATTCGCCGGAAGTAATCCCGGTGGATTATACGAATATTTGCATAGACAAGGCTCAATTGGGGCTGGCTTGTGAAAATAGTTGGGGAGCTATCGCTTATCCGCAATACCGCTTGCCGTACGGTAATTATGAATTCAGTTTTATAATGAAGCCGGTATTTAATAAAGTTTATTGATGTGATAAAATCGGATTATGAGAAAATTGTGTTTGTTGTTCTTATTGATAGGAACCTATTGTTATGCCGGTGAAAAAAAATATACGGTTGATTCGCCTGACGGAAAGATACAGTTAGCGATTATTCAAACGGATGCCGGTGAGCTGACTTATCAATTATCCGTGAAGCGTAAACAAGTGATTGATGCTTCTGCATTGGGGTTTAAAACGGAAGATGGGCTGACTTTTCCTTTCCGGGGATGGAAAATGGGAAAGGTTACTCGTAACAAAGTGAATTCTGTTTGGAAGCCTCTGTGGGGAAAGCGTGCCGTGGTACCCGATAAATACAATGAGATGAAGCTGTCTTTTGTGAATGAAGCGAAATCATCGGATGCTTTGGAGGTAGTGGCACGGGCTTATAATGAAGGTGTGGCTTTTCGCTATGTGTCGCCTCAAGGTACAGGTTCTGCATTGGAACTTACTACTTTTAATTTTGCAGGCGATTATACTGCATGGTTTTATAATGGTGAAAGGCATAATATCGGTCCGGAACGATTGACGGAAACTGATGGTGAGCGCTTGCCTGTGATGACGGTGAAGGCTGCGGATGATTTATATCTGGCTGTCCATGAAGCTTGTCTGGATGAAGGGGAACCTTTGAAACTAAAGTCGGAAAAAGGGCAATGTTTGTTTTCTGTGTCTGTAAAGCCGCATTTGCTTCATGCGGGGTATCAATCGGCATGGCGTGTGGTTCTTTGCGGCAATCGTCCGGGCGATCTGGTGGATTCTCATCTCTTGGAATTATTGAATCCGGAACCTTCCGGAGATTATGATTTTTCATGGGTAAAGCCGGGAGTTGCATTGTGGGACTGGCGTATCAATGGTGCTCAATGGGAAGGATTTCATTATACAATGTCTTATCCTTCCTGGGAAAGGATGGTTGATTTTGCCGCAGAACAGGGTTTTGCCTATCTGGTTCTTGATGCCAACTGGTATGGACCTGAGTTTGAGCAAGGTTCAGATCCTGTTAAGGGAGATAAGGCCAGGGATGTACGAAAGTTGATTCAATATGGAAAACAGAAAGGAGTAGGCATTTGGCTGTATCTGAATGATGTAGGAGGACGTAATTATCCGTTGGAGGAAACTTTGAAGCAATATGGCGCATGGGAAGCTGCCGGGGTGAAGTATGGTTTTATGGCTGGAGATGCTGAAGAGAAGAATACCAGAACGAGGAGTATAACGGAAATGTGTGCACGGTATAAATTATTGGTAGATTTTCATGATTATCCGGTGCATCCCTATGGACAGATGCGGACGTGGCCCAATGCTGTGACGCGTGAATATTGCAAGGCTCAATTGGACGGGCATGAGATTTTCTATCCCAAGACCTTTGTTACTTCGGTGTTTGTAAATATGATAGCCGGCCCGATTGATATGAATAATGGTATGTTTGACTTGCGACAAGGAAAAACGACGCGTTCGGATAATAACCAGGAGGTGCCTTCAACGGTGGTATCGGAAGCTGCACGAACATTGATCACTTTCTCCGGCGCAACGATTATTCCGGATATTCCTGAATATTATCGTAAATATCCTGCTTTACTCCGCTTTTTGTCTGCACAGAAGATGCCTTGGCTGGAAAGTAAGACTTTGGATGGCAAAATAGGGGAATATATCGTAATGATGCGTCAAGCGGAAGATGGAGCATTCTTGGTAGGAGCTGCAACTAACGAAGAAAGTAGAACTTTACGTGTGCCGCTGTCTTTCTTAGGTAAAGGAGACTATGAAGCGGAAATTGTGGAGGATGGGGAGAATGCCCATTATTTGAGTAACAGAGAAACGATTAAGGTTTCGAAAAAGAAAGTAACGCGGAATGAAGTTCTGAATATAAAGTTAGCGCCGGGTGGCGGAGCTTGTATCCGTATTGGAAGATTAATAAAACAGTAGCTATCCAGCTACTGTTTTATTAATCTTACTTCATATATTTCACCTATTTGCTTGTTGGGTTTTGCCACAAACTTGACACGCACTTGTTTCTTATCCTGCAAAAGAGTAGCCGGAATGTCATAGGTTTCTGCTTTGAACTCTGATATGCGATATTTGCCGGTGTTGTTGATGGAACGGAGAAATACATCATCAATATAGATATCGAATTCATGGCTTTTCCATTCGCCCACTCCCCAATACTTGAGTCGCAGCTTGAGGTTAGTCAGACCATCGGTTTGCATGAGGTAGCTAAAATAATGTCCGTTGCGGGCATCGCGATAGAAGACATTATTTGTGTTACCGGTGTATGACTCGTCGGTCTCCATCTGGTGGTCGGTCTCCGGTTGCTGTTCGCCTGGCTGCACTTTGTCGACAGTGCTTGCTTCGAGTGCCTGACGCTCCTGTTCCTGCTTGGCAATGTTATCGATATACTGCTTGTAGCTACCTTCGGTGAGGGCAAGCCAATATATCATGTAACGAGAGTCATGAATCTCGAAGAATGGTTGCAACTCCCCTTCAATCTTGTTCTCCATGCGGGTGCTGAGTGTGAAGTGCAGTGGTTTACCAGGCACAGGAGTGAGCTGTGACGGGATACTGGCAATGTCATTGTTGATGAGGATTGGAGCTTTATCAATAGGCTGCTTTGGACCGCCTGCATACTGCCCGAAGCGACTATCATCCGCTATAAGTGACGCCATCGACTCTGTACCGGTTTTCATTCCGAGCAGGATAGGCCCATGCATGAGAGCAACGTACTGCGGTTCGTTGGGTAGATAGCGCAGGGATGAGTGCATTGGGAAATTGATGTTTACTACATCGCCTTTTTTCCATTTGCGATTGATGCTGACGTAGGATGACGGGCCTGTAATGATGTCGGCAGGCTTTCCGTTTACACTGACCTTGAATTCGCCCGGATGTACCCATCCCGGATAACGCACCATGAGATTGAATGTGCCTTTGCCTTCCGCAATAGTAATAGTACTGTTTTCAGAATAAGGGAAAGCCGTCTCCTGACGTAACGTGATGCCGCGTTCCTTCCAGTCGAGCTGTGAAGCCGCATATAGATTCACAAAAAGGGCATCACCTGCATGGGTGTAGATGAACTGTCCGTACTTGCCATGGTTCTCCATACCGGTGCCGACACAACACCACATTGCTTCATTAGGAGCGGAGTAGTTGCGATAGTGGCGGGGACGGGCAGGCGTGAAATAGACGTAGCCTCCATGTTCCGGGTGCTGGGTGGAGAGTATGTGGTTGAATGTGGCAAGCTCGTAATAGTCGGCATACCGCGCTTCCGGATTACGACGGTGGAGGTCTTCTGTAAGTTTCAACATATTGTTGGTGTTGCAGTTCTCAGGACCGTCGATGTCGTTGATGAAATCCATACAAGCATCCTTGGCCGGGAAATGCTCACGACGGCTGTTTCCGCCAAATGCAAGGCTGCGCTCGCCCGTTACGATATCCCAGAAGAATGAACTTGCCACATGATAATCCTCATTTCCCGACAGCTCTGATATACGCTCAAAGCCGATAACTTTGGGTACTTGCGTATTGGCGTGCATATTGTCGAGGCAGTCTTGCCGCTGCGACATAGGAGTAAATAACCGTTTGTGAGAGAAACGCTTTGCACAGTCAAGGTACTTCTGCTCATGAGTAATGGCATACGCGTCAGCAAGCACTTCGTTCATGCCACCATGCTCGTTGCCAAGCATCCGTTCCATCTGTTCGTCCGACAATCCTGATGTGATGTGGATTGCCCAATTGCAGAACTGCAGAAAAAGAGTCTTTGCCTGTTCGTTGCTGCAATATAGCCATGCGTCGCGTAAGCCGGCATACATCTTATGCAAATTGTAGAACGGTGCCCATGAGCCACTGTATACGCGGAAGTCTCCGTCTTTAAAGCCATTCCAAATATTCTGGCTGTTAGGCATTCCGCCCATGTAACCAACACCCCATTGGGGATGATTCTTGCAATTGGCTTCGGCACATTCGGCAATTTCACTGATAATGTACTCCATACGCTTGCGACATTCTTCATTGCCGGTGGCTGCATTGATGGCCATAGCTGTGAGGTAATGTCCTCCGACGTGTCCGTCTAATCCGTCCCAGTTGGGATAACATTTAGCTTTGGGTGTCAGCCCTGCCTCTTTTCGATAGGGAGCCATCAAACGGTCACAGTCGTACTTGAGCAATGTCTCGATATTCAAGTCCCGGGCATGTTTCAACGGCCCTTCGAGGAGTGTTATTTGTGAGAGCGGAAACTCGTTGGGATACAATTTATCTTGTGCATTTATCCCTGTGGCTGCACATATAATTAATAGAATAGTAAATGTTTTTTTCATGGTTACATTCTGATATTCTTATGCAAGAGGAGTAAACACAACCTTATATGTTTTAACTACCCCTTTATAATCGAATTTCACAATAGCAGTTCCGGAAACCGATGTTGCCTGGATAATCTCTACTTTCACATTCTTATCAGTCGCTGATGCCGATACAGTAGGGGTTCCGGTAGTTCCGGCCGGAAGTTTGTAAACAGCTTCATAGATGTCATAGCCGGTAATACCATTGCTTTCAGTAGAACGTACAGGAGTTGCCGGTACTTCGATTGCTTTTCCATTGACCTCTATATTTACTTTGGGGACAATAGGGCGAGCGATCTTCTTTTTGTTTGAACTGAATCCCAAGCCGGCTAAATCGAAAAGATTGTCCGTTTCTTCGCTTTCAGCAACGAGATAGATTGCATGTTTCTTGTCCAGGTGGTCAACAAACTTCGATACGTCAATTGTAAACTGTTCCGTTTTCTGCGCCGAGTTGGCAGGAACAACAATTTCGCCTATCTTCGTCCCTTTCCAGGTTTCGTTATCCCACGGACCATCTAACCAAACGTTCACTTTAAACGTTTTTGATGTTTTGGGTGTAAGGAAGAGGTTGAAGGCTGTTTGGTTTCCCTTTTTGGTTCCTTCGAAAGCTTTCAAACCCAGTTTGTCTTTATTCAATCCGCCGAAGCCGAAGTATTTATATCCTATTATATTGCCGTTTTTCACGTTTGTGATGGGGGCATGATTATCCCAGATGTCCCATGAATCCTGCTGGATACGTCCGTCGGAGAGATAACATGCAAATCCTGCGGAATAATACTGATAAGGATCAAGACCAAAGATGTGGAATCCTTCCGAGGTTACTTCTGCTCCTTTGTATTCATTCCCTTGACTGTCTTTGGCTGTCCAGATATTATCTTTTGCATAGGGATCGTAGGCTCTGATGGAAACTTTACCACCTTCCGATACTGACTTCTTATCCCATTCCACATGGATTGGGGCTACCATTGACTGGCGTGCGTTGCCGAATCCCCGTGGCGGACGGTGATAGAATACATACCATTGTCCGTTGATAAGTTCTATACTTCCGTGTGTATTGTGTCCTGCATTAGTTGTTTGCAGGCGTGAACCATCCTGATTTAACACCGGGGCACGCGAATCGACCAGAACGCCGCCACTTTTCCATGGACCCAGTGGAGAATCACCATAAGCGTAACGCAAAGTGGAGTTGGAACTGCCCAATCCATAGTCGGGACCTGAATGTCCGCTATAGATGGTCACGTATTTGTTTCCGATCTTACGTATGGATGAAGCTTCAAAGAAGTTGAATGCTTCGAGGTCCTCTCCGGGAAAGATATGCGGATATGAAATATTCTTCGGACCGCGATTGTTACCTCTGCGAACGCCTGCCGGCATGAAATAAGGAATAACCTCTGTCCCCGGACGTACGGAATACATGGTGTTCTGATCCAGTTGGGCGGCTAATGAACGTTGGAATCCCCAGTATCCATAAGCTCTGAATCCGATTTCATAATCCGGATCGTTCGGATCTGTGATATATTCGATATATACAGACGGGTCGAATCCCAGAATACTTCCGGGCAGAGTTTTTGTACCATCGGCAGTCAGGTTAATAGGGGTAAAAGGCCCGTCGGGGCGGCTTCCTTTGGCAACCATCGCTTCTCTGTCTCTACCGCGGCTATGCGGGTACAGATAATATTCTTTTGTGCCGTCCTTCCTTTTCACTTCAACAAGGTCGGGAGCGTACATCACATCCCATTGTCCTTCTACCTGATAGGTAAAGATAGCCCCTTCGTCACGCCAACTTGATAAATCTTCTACGGGTGCCGACCACATTCTGATGTCCGGTCCGCAATAGCTGCCGAAGCGGACATCGTGCGAACCGATGATGTAAGCGCGAAATTTTCCCGGATTGTCGGGATCTTCAAAAACACGGGGTTCTCCGTCCGGCAAATGTTCCCATAACGGTAGATACGGATTACCGGCTCCGTGATAAACAAACTTGGATGTTTTGGGCTGATTATTAGTACCGGCTATTGCTTTTGTTATTGCAAACATAGGGACAATGGCAAATAATAATAATACGACTTGAATTCTTTTCATAACCAATCTAATCTTTTTTATGCGTAAATATTTATGTTATTATTTGTTCAATAAGATACTATGCGACAAAAGTAAGCCATCGAGGGATGAATGGCTTTTGATATTAGATATTTGAATTTCAAAATCAGATATATTTGTGATAATCCTTGTTGAGTATTGAATTAGAAATAATGTGTCTTTTGTTATTCATTGAATAACAGCTGTGCAAAATTATACAGGTTGTTTCTCCATACCGGCCAAGTGTGTCCACCCGGATATTCGGAATATGTATACTTCAGTTTTAGTGCATCAAACTCTTTAAGCATATTCTGACAGTTCTGATAGGCTATATCTTCTTTACCTCCCATGGTAATCCAGAGTAATCTGAGTTGAGAGTCTATTGCCGCTTTATTCTTGCTGATAAACTCGTATTGCTCATCTGCAACTTTCTGATAGAAGGGCAGCCATCCGGAACTGAATACACCAAGATGAGCGAACATGTCCGTATGGTATAGTCCGGCATAAAGCGTCTGTATACCTCCCATAGAGAGGCCGGCAAGTGCGCGACTGTCTGGTTCTTTTCTGACGCGATAGTTCTTTTCTACAAATGGGATGACAGCTTGAGTCAGTTCGGCTTCGAAAGCTTTGAGCGCACCGCTGTTAAATCCGGCTGAAGGCATATTACCATCAAGCATTACTACTAACATAGGTTTGGCTTTTCCTGCTGCAATCAGATTGTCCATAATCAGGTCGGTCTTTCCTTGTGTGCCCCAGCCGCGTTCGTCTTCTCCACCACCGTGCAGAAGGTATAGAACGGGATATTTCTCGTCTGTACGGGTATCATATCCTGCCGGAGTATATACGAAAAAGCGTCTCCACGAACGGCTTATTTCCGAATAATAACGCTTCATGCGGATATCGCCATGCGGCACGTCTTTCAGTGCGTAGTATTCTCCGCCCTCAAAAGGCACTTCGATGCCACTTGCCATGCGTCCCATGCCATAGAAGGTCTCACTGCCGGGGTCGGCTACTGCCACACCGTCTATCAGGAGCGAATAGTAGTGGAAACCTTCTCCCAAAGAGTCTGTAACCGTTTGCCAGATGCCGTTTTCCTGTCTGGTCATATCATATTTCCGTCCCAGATCCAACTGGACCTTTTGTGCTTCCGGTGCTTGTATGCGGAATATGACACGGTGGTCTGCCGTCAGTTGCGGATACTTGGAGTTTCGTACATTGGTTTCCGCACGCATACCATGAATGCCGTATTGGTCGAAGCTTGATGTGTTTACCGGTTTGAAAAGTAGCTGGGAGAATAGATAGAGGTCATTCTTCCATACATTGAAGTCGTGTCCGCCCGGTTCTACATAAAAGATGTGAGGTACCTTGTGCTGTTGCAAGTAGAGGTGGGTACGTTCGCTGAAAGACATCAGACCATCGTTGTCACCACATGATATCCACAACAGCTTTAGTTGCTGCTTAGCCGTTTCGGGGTTCGGTACAAGTGCTTCGGGTGTCTTGGTGTTGGGGGCAGATGAGAAACCTCCTACCCAGGCAAATTTATCCGGATTTCCCAGTCCGAAGTTCAGGGACTGCCCGCCGCCCATTGACAAGCCTGCAATGGCACGGCTTTCACGATTCTTGATTACGGGGTATTTTCTTTCGATGAAAGGAATCAGGTCGTTCAGCAAGTCCTTTTCGAAGATGGCGAATCCTTCTACTTTGTCGGGTGCCATGATATTGCCGGTGGCGCGGTCGTCCTTTATGGCTCTGCCGTTGGGAAGTACCACAATCATAGGTTCCAACTTACCTTCGGCGTACAGATTATCCAGAATGACTTGGGGCTTACCGTTCTTCAACCATTCCAGTTCGTCGCCGCCGATACCGTGCAACAAGTAAAGAACAGGATATTTTGTCTTCTTGGAGAATCCGGGCGGTGTATAAACCAGTGCCTTCCGTTTTACACCTACAGTTTTCGAGTCATAACTCACTGTATCTACTTTCCCTTTGGTTATTCCTGCCTTTTCGATATCAAAGCCGGCCTGAGAGTGGGGAATGGGGCTTTGCGCCCATGTTCCTAAAGAGTATGCTAACATGCATACCAAAAGAAGTGTGAAATGTTTCATGATATTAATTTTTGCATCACAAAGATACCCCGAATTCCTGCTATTCGCCCAATAGCTATGTTACATGTTTGTTTCCTGTTGTTACACTGTTGCTTAAAAGTTGTTACATTATCGTGTCCCATCCATATTTGAGGCGGTGCAAATACGTTTTGGGTAAGGAGTGGGTATCTTTATGGAAATCAAATAAACGCTACGCAAGAAGTCAGGAGTTATGTGTTATTCTGAATAAAAAGTTATCGGAATGAACCTTTTGCCGACAGGAGTTCTCTAAAAAACACTCGAAATAGAATCCGGACGTATAATCTATGGAATATAAATGCATGATTCCTGCATAAATCGGGCGGTATATACAATACTTATGCAAGAAACTATATATCTGAGGCGAACCATCTATGGATGTAACGCAAAGAATCTATGGATGTAACGCAAAGGATCTATAGATGTAACACAAACCATCTATAGATGGGAAACAAACGGTCTATATATCTGAGACGAACCATCTGTTTTTACTGTACAGACTATCTGTTTTTCTTTTTTTAGGATTGTATGTATTTATGTATCATGCTGTCAATCAACAAAATCTTGATTTTCGTTTGTTTCTTTTCATTCTTCACTGCACCGGGACGGAAATATCGCATTCTCGTTATGCATTAAAAGCAAAGTGTCAGAGCTGTGCAGATATGAATTCATCTCAATATCAGTTCTTATTTATCTGAAATTGTAAATGGATTATCTAAAATTGCAAATCTATTGGAGTATATTCGCCTATCTTTGCTTTATATAATATCTGATAATAAAAGAGAGAAACTATGAATATACGAAGAAAAACATGGATGATGCTGGTTGCTGTTGTGATTAGTTCGTGCCATACAGAAACATTTGACATTGCTTCTCCTGACGGAGACCTGAAAGTCACAGTAGAACTTGCAGAGGAAAATGCCTATGGTGAGATTCTTTTTTCAGTGGATTATGAAGGTAAGCGTATTCTTTCTCAATCAAAGTTGGGGCTGGAAACAGATGCACAGAAGTTAGCCGGAAACCTGAAATTGAAATCCGTTTCGGCTGTAAAGCGTGTAACCGATGACTACAGAATGATAACGGGAAAGCGCAGTCATTGCGTGAACGGGGCTTCGGAGCGAATCTATTCCTTTGAAAATGAAGCGAGACAGACATTGGAAGTTACATTCAGGGTCTATAATGACGGCATCGCCTTTAAATACGGAATAAATACCGTTGCCGATGAAGAAAACGTTGTCCATGAACATACCACGTATGCCGTTCCGAAAGGTACCAGAAGATGGGTGCAGGAGTATGATCCGGGGTACGAAAAGTTCTTTCCGTTATCGACAGATGGGAAACTCACCAATCGTCCGGAAGTTGATCTCTGGGGGTATCCCGCACTCGTAGAACCACAGGATTCAGTGTTCATGCTGATAACGGAAGCAAATATCAGGCGCGGGCATTGCGGTTCTCTTTTGTATAATGGAGACCAACTTGATAGCTATCAGGTTCGACTGGCCGATAAACAGCCGGTTGGTAATGGAGCATGGGAATCTCCTTGGCGATTGCTTATTGTGGGAAATTTATCTGATGTGGTGGAGTCTACATTGGTGACCGATGTCTCCGACCCCTCCAAAGTGGAGGATACGGAATGGATAACCCCCGGTATGGTATCATGGATTTACTGGGCGCACAATCACGGTTCCAAGGATTATCAGAGAGTGAAAGAATACATCGACCTGGCTGTCCGTATGAAGTGGCCCTACGACCTGATTGACTGGGAATGGGATGAAATGGAGAATGGAGGCAACCTGCAAGACGCAGTGAAGTATGCTTTGGAACAGGGCGTTAAACCATTGCTGTGGTATAATTCGAGTACAAGTTGGCTCGGTCCCGGTCCCTTGTACCGGCTGAATAAAAAAGAAGATCGGGAGAAAGAATATAAATGGCTGAGTGACATGGGAGTTGCAGGTATCAAGGTAGACTTTTTCACGGGCGATAGCGTTGCCACCATGAACTATTATATGGATTTGCTTGAGGATGCGGTGAAGTATAAGCTGATGCTTAACTTTCATGGTGCCACCATCCCTCGCGGCTGGCAGCGTACCTACCCACACATGATGTCGGTAGAGGGAGTATATGGAGCCGAGTGGTATAATAATAATTCGATACTGACCAACCGGGCTGCCGAACATAATGCCACGCTGCCTTTCACAAGAAACGTTGTAGGCCCGATGGACTATACTCCGGGAACTTTTTCCGATTCACAGCATCCGCATATCACATCGCACGGGCATGAGCTGGCGTTACCCGTGATTTTTGAATCGGCTTTGCAGCACATGCCCGACAGACCTTCGGCTTATGAAAGCTTGCCGGAAGCGGTAAAGCATCTTTTGTCTGAGTTGCCCACTGCCTGGGATGATACGAAACTTCTGGCCGGCTATCCCGGGGTAGAAGTTGTCATGGCACGACGTAAAGGCGATGTATGGTATATCGCCGGTATCAACGGTACCGATGAACCGAGAACGCTTCATGCATCTTTGGAAAAGTTTCCTGTAAGTGGCAAGAAAATCTCTTTGTTCAAAGACGGCACTGATGACAGAAGTTTTGCTATTGAAGAAAACATTCCTCTATCGGACGAAGAAACCGGTTTAGAGATAAAGTGTTTGCCCCGTGGTGGTTTTGTGGCTGTAGTAAAGTGATTCTGATGGATAGCCATCAATTTATCTAATATTGAAAGTCAAATATCTAATATTGAAAAAGGTGTATAGTGATATGCAGCTATTTTTGTATCGTGCAAAGTTATGGCATGCGAGTTTTAATCATTAAATGTAATAAATACCATGAAACCAATTAGAAGCGTATTAATATCAATGGCGCTGTGTTGTTGTATCCCGCTTTCAGGGCAAGATTATCAGCAAATTCCTGAGGGAATTAAGGCGACCGTTAATTCTGTAGATGTAGAATTGCAATTCTATACTCCGTCAATTGTAAGAATACTAAAATCTCCTGATGGGTGGAAGTATACAAAGGAGAGCCTTTCTGTAATAGAAACTCCTCAGAAGGTGAAGACTGCCGTTACTCAGGAAGGCAATATTGTAAGACTGGAAAGTAGTGAAATGGCGGTTGCTCTTAACTTGGAGTCCGGTGTTGTGTCTTTCTTTAATGCGAAAGGAGAGCCGTTGCTCAGTGAAAAAGGAAAGCCGGAGTTTACCGATTTTAATGATGCGGGAACCAAAACGTTCGCTGTTAAGCAGGCGTTTCTTTTAGATAAGGATGAGCCTCTTTATGGGTTGGGCATTCTCCAGAATGGAAAAATGTCACAGCGTAACCAAACCAAACACCTTGTACAGGGCAATGTGGAGGATGGGGTTCCATTCGTGCAATCCGTGAAAGGATACGGCCTTTTCTGGGATAACTATTCACCAACCAATTTTGCCGATACAGCGGAAGGGACATCTTTCCAGTCCGAAGTAGGAGATTGCATCGACTATTATTTCATGTATGGCGGAGATGCCGATGGCGTAGTTGCACAGATGCGTACACTGACCGGACAGGTTCCTATGTTTCCCCTTTGGACTTACGGTTATTTCCAGAGCAAGGAACGTTATAAGAGTCAAGAAGAAACGGTGGGAGTGGTACGGAAATACCGTGAATTAGGTGTGCCTCTCGATGGAATTATTCAGGATTGGCAATACTGGGGACACAACTATTTGTGGAATGCTATGGATTTTAAAAACCCTTCGTTCAGCGATCCTAAAAAGATGATTGATGATGTGCATGGCATGAATGCGCGTATGTTGATTTCTATCTGGTCTTCGTTTGGACCGATGACCAAACCTTATAGAGAACTGGATAAGAAAGGTATGTTGTTTAACTTCTCCACATGGCCCCAATCGGGACTCGATACTTGGCCGCCCGATATGGAATATCCTTCCGGAGTACGCGTATACGATGCCTATAATCCGAAAGCCCGTGATATCTACTGGAAATACCTGAATGAAGGTATCTTCAAGTTGGGCATGGACGGCTGGTGGATGGATTCTACGGAACCCGACCATTTCGATTGGAAACCGGAGGACTTTGATACGAAGACCTATCTGGGTTCGTTCCGCAAGGTGCGTAATGCTTATCCGTTGTTGACGGTGGGTGGGGTTTATGATAATCAGCGTGCCGTAACTTCCGATAAACGCGTCTTTATTCTTACACGTTCCGTTTTTGCCGGACAGCAACGTTACGGAGCCAATGTATGGTCGGGAGATATCGGATCTTCCTGGGAGTCACTGCGCAATCAGATTCCGGCAGGCTTAAACTTCACTCTTACCGGAAATCCTAATTTCAATACTGATATAGGTGGTTTCTTTGCCGGAAGCTATAATAAGAGTTGGAATGACGGAAGTGCACCCAAGAATCCAATGTTTCAGGAATTATATGTACGCTGGCTACAATTCGGCACGTTTACTCCGATGATGCGTTCGCATGGAGCTGATACGCCGAGAGAAATTTATCAATTTGGGAAAAAAGGCGAACCTGTATATGATGCCATTGAAAAGATGATTCATCTGCGTTATTCTTTGTTGCCTTATATATATTCCACTTCTTGGGAAGTGACCGAACGGCAGTCGAGCTTTATGCGTGCGTTGGTAATGGACTTTGCCGGTGATAAGCGTGTATGGGATATGAAAGACCAGTATATGTTCGGTAAATCCATTTTGGTGGCACCGATAGTTAATGCGCAATATACTCAGGAGAAGCTGGTAAAACTAAAAGAAAATGATGGCTGGGATAAGAATAACGTTCAGAAGTTTGAGGATAAAGCTCCGGTAGACTTTATGCAGGCTAAGTCCGCAAAGGTATATTTGCCGGCGGGTGCTATCTGGTATGATTTCTGGACGAATGAAAAGCATGACGGTGGACAGGAAATAGAAAAGGAAACGACTATCGATGTCATTCCTTTGTATGTCAAGGCAGGCAGTATTATTCCAATGGGTCCTAAAGTGCAGTATGCAACGGAAAAACCGTGGGATAACCTTGAATTGAGAGTATATGCCGGTGCCGATGGTTCCTTTGTTCTTTATGAGGATGAATTTGATAACTATAATTATGAACTGGGAGCATATACAGAGATTCCTGTCGTATGGAATAATACATCACGCCAGTTGACCATAGGGGCTCGAAAAGGTGCATATAAGGGAATGTTGAATAATAGAAAGTTTACAATCGTACTTCAAGACGGAACTCAGAAAGTAGTTAACTACAACGGAAAAAGAGTGAGTGTGAAATTCTAATGCTATTGGGAAATATAGATTTTAAATACCAGAAATAATGAAGAAACTTATTTTATCCGGATTGACGGTAGCTATACTGTTTATAGCTTCTCCTCTGGGACATCTGAATGCTCAGACCCCTATTATACAGACAAAATTCACTGCCGACCCTGCCCCCATGGTACATAAGGGCATGGTATACCTTTATACTACCCATGACGAGGATTCTGCTCCCGAAGGAATGGCAGGTTTCCGCATGAAAGAATGGTTGCTGTACACCAGTACCGATATGGTGAACTGGACTGATCATGGAACCATAGCCGATTTATATAATTTCAAGTGGGCAGATCCTGCCGTATCAGGTTGGGGAGGATTTGAGAATGGTGCCTGGGCTCCTCAATGTATCGAGCGTAATGGAAAGTTCTATTTATATTGCCCGGTACAGGGACGAGGAATCGGAGTGTTGGTTGCAGATAGTCCTTTGGGCCCTTTTACTGATCCTCTCGGAAAACCCTTGATTGGTGCTGAGTATGACAGTATTGACCCGAGTGTATTGATAGATGATGATGGACAGGCATATTTATATTGGGGAAATCCTAATCTCTGGTATGTGAAACTGAATGAAGATATGATTTCCTGTGCGGGAGAAATTACGAAGGATAAACAGATCCGGAAGATAGAAAATCAGAAAGATCCTTATCATTTTCAGGAGGGTCCCTGGGCATACAAGAAGAACGGGCACTATTATATGGCTTATGCAAGTACATGCTGTCCGGAAGGAATTGGGTATGCGATGGGCCCCGGTCCTGTAGGTCCTTGGGAGTTTAAGGGATATATAATGAAACCTAATGGGAAATCTTCCGGAAACCATCCGGGAATCATTGATTATAAAGGTAAATCTTATGTGTTCGGATTTAATTATAGATTGAATTTCATGATAACCGACAAACATCATGAACGCCGTTCTATATGTGTGGCTGAAATGGAATATAATCCTGACGGCACAATCAAAGAACTGCCCTGGTGGGACGACGGTGTCGGAGTTGCGCCTGTCGGCACATTGAACCCTTATAAGCGGACTGAGGCGGAAACAATGGCATGGAGCCAGGGACTCAAGACCGCCAAGGACGATGAAAGCGGGATGTATGTTACTTCTATTCATAACAGGGATTTCCTTCAGGTGAAAGCGGTTGATTTCGGCAAGGGGGCAAAAACATTTGAAGTTCGTGCAGCTACAATAACCAAAGGAAAGATTGAAATCCGTTTGGATGGTCTTGATGGTACGTTGCTGGGCGTATGTAATATAAATAATACCGGTGGCTGGAATACGTGGAAAACCTTTACTGCTGATGTAGAGAAGGTGGGTGGAGTTCACGATCTGTACCTTGTTTTTAGGGGAGGCGATGGAGAGATGTTCAACATGGACTATTGGAGATTCAAGTAAGATGACCAGGAAACTGTGTCAGAAATAAATAGCAAATAAATATATATCTGTATCATGAAAAAGATGATGTTGGTATGGCTGACTGTTACTTCATTACTGATGGGGTGTTCCGGTTCGGAAATGTCGGTGAAGGGGACGTATCGTAATCCTGTAATTTATGCTGATGTACCGGATATGTCCGTTACGCGTGCAGGAGAGTATTATTATATGATAAGTACCACCATGCACCTGATGCCAGGTGGACCTGTTATGAGATCAAAAGACTTGGTGAATTGGGAAACAGTGAGCTATGTCTTCGATAAGCTGACTGATAACTCAAAGTATGATTTGATTGGTGGAACTGTTTATGGACGCGGACAATGGGCATCTTCCATACGCTATCATAATGGGAAATTTTATGTATTGTTCTCGCCAAATGATGTGCCCTATCGGTCGTATATATTCACGGCAGAAGATCCGGCCGGGAAGTGGGAACTATTATCGAGAACACAGCATTTTCATGATGCCTCTCTGTTTTTTGATGATGACGGCCGAGTATATGTATTCTATGGAACCGGTGAGCTGGAGGAATTGAAGAGTGACTTGTCGGATGTGAAACCCGATGGAGTCAGTATGAAGATTTTTGAACGGGATGCTGATGAACAAGGCTTGCTGGAAGGAAGTCAGGTTGTGAAACATAACGGAAAGTATTATTTGCTGATGATTTCCATGGATTGGAGTATCCCCGGTCGGGTGCGCAGGGAAGTATGTTATCGTGCAGACAAGATAACAGGGCCTTATGAGAAGAAGGTTATTCTGGAACATGATTTTGATGGTTATGGAGGAGTAGGTCAAGGTTGTATTATTGACTCGGAAGAAGGAGATTGGTATGGGGTTATTTTTCAGGATCGCGGAGGAATAGGCCGGGTACCTACTCTTATGCCCTGCCGTTGGATAGACGGATGGCCGATGCTGGGAGATGAAAATGGACATGTGCCTTTGACGATGGAAAAAGAGATATATCCGACTGAAAATACCAAAGGAATACTTGGAAGTGATGATTTCGACGGAGAGAAACTTTCACTCTATTGGCAATGGAATCACAATCCGGTGGATGACAAGTGGTCGCTCACAGAACGGCCGGGATATTTACGTTTAGAGACCAGCCGGGTGGTTAATAATCTGTATCTTGCTCCGAATACGATTACACAGCGTATGGAAGGACCGAAATGTAAGGCTACTGTCTCGCTTGATATTTCGAATATGAAGGATGGCGATGTGGCAGGTTTCAGTGCATTCAATGGACATTCCGGACTTTTGTCTGTGGTGAAGGAGGGAGATGCGAAACGACTTGTAATGTCTACCAATGTAGTCAACTTTGATAATACTCCTAATAAAGCCATCGCGAGTGTGGATGTAGAGGAAAAGGAACAGGTAGAACTTAATCAGAATATCATTTATTTGCGTATAGAGGGTGACTTTACTCCGAAGCGGGATATTGCTACTTTCTATTATAGCTTGGACAATAAGGAGTGGAAGAAGATCGGAACGGATTTCAAAATGCGTTTTGATTATACAAAACTGTTTATGGGAAGTAAGTTTGCCATCTTTAACTATGCAACAAAATCGTTGGGAGGTTATGTCGACGTTGATTACTTTGACTATGAGAGAGCCAATGATAGGGTGACTATTAATAAATAATATCTTGATACTTATGAAATATTTTTTAGTTATAACAGCGTTATTGATTTGCCTTACAATAAAGGCGGAGGAAAAACAAATAGCAAGTCCGGATGGGAAAATAGTAGTAACCATCTCTGATAAGGATGGGCAACCTTCCTATCGTATCAGTTATAAGGATACTCCTTTTATCAATTCTTCCCCTTTGGGGCTTATTACAAATATAGGTGATTTTTCCCGGGAGATGTCTTTGGAGCACGATGTTCAGTCAAGCAGAATTGATGAGACTTATACATTGCCCAATATAAAGCAGAGTAGTGTGCACTATGTAGCCACAGAGGGGGTATACCGGTTTAGTCAGCAAGGCAAGATTATTTATGATGTCATATTTCGTGTAAGTGACCGGGATGTTGCTTTCAAGTATAAAATGTATCCTCAAAAGAATACTTTATCCTGCATTGTGAAAGAGGAGGCGACAAGCTTTGTGCTTCCTGACGGGAGTACGACCTTTTTGTGCCCGCAAAGTAAACCTATGGGAGGATTTGCCCGTACTTCTCCCAGTTATGAGACACCGTATAAAGCAGATGATGCCATGGGCAAAAATGGATGGGGCGAAGGTTATACTTTCCCTTGTCTGTTCCGTAATGGTGATAAGGGGTGGATACTTATTTCGGAAACCGGTGTAGATAGCAAATATTGTGGAAGTCGTTTGTTGGGGCATGAAAATGGCTTATATACAATCGGTTTTCCTCAGGAGGGTGAAATGAATGGAAATGGTACAATTGCACCCGGACTTGCCCTGCCGGGAGAAACGCCTTGGAGAACGATCACTTTGGGTGAAACTTTGGCTCCGATTGTTGAAACGACAGTTTCCTTTAATGTTGTAAAGCCACTGTATGAGGCATCCGGAAAATATGAATACGGCAGAGGTTCCTGGAGCTGGATTATTGGTATGGATGGAAGTACGAAGTATGAAGAGCAATTACGTTATATTGATTTCTCTGCGGCAATGGGATACCAGTCTGTATTGGTAGATGCATTGTGGGATACGCAAATAGGCTATGACAAAGTTGAAAAGCTGGCTAAGTATGGTGCGGAAAAAGGAGTGGGACTGTATCTGTGGTATAATTCTAATGGATATTGGAATGATGCCCCACAATCACCGCGTGGTATCATGGACAATGCGATATCCCGACGTAAGGAGATGAAATGGATGCAAAGCATTGGAATACGCGGTATAAAGGTTGACTTCTTCGGTGGTGATAAGCAAGTTACCATACAGCTGTATGAAGATATTCTTGCTGATGCCAATGAATATGGGTTACTGGTGATTTTCCACGGGTGTACTTTGCCTCGCGGTTGGGAACGTATGTATCCTAACTTTGCGTCGAGTGAAGCCGTATTGGCCAGTGAAAACCTGCACTTCTCTCAGGGAAGTTGTGACAATGAAGCTTTCAATGCCTGTCTGCATCCATTTATTCGTAATACGGTGGGTAGCATGGACTTTGGTGGCAGTGCACTGAATAAATATTATAATGCGGATAATGCTCCACGCGGTAGCCGGCGTATAACTTCTGATGTGTTTGCTTTGGCTACTGCGGTATTGTTCCAAAGTCCGGTACAACATTTTGCCTTGGCTCCGAACAATCTGACAGATGCTCCGGAATGGGCGATAGGTTTCATGAAAGAAGTTCCTACTACGTGGGATGAAGTACGCTTTATTGATGGCTATCCAGGTAAATATGTAGTTATGGCACGCAGGCATGGTGATAAATGGTATATTGCAGGAGTTAATGCGCAGAAAGAGACCGTAAAGTTGAAGATTGCCTTACCGATGTTTACGCCTGGTGATCAAGTGAGGGTATTTACTGATAATGAAGAATTGCAAGGAAATGTAAAACAAATAAAGGTAAATAAGAAACAGGAGTTACAATTGGCAATGCCTTGCAATGGTGGAATATTAATTGTAAAATAATCAAATTAAAAAAGCAATATGGATAAAATGAAATCTTTATTCCTTTCATCGCTATTGGTAGTGGTGAGTACTTCGGGATTGGCACAAAATCCAATCATTCAGACAAATTATACGGCCGATCCGGCCCCAATGGTATATAATGATAAAGTATATCTTTATACTACCCATGATGAGGATAATTCTACCTGGTTTACGATGAACGACTGGCGATTGTATACGACCAGTGATATGGTGAACTGGACGGATCATGGCGCTGTGTTATCATATACTGATTTTAGTTGGGCAAAAGGGGATGCATGGGCTCCACAATGCATTGAGAGGGATGGTAAGTTTTATATGTACGTACCCATGATTTCGAATATAAACAATAGAGGTGCAATTGGTGTGGCGGTAGCTGATAGTCCTTATGGTCCCTTCTATGATCCGCTTGGAAAGCCATTGGTTCAGAGTGAATGGGGAGACATTGATCCGACTGTTTTTATTGATGATGACGGACAGGCTTATTTGTATTGGGGAAATCCCAACCTGTATTATGTGAAGTTGAATGAAGATATGATTTCTTATAGTGGGGATATTGTGCGTGTACCTTTGGTAGCAGAATCGTTTGGTAAACGCGAAGGCGATGCCCAGAGAGCCACTCTGTATGAAGAAGGCCCTTGGCTTTATAAGCGGGATAAGAAGTATTATTTATTCTGGCCGGGAGGTCCGCTGCCCGAGCATATCGGATACTCAACCAGCGATACCCCTACAGGTCCATGGAAGTATGGAGGAGTAGTGATGCCTGCCGGTGGCGGAGCGTTTACCATCCACCCGGGAGTTATTGATTTCAAGGGTAAAACTTACTTTTTCTATCATAACGGACAGTTGCCCGGAGGTGGTGGATTCAACCGTTCGGTATGTGTTGAGGAACTTAAATTCAACAAAGACGGATCTATTCCTCAACTGAAGATGACAGAGGGTATTACAAAAGGGATTACGACACTGAATCCGTATGTAAAAACGGAAGCGGAGACTATTGCTTTTTCTGAAGGGTTCAAGTCTTTCAAAAATGATCAGGTGGGTGTTTTTGTTACGGCAATGAAGAATGGTAGTTATACTTGTGTTCGCGGTGTAGATTTCAAGGCAACCGGTGCAACGAAGTTCAGTGCCAGAATAGGAACTACACATAATGATCCTGTAAATCTGGAAATCCGTCTGGATGGTGTCGACGGGCAACTGATAGGGACAATGAAGGTACCGCGTACAGGAGGAAGTGATCGTTGGGACTTACGGACTATTGACATTACAAAAGTGACCGGAGTACATGATTTATATTTTATAGTAAAGGGGCGGCCTGCTACCAATCTTATGTATTTTGATTATTGGATCTTTTCTAAATAACTTGTACTAAATACTATGAGAAATAAAAGGAAGTATATCAGAACAACAGGAATCATCCTGTTGTTCTGTGTTGTTTTGTTGAATACGGCATGTGCTTCAAAGCAAAAAGAGAAAGTCGTTCTTGAACTGAAACAGGGATTGCTTTCGCTGATACCATTAAATCAGAATGCTGTCCGGGTACAGTTTTCCCAACCGGGTTCGGCGCCTATAGAAGAACTTATCTATACAGAAAAGCTTCCTGTTCCTGAATATGAAGTTACAGAAGATAAGCAATCACTGGTTTTATCTATGGATGGAATTTCAGTGGAATTCGATAAAGGTACGGAAGTTTTGACTTTTAAAGATGCGAGTAAGCGTATCATTCTTCAAGAGAAAGTTGACGGGCGTTTCATGAAAGCTTCTTCTGTACAGGATGAACCTACCTATCAGGTGGAACAGCACTTTGTTTCTCCGAAAGATGAATATATATACGGTACAGGGCAGTTTCAGGACGGTTATCTAAATATCCGGGGATTGACACGGCGCTTGACGCAGGTGAATACACAGATTTCTATTCCTTTTATTCTTTCAAGTAAAGGCTATGGGCTGCTGTGGAATAACTATGGGTTGACGGATTTTAATCCGGCAGATAAATTTGTCGAGTTGACTCCCGCCAATGCAAGTGGAGAGGCTGTTACAGTAAATACCACCGGTACGAGTGGAAATGTAAGGGAAACCAGACAAACCTATTCGTTTACAGCTTCGGTGGAAGTACCTCGTTCCGGTAGCTATTCTTTGTTGCTGGATGTGGGACAACGAATGGCACGGAAGTATTATCTGGTTATCGACGGACAAAAGATTGTGGATGTCAATAATTTATGGTTGCCTCCCACTACTTCTGCCATTGTGGAGCTGACAGCCGGTAAGCACGATATAGAAGTGCAAGGTGAACGTAATGACAAGCCTGTGTTATATTGGCGTCCTGTTTCAGAAGAGACTGTATTCCGTTCTCCGGTTGCCCAAATGTTAGATTATACGGTTTTTGCCGGTAACGGAGATGAAGTGATCGCCAGCTATCGGGAACTGACCGGACCTGCCCCCATGATGCCTTTGTGGAGTCTGGGATATATACACTGCCGGGAGCGTTATAATACTCAGGCGGAATTGCTGGAGAATGCCCGTGAATTCCGGAAACGGAAATTGCCTATCGATATGATTGTACAGGACTGGCAATATTGGGGAAAATATGGCTGGAATGCCATGAAGTTTGATGAAGACAGATATCCTGATCCGGGAAGTATGATGAAGGAACTTCATGAGATGGATGTGCGTCTGATGATCTCTGTATGGTCTAAAATTGATGCTCAGTCCGAAGTGGGAAAGCAAGCCAAGGAAAAGGGATATTACATACCGGGCAGTGACTGGATTGACTTTTTCAATCCGGATGCAGCGGCTTTCTATTGGCAGAATTTCCGTACCGGATTATTGAAATATGGTATTGACGCCTGGTGGCAGGATGCCACTGAACCGGAGAATGATGATTTGCAGAACCGTCGCATCAATCGTGAACAAACTCCGGGAGAGGTTTACCGGAATGTATATCCGATGTATGTTAGCAAGACAATCTATGAAGGTTTACGTCAGGATGATCCAGACAGGCGAGCTATGATTTTTACTCGCAGTGGATTTTCAGGAATGCAACGTTATGCAGCCGCCACATGGTCGGGAGACGTAGGGCATGACTGGGAAACCTTACGTCGGCAAATCGTAGGGGGATTGGGACAGATGGCGACAGGGCTGCCTTGGTGGACTTATGATGCAGGTGGGTTCTTCCGTCCGGGCGACCAGTATACAAATACCGGATATCATGAACAGTTGATCCGCTGGATACAGGCAGGAACATTTTTCCCACTGATGCGTGTGCATGGCTATATGAGTAATACCGAGCCGTGGCGATATGGAGAAAAGGTGGAACATATCATTGCCCGATATCTGGATTTACGTTATAGGCTTCTTCCTTATATCTATTCACAAAATGCTGCGGTTTCATTCAATGGTTCTACTTTGATGCGTCCGTTGGTGATGGATTTCCCTGAAGACCGTTTTGCACTGGAACAAAACTATCAGTTCATGTTCGGACCTTCTATACTGGTGGCTCCGGTGGTAGAAAGTGGTGTTAACCGAATGAAGGTTTATCTTCCGGAATGTTCGGCCGGCTGGGTAGATTTCTGGAATGGTACACCTCATAAGGGAGGTATATTCACAGATGTAAATGTGGATCTTATGAAGACTCCTTTATTTGTGAAAGCGGGTTCTATATTACCGTTAGGACCTCAGAAACAGTATGCAGCTGAGGAGACGGAACAACCGTGGGAAATCCGTATTTATCCGGGGGCTGATGGTTCTTATTCTGTTTATGAAGACGAAGGAATCAATTACAATTATGAGAAAGGTCAGTTCAGCACGTTTGATCTGAAATGGAATAATTCGGATAAGACCCTTACTATCAGTGACAGAAAAGGCTCGTTTGCAGGAATGAAGGAAAGAATGGCTTTCAATATTGTAATTGTAACGCCGGAATCGGGCACTGGAATTTATCAGTCAAAAGTAAACAAGAGCATTGTTTATGAGGGAAAATCAATGGTGATATCACTGTAGTGTTTCTTAAAAGGCAATGATTTGGAAATATCTTAAAATATGAAGAATAATATGAAACAGTTTTTGGCCCTCGTAGGGTTTGTAATAGCGTCCATTACTACAGGATGTGGTCAATCCCATACTGTGTGGCTTGATGATTTGGATCTGACAGCTATGACTCAAGGTCATGGAGTAGCCATGAAAAATAAATCGGTTGATGGTAAACCCCTGACAATCGGAGGACAAACGTTTGAACGTGGAGTGGGTACCCATTCAGTCAGTGAAATAGCAATTCAATTGGATGGCAAAGCCGTATCATTTACGGCTCAGGTAGGGCTGGATGATGAGATCATCGAGCATAAGACGTCTGCCGAATTTATTGTAATAGGAGATGGAGCCAGGCTTTGGACGAGTGGGATTGTAAAGGCAGGAGATACGCCTAAATTATGTTCGGTTTCATTGGATGGAGTCAAAAGACTTGAGCTGATTGTAGCTGATGGTGGTGACGGGCCTTACTATGACCATGCTGACTGGGCGGATGCAAAGATAATATCAAAAGGAAAGCAGAGTTTTCCTACACTTAAATTCATTGCTACGGAACCTTATATACTGACTCCACCTGCTCCCGCGACGCCGAGAATTAATGGGGCTTCTGTGTTTGGAGTGCGTCCCGGTTCCCCATTCCAATATCAGATAGCGGCTACAGGCGATCGTCCGATGACATTTGCAGCAGAGGGATTACCGGCAGGATTGGAGATTCACCCGGAGACGGGTCTGATTACAGGTAAACTAACCAAGGCTGGTACATTTGAAGTGGTTTTGCAGGCGAAAAATGTGAAGGGAACGGCAGAAAGAAAACTTCGTATTGAGTGTGGTGACAGAATTGCTCTTACTCCGCCGATGGGATGGAACAGTTGGAACTGCTTCGGACATGAAGTCTCGGCTGAGAAAGTGAAGCAAGCGGCAAGAGCTATGGTTGAAAGTGGTTTAGTGAATTATGGCTGGACTTATATCAATATAGATGATTCATGGCAACATCACAGAGATCCCAACGACCGGACCAGAGGTGGACGGTTGCGTGACGATCAAGGTAATATCATACCTAATGCCCAATTTCCTGATATGAAAGGGTTAACGGACTACATACATTCACTTGGATTGAAAGTGGGTATTTATTCTTCACCCGGTCCGTGGACTTGCGGAGGTTGCGTAGGCAGTTATGGTTATGAAAAGCAAGATGCCGATATGTATGGTAAATGGGGGCTTGATTATTTGAAATATGACTGGTGCAGTTACGGGGGAGTTCTTGACCGTGATTTAGATAAGGATCCTTACAGTGTGTCTTCCTTGGCGTTTCAAGGGGGAGGGGATTCAATTGCCGGTAGAAAGCCATTTAAGATTATGGGGGATTATTTGCGTCAGCAGCCCAGGGACATTGTTTATAACCTGTGTCAGTATGGTATGGGAGATGTCTGGAAATGGGGAGATGACGTTGGAGGCCAGTGTTGGCGTACGACTAACGATATCACCGATACTTGGGAAAGTGTAAAAGGCATCGCTCTTTCTCAAGACCGTGCAGCCGCATGGGCGAAACCCGGTAACTGGAATGATCCGGACATGCTGGTTCTTGGTATTGTAGGTTGGGGAAATCCTCACCAAACCAAGCTTAAACCTGATGAACAGTATCTCCATTTCAGTCTTTGGAGTTTATTCTCTGCACCGCTTCTGATAGGTTGTGACTTGGAGAAAATGGATGATTTTACCCTGAGTCTGCTGACTAACAATGAGGTGATAGCTGTTAATCAGGATCCTTTGGGTAAACAAGCCACGTGTGTATATTCAATAGGGGAATTACGTATTTATGTGAAAGAACTTGAAGATGGCAGTAAGGCGGTTGGTTTCTGTAATTTCGACCGCGAAAAGGCGGATATCTCTTTCCGTGATTTTGATAAACTGAATATTACGGGTAAACAAACTGTGCGTGATCTTTGGAGACAAAAGGATATAAGAACCTTGGATACAGGACGGAAGCCATTGCCTCTCAATGTTCCAGCCCATGGGGTACTTCTTTATAAATTTACACCGATTCAGTGAGAATATAAAAAATAGAATTACTTACTTAATTGTTTTTATCATGAGAAACACTCTTTTTATTGTTAGTTTATATCTGATCTTATCCGCTTGCGGTGAGAAAAGTAATGAAGTGAAGTTTATTTCGGAAGGTAATCCGATAGTGACGGATAAGTTCACCGCTGACCCGGCGCCTATGGTGCATAATGGTAGACTGTACCTCTATGTGGGGCACGATGAGGCTGAAGAAGGACAGGACTTTAACATAACCGAATGGCTGTGTTATTCAACAAAAGATATGAAAACATGGACCGATCATGGAAGTGTGCTGAAGCCTACGGATTTCTCATGGGGAGTTGGCGAAGCATGGGCTTCCCAGGTTGTAGAGAAAGATGGGAAATTCTATTATTATACAACGGTACAGGCGGGTGCGCCATATAATAGTAAAGTAGTAGGCGTTGCCGTGTCAGATAATCCGACGGGACCTTTCATTGATGCTCGGGGTACACCGCTTATTACAGATGATATGACTCCTAACGGTTCTCGTGGATGGTGGAACGATATCGATCCGACCGTTTTTGTGGATGATGACGGCACACCATGGATGAGCTGGGGCAATGGTACCTGCTTTTTAGTGAAACTTAAACCCAATATGACAGAACTGGATGGAAACATAGAGATTCTTAAAATGCCGAAATTTGTGGAAGGACCATGGATTCATAAGCGTGAAAATCTTTACTATCTGACGTATGCATCGATGGGTAAGGGGCGTGAAACCATTAGCTATGCCACGGCACCAAGTATGGATGGTCCATGGACCTATCGTGGAGTCTTGACAGGAATGGCAGAAAATAGCTTTACCATACACCCGGGAATCATTGAATTCAAGGGACAAAACTATCTGTTCTATCATAATGCAATACTTACCATAGATGGTAAATCCGGTGCCACAGGGCGTCGAAGCGTGTGCGTTGACTATCTTTATTATCTACCCGATGGACGTATGGCGTATGTTGAGCAGACCAAAGAAGGTATTACTGTGAAGCCGAAGACAGCAGCCGAAGTAGCTGAGATTGTAAATCTATACACTGGTGAAGAAGAGGTTGTGGTAGAAAAAGAAGTAATAGCGGAATAGAAGTGTAACAAGCTGTAATTCCCATCATTATGAATGAGAGAATTAATAATTTAGTTATTGTCTTCATAGTCGGAAGTATTTATGTTTACCAAATACAAAGATAAAGTTTTTCCTGAATTATATTTCCGGAAATAGGTTTTATCTATGCCTTCATAGATAAATACAATGAATAAAAAGTGTGTAAATACCAAACAAAATCTTTATTTTTGTGTTGTTAATAAGAATGACTAACGACAATTGATACGTAATTTACTAACTAAATAAGAAAAAGAACTATGGCTAAAAGTGTTAAGGGAACTCAGACAGAAAAGAATCTGTTGACTTCATTTGCAGGAGAATCACAAGCAAGAATGCGTTACACTTATTTTGCAAGTGTAGCTAAGAAGGAAGGTTACGAACAAATTGCTGCTATCTTTACTGAAACGGCTGACCAGGAAAAAGAACACGCTAAGCGTATGTTCAAGTATTTGGAAGGTGGTATGGTAGAAATTACAGCAAGCTATCCTGCCGGTGTTATCAGCACTACACTGGATAACCTGAAAGAAGCTGCTGCCGGTGAACACGAAGAATGGTCTCTGGACTATCCCCACTTTGCTGACGTAGCAGAAAAAGAAGGTTTCTATGAAATCGCTGCTATGTACCGCAACATTTCAATTGCTGAAAAAGGTCATGAAGAAAGATACCTGGCTTTCGTAAATAATATCGAGAATGCTACAGTATTCGCTAAGGAAGGTGAAGTAGTATGGCAATGCCGTAACTGTGGTTTCATCTTCACTGGTAAAGAAGCTCCTGAAGTTTGTCCGGCTTGCTTGCATCCGCAGGCTTACTTCGAAGTGAAGAAAGAAAACTATTAAGAAATTCTTATTTCTATGATAAAGAACGCCCGGGTGTTTCGCTTGAAGAAACATCCGGGCGTTTTGCATTATAAGCAGTATACCCTCATGGGGGAGGCGCTTATACTATTTCTTTGCGTGCGGATAATCAATCGTATAATGTAATCCGCGACTTTCCTTGCGTTCTATTGCCTGACGGGTAATCAGGTAACCGACATTAACCATATTACGCAGTTCGCAAATAGCTCTGGATGCCTTGCTACGCTTGAAAAGATCTTCCGTCTCTTCATATATCATATCCAAGCGTACCCAGGCACGTTTCAGGCGCAGATCACTACGTACAATGCCTACATAGGCTCCCATAATCTGGTTCACTTCTTTCATGCTTTGAGTAATAAGCACCATCTCTTCGTTGGTCACTGTTCCTTCGGCGTTCCATTCCGGTATCTCGTGGTTGAATTCATAGCGGTCGAGTACGCTTAGCGCATGTTTGGCAGCGGCATCGGCATAAACAACTGCTTCAATCAAAGAGTTGGAAGCTAAACGATTGCCTCCGTGAAGACCTGTGCAAGAGCATTCTCCTACGGCATACAGGCGATTGATGGAAGACTCTCCGTTCAGGTTTACCTTGATGCCACCACAGAGGTAGTGTGCGGCAGGAGCTACCGGGATATAGTCTTTGGTAATATTGATGCCTAAGCTGAGGCACTTTTCGTAGATATTCGGGAAATGTTTCTTGGTTTCTTCCGGATCTTTGTGTGTAACGTCCAGATATACATGGTCGTCACCGCGCTGCTTCATTTCACTGTCGATGGCACGTGCCACGATATCACGCGGGGCAAGAGAAAGACGCGGATCGTATTTCTGCATAAACTCTTCACCACCCATATTACGCAATACGGCACCATATCCGCGCATTGCTTCCGTTATCAAGAAACAGGGACGGTCGCCCGGATGATAAAGCGCTGTGGGGTGGAACTGAATGAACTCCATGTCCTGCACGAAACCTTTGGCGCGGTAGACCATGGCAATACCGTCTCCGGTAGCAACCAGCGGATTAGTAGTGTTGCGGTAAACAGCACCTACACCTCCCGTAGCCATTAGCGTCACTTTGGAAAGGAAAGTATCCACTTCGCCCGTATCTTCATTCAGCACATAAGCTCCGTAGCACTTGATGCCCGGAGTATGGCGGGTTACAATAATTCCCATGTGATGCTGGGTGATGATTTCTACGGCGAAATGACGGTTGAATATCTCAATGTTAGGATGCGTCTTTACGGCTTTGATGAGGCTTTCCTGTATTTCGGCACCTGTATTGTCTTTGTGATGCAGAATACGGAATTCAGAGTGTCCGCCTTCTTTATGTAAGTCGAAGTCTCCTTTGTCATTCTTGTCAAATTCTACTCCCCACTCTATCAGTTCCTTGATTTGTCCGGGTGCTTCACGTACCACTTTTTCTACGGCGGCACGGTCACTGATCCAGTCGCCCGCAATCATGGTGTCCTCAATGTGCTTATCGAAATTATCTACCAGTGTATTGGTTACTGAGGCGATTCCCCCTTGTGCGAAGAATGTATTAGCTTCTTCCAATTCCGTTTTGCAGATGAGCGCTACTTTACCTTTATGAGCTACTTTCAGAGCGAAGCTCATGCCGGCTATACCGGAACCAATTACTAAAAAGTCGAACTCTCTAATCATATTTTGTATGTTTAAGTACTGCAAAGCTACGAAATAAGTAGTTTCATTGTACTTTTCCCGTATATTAATTCACAAAATTATGATAAGAACTGTTTAACAACTTCATCCAGGGACTCTTCTTTGGCAAGTCCTATGTTCTTTCGCATACGCGAGCGTATCACGTTGACACTGTTACGGTTAATACCCATAATCAGAGCTATTTCATCCGTACTTTGGTTCATGCAGATGAGCATGGCAAGCAACTCTTCATTGCGGGTAAGTTGCGGATAATATTCCCGTAATTTGGGTAGATAGAACGGGTATATTGCTGCAAACGATTGTCTGAAGTCATTTTCATCCTCTTTGCTGAGGAGGCTCTGACCGGTCAGTTGACGGATAGAAGTCAGGTTATTGGTAGCCATTGCCTGCTCTATCTGTTCGGTCAACTGCTCATTACGGCGGTTCAATTCTTGTTGGCGGGTGATTAATTTCTTTATTTCCTGTTTATGTTTTTCCAAAAGTAAGCGATTGGCTTTTCGTTTGCTTATGAAGTAGGCAACGGAGATGATAAGTATTAACAGCAGGGCGATAGAAATACATATATTATAGAATAACTGTTGCTTTTGCAGTTTCACTTGTGCCGAGAGCAAAGTATTTTCTTTTTCTTTCCGTTCAGTATCAAACCGGATATTGGCAGCAGCAACAGCACGCATCTTTTCAGCTGAATTCAGCGAATCCGTAAAAGTCTGGCTGCGTTTATAGCAACGGATGAATGCATCCTTCATATTCATGTCCAGATAGTAGTCCATAAGTATGTCGTTGGCCTTTTGTTCTCTGGATTTCATATCCATGCCTATAAAACCTTGTGCGGCTTTCTCTATCAGAGGTATTCCTTGTGTAGCTTTTCCTGTTTGCAATAAAGCCCGTCCTAAGTGAAGTTCCAGCTCATACTTGGCCCATTGTGGCATGCGGGAACTGTCCGGGCAGATACTTAATGCAAGCGTTAGTGCTTTCTGCACAGAATCGGGATACTCCAGATAGGCTTCTGCTGTAGTAACTTTGTTCACAAATACTCCTTTGAAACTGCCTTGCAGAGTTGATATCTTCTCAGCCTGGTTTAAATAATAGAATATAGAGTCCTTATTCTTCATCTGGCTGAATATGGATGCCCGGTAGCGATAGAGGTCACCCAGCCCGAAACTGTCTTTCAGAAGCGAGTAATGTTGAGCTTCCGCATTCAGTTGCAGGGCGCGGTCGTACATACCCAGTTCTGCATAAAGGTTGGCTTGTTCGCCATAGGCTATTACGATATTTTGGGGCGGTATGCTGTCGGTATAACTGCTGATGGCTTCCTGATTGATGGCAATAGCCTTTTCATATTCCCCGATAAGGCGGTAATAAATACCGAGTCGTGACATGATGCGAAGCATATTCCGGTACTCTCCTCCTTGTCGGTAAGCTTTCATGGCTTTTTCCAATATTCGGATGGCTTGGGGGATGTCGTTTCCGGAATAGATATAAACTCCGCTGATCATTTCAGCTTGTGGGATAAAACGGTTGGCATCTTCATAGTCGGGTAGTTGCAGGTATTCATTGGCCAACCCGATGGCTTGTTCATTGTCTCCATGCATCTGGTGCAGACTTGCCCGGGCAGATAACAGTTCATGTTTGCAGTTCTCTTGTATGAATGGAATCTGGCTGAGACTATCCATATATTCCATGCCGGAACGAATTTGCTTGCTTTTTAAGTAGTTGTAGTAAGAAATGGTAAGTATTTCCCGGGCATACTTAATCAGTGTATCATTCTCTTCTGTATTATTTATATTTTCCAGTAATTCCGCTAACTTTATTTTAGTCATATTTTCGGTTTCCCGGAACTTTTCCTCTTTTAGTAATGTGGTGAGTTTTTCTGCAGTTTGTTGCCACTGTCCGACATCTTCTGTGTTTGGAGAATGTGAATCAGTAGTACAGGCTCCTACAAATAGTAAGAGCAAGAGTAGTGGTTTTCCTATATTCATGATTCTAAAAACTTACTTTGTTTGGGCAAAGATACAATTCCATTTGGAAAAAAAAGAAATGATATCTATATTTTATGGCTTTTATTTGTAATTGATAATGAGGAAGATACATTTTTGTATATTGGATTGTATATTGGCTATTTATGGTTTAATCTTATAGTTTCTGCAAATTTGTAGCTTAATAGAAAACTAACCGACAATGAATAAAGTGGAAAAAATATCCCGATTGTGTATGAAAGAGATCAGTAGGGCTTTGATAGAAATGATTTCCGAAGACTCGCCTTATGCTTCGAAAGATATGCTTTGCGGAGCGCGTGGTGCTGTTTTCCGTGAAATTTTTATTTTCCATTATCCGGACTTTATAGGGAAAGTACAGGAACTGGTTCCCGGTGTTACGAAAGATGAGGAACTGCTTTGTATGTTGGTCTCCCTTGGACAGTCTGTAGAAGAAATAGAGAACTTGTTTTGCCTGCCTGCCGAGCAGGTATATATGTTCCGTAAATCGGTATGTTGGAAAATGAGACTGGAGGAAGTAAAGCTGTTAGGTGACAAACTAAGGGAGATATTGGAAGAATAACTCACTTCGTTTCGTAAAAATACCTATCTTAGCAGCAAAAATCAGAGTCAATGAATCGTATCTTTCATGCCCGCATTGCTGCGGGGCAATATCTATTTTTGCTGATAACAACGGCTATTACCATTCATGAAATGTGGATGAAACATGCCATTATGACTATTCTTTTTATGCTTCTGCTCATTATTGCTATTGAGCGTCTTATTCATACCACCTATACACTGACGACGGATGACAAGCTTATCCTCTTTTATGGTCGTTTTTCACGTTCAAAGGAAATACTCCTGAAGGACATTATTTCTGTAGAGCGTGCCTCTTCCATGAAAATAGGACGTTTCGCCGTGATGCGCTATGTGCTGGTGAAGTACGGGACGAAAGAAAAATGTGCTGTGTTGCTTCCGGTGAAGGAAGATTTGTTCATAAAAACTCTTACTAACCGTTTAAGTGAAGTGAAGAAATATTAATTCTCGATTTCCTTTTTGCAGTCTTCCGGAAAGTCGTTCGTCTAATTTCTAAAAATAAGAGAAATGATGATGAATTTGACTTGTGCTATTTTGCATGCCGACAGACAGGTGAGTGAACAACTGGAAGTGTTCATAGCCAAAATACCCTTTCTTTCTTTGTGTGGAAAGTACAGTAATCCCATTGAGGCATTGAAGGGTTATTATGACAACAAGGTACACCTTTACTTTGTAGGAATCGGGCAGGAAGAAATGGAAGGAATCAACGGAATGGAATTCAGTAAACTGCTTTCTCCGTCCACCCGTGTCATTTTTATTGCAGATACCCCCCGGTATGCCGCCGAGTGCTTCCGCTTGGATGCATTGGATTATCTGATATCTGAAATCAATTTTCCTGTCTTTTTTGAAGCGGTGAATAAGGCTTCGCGCTGGTTCAGCCTGAAAGGTGAAACAGGGATGTCGTTTACTGTCGTTCCCGAAAAGTCTCAGGCCGATACATCACAGTCCGAAATGCCTAAAGTGATTTATGTGAAGTCCGACAATCGCATTTTCCGTCTGGATATATCCAGAATATCTTATATCGAAGGGTTGGGCGATTACGTGAAGATTTATAGTAAAGATGAACCAAAGCCTGTACTGAGCCTGTGTACAATGAAATATATGGAGGAGAGATTACCTTCTGATGAATTTATACGTGTGCACCGCTCGTTTATTATTCGTAAAGATTGCATACGTATCATAGAGAGCAGTAAAATTGCTCTGGATAAAAGAAGTATCCCTATCGGAGAGGTGTACCGGAAGAAGTTGAAAAACTATATTTCTGACTATTCTGTCCTTTAGCCTGTTTCAATGTTCGTTGCCGAAATTGACTCATATGATACAGAAAGGAATAAAAGAGTGATAAGGTGGTAAAGTGATAGGGAGATAAAGTAGCTGCGCTATATATCGCAGGGATTTGTCAGAATTTATCAATAGCAATGTGGGCTTTTGTAACTTTCTGATTATCAGCATTGTTAAACCATGCCCTATTCAGTATACGACTGAACCCTATTAAGTATACGACTGAATGGCATTCACTATACGACTGAATTAGGTTCAGTATACGATTATTTTAGGAATATATATCATTTGTAAATAATATACACCGCTATCCTGTTTCTTAGTTCATAACCCGTCAGAAGAATATTATTCCCTTACCTCAATTTTGACCGTGATATTCTTTCTCCAAACGTAATATTCAAATTTACGCTAAATCGGCTTTCCTGCATCAGACTACTGCGTGAGTTGATCTGTTTCCGCCAGGTGGCACCCAATGAAAGATAGGAGTACCGGATAGGAAAACTTGCTCCTGCACTCACTTCCAGATATTGCATCTTTCCACCCCGCAGATTTATATACGAATTACTTAAACCTATTCCACCCATTAATTCAGTGGAGCGGGGGAGGCGTGGATTGGTAATATAGGTTCCCCCGATGTTCAACTTGTGCTGGTTTTCGTATTTTATGGAAGTGTAAGATGAGGTATTACGGCTCCAATCCAGATAATTATAATCGGCGGTAGCCACCCAACGTTCGGTAGTCATTGATATTCCGGTGCCGATGTGCATCGGTAAATATTGCGTCCGGCTATGATAACTCTTATCGACACCTTCACTGGTGGAAGAATTGCTATAAGTCAGATTGTTTTCGTGGTTGACCTGGAGGGGGCAAACACAAGTCCTGCCGCCCACTTCTGACTGCCGGTGGTATTGAATTCATAATGTATTCCGAAGTCTGCATAAAAGGCACGCTTGGAAGATTCGTATTCCACAATGGCACTTTCTTGCGTTTCGCTTTGGGTTACCGTTCCCAGTATGATACCCAGATTTACGCCAACGGACAGGCGTTTGGTCAATGCAAAGGCATTAGTAAGATAACAACGGTATAATCCTCCCGATCCTTCAAATAAGGAATAGGTATAACTTCCGGGCATACCTTCCACTTCTTCTTCGGTCTGAATCATGTAGCCTACGCTGCTATAGGGCGCAGCGCCTATCATGGCATACCAGCGTGGCAAGATGCGGCACCCTATGCTGAAGCGGTTGGGATTGCCCATAAAGCTGGAGCTGTGATCATTCTGAAAGGAATAACGGGCAGATGAAACCGATGCACCGACATCGAATATGAAACAGGTACTATCCATTCGGGTGATGGCTGCCGGGTTCAGAGTATTTTGGAATCCGGTTCTGTTCAGAGCAATACCTATATTGCCCATTCCGGCATAACGTCCACCGTCACTGGTACTCAGTTCACCCACTCCATACATGGAAGTGGGCAGGTTGGTGTTGTTTTGGGCTACGACAGAGAGGCTTGCTGCACAGAAGCTGCACAGCATAAGGGGAATCCGGTGGTAATGTTTCATTTTTCGTTGTATATTTTAAATCTGATATCTAATTTACATTGTCTCTCCTGGTCGGGGTCGTTGGTGAAGATTATTTGATTGAAAGTCATTGTCATTTCATTCTCTGGTAGACTCAGGAGTAGCTTCTGCCGTTTTATGCCCCACGTACCGAAGTTGTTGCGGATAAATTCGGTTACGTCAAAGGAATAATAAGTATCCCGCCCTAACATATCGTCCACTGTCAGGTTTCCGGTCTGTACCGTAACACCATCACTGCCGTATACATAATCTTCCAATACATTGTTTTCATCTGTGATGTAAAGGCGTATATCTTTCGGTAGTTGGTTTAGCTTGTTATAACTTCCGGACAGCGGATAGAGGTAGAGTGTGGCGCTTTCTATGGAAACAATTTCTCCTGCATCCTGCAAATTGTTCAGATGGGGGAATTCTATCTGATTATAGAATCCCGTCAATCCCTGCATATATGCCCGTCTGCCCAAGCTGCCGGAGTGAATAAGGTTCTCTATTCCGCTTTCCATGGTAGCGAGAGGGGTACTGGTGCGATCGTGGCGGATACTGGTGTAGGCATAATCAGTGTTTACACTGAAGGTCAGCTCTTTTTCCGTATGTTGACTAGCCACTTCCTTATAGTGCAGGGTGATGGCCATGGATGAATCATTCACTATAAATCCGGTGACGCATTCTCCGTTGTTTTCGGCTATGAGTGCCAGTCCGGGGAACTTTTCTTTGAACTTATCCTGGCTGTCGAAATAGTCTTCTTCTGCTACGAGGTCATTCAGTAACTCTTTCCCCAGTTCATCGGGCAGGCGTATTTCTAACTCCTTCTTTCGTCCGGGGCTCGGAGTGAAAGTGAAAGTGAACAAAGGCATACTTTCGGTAGGCAGGATAGTACTGTTGTATAAATCTTCGTCATCGTCCAGATAGATGGCTTGTTTTAGTCGGTAAACAGATATTCGTTGCTGTGTTAAGGTATCGCCCCAGAAGTTGCCGGAAGGTGTCATCCTCAGTACTAACGAGTCGAAGCTGTAACTATAATCCTCGTTGGGGGTAAAGCTGTTTTTAGAGTATTCGGCATAGTAAGCGGCGGAGACTTCACCCCATGAGGCATCCTTATAGTGTCCCAGCTGACAAATACTGTCTCCCCTGGTCTCTATGGAGTCCATAAGAATGGTACTGATGTCCACCGTACAAGTATCTACATATACATTATAGAAAGAACTACTCACCAGACTTTGTCCTAATTCTGAATTTTCATCCTGGCAAGCACAGATGGCGGCGATCATTATAATCAGACTATACAATAACTTTTTCATTGTAACTCATAATATTTCGTCGCAAAGGAAAATGAAACTTCTATATCTTCCTATTAAAATCGGCTATCGGGCAGGTTTTATCGGTAAAGGTATTTACCGGAAATTTAATGCCGTTTGTCGGTTATATTTGTTGATGAAGTACCTGTAGCCTACTTTTGCTACCAAAAATATAGTAAATCAAAATAAGTTCTGAGAAAAATGAATCGACTATTATTTGGAATGATACTGTTGGCGGTTGGATGCCTGGCTGGCAGTTGTACGGACGACGATGAATACACACAGGGTGTATGGATGAGAAGATCGGACTTGGACGGTGTAGCGCGGGGACAGGCCAGCAGTTTCACCATTGGAAATAAAGGTTATCTGTGTTGTGGCTATCGTGGGTCGAATAAGACATATCTGAAAGACCTTTGGGAATACAATATGGATGGAGATTATTGGACACAATGTGCCGATATGCCCGATGCGGCAGCGGGACGCCATAGTGCGGCTTCGTTTGCCTTGAATGACAAAGGATACATTACTACCGGTATTCAGAAGACCGAGCCCACATATCTGGCAGATACCTGGGAGTATGATCCCGCTACGAATACCTGGACGCAGAGGGATGACTTTGGCGGTGGTGTACGTCTCGGTGCATTGGCTTTCTCAATCGGAGGGTACGGTTATGTGGGTACGGGGTTCAATGATAATTATCTGAAAGATTTCTATCGCTTTAATCCTAATGCCGCTGCCGGAAAACAATGGGAAATTGTAAATGGATTCGGGGGATACAAGCGTTGGTATGGTACGGCTTTCGTTATAGATGATGTGGCTTATGTCTGCTGTGGACAGAACAATAACACGCTGGTTGATGATTTATGGAAATTTGATGGTGACAACTGGACTCAGTTGCGTGACATTGCCAATACTAATAGCGATGAAGATTATGATGATGATTATGCTATAGCGCGCTTAGGTACTGTATCTTTCGTGATAGATGGAAGAGGGTATATTGCTACCGGAACCCGTAGTGGCGTGACCAGTGATTATTGGGTGTATGATCCTGATGAGGATTTGTGGTATGGTGACTCCGATGATGATTATACGCCGCTTACGAATGTGCACAATGTAAGTTCAGGAGGTTCGTCGCGTGCCTATGCTGTATCTTTCTCTACGGGCAAGCGTGGCTTTGTGTTGACGGGGGCTTCGGGAACCAGCTATTTTGATGATGTTTATGAACTCCTGCCCTATGAGCAGGAAGATGTTGATTAGTGTTTTTGTGATTTATGAAGCTAGTGTTTATTGTGAAGATTGGTGTACTGTCTCTGGTGGCAGTATGCCTTTCTTGTTTCTTCGGCTGCACGAATGCCGCCGGAGAAAAATTATCCTGCCGCTCTATGCAAGTAAAGGGGGGATATGGGTATGTAGTGGTTTACGGGATAGATACACTGATTTATCAACCTTATATACCTGCCATAGGTGAGAAGATCACCTTTGCATCAGAGGAAGATGCTTTGAAAATAGGCAGATTGGTGTGTCGTAAGTTAGCGGAAAAGCAACCTCCTACAGTAAGCAGGGAGGAGATTGTTGAAAACTTACCGTCTATGCATCTTCCGGTGGCAGGTCGCTGACCTCATGTTGTATAGGCGAACAATCATAAGGGTATTTCTTTAGTAGTTTCCCTGTAATGATTTTCTTTGTGTCACTGCCGGGTCTTGACAAGGTCATGCTGTAACTAACTTGCAAGGCTTTATAATAAACATCAGCATAATACCTGTTTTGTTTCATACTGACCAGGTCCTTTTCGAAGCTAATATCTTTTAATTCACCTCTGTACATTCCTCTGTCGGTGTATATCTGCTTCTCTTGTTCGAGAATGATCTGTCCGTCTACAATACTTCCCGGCATATCCACAAGGCGGCTTTTTCCTTCGGGATTCATCCATTCCTTGGGATATTCGCCGGTGTTGGTGCCGAAGTAATACTCAGTAAAAGCATTGTAGAAAGGAAAAACGGTGGTTTTCTTTATTTCTTCTCCACTACCGGTTCTGTCTATCCAAGTGATTCCCCAAGGTTCTGTTCCGGCTTCTCTTACTCCATCAAATTCATCCAGATAGTAAGAGATGGATTCTATCTGATAGTAATTGGTGCATACTTTCTGCTGGATGAATATTTGCTCTGAGTAAAGTCCTTGTTCGGTACTCAGTTTGATAATTAATTTGCGTTCTTCTCCTGCAAAGTTGTCATTCAGGTGTATAATAAGGGATTTCGCTTTGTCGCGGGTGATGCTGCCCCAATGAAAGCGTACGGTGCCCATACCCTCCAGCTTCAGGGGATATCCGTTTTCATCTGTCATGATGCCTCCGTCCGGATACATGACGGAAGCCACAATCCAGTTGGTTCTGGTCATCGGGATCTCTATGGAGTTTGCATCGCCTTCAACAGTAAATTCTTCCGTAGAAGAGAAACGTTCATCATTTTCATTATCACAGGCTGTTCCGCAGAAAAGGATGACAATGGAGAATATTAGCATTTGGAGTACGTTCATTCGTTTCATGTATCTCTAGTTTCGTTAGTTTAAAATAGCTTTTGTTTATAGACGTATTTTTATTGGGAAATACTGCAAACAAAGGTATGTTTTTTTAGTAAGAAAAAGATAAGGGGGGGACTTTTTGTAGAATATTAGTTGTACCTTGTAGGTCTTTAAATCAACAAAATACATATAAAGTATGGAAAACGAATTACAAGTAATCAGAGAGCAGGAAATAGAAGCCATGCTTAATAGAACTGAGAGGACAGAAAGTTTTGCTGGACAGAGATGTGGCAACGCTGTACGGAGTAGAAACGAAGCGGGTGAATGAAGCGGTGAGGAATAATCTGGATAAATTCCCCAAGGACTATATCATTGAATTGAATGAAAGTGAGATACGGTATTTGCGGTCGAAACTTTCGACCGCAAATTTATCCCCTAAAGTACGTGCAGTCCCTAAAGCCTTTACCGAAAAAGGTCTTTACATGCTTGCCACTGTTTTGAAAAGTCCTCGTGCTACGGCTACGACTCTTGCCATTATAGAGTCTTTTGCTCATTTAAGAGAACTCTCCCGTAATCTAAATATTTTGTCAACTGAAGTAGATGAAGATAAACAGAAAACATTGACCCAACGCAGTAGCGAGTTACTTCACGAATTATTGTCTGTAGAAGAGAAGGGAGATACAACAGAAACCGAATCTTCGATAGAACTGAATTTATATGCTTTAAAGATGAAGCGTACGGTGAAAAAGATAAAGAAAGGATAATTCTTTTGTGCAGATAAGAGAGGTTTTTATTAACTTGCAGGCAGTTTACAAATAACCCTTGTATATATGGAAAAAATATTCAAATCCAAAGGTATGACTACTACTGAAAAATGGGTAATAGTATTTGTTCTTACTTTTATGTGCGGTACATACCTGTTGCTGAAAGAGGCGTCTGTCTTATGTGGATTCATTGTGGCTATTCCTTTTCTGATTAGTAATTACCAAAGGAAATATATCATTAAAGAAAATGGAGACCTTTGGGTGAAGACAGTGTTCGGTATATCTCAGAAGGCGATCGGAGTGAACTGTATCCTCTATAACCCGTCTGCCAAAGGATGGCAATGGCGCGTCCGCCAGATGGTGGTCAGGTATCAAAATGGATTGAAGAAAGGCTTTTTCCCGATTACTCCTGCTGACCCGGAAGGGCTGATAGCCGCACTTAAAGAAAAGAATCCTGGTCTTGAGTTGCAATATACCTATAAATAAATAGAAACTATGAAATACCAAGTTGCCATTATCGGTGGAGGTCCTGCGGGATATACTGCTGCCGAAGCTGCCGGGAAAGCCGGACTAAGCGTAGTGTTGTTTGAAAAGCAAAGTTTAGGTGGAGTTTGTCTGAATGAAGGCTGCATCCCTACCAAGACTTTATTGTATTCGGCAAAAACGTATGATGCTGCGCGTCATGCTTCCAAATATGCAGTCGCTGTTTCCGAAGTCTCATTTGATTTGCCGAAGATAATTGCCCGTAAACAGAAAGTGGTGCGTAAACTGGTGTTGGGCGTTAAAGGTAAGCTGACTGCCCACGGAGTGAATATCGTGCAGGGAGAAGCTACCATCATCAATGAGAATACTGTGCAGTGTGGTGCTGAGACTTATGAGTGCGAGAATCTGATTTTATGCACCGGTTCGGAAACATTCATTCCCCCTATTCCCGGAGTGGATACTGTACCCTTCTGGACGCACCGCGATGCTTTAGATAATAAGGAGCTTCCTGCTTCACTTGCCATTATTGGTGGTGGAGTAATCGGTATAGAGTTTGCCTCCTTCTTTAATAGTCTGGGCGTACAGGTCACTGTTATCGAAATGCTTGATGAAATCCTGGGAGGCATGGATAAAGAGCTTTCCGCTCTTCTGCGTGTGGAATATGCAAAACGTGGAATCAAGTTTATGCTTAGTACGAAGGTCGTATCTCTTGCTGAGGCTTCTTCCGAAGACGGGAAGCCACAAGTGCAGGTTAATTATGAGAATGCAGAAGGTACAGGCAGCGTGCTTGCCGAGAAACTATTGATGAGTGTAGGTCGCCGTCCGATAACGACAGGTTTCGGGTTGGAGAATCTGGAATTACGAAGAACGGAAAGAGGGAATATCTGTACAAACGAACAGATGCAAGCCTCTGCTCCGGGAGTATATGTATGTGGTGATCTGACAGGTTATTCTTTACTGGCACATACAGCTGTTCGTGAGGCAGAAGTAGCTGTACATACGATACTTGGCAAGAAAGATGTCATGAGTTATTGGGCAATTCCCGGTGTGGTATATACCAATCCGGAGATTGCAGGAGTAGGGCAGACGGAAGAAAGTTTGCAAATGAAAGGTATTAATTACCGTGTTGTAAAACTCCCGATGGCTTACTCCGGTCGTTTTGTTGCTGAGAACGAAGGAGTGAACGGAGTTTGTAAACTTCTGATAGCAGATGATGAGACCATAGTGGGAGCACACATATTGGGTAATCCGGCTTCTGAAATTATCACCCTGGCAGGTATGGCTATCGAACTGAAACTGACTACCGAAGCCTGGAAGAAAATAGTATTCCCGCATCCCACGGTTTCAGAGATTTTTAAAGAAGCGTTGTAACTCGATAAACATGAAAAAATATCTGTTGTCTCTTGCTCTTTCTCTTTTGTTTATTCCTGTAACCGTATGGGGACAAAATACGACTGTTAAGAGCCTTTCTTCCCGCCTGGATACCTTGATTAAATATCAACTTCCTGCTGGTTCCAACGTTGGTATATCCATATACGACCTGACTGACGGGAAGTCTTTATACACTTATCAGGCGGATAAGCTCTCTCGTCCGGCTTCTACTATGAAACTGCTGACTACTATTACCGCCCTTGCCCACCCGGATGCGGATGATCCTTTTAAAACAGAAGTATGGTATCAGGGCGTGATTGAACAAGATACGCTGAAAGGTGATTTGTATGTTGTGGGCGGATATGACCCTGAATTTGATGATGAAGCTCTGGATTCATTGGTAAATGCGCTAAGTCGTTTCCCGTTCTCGGTGATATCGGGCCATGTATATGGAGATGTTTCTATGAAAGACTCCATTTATTGGGGAAGCGGTTGGGCTTGGGATGATACACCTGCCTCCTATCAACCTTATCTTTCGCCATTGATGCTGAATAAAGGTCTGGTCACTGTTACGGCTTCTCCCGGCGAACGGGGTCACTTGGCAAGTCTCGATTGTGTTCCTGCCTCTTCTTATTATACCGTAACGAATGAAACCAAATCCCGTACTCCTGCTGTCGGACGTTTCGGGGTTTCTCGGGATTGGCTACAGAATGGTAACAACGTAGTTGTAAAAGGAAATGTGGAAAGTAAGCGGATAGGTACGGTTAATATCTATTCCTCCCAAGATTTCTTTATGCATACCTTTCTTGAGCGTTTGCGGGCAAAAGGTATCAGTTGTCCTGACGACTATTCTTTTAATGAATTGCTGAAAGATAGTGTTTCGGTACAAATGGCCCTGTTTGAAACCTCTATTCAGGATGTTGTCAATCAGATAATGAAAGAAAGTGATAATCTGAATGCGCAGGCTTTACTCTGTCGCCTGGGTGCACAAACCACCGGAAAGAAGAGGATTTCGGATGAAGACGGACTCTCCGCTATCCGTAAACAAGTAAAGGCTTTGGGTGAGGACGTTGGTCGCTACAATCTGGCGGATGGTTGCGGACTTTCCAATTATAACTATATTTCTCCGGATCTGCTGGTTTCTTTTCTGAAGTTTGCCTATTCCCGTACGGATGTTTTCCAGAAACTATATAAGGCCTTGCCTATTGGTGGAGTCGATGGGACATTAAAGTATCGTATGAAACGCGGAACTCCTTCTTATAAGAATGTACATGCCAAGACAGGTTCTTTTACAGCTATTAATTGTCTGGCGGGTTATTTGCGTATGGCAAACGGACATGAGGTTGCTTTTGCCATTATGAATCAAAATGTTCTTTCGGGAGCTAAGGCGCGTGCTTTCCAGGATGCGGTATGCGATGAAGTGATAAGGTGACGGGCTATAAGTGGGGATACTCAGAAAATGTTATAAAAATTAGCCAACTAATCCATTGCGAGTTAGTTGGCTCTTTTGTATCTTTGGATATTCCCCAAAATTTCAGGTTTGGCAGCCCAAGCGGGGGAAATTCTTTTTCAGTGGATATGGTTAAGATACGAAATATAATTGAGATTCAGCCTACGTTAGGCTTTACAGAGTTTGATATTCTGCAAAACTATCAGAAAAGTTTTGCATGCAGTGAATTAGGTCGTCTTCACTCACTTTTCCCATTTTCATTCCTTGCCAAAGAGATGGTTCTTAAAGATTCCCCTTTGGGTAGGAAAAGCTATTTTTCTGCTAGTGGCAAAATAGCTCTGATGGTCCTGAAATCTTATACCGGATTGTCAAACCGCCACCTGGCGGAACATTTCAACGGGAATATCCACTTCTAGCTGTTCTGCGGTATTCTGATTGCTCTTTCCCGTTCGATAACCAATTATAAGATTGTAAGTGCCATCCGTCAGGAACTTGCCGGTAAACTGGATGTTGATTCCCTTCAGGTTGTGCTTGCCAAACATTGGGGTCTCTATCTGGGCAATCTGTATGTATGTCTGACCGATATAACCTGTTACGAAAGCCACATATCCCACCGGTATAAACCTGCTTGGAAAGCTTCTCCGACAGACAGATGAGCAGAATTCCCCCATGGGTAGCGGTTCATGTATACTCCTGATAACCAACGACGCCTCTCTGTCATACGCAAGGTGTTCGTACAGCAGAAACAGTTTTTTGACGGTGGAAAGAATATATGTGTCCGCATAGTCCGCATAGACCGGAATTATGTCCGTCCTATCTTGCGGCAAAGGATGAGCAGTTGCGGCAGATACTACGTTCTCATCTCAGCCGGGAGCGTGCAACACGTCTGGCCGGTAGCTTCGGTACACACCACCAGCATTACTCCCTGACAAAGGTCAAGGCACGGAACAGGAAAACGGAAATCCTATGGATATTTCTCGGGATACATACATCGAACGCCGTATTGATGACGGAGAAAACAAAAACAGACAGGCTAAAGCTGCGTGACATAAAGCTATATTCTAAAATAGAGCAGCCTATGGGGGCTCCCGAAACCTCATGCCCATACGGAGCTATTTGGAACATCCAAGGAAGAAAGGATAATGAAAATGGCATGTGAAACGAAAAAATAGTCATTTACACATGCCATTGATTATTTTTTTGGGGGCATTTACTGAATATCCCGGAAAATGCTCATGGACATGGGGCGATTCCTGATTTGTGGAATGAATGATAAGTTGATTATTTGAAGAGTTCTGCTACGCACCACATCAGGCGTGCGGTGGTGTGCGTCCAAATTTCCTTATAGGTACAGTTGTTCTGCATAGGGAAATAGGGCTCGTCATCATTTTCGAATGTTTCGATTCCTACGGGCACGGCTCCCACTACATCCCCGGCATAGGCTCCGTACAGTGGCGGGTAGTCATATCCGTCTCCATAAACGGTACTCATGGCAAAAGGGTTGTAGCCCAATATGTACTCTATCTGGCGGGTTGCAATATCCCTTAGTACTTTATCATTGAATAGGCGTGCAAGGATAAAGGCAGCCTTGGCTTTGCCCATGACAACGGCGTGGAATCCCCTGAACTGGTAGGCAACGGGGAAACGGCGCAGGTAGAAATTCTGTGAGAGAGGGATACCGTTGCGCACTTGTGCATTGTATTCTTCCAAGCTGGGAAGCCCTACCTGCTCGCCTTCGTGGTACAGATTTTTATAATTGGTATTATCCACTTCATATACAGCGCTTGGCAGTATGCCATAAGGTTCAATCAGTTGTGAAATCCTGCGTAGATAGTCGGCATAGGCTTCACAAGATGCCTGCCACAACGGGGCGTCCGGATGGGTGGGGGCTTCTGTCAGTAGCATTGAGAGTCCTTCTGCCATCAAGTGTTCTTGGCTTTGATGATAATAAGCCAGAATGCGTTTCTTTTGGGAAGATTCATAGAAGAAGCCTCGCAGGGGGATTTTCCAGTCGGTGCGCTTTTCCAGCTGTTGGCCGGCCATGACGGTACGTGCCAGTCGGGTCGCCCAATCCAGATAGTAAGTATCTTGTGTAAGGCGGTATAAACGCATGGCTGTGACGGTGGTCAGGGCACAGAGCTCGGTTTCGTTCTTTTCTGTTCTTTCCGTGTCCAGCAGGTCGATAGCGAATTGGAAGTCCTCAATGGCACTGTTCCGGCACCACCGTGCAAATACCGGGTCCTTCTTTTCAAAATGGGGAGCGGCGAGTGCGCAACAGGAAGCAGCTTTCAGATTGTCCGTAGGCGTGTTTCGCGCTTCTGTCTGCATGTCGTCTTTGTCTCCACGGATATTCTTTGTCCAAATGCCGATAATCAGTCCGCCCAGTCGGTAACCGTCGCCGAAGCGGGTACGCAGAATCCAGTTCACTCCCCAACGTGCCTCTTCCAGTAGGCGTTCGTAGAAGATGCTGTCTTTGCCTTGTACGGCACCGGCCATTTCGAGGAGGGCGATGCACGATTCGGCTGTGTTTCCCGTTCCTTGGGTCAGGTCAGCAGCATCGTGCCATCCTCCGGTAACGCTCATGCTTCGCCCGTCGGGGTGATAGGCGAATACATCCTGATGGCATTCCTGATGAATGCCGGGCTGGTCGAAACCGCAACGTTCGGAAAAGAAGAAGTTTAGCGTGTGCCAGGCAGTGGATAGGTAGGCATCATTTCCGATAGGGAAAGGTTTTGATTGCACGTCGCCAATGGAAAGGTAATATTGCCCGGGTGTATTGAAACTACTGAAGTCCAGTACCAGAAATCCCTTGTCCTGCTTCTTGTCTTGATTCAGAGGGCTGCCCGTAGCTTGATAAACAATTTGTCCCGTGGCGGCATCGTGCAGGCAGAAAGTTTTTTCCTTCACGTTCTGTACCAAAGCCTGCTTGCGTGCTCCTGGCTTGTATCCGCTGTGGCAGTAGGCCATTGCACCTTTTCGCAGGTCGAATCCCTTGCTGTTTTCCACTTCTACCTTTTCGATGCGCATGTCGTCTATATATAGGCTCATGTGCTCGCTGGCTCCAGCAGGGGCACCCGCCAGCATGATGTTTACCGAAAAGCCGGTGACACAGTCACGGTATAGGTCCGGTATCTCCCATATGATGTGCTGCCATTTGTTAGGATAGACTGTTTCAAAGTGTTGTCCTTCGAAGCGTCCGGGAGTCGGCATGATTTTTTCTCCTTCATTATATAGGGTGAATCCGGCAAAGGTCAGATAAACGCCCGGTGCATCCACGTATACCCAAACGGAAAAGCGGTTGTATTCCCGCAAGTCTTCCCGGTCGAGGGGACGGATAATCTCCGGAGTGGCGTAATTCCGGTTCGTTGGATTCTTCTTGCCCAGGGAGGCAGGAGTGTCCAGGCGTATACTCCCTTTACCCGAAACAGTAACTTTCTGGTCTATATGTATGGTTCCGGGTCCGGTGTGGCGCAAAGAACCGAAATCTTCTGCAAGAGGGAGTACCCTGCTTTTCAAGACCTCTTTCTTTTCCCAGCGCGTCAGTCCGGCGTGTGCTGGGTTGGCTTTCATTATACGGTGTACATGATTGCTTTGCTGTAATTGTTTCTCCAGTTCCGTATCGGGTTTCCACGGAACTTGTGCTTGTGCATGCATGTAACAGCATGCTAGCAACAGTGTTCGAATGATGTATTTCATGGTATTCAGTGTTTGGTTTCAGGGTAAGCATGAAAAGGAGCCTTGAACTCCGGACGTAATGTATAAGTATCTTTCAGCGGGAAATCTGCCGGAACTTCTTGGGTGACGGCGCCAGTGGCAGCCCATTCGCATCCCCGGAGTAAAGTCACCTGGAAACCGGTGCAGCGCATGGAGTAAATCATGTTCGGGTCGTTGCCGCAGTGTCCCAGGAGGTCGACGAATATGCGACCCTTTTCATAGCTTACTGTCCACATCAGTGGTTCATGACGTCCGCGTTCGTAGGCGGTGGCCAATATTTCCATGTTCCTTACCGGACCGCGAAGGCGGGTATATATCTCGTCCTTGAAGTGTTTCCATTGAGGTGGCAATCCCTGCAGGATAGGATGGTGGGGAGCGCGGTGTTCTATGACGGTTTCGTGCTGCAATCCGTGGTAGCCGGCATACCCCGGAGAGTAGTCGTAGACGTACTACCCGTCTTTCCAGTGCAGATAAGGACCGTCTTTTTCGTTTCGTCCGTCCCAAGCTCCCATGCCTATTATCTCGTTGTATTCTTTCCAGTCGGCCATTGGGACGACGGAAGAATGTATCACTACGACACCACCTCCATCGGCAACGTATTTCTCGAATTTCTTGCGTACGGACTCTGTCCATGTAGCTCCGCCGTAGTTGATGACGATTAAATCATATTGGTGGAAATCGGGTTTGAAGGTAGCGATGTCTCCACCAAAGTCAGGTGTAAAGGCAAAGTCCACTTTGAACATTCCGCTGTTTTCCAATATCTGCTTCATGGCTTCGCAGGCGCCTTGCCAGTAATGGCTGCCGTCTTGACCGGCTATCATCATGGTTTTGATTACTTTCTTTTGCTGTGCGTGCGTGTGCGTGGCAATCCCTATATAAATAAGGAGCACCAGGATAAGTGTCAGTCTTGTTCTCATTTTTCGGAAGATTTAAAATTTTTGCCAGTTGGGTTCCATTCTATACGGTCATAGCAGCGTGTTGCGCGCAGATTGTAGCCTTGTTCGTCTACACTGAACTTTCCGTCTTTGAAGTAGAATATGTAGAGTTCGGAGATACCGTCATTGTTGCGGTCTTCTACAAGGAGATTGTACTTGTCGGTGACATAAATCTCGTCGGAGATATATTGGATTTCCTTAGTATAGTTATCGACGATTACATAGTATGCTTTGAATAGGTCGAAAGTGGGATAGTGTCCGTTGTCCCGTCCGAAAAGCATTACTTCTTCGAGGGCTTCATCTCCGTCCATATTGGCAAATACGGATTGCTGGAAGAAAAAGCCCGGCTTTTGTGCTTGCGGAGGAATATTGTCCCATCCTTCCTGATGGGCTGTCACTGAAAATTGTGCTTGTGCATGGAGGGCATACACAAGTACTGGCAATAGGGTAATCAATTTTTTCATTCTGTGCATTTTGAGGTTATGATAATAATTTTGTTGCTTTTTTCTTATATGACCGGCGAGCCGGGTTTTTCCCTAACCTTTTTTAGAATAATTAATGAACATGGAATGTATAGGGACTCATTGTATTTCTTGTCAGGACTGAACCAGTTTGACTCGTATACTGAAAGGTTACAACATCCGTATCTTTTCCATTAAAACACCCGGATGTTTTAGGGCAATACATCCGGGTGTTTTGATCATTCAGTCCTATACTCTTTAGGGATGAGTCCCTATATGTAGTCTGCAAGGTATGGGGGTATTCCGCTTGGGTACGACACTAATGCGAAGTAAGCAGGTGTATCAACATCAGTGGCAAGTAATCTTTCAGCTTAACTCTTAATATCTTTAAAGCCTGCTGGATGCGGTAGTCTACGGTTTTAGGAGAAACATTGAGCAGCTCGGCAGCTTCCTTATAACTCAGATTCTGGAAACGATGCATGATGAAAGCTTCTCTATAAGTAGGTGGCAGTTCGTTGATAGCCCTTTGTATATGTTTACTTAATTCGTTGATTTGATAGATATCTACCTCTTGCAGCATGGTGACCATTCGTTCATAGTAAGCTGCGTCTGCGCGTTGTTTCACTTCATTCTGGGTAATCCGGGTCATGGAACGATTATAGACGGCTTTGAACAGATATTGCTTGAGCGAATATTCAATAACGGGTCTTTCACGGTTTTCCCAGAGCCATAGCATGACATCTTGGACAATCTCTTCTGCATCTTCCAACCGGACGAAACGATAGCAATAAGTGCAGAGTACAGAGTAATATTTCTGAAATAACATATCAAAAGCATTTCTGTCTCCTCTCTGCATGGCAAATAATAAAGATGTATCTTCTGATGGTGTATTTTTCATGGTGGTGGTTCATTATTGTTGGGCAAAAATAGTTTTTTTTCTTATTATACTCTAAGTATATAAATATTTTTAGCTTTTTATTTAGGAGTTCTTCTTGCTCGTTAGTCTTATAGTTAAAGCTAGCAATAAAGAATATGGTAAAAAGAGAGGGAATGGAAAATTTGCTTCTTAGGTATTATGAAGGAGATACGACGGAGGACGAAACTATTCTGGTAGAGGAATGGTTGGAGGCATCCGAAGAGAACAGCAGGATAGCCCGGCAGGTTCAGACAATCGGTCTGGCAGTGGACATGGCGCAGATTTCATCCAGGCTGGATGTAAAGAAAGCTCTGGAGGATGTACATCGGAAGATGGAGCGGAAAAAAGTCAATAGGTATCAGGTATTATTTAGAGGGATGCAACGGGCGGCCGCCATTTTATTCATTCCTTTGGTGATATCGTGGTCTATCCTTTATTGGAGTAGAGATGGGCAAGAGATACAGATGATGGAGGTCAGGACAAATCCGGGAATGACTACCTCTGTTGAATTGCCGGATGGAACGGAAGTCGTTTTGAACTCATCGTCATTGTTGCGGTATCCTTCCCAATTTGCCGATGATAAAAGGGAAGTGAAGTTAGTGGGTGAAGCCTTCTTTTCCGTGGCAAAAGATGAAAAGAAGTTCATCGTCGGTACGTTGAACAAATCCAAGATAGTGGTACATGGAACGAAGTTCAATATAGAGGCCTATAAAGAGAGCAAGAAGGTGCAGACCACCTTGGTTTCGGGTAAAGTCAGTTTCTCCTATGTAAATAATGGCGGGAGGAATGACGTGATGATGCAGCCGGGGCAAAAGGTAGTCTATGATATAGTACAGGAAAAGGTCGTTGTGGAAAAAGCCAATGTAGACGTGGAAACAAGCTGGAAAGATGGATACTTGATTTTCAGAAACACTCCATTTGAAGAAATATTGAAGAGTCTGAGTAAAAGATACAATGTGGAGTTTATTCTGAAAAAGGCTTCATTGAAGCAGAGTTCTTTTACGGCTACATTTACTAAGCAACGTCTGGAACGTATATTGGAGCATTTCCGAATATCCTCGAACATTCATTTCAGATTTGTTGAGGATGGCGATGTGAATGCCGAGAGACAAGTAATAGAAGTTTATTAACCCTTTAAAAAGTAGTATGATGAAGCACAAGTCCGTTTAAAAAAACATGCAGGAAAATGTTGGCGCATTTTCCTGCATGAAACACAGTAACTTTTAAATATCTGTTTGGCGACAGATAAAGTAACTTTATTTTTTCACTAGAAATCAATACAAAATTATGAAAAAACACTATTGTATCCAATCATTTAGGGCAAAAAGTGTCCTGATGAGATGCATGAAAAAAATTCCTCTTGCTATGAGATGCACATTATTTATGTTGTTTTGCTTGGTTGGTATGGCTTTGGCCAATGATGGTTATGCTCAAAAAACAATGGTAAACATTACTCTTGAGGACAAGACCGTTGATGAAGTACTGACGGAATTGGAACAGGGTACTGAATTCGTTTTCTTCTACAACAACAAGCAGATTGATGTGAGACGTCGTGTATCGGTCCGGGCAAATAACAAAACGATATTTAAGGTTCTGAACGATGTATTCAAAGGGACTAATATAGGCTATAAGGTGTTGGACCGTAATATAATCCTTTATGATAAAGCTATAGGAGCTGATGAAGTACAGACGACTTTGCAGGCTGCGACGGTGAAAGGTGCTGTGGTCGATGCAACCGGTGAGCCGGTTATCGGTGCCAGTATCCTAGTGAAAGGTACCAGCAACGGAGTCATTACCGACGTAGATGGAAATTTTACGTTGAATAATGTGGAGCGGGATGCTACCCTTGTTGTAAGTTATGTGGGCTATAAGACTCAGGAAATCCGTGTCGGAGGCAAAACTTCTTTCAAAATCGTATTGGCAGAAGATGCAGAAGTACTGGAGGAAGTAGTGGTAGTTGGTTATGGCGTACAGAAGAAACAATCATTGACGGGTGCAGTGACTGCCATTTCCTCGGAAAAAATTCAGACTACCAAAAGCGAAAACCTTATCAATAACATTCAAGGTAAGATGCCGGGACTTATGATTCGTCAGAAAACCGGTGAACCGGGTACGTTCGACAACATGATCAGCATTCGTGGCGGTGGCAATCCGTTGATTGTTATCGATGGCGTGACACGCGAATACGAAGAATTTGCCCAGCTCAATTCAGAAGACATTGAGAACATCTCCATCCTGAAAGATGCTTCGGCGGCCATCTACGGTATGAACTCGGCCAACGGTGTAATCATCGTCACTACGAAGCAGGGAGCTTCTGAAAAGACACGTGTCTCTTATTCCGGATTGTTCGGAATGAAGCATGCCACGGGTATGGAAGAGACGGTAGATGCCTACACGTTCCGCCTGATGGAGAACGAAATGAGCCGCAACGGAAAGAAAGCCGAGGTCTATTCACAAGACATTTTGGATAAATATAAGAATGGAGTGGACGGTTATCGCGACTGGGATTGGATTGACCTGTATATGAATAAGTTGGCTTTTGCTACCAATCACACCCTTTCTGTACGCGGTGGCAGTGACAAAGTGAAGTATTTCGTTAGTGCCGGCTACAATCGGGACAATGGTTTGCTGAAGAGTGGCGTTCAGTATTACGAACGTTTCACCTTCCGTTCCAATTTGACAGCCGAACTGACCAAAGGACTGACTATGAATGTAAAAGTTGCCGGACGTTGGGATCAGACACAACGCCCTAGAGAAGACTTTATGTGGACATTCAAGACCTTGTTGGTGAATGACCGTGGAGTAGGTCCTTATGCCATTGGCTCTACTGACCACTATTCGGATATTGCTCCTGAAAGTAAGAATGCGGCAGCTTTGGTCAATCCCGACAAAGACGGTTACCGCCGTAATCGGGGTGTGAACTATTCGGCAGATGTTGATTTGACGTGGAAAGTACCTTTCGTAGATGGCTTGAGTATCGGAGTTCTGGGTTCTTTCAATGGCAACAACCGCAACAACTCCGAGTTGCAGAAGTCTTATCAGTTGTACGATTACTTTACCAATCAACCCACTAAAACTTACGGTGAAAACCGTTATCAGAATACCATGGGCATTTTCCAGAAACTTTATGGACGTGCGCAGGTGAACTACATGAACAGTTTTGGCAAGCATAATGTAAATGTCACGGGAGTTGTCGAAGCGTCAGGTAGCCGCTATGATGAATTGTACGGACGTCGTTTGTACGATGGTTATTTCAGCAATGACATATTGAATCAGGCCGATGCCAGCACGGCAACCAACAGTGGTTATCGTAATGAAACCCGTCTGGCGGCATATTTGGTGCGTGCCAATTATGACTTTGCGGGCAAGTATCTGTTGGAAGTTGTCGGACGTTATGACGGCTCTTATCGCTATGCACCTGGACACCGTTGGGCTTTCTTCCCCTCTGTAAGTGCCGGATGGCGTATTTCGGAAGAAAAGTTTATGAAGGGGAAGTTGCCGTTTGTGTCCAATTTGAAACTTCGTGCTTCTTACGGCAAGAGCGGATATGATGCTGGTAACGCTTTCCAATATGTAGCCGGATACACACAAGGCAATCTAGGATATGTGCTCGATGGCAACAAACTGACGATGGGTATGGTGGCTCCGGGAGTTGTTCTTGACAACCTGTCATGGGTGGTGACAAAGACGACCAACCTTGGTGTGGATTTCGACTTGTGGGACGGCAAACTGTTTGGTACGGTTGAGATTTATCGCCGTGTCAACGATGGTTTGTTGGCAAGTCGTCTTCAAGATATTCCCAATACCTTCGGTGCAAGCTTTCCTAATGAAAACATCAATTCGGAAGAGAACAGAGGTTTGGAAATTGAAATCGGTACACGTGGCAAGATTGGTAAGGACTGGGGTTATAACATCAGTGCCAACTATTCGTTTACCCGCTACAAATACCTGAAAGTGGAACACTCTCCTTACCAGAGTTCGATGGACCGTTTTCTGAATGGGTACGAAAACCGTACTATCGGTGGCATGTGGAATCATAGTGGTGGCGGTATGTGGATTCAGAAGACTGACGGACAGTTCCAATCCATCTCCGAATTTGAAACAGCTCCTCTTTATGGCGGTAGCAATGGTAACTCCATGATGCTTCCCGGTGCATTCCGTATTGTCGACCGTAATGGTGACGGGGTGATTTCATACGAAGACCAGTTGCCCGAATCGCGCCGTGCCGGAGCCAATCCTCCTTATCAGTTTGGCTTGAATTTAGGATTTACTTACAAAAACTTCGACTTGAATGTGCTGTTCCAAGGTGCTGCCGGCTATGTCATCGGCTATGCCAACGACGACGTATTCGGTTATGGTTCTAAAACCAATCCCACATTGATGAAGAAGTACATGGACCGTTGGCATACAGCCAATGTTACCGACGACCCTTATAGCCCTTCCACTCAGTGGGTATCGGGTAAGTTCCCCGCTTTGCGTCGTGACTTTACTGGTACGCAAGACAATGGTAACAGCTGGGGTGTGGGTGCCATTCCTTTCTGGAATCCGAATGCTACTTACTTGCGTCTGAAGAGCTTGGAATTGGGTTACACGCTTTCCAAGAACCTTACCCGTAAGGTGGGCATTAGCAACCTTCGTGTTTTTGTAAATGGTTTCAACCTTTTGACATTCTGTAATTCCTTGCTGAAAGATGCAGACCCCGAACGTGAAGAACGCGACTGGGGTGCCAGCTTGGCCTATCCGTTGATGAAAGCATATAACATTGGTTTGAATATTAATTTTTAACGCTTAGATTGTTATGAAGAAAAACATATTATCCGCCTTGGCACTTTGTGCTCTTGTAGGATTTTCAAGTTGTGATAGTTTCTTGGAATTGGAACCTCTCGACAAGGTGTCGGGAGACAGACTGACCGAAACTGATGGTGGAATGAAGGCTCTGCTGGCTAATGTGTATTCCACAGTACCGATGGAAGACTTTACTTTCCGCCCAAATACGGGGTTCAATGCCCGTAACTACGACGGTGTGAACGGCACTTCCAACATTGCTTTCCTCTCCGACGAAGCGGCACGCAGCGAAGGTGGAGGCGACATCACAGAGGGTTTTGACTATTGGCCTTACAGCGACATCCGGCAGGTGAATATTTTTATAGAAACGGTAAAATCTTCGTTGGAGAAAGGCATCTTGAACCAAGAAGACGCCACTCGCATGATTGCCGAGGCCCGTTTTGCCCGTGCTTATATCTATTTCGGTTTGGCCAAGCGTTATGGCGGTGTGCCTATCATCGACCGTGTGCAGGATGGCGACTACGTGCCGGGCAATCCGGAGGCATTGAAGGTGCCCCGTAGCACGGAAGCGGATACGTGGAAGTTCATTATCAAGGAATTTGGTGAAGTGGCCAATGAACTTCCTACAAGCCGCGATGGCTACCGATTTACGAAATGGGGTGCATTGGGTATGAAGTCGCGTACGGCCTTGTTTGCCGCTTCTTTGGCAAAATACTGGGACAAAGCTCCGCTGGCAGGCGAGGCGGTTGCACAAAAACTGGTCGGCATAGACAAGAGCGAAGCTGATTATTTCTATGGCGAATGTATTGAGGCTGCCGAAGAGATTCTGAGCAACTACGGAGGTTCTTTATATGGAGCGAATCCGGCAACTGTTTCCGAAGCTCGCGAGAACTTTCAAAAGCTTTTCATTCAGGCCACACCGGTGGATGAAGTATTGTTGGCTCGCGGCTATGTAGACGGTTCGGTCAATAACAATCGTTCTGGCCATGGTTGGTCCTTGTTCTACAGTCTGGCGCAGGTGAATCCGGGTGCTTTGCGTTACGGGCGTTTCAGTCCCACGCTCGACTTGGTCGATTTGTTTGAAGACTATACCGATGACGGTACCGGCAAAAGTGCTCCTGTCAAAACACGTACGGATGGTAAAGAAACCAATGTACCCAATATTCAGTTGCCAGGTAATATAAAATCCAGTGACCCTTACATACGGTATGGCAGTTTGTCTGACCCGTTCCTGAATAAAGATGCCCGTTTGCAGGCCAGTATCATTGTTCCCGGAGCCACGTATGCAGGCGTACCCATCATCATGCAAGGTGGTCTGGTTCAGTCCGACGGGGAGGTCGCTGTTTATAATAACTCGGCAGCACAAGGCAAAGACGGAAAAACCTACTTTGCTTTCGGTGCAGAAGGTACGAGTGGTTATTCGGGCTTTGGTAATATTGGTAACTCGGAAAACGGCAATTATACTACTACCGGCTTTTCTGTACGCAAGTACATGGAAGAAGAGAAATTCTCTTCTCTCTCCAGCCGTGATAACTCTGTGACGACTCCGTTTATCGACATCCGCCTGGCAGAAATCTATCTGGATTACGCAGAAGCTGTAATCGAAAGCGGCAAGGGCGATCGTGCCAAGGCTGCCACTTTGCTGAATTCACTTCGTCATCGTGCCGCCCACAAAGACAATATCCCGCTTACTTTGGAAAATGTGTTGAAGGAACGTCGTGTGGAATTGGCATTTGAAGGAAAGCGTTTTTGGGATATGGTTCGTCGTCGCGACAATCACATATTCTATAACAGCGGCATGCGTTCGGCTCTTGTTCCGATGATTGATTTGCGCACCGATACGCCTTCGTATATCTTTGTTCGTGCCAATTTCCACGGCGATGAGAAACAAAACGGGCGCACCTTTACTGCTCAGTCCTATTATCGGAGCATTCCCGGAACAGCTACAAATGGCTTAGTTCAGAACCCTGGTTATTAATACTAAAATCTTAGAAGATTATGAAGAAGATATTGTTATTGATTTCATGCTGCTTGTTTGCATTGACATCTTGTGAAATAGATAATTACGAAGCCCCCAATGCTTCCATTCACGGTTCTATCATCGATGGCAAGACCGGTGAACTGGTCGGAATGGATGTTCAGGAAGGAGGTGAATTGAAAGTCGTGGAATTGGGATTCGAAAATCCGCAAGACCAAAGCTGGAGAATTATGAATACGGGCGAATACCGCAATGATTTGGTATTTGCCGCAACGTATGACATTCGCATGGAAAACAACAACTGCTATGCCTTTGTAGAAAAAGATGTAGTGGTGAAGAAGGGTGACAATACCAAGGATTTCAAGGTGACTCCTTATATTCGCATCAAGAATCCGAAAATTGAGAAGAATGGTAATCAGATTGTTGCCACTTTTTCGTTGGAAGGCGGAAAGGGTGATGAGAAACTCGCTTCTCTCCAGTTATTTGCTTTCTCGGATATGTGGGTAGGCAATTCTGTAAAGTTTAGATTGAGCGGTGGTACCGATAAGGTGGATTTTGGCATTCCGGTTGATATAGATTCGTCTCAGACCTATACGCTGACAATTGATATCGCTGCCAACCAGAGTTCTTTCAAATATGCTGGTAAGAACTACTACTTCCGTATTGGCGCGAAAGCGGATATTCCGAATGTCGGTACAATACGTTATAATTATAGCCCGTTGGTTGCTATACCTTTCTAAAGAAGGGTGGACGTATTAATAAAATTCGTATGTTTGCTTTAGCAGAATTTTTTATGTTTTAATAAAAGAAGGCGTTCTGTCCGTTGGAAGAACAGAGCGCCTTTATTGTAATAATTAATTTGATAATAGTTTTATTATGAAAAAGCTGAGAAACCTTTTGTGGATGCTGTTATTGGTAGCATTTTGTGGGCAACTTTATGCGGTAGAGCTGAACTCTATCTATCCTTTGAAACCCAATGATCCCGAAGCATTTTATTTTACCCCCGAGAACTATCCGATAAAGGCAGATGGCAAGATGGATGTATCGGATGCCTTGCAGGCAGCGATTAATCAAGTGAAGAAGGAAAAGAACTTTGGTATTCTTTTTATTCCCGAAGGAAAATATAAAATCAGTAAGACTATCTATATACCCGGTGCCATTCGCCTGATTGGGTATGGGGAAAAACGTCCGGAATTTATTCTTGCCAAGAATTCGCCGGGATTTCAAGAAGAAGCCTCTGCGGATAAGGGAAAAGCGAAATATATGTTTTGGTTTACCGGTGGAGTGGTAGAAGAAGGGGCAGCTCCCCGTGATGCCAATGCCGGTACATTTTATAGCGCGATGTCCAATATTAATCTTCGGATAGAAGACGGCAATCCGCATGCTGTTGCGTTGCGTACCCATTATGCACAACATTGTTTTATTAGTTACATTGCAGTATACATAGGTAAGGGCAAAGCCGGATTGTTCGATGTCGGTAATGAAATGGAAAATGTGGCTTTCTATGGAGGCGATTATGGTATCTATACCACTAAATCTTCTCCGGGATGGCCGGTAATGATGGTTGATTCTTATTTTGAGGGACAGCGTATAGCAGCACTTCGTTGTCAGGAATCCGGTTTGGCAATGGTGAACCTGTATGCCAAGAATGTGCCGACTGTATTTGACATTGATCCTAATTATTGCGACAAACTGTTTCTGGAAAACAGCTGTTTTGAGAACGTAAGCGGTCCGGCGGTGGTAATCACCAACGAGAACAACAGCAACAATCAGATTACTTTCCGCAATGTATATTGCAAGAATGTGCCGGCATTGGCAAAATATACCCGTAGTAATACAGTCACAAATGTCTCTCATAAAATCTATAAAGTGAAATCATACGACCACGGTTTACAGATGGACAATATGCTGGACATGCCGGAATATGAAACACTGGTCGATGTTGAGCCGATGCAGAAGATGCCGGCAGCCCAACTGATGGACATCCCTGCTTTGCCTGCAATGGCAACATGGGTCAACCTTCGTGAACTGGGAGCAAAGGGAGACGGAGAGACGGATGATACGAAGGTTATCCAAGAGGCCATCAATAAGTATGATCATATCTATGTACCGCAGGGTTGGTATCGTATCACCGAAACATTGAAGATGAAACCCAATACCAAGTTAATAGGTTTGCATCCTTTTGGCACGCAATTCCGGCTGAGTGAGAGTACTGCTGCGTTTAGCGGCTTTGGCGGTCCGAAAGCGATGGTGGAATCTTCGGAAGGCGGTGCGAATATGCTGACGGGCATTGGCATCAATACCGGTGGCTATAACTATCGCGCTGTAGGTGTGAAGTGGATGGCAAATGCAGATTCATATATCAACGATGTGAAGTTTGTAGGCGGACATGGAGGCATGTGGAAACCCAAACCTGGGGTAGAGGCTCCGAGAGGTTGGTGGGGACGTCCTGCACGTGTTAGTACACCGGACAATCCGGTTAGGGAATCCGGTATGGATTTTGCATGGGACAATCAGTACTGGAGTCTGTGGGTCACCAACAATGGCGGTGGAACTTTTAAAGACATCTGGACAGCAAGCACATACGCCACCAGTGGGTTCTATGCGCAGAACACGTCCACTCCAGGACGTATCTATGCCATGTCCATCGAACATCATGTAAGGAATGAAGTACGTTTCAATAAAGTGGCAAATTGGAAAGTTTATTGCATGCAGACCGAAGAAGAGTCTGTGGAAAGCATACAATGCCAACCTATCGAGATGGATGACTGTAAAGATATGACATTTGCAAACTTGTATATGTTTCGTGTAATCCGTATCAATGAACCTTACCACAGTTCTGTTCGCATTCGTAATTGTGAAAATATTGCATTCTTGAACTTGCACAACTATTCTCAGATAAAATATACCAATAATATTGCAGTCTTTGATGTGAACAAGGATATTGATATCCGTCCGTGGGAACTTTCCCGCTTGATTGTGACGGGCAAGGAGCCGCACAAGCAGCCGTTGGACAATGAGATAGGTAAAGTGAACCGATTGGCTTCCGATTTTGAATTTGCCGAAGGTATTGCACGTGACAGTAAAGGAAATATTTATTTCTGTGACCACCGGATGCGTCGTATTTTTAAGTGGTCTGTAGAGACGAACAGTTTGTCATTGTTGGCCGATTTTCCATGGAAACCCTCCAATCTGGCAGTTGATTCTGAAGACAATCTTTTGGTTTTGTTCCGTTATGATGCTCAGCCAGGCTATCTGATTGATGGGAAACCTGAACAGATGCCGGTAATGCCTGATACTAAAGGTACCTCGTTCAGTGGATATGGCAATTCTGCTTATACCATGAAAGTCTATTCCATTGACCCTGAAAATCCGGAAGAAACTATCAAATTGCTGCCACTTGTCCCGATGGGACAAGTAAAGAATGTCTATAAGGCGTTGTATCCTTCCAACCGTTGGAGAGACTTCCATGATTTTAATGAAGTATCTGTATATGTACCCGAGCTGTGTTTCTTAGCACCGGATGGCAGAACCATCATACCTCATTACTTCGATTTGTCACGTAGCTCTTCTTTGCTGGAGGCTTACCCCGGTAAACCTTTCTATACATCCGATGAGTATGACCGCAGAATGGTGAAGATAGATGTTGCCAATGACGGTACACTTTCCAACCTGAAGTACTTTGTGGAGCAGGGGGAATTTGGCTCGGCGGTAGATAAGGAAGGAAACCTCTATGTGGCGGATGGGGAAATTTATATTTTTGATGAGGAAGGCAAGAAGAAAGGAATGATTCGTGTTCCTGAACGTCCTTCTACATTACAGTTCGGCGGTAAGGATGGCAATACATTGTTCATTACGGGCCGTTCTAAATTCTTTGGTGTGCGTATTAAATAGCAAAGACGATGAAATATTTCCAGACAATCAGATTTCTGTTGGCAATCTGTTTGATTGCCAGTAGCATACCGGTAGGTTGGGCAGCAAGTGGTCATTCCGTTTATACCCAACGACCGGATGATCCGGAGGCATTTTATTTCACTCCGGAGAACTATGGCTTTAAGGCGGATGGAAAGTCGGATGTGACCGATGCACTTCAGGAGGCCATCAATAGGGTAAAGCGTGAAAAGAACTTTGGGATACTGTTTTTGCCTGAAGGTAAATACCGTATCAGCAGAACAGTACAGATACCTTCCTCTGTCCGTTTGATTGGATATGGGAAAAAACGTCCGGTGATATATTTAGGAGCCGGTACTCCTGGTTTTCAAACTATCCGGAACTATATGGTATGGTTCACCGGTGGACTGGCGCAGGAGGGGCGTGAACCTTCAGATGCCAATGCCGGTACTTTTTACAGTGCAGTGTCCAATGTGGATTTCCACATTGCAAAAGGTAATCCACAAGCCATTGCCATCCGTGCTCATTTTGCCCAGCATGGATTCATCAATCATTGTGATATTAGGATAGGGGATGGAAAGGCAGGTATCTATGATGTGGGCAATGAGTTGGAAGACGTCAGATTTTATGGTGGTGAATATGGTATCATTTCTTCAAGGACTTCTCCTGGATGGCCCATGATGATGGTTGACACCTACTTTGAGGGACAGAAAAAAGCGGCTGTCTATTCAAAGGAGGTAGGTTTTGCCATTGTCAACATGCATGTGAAGAATACTCCCGTAGCTTTTGAAATGGCAGAGAACTTGGCAGACCGTCTCCATGTGGAGAACTCTCTGTGGGAGAATGTTTCCGAAGCAGGCGTCAAGGTAAGTGTAGTAGGGAATACTTTTTCGCAACTGAATCTGGTGAATGTTGACTGTAAGAATGTTCCCGTACTGGTGGACTATACCCAAAACGAAAAGAAAATCATTGGCGAGTCGAAACTATATAGAGTAAAGGAGTTTACTTACGGCTTGGTCTATCAGGACTTGAATTCCGTTTCCTCCTTTCAGGAAATTTGCGAGATAGAACCCGTATCAAGTATTCCGGCTGCGCTTCATAAGGACCTGCCTACTCTACCTGCTATGGAAACTTGGGTGAATATCCGTGAGTTGGGTGCGAAAGGTGATGGAGAGACAGATGATACGGATGTTTTTGAAAAGGCTATCTCCCTATATAAAAACATTTATATTCCTCAAGGCTGGTATCGTCTGACACGAACTTTGAAGCTGCTGCCTGGAACCAAGCTTATAGGGATGCATCCTTTCGGTACCCAGTTGCTTTTAAAAGAAAGTGAGCCTGCATTCAGTGGTTTCGGTACTCCCGTTCCTTTGGTAGAGTCTTCTGAAGGCGGTGATGATATCTTGAATGGTATAGGTATAAGCACCGGTGCATACAACTACCGTGCTGTGGGTTGTAAGTGGATGGCGGGTGAACGCTCTTATCTGAATGATGTTAAGTTTGTAGGAGGTCATGGCACCTTGCGGAAACCCGTTCCGAGTGCTCCGGGCCAACAGTCTTACCGGAGTGGTGAACGTCGTATCAGTTCTCCTACCTCTCCCGTTATGGAAACCGGTAGGGATCTTGCCTGGGACAACCAGTATTGGAGTTTGTGGGTGACCAACAATGGGGGTGGTACTCTTAAGGATATCTGGACGGCAAGTACGTATGCTGCTGCCGGATTGTATATCAGTGAGACGGAGACACCGGGACGCATCTATGCCATGTCCTTGGAACACCACATGCGTACCGAAGCCCGTTTTCATAATGTATCCAATTGGAAGATTTATGCTTTTCAGTTTGAAGAAGAAGGTCGTGAAGGGGTAGATTGCCATATGGCGGAGATGTCGGGCTGTAAGAATATCGAGATGATAAACGTATGGATGTATCGTGTTATCCGTGCTTTTATGCCGAAAGAAATAGGCTTTCGCATTTGGAATTGCGAGAATATTGTTTTTCGCAATATGCACAACTATACGCAAGTGTTACCGGTTATTGAATTTCCGGTATATGATGTGAATAAGGCATTACCGGTCTACTCCTGGGATTTTGCCCGTCTTACTATTTCGGGCAAAGAAAGGGGTTACCGTCCTTTTGTCAGCGTTATTGACAAGCCGGTAAAGTTGGCCTCTGGCTTTGAACTTGCCACTGGAGCAACTGCCGACAGTCGGGGGAACGTTTACTTCTGCGAGAATCGTCTGAAAAAAATCTATAAATGGTCGGCAGATACGGAGCAAATCACCTTGATAGCGGATTATCCATGGAAACCTTTCACATTGGCTACGGATACACAAGATAATCTGTTGGTGATTTTTCGCTACGACCCACAGCCTGGCTATTTGGTGAACGGGCAGCAAGAAACGGTTTCCCGTCTGCCGGATGATAACCCGATGTACAGTGGTTGGGGTAATAGCGGATGGAGTGCTTTGGGATATTCTTTCAATCCAAATCAGGCGGATGCCAGCATGAAACCGATGGCGCGTGTTATTACGGCCGATGTGAAGCGGATAGAGCGGGTCATCCATCCTTCCAGTCGTTGGCGGAGTGATTTTAACAAGATAGTAGCTAGTATGCCCGAGTATAGTTTCATTGCTCCTGATGGTGTGACAATTATTCCAGAGACCTATGATTTGGGACGCTCTTGTGCTTTAACTATTACAGTTCCCGGTCAACACGAACCGGTTTATATTGTGAATGAGATGAATAAAACGACAGTACAACTTTCCGTTGGTCAGGATGGTAGCTTGACAGAGCAAGGAGTTGTATGCCCATATGGTCAATACAGTAATGTGACTGATGCTGACGGAAATGTTTATGTTGCTGATGGGGAAATATTCGTCTATGACAAATATGGTAAAGAGCAGAGACGTATACAGATGGAGGAACGTCCTATCTCCTTGGCAATCGGTGGAAAACAGAAGAATATGCTTTTTGTTACTACCTCAAGTTCTTTCTATGGGATTAATATACGTTAGGCAGTATAAGTAGGGATACTCAGAAAATGTTATAAAATCAAAAACAGACAGGCTAAAGCTGCGTGACATGAAGCTATATTCTAAAATGGAGCAAGCCTATGGGGGACCCGAAACCTCATGCCCATACGGAGCTATTTGGAACATCCAAGGAAGAAAGGATAATGAAAATGGCATGTGAAACGAAAAAATAGTCATTTACACATGCCATTGATTATTTTTTTGGGGGCATTTACTGAATATCCCGGAAAAACGAGCTACGTGGCTACGTTGTAACATTGCAAACCTCTTATAGCTCGTTTCTTATAGCTCGTAGCTTACTTGTACTGTGCCCAGTCTATGTTTTTCATATCTCCACTTTTAGCCAGTTCAGCATGCATTCCTAATGCAGCACGGAGGGCATGGGGAGTCTGGGCTTTACCATCGGTCAATTTCAGGTAATCCCATAGAATATTTTTATAGTCGGGGTGTACGCAATTCTCGATAATGGTCTGTGCGCGTTCTTTCGGACTCTTGCCGCGCAGGTCGGCAACACCCTGTTCGGTGATGATGATATTTACATCGTGTTCGCTGTGGTCGGCATGCGATACCATCGGAACGATAGCGCTGATTTTACCTTCTTTAGCAACAGAAGGACACGTGAAAATAGAGATATAAGCATTTCGTGTAAAATCGCCCGAACCACCGATACCATTCATCATTTTCGTACCACCGATATGTGTAGAGTTTACGTTTCCGTAAAGGTCTGCTTCAATAGCGGTATTGATGGAAATGACACCTAAGCGACGAACCACTTCCGGACTGTTGGAGATTTCCGACGGGCGGAGTACCAGTTTGTCGCGGAAGAAATCCATATCATCATAAATACCTTGCAGACAATCGTTGGTTACAGTTAGTGAACAAGCGCTACCGAATTTTACACGACCGTCGCGGATCAGTCCGATTACGGAGTTCTGAATCACTTCTGTGTACATCTCAAATGCCGGAATCGTTTTATCGCGTCCCAATGCACCGAGCACAGCGTTGGCAATGTTACCTACACCGGATTGCAGCGGTAAGAATGTTGACGGGATGATACCACGTTTCATGTCCGCAGCCAAGAAGTCGGCTACATTTTGTCCGATTTTATCTGTCAACGGATCAGCTTCGGCAAAACCGCGTGCTTCATCCGGCCAGTTGGTTTCTACTATACCTACAATCTTTTTCGGGTCTACCTGAATATATGGCTGACCGATGCGATCGCTCGGTTTGTAGATAGGAATTTCACGACGGTAAGGCGGATCAAGCGGTTCGTATACATCGTGCAGCCCCATAGCATTCTTGCTGTGAGCAGCATTCAGTTCCACGATGATCTGGTCGGCAAGGCGGCAAACTGTAGGAGCGATACCACCGGCTGCAGTCAGGTAGATTTTACCATCGGGAGTCACTTCGCAAGCTTCGATGATGGCAATGTTTACTTTGCCCATGAAACCGTAACGAACTTCTTGTGCCATCTGTGACAAGTGGATGTCGTTATAAGCGATTTCTCCGCTGTTCACTGCTTTACGGAAATCAGAATTGGTTGTGTAAGGAGCACGGTAGCGGATAGCTTTGGCACGTGAAAGTACGCCGTCGCAAGAGTCACCCGTAGAAGCACCGGTAAAAATGCCTATCTGAAAGGGATTTCCTTTTGCATGTTCTGCTTCCGCGATTTTTGCTAATTCAGCCGTAACGGCTTTGGCTGTTCCTGCGGGAGTGAATCCGCTCAAGCCGATGTTGTAGCCATGTTTAATCAGGCTTGCAGCTTCTGCTGCCGAGATGTAATTGAATGCCATAATGTATTTAGTTATTTTTCCTATGTGAAAATTCGTAAGTTATCGGAAGAATTACCCTCAACTCTTCACTCTTAATGCTCAACTCTTCACTTATCAATACTTTCGTTGTAGTATTTCCGACCAAATAATAGCTTTCCGTGCCTCTTCTGCCGAATGAATCGCATATTCGGAATCAGTTTCAGGCTTTTGTTGTATGGATGGAGGAGGAGAAATCTTCTGTTTCGGTGGAACTGTGACAGATTTGGGAGGTGTATTTATAGAATCTCCCCCAAAAATATGTTTTGAAGCAGAGAATTGGTATTCTTCTTTAGCTGTGGAAACGGGTTTCGGGTCCGGTTGGGGACCTTCGGGGATATATCCGCCATAAGTCTTTTCCCAACTTTCGGGAATGGGCAGTGCGTCATCGTCAAAATCCGTATCCGGCATGGGTATAGCAGGACTGTTGTCAGCGTTCTTTTTTGCTTCTTTCTTGAATTGCTTGGCAATTCCGATAACGATTATGCCTGCGATTAGCAGAAACTGTAATATGCCATCCATACTCATTTAAGTTTTTCATCGCCAAAGGTAACTAAATTATCTGAATTACAGCCTATTTTTGGACATGAAAAAAGGGCAGCTTCACAGCTCCCCTTATTTTTTTTAACCTAAACCTTAACTATGAAAAAATCTAATGTTTCTTTCATTACGCAAATTTGTGAAATAAATCGCTTTACGCCAAACATCTACCTCGAAAATGTTTAGTCTCTTAACATTAATTATCAGAAATGCCTCATTTTCTAACTATTGAGTGTTATTTTTCCTCATTTCATCTGTAAATTAGTGTCGAAGGCGTATCTTTGCAGTCGAAATAAAAAAAGAAATTATGGAAAATGTAACGGGAGCAGACTTTAAATCTGCAACTGCTGATGACAACAAGAAGTTGTTCATCGAAACCTATGGCTGCCAGATGAATGTGGCAGACAGTGAAGTAATTGCCTCTGTGATGCAGATGGCGGGATACTCAACGGCAGATACGTTGGAAGAAGCGGATGCGGTGTTTATGAATACTTGTTCCATCCGTGACAATGCCGAACAGAAAATCCTGAATCGTTTGGAATTTTTCTATTCGCTTAAGAAGAAGAAACGCAATCTGATAGTGGGAGTATTGGGGTGCATGGCCGAGCGGGTAAAGGATGATTTGATAACGAATCATCACGTCGACTTGGTGGTAGGGCCTGATGCTTATCTCACTCTTCCTGATCTGGTTGCAGCTGTAGAGGCAGGCGAGAAAGCTATCAATGTGGAGCTTTCTACTACCGAAACTTACCGGGATGTGATCCCTTCGCGTATTTGTGGAAACCATATTTCTGGTTTTGTGTCCATCATGCGTGGATGTAATAACTTCTGTACGTATTGTATCGTTCCCTATACCCGTGGGCGGGAGCGTAGTCGTGATGTGGAAAGCATCCTTAACGAAGTGTCCGACCTCGTGGCTAAAGGCTATAAGGAAGTCACCCTATTGGGGCAAAACGTAAATTCCTACCGTTTTGAGAAACCGGATGGAGAGGTTGTATCTTTCCCTATGTTGCTCCGTACTGTAGCCGAGGCTGCGCCGGGAGTACGTGTCCGTTTCACTACTTCGCACCCTAAAGATATGAGTGACGAAACGCTGGAAGTTATTGCACAAGTTCCCAATGTGTGCAAGCATATCCACCTGCCGGTGCAGAGTGGAAGTTCCCGCGTCTTAAAGCTGATGAATCGCAAGTATACCCGTGAGTGGTATTTGGACCGCGTAGATGCTATTCATCGTATCATCCCCGATTGTGGCTTGTCCACAGATATATTTTCCGGTTTCCATTCCGAAACGGAGGAAGATCACCAGCTTTCCCTTTCCCTGATGGAAGTATGTGGTTATGATTCGGCTTTCATGTTTAAATACTCCGAGCGTCCGGGTACGTACGCTTCCAAGCATTTGCCGGATGATGTGCCCGAAGAAGTGAAGATACGCCGGTTGAATGAGATTATTGCCTTGCAGAATCGTCTTTCTGCCGAGTCTAATGCCCGTTGCATCGGCAAGACTTATGAAGTCTTGGTAGAAGGAGTTTCCAAACGTTCCCGCGAACAGCTTGTAGGACGTACGGAGCAAAATCGGGTGGTAGTATTCGACCGTGGTACACACCGTATTGGTGATTTTGTAACGGTAAAGATTACCGAAGCCAGTTCCGCAACGCTGAAGGGAGAAGAGGTGAAGTAATCGCTTAGAATATATTTGCTTGATATATAATCTTTTCACTCGTGTCCTGACAAGCTCGGGTGCACGAGTGAAAAGAAAATTTCCCTATTGCTGTTTAGTATAAAAATCCAAATAACCAGAGAGGTATTCGTTTTCCTGTTCCATATTCTACATCATCTATTGCCAGATAACTGTCGGGCAGGTCTTTTATTTGTTCAAAGGTCTTTGTTTTGCCTCCCACTTCAAATGTATAAGTATCGTCTATCCGAAAATCTCCTTGTCCCGAGAAAGCTATTTCGTGGCGTGATTTCAATTGATTGGCAAAAAAAGTCTCCCGGACGTTTCCGATATCGGAAGCTGCAGAGAGCGCATACATCAGATTGGTATTTTCCAAATATACCTTTTCCGGTTTGGCAAGTTGTTGCATATTGCTCTTGCCGGAATAGAGCATGATGAGCAATGCAGCCCGTTCCAGTATCTGAAACATACGTGCTACCGACTGGCGGGTCGTTTCTATACTTTCTCCTACCTTAGTCATATTGGGAGTGAACGGGACCATTTGTGAAACAATCACCAGCAGCCGTTTCATTTTCCTGATAGAAACATATTCCACTTTTTCTACTGCCGGTAAGTCGTTTTCAAGGATTGTAGTGATAACCTGCTGTAAACGGAGCGGATAGGAAGCCGGTGCTTCTTTATAAAAAGGATAATAGCCATGCCGCAGATACTCTTCGAACAGTGGAATTATGGTAACTTTTGACACGATGTTGGCACTGATGTCTATATGCCCTTTCAGTATATCTTCCAGTGTCAGGGATGGGAAATTTCCTTTGTCTTCAAATTTAATGAATTCCCTGAATGAAAGTCCTTGTAGTGTATAGAATATGCATCTGCGAGAAAGATCTGCTATGGAAAAATCTATTTGTAACAAGGATGATCCTGTGAAGATGATATGCAATTCAGGATAGCGGTCGTATATATTTTTCAATTCTTGTATCCAATTATTGTATGGATAGCGATGCACTTCATCAACAAACAAATGCGTTCCACCATGAAGGATGTGGTATTCTGCTAAATCTATAAGTCGGTGTTCGGTAAACCATAAATCATCCAGAGAGATATAGATGGCTTGTTCGCTTTTTGAAAATACTTTTTTGATGCGTTGTAACATTAAAGTTGTTTTTCCTACGCCACGTGCACCTTTTACACAAATCATTCGTGATGACCAATCTATGGTGTCATATAGATAGCGGATATGAGACAAACTAACTGAATTGACCAAACGTGATGAATTGATATAAATGTCTGTTATTTCCATAATGATACAATTTTGTAGAAGCAAAGGTAGAAAATGTTTTTTATAAAACACGTTTTATTCAGAAAAACGTGTTTTATAGATAACGCTTTCATTGAAAATGTAGCTTTCGTAACTTATTTTTCAATAAAAGAGGGAAGCTGCCAGAGAATTTATCCCCGTTCAACTTCCCTTCTCTTTTTCAGTTCCGGTTACTTGCCGTCAGTTTATCCCAACGGATCGTCTTCTATGCCTCCATCGCCTGAGCCGCCACCTTCGGAACCTCCATTTGCCGGAGTGTCCTGCAGGCATACGCTGTTAGAGACATTTGTAACATCTTCATTGCAAAAACCGAGGTAAACGGCCAGTGCATCGTCGTTCCAGTTGGCGGGGAGCTTCAGCTCTGCTTTGGTATCGGCGCGTGTGGCTGCCGCTATGTCGTAAACGGCCATCCCTCTATCCTTGTTGTATGCCAGTAGCATGGCTGCGTCTTTGGTGGTTGCATCCCCCATTCCGCTATTGTCTGTCCAGACAAAGGCGGCCTTACTGTCGCTTACTGTTACTGTAGCATCCAATGCGGGCATCAGACTGCCGCGTGTCACCAGAGCTTTGTTGTAATCAATCGATACATTTTCTCCATCATTCTTCGTTGCATGTTTCAGAATATATGATACAGCTGCATTGAATGTCGATTGCTGTCTGGAATACTCTTTATACCCAAAACGAATGAAAGGTGTCATAGTCTTTACAAAATTGATAGTTGTTGCAAATTTAGATCGTTGGTCCTGCTGCTTTTCTGTGCGTGGATTACTGATGTTTATTGCCAATGCTCTCATGTAGTGTACTGATTTCCATGTGCTTCCTACTACTGTTCCTACTTTTCCTGAGAATCCTCCGAGGATTCCTTGCTTAATTGTTCCCATAATTTTTCTTTTTTGTGTTTTAAATAATTAATTTTTCTGTGTGAACTTGCTAAAAGACTTCTGCAGCAATCTCCGTCGTGTTGTTCAGTATGCAACGGTGTTTTGTTTTCGTTGCGTTGGCAAAGGTATGGGAAAATTTCTTTTTGGGCCTTCAATTTTGGGCAAAAGTCTTCATGAATTTCTTTTTAAATTTATAATTTGTTTGTAATCAGTATGTTATATTTGATTTTATGATTTTTTAGATGATTCTTATTTGATATGTATGGTGTGTTGGGTTTCAAATGTGCTTGCTAAAGGATAGATTATTCTTGATTTAGTATTTATCCGGTTTTGGTCAATTTTTCTTCTGATTCTTACCAACTCCGTGTCATCTCCGTATCTATACGAGGATTTGGAGATTGGAGTTGGTGTGGAGTTGGTGTGGACCAGATACGGAGTTGGTACGGGGAGGGTTAATATTGGTAATTTTTTCTTTTTCAACTTTTATTCTTTTATTTTCTGATGTTTGACATTATTAATTTGAAAGTTCTATCTTTGTGCTACAAACTATAATAATATGGCGGATACAATGAAAAACAACATAACTTTAATGTTCCTTTCGATTATTTTTTTTCTGATAGCTTGCAGTGAGCAACAGAGTGATAACAAGCAGTTGATATTAGTGGATTCTCTTATGCAATCACAGCCGGACAGTGCATTGAATATCTTACGGGGCATTTCAATGGAGAATTTTGCTACACAGGTTGATAGTGCTTATTATGCGTTATTGTTGACGCAGGCAAGGGATAAGAATTATATTGTGCAGACAGATGATTCGTTGATACGCTATGCTGTGGCATATTACGATAAAACTAATGATGTGCGTATGCAGGCAAAGGCACATTATTATTGGGGATGTGTGTATAGGGATATGAATCGGCAGGCAGAAGCATTCAGAGAATTCCTTATTGCAGCACCTTTGACGGAAAGAGCTAAAGAAAAGAGACAATTGGGATTGGTGTACAATAATATAGGATTTATCTATATGATACAGGATTTTAATGAAAAAGCAGATTCTATTTATCAGTTGATGGAAGGTATTGCTGAAGAGTTGAAAGATACTTCCCTTTGGTCAGAAGCTTTGTTCAGGCAAGGTTCTATTGTCTTAGCAAAAGGAGAGGAATATTTTCCTATTGCAGAGCAGAAATTATCTGATGCTTTTGCGGCAGTAGATAGAGCGGGGAATAATGGTCTGAAAGCTGATATTTCAGCTTCACTCAGTAATTTGTACAGTCGGATGGATGAGGGAGAAAAGGCTTTGTATTATGCAAAGCTGACTCTTTCCTTGCGGAGAGACACGGCACGGGCTTATCACACTTTTTTTATTTTAGGAGATGCTTATTATAAATGTAGGCAGTGTGATTCTGCTATTTTCTATATAAATAAAAGTTTGGTAAGCAAAGATTATGGAAGAAAGGTAGATGCTTATATGCGTTTGGCGGACATCGCAATGATTCAGGGAGATACTGCTTTATCCATAGAACTGGAGAGGAGCAGTTCTGCCTATAAAGATAGCTTATATAGATTTCGCCGGAGTGTAGTTGCCAATGAAATAATTGAAGTGGAAACTGATGTGCAGACAATGTTTCAAAAACTGTATTATGATGATCTGTTAAATGCATACTTGTATATCTATATACCGGTGGTAGTAATAATTGTTGTAGTTACTTTTTTTCTATATAAACGATATCAAAGAAAAAATGATTTATTGCAAAAGGACAAGCAACAATTGGAAAAGGTCAATCAGGATTTGAACCAACATTCTACCAATTTGCAGGCTGATATAGCGGAAAAGGATTTGGAAATTGAAGATTTGAAAAAGGAATTAGCTTCACTTCAAATTGATGAAGAACAAAGAAAAAAAATGCAGGCAGAACTGAGCGAGATGATTTTGAAGCGGGGAACTTTAGCAAAGGAGGCTTTCCTGCACTCACCACTCTACGAAAAAATGCAGACTATCATAAAGGATTATCAGGATAGAGATGAATCTGATGAAGAAATAAGTAATCAGGAGTGGCAGGAATTTGTAGCCGGAATGGATATTCAGTGGAATAATGCCATAACGGATCTTTGCGTAAAGTACCAATTGTCTAAAGAGGAACTTCATTTGGTGTGTTTAAGTTTGGCAGGGTTTCCATTTTCCCATTTAGAATACTTATTGCACCTTTCCAGAAGAACGCTCTATCGAAAGAAAAATGCCTTGCTTGAGCGGATGGGTGCTGAGCGAAATTGTGAATTTGAAGAGATTTTGCAAAAAAAATAAGTGATGGCACACTTGTGACACACTTTGTTTGCACAGGCTTTCGTAATTTAGCCACTATAAAACAAAAGTCTGATGCATATGAAAAAGGTATTGTTTATTTTATTTTCGTTTTTGGTTTTTTCCGGTTCTGCAAATGCCCAGTTTATCTCTGGTAATACGGAGATAATGCTTACGCAAAAGGATGAAGATAGAACTCCACCTGGACAGACTGGTGATGTGAGCCCGGAAAATGTTCCTAAAACTCGTGGCGCTATTTTCCAATCTGTGTGTGCTTACTTATATAATAAGGTGGTAACAGTTGACTTTCAAGCAGTATTCTCTGCTGTTGCGGTCAATGTTATTAGTGAAACTACCGGAGAAACAGTTTATTCTGAGCTGTTTACTAATCCAACAAGCTTTTCTATTGACTTAAGCGGGAAAGACGCAGGAGATTATATGATAGAACTTGTCTCTGATGAAATCACGTTAGAAGGATATTTCCCTTTATAATATTCTATATAAACTGATCATGGCTGAAGTTGATAATATCGCTGTTGTACTCTATCACTATTTACGATTACTATCTGTAAAGGTGAGCAGAAGTACTGTGCATCGTTTGCTCGACACTCCGTTAGGAGATAGCATACGAGGTATCAGTGATGCATTGGATGTGCTTCATGTAAAGAATGAAGTATATCAGCTTCCGTCATCCGATTATTTTTCGCAATTGGAATCTCCTTTCATCACAATGCTTAAGGTGGACAAAAATCCATTTTGTATAGTGGCGAAAAAGAGCGATTCCATCGTAGAATTCATCGATGGAGATGGACAAAAGCATAGTATGGTGGTGGACAAGTTTTTGCAGCGATGGACGGGTACTGTCTTATTCGGAGAGCCTACAGAAAAGACCTCGAATGAACATTGCCATGTAATGAAAAATATTATTTTCTATTTGCTGCGTTATAAGTTTGCCATCGCTGTACTTTTTCTCCTGATATTGGGGATGCAAACTGCATTCTCTCAAAATCAATCGCCTGCTTTTGTTCTCTATTTATGTACATTGAGTTTTGGCATTCTTGCTTCTATCGCTATCTTCTACAAAGAACGGGTGAATGAGCAATTCATGGAGTCATTCTGCCATATAGGGAAGGTGGTGAACTGTAATGAAGTGCTTCATTCTAAGGGAGCAAATATAGCAGGTGTAGGATTAGGGGAATTATCTTTGCTCTATTTTGTTGTTCTCTTTTTGTTTTCTTTGACCCGCTGGAATGATTTTTATGGGATTTCTGCCATTTGCTGTGTTGTTGCAACGGCATTCACTTTATATTCCATTATTTGTCAGGCTTTCATTCTTCATAGAGGGTGCATGCTTTGCATGCTGGTAAACTTGGCGGTATGGGGTAATGCGGTGGCTCTTTATATGTTGAGAAACTATTTTGATATAGGTTTTTCTTTTTCTTCATTTGCTGTATTTATTGCTATAGGATGTATCTGTTTGATTTTTGGAATACAAATGAGAACTATCTGGAGCAGAGAAAGGGAGAGAGTCTCTCTAAAAAAACATCTTGGTAGTCTGTTTAATTCGGAAACTTTTCAGATGTTACTGGCACTAAAGCCTCAAATAGAGGAAATGGCAAGTCCGGATATTACGCTGCATAGTCAGGCGGCAGGAGGTAGTGAGGTGATGATAGTGACTAATCCCAATTGCAAGAATTGTGCGCGGATTCATCATCATGTGAAAGAGATAGCTTCAAGGATTCCTGTATCATTGGTATTTCTGACATTCCCAAATGATAAGTTGGGAGAAAGAATTGCGCAAATTGTCATTGCAGCTTATTACATGGATGGGTGGGATAAGGCAATGCAACTTTTGGAAGAATGGTATGAAACGAAATGTATCAGAGAAGCGGATGATTACAGTATAACAACCGAGGTGCAAGATTTGTGGATGAAGCAACAGGTATATTGTCGGAGACAGAGAATAAGCAAGACGCCCTCTGTTATAGTGAGCAAGCATTATATACCGGAAGTGTATCCGTTATCAGATTTAAGATATGTATTAACATAAAGATATTATTTTCGCGAAGTAATAGCTGTTTTGGAATCAGCTTGAAAAATCCGGGATAACCTTTTTATTTACCTTTAAATTTTTTATTGTTATGAAGAATTTAAGTAGTTTTGAAGCATTCAAACTGAACAAGGCTCAGATGAATGTTATAGCTGGCGGCATTAACGCTAAAGAATATTGCGCTCAGCTTCATGCTCTGTATCAGAACCGTGGGGGTAATTTAACCGCTGGAGAAACAACTGGTTTTGCTGTAGGTTGGACGCAGGCTGGATGTGATAAAATGTATAATGATGTTACTTTAGTATCTAATACATAAGTAATGTCATAAGACTTTAAAGGCATATTCATTGGGAATATGCCTTTATCAATTAACAATTGGAGGCTATCTCAAAATTAATACAACCATTATTATTGAAGGTTTGGGATAGTTCTTAAAACGTTTTGAGGGACTATTTTAATAGAAAATATTATGAAGATATCAATTAGTATTCTTTTCTTGTTTTTATCTATTGGTATTCATGCCCAAAACCAAACAATGAAAGCCTGGGGTTGGCAACAAGTGGATACTGCATATCTTATATGTCAATATAAGTATTCTCAGTATAATTATGTTGCAAATGTACAAACAGCGGAAACGACAAGGCTTGAGGTAGGAAAGCGACTTTCTAAATTTTATAGCTACAGTACATTTGAGCATGACTCCTTATCCAGTACTCCTGATGGTAAGCAATTAATTAATCAAAGATTTAATGAAGCTTTGAAGCAGAGCGCTCAAGCATCCCGAAAAGAAGACAAGATGAAAATTTTATTGATGGGTATTCCAAGCCGTGCATCTGAATATATGATTTATAAAAACTATCCTGAAAACGGGAGGATGTTGGTACAGGATGCTGCATCTCATGAGTATTATAAGTACATTGAAGACGATATACAAAAATTACAATCATGGGAGATTGCAGAAGATTCTATGATTATTATTGGCTATTCTTGTCAGAAAGCGACTTGTAAGTGGAGGGGTAGAAAATATACTGCATGGTTTACCCTTGATATACCGATTAGTGACGGTCCTTATAAATTTTGTGGGCTACCGGGGCTGATAATGAAAGTGGAAGATAGCAAACAATTGTATTGTTTTGAAATACAAGGGATACGAAAAACTGATAATGAGGGCATCTTTTTGGCTGAGCCACGAGAGGAAAATGTAGGTGGATATAAAGATGCAGACAGAAAAGAGATAATTGCCAAACAAGCTAAAAGCCTAAAGAATGTAATACGGAAATTAAATAGAGATATGCAGCAATTGGGTAAATCAGAAAGGATATTTGAAGATGTAGTAGATGCTATGGAGCGGGATTATAAATAAAAGTGATGCATGAAAAATTGGCTAATGCTTGTCATATTATCTTTATCAGTATTGACGGTTTATCCACAAGTAAGTTTAACAGGAAAGGTTGTGGATGCAGAAAACAATGCTTCTCTTTCTAACGTCATTGTTATGCTGAGAAACTCCCAAGGACGCGTAATAAAATATACACAGACCGATAATGATGGACTTTTCAGCCTTAATGTATCGGATGATATGGCTTCGAGTTGTAATATTTCCTTCTCTTTGATGAGTTATAAAACAAAGTCTTATGCCTTGAAAGGAAATAATCAAGAACTTAATGTATGTTTGGAACAAACCTCCATACATATAAAAGAGGTAGTAGTTAAAGCACGGAGAATAGGCGAACAGGGTGATACGCTGATTTATAATGTAGCCGGTTTTGCCACGGAACAAGATAAAAGTATAGGCGATGTACTGAAAAAAATGCCTGGCATCAATGTAGATAAAGAAGGCAAAATAAAATATAATGGAGTAGATATAAATAAATTTTATATTGAGGGTAAAGATTTATTAGAAGGTCGCTATGGCATTGCAACTAAAGGCATTTCATACAGAGATGTAGGGCGAGTGGAGGTGATGGAGAATCATCAGCCCATTAAAGTAATGGCAGGTTTTTCGTTTTCAGATCAGGCGGCTATTAATCTAAAACTGAAAGACCGGGCTAAAGCACAGTGGGTAGGCACTTTTGAGTCGGAAGGAGGATATTCCGGGAGTAAAAATGTTTTGTGGAATAGTGTCTTATTCGGAATGTTGATAAAGAAGAGCATGCAGAATATTACGACTCTGAAAAGTAACAATACAGGCCTGAATATTGGAAATGATATTCAAAACTTTTATTCAAATGCGTGGAATGAGAACAGTACAATGATGGGATTGAGAAACTATATTAATATCAGTCCGAAAAGATTTTCTAATTTGGAAGAAGAAAGAACGCTTTTCAATCGTTCGCATTTGATTTCTACCAGTCAACTATGGGAAACATCGAAAAAGTTACAAGTGAAAACACAAGTGGATTATCTTAATAATAGGGAAGCAGACAATAACTGGTTGGAAACGGTGTATTTTTTGCCGGATAGTGCGAGGGTTATATCAGAAGATGAGCAGGGAGTAAGCAGGCAAAATCATTTAGGAGGGCGTGTCATGTTGGAAGCTAATAAGGATAATTTCTATCTAAATCATGTTCTAAGTACAAATATCCAATGGAATGATGTTGACTTACAAACCGGAGGTTCTTATCCTAATAGACAATCTGCATGGATGCCTTCTTATCAATTGGGTAGCCATTTACAATGGATGCAACGTTTGGGTAAGAAATTGATTACATTTACCAGTAATAATCAATTGTGCTCTCGCCCGCAGCACTTGGATATATTGCAAAATGAGAAGCAGCTTTATCAGAGTACAGATGCTAAAGTCTTTTATACAAATGAAAATGCTAGTTACAGTCTTGTGCTTAATAAGTTTGTACTTACTTTGAAGGGAGGAATGGCAGGATTATTGCGCTCAATGGATAGTAAACTGGAAGGTGTATCCTTATCATCCAATCAAGTAGTAAACGATATAACATCCAATAATCTGCAATTGTATGTTGCTCCGCAGTTAGAATATGAGATAGGTAGATGGAATTTTACGCTGAATGTTCCTGTTAATTATTATCATTGGAATTTTGGCAGTGATTTGCAATTAAAGAATGATGTTCTCTTTTCTCCACAACTTGTTGCCAGATGGAATCTTAATTCCAGGCTAAGTGTAAGTGTGAGTGGGCAGGTCTCTTCTCAAGGTTATGACGTAGGGAATTATTATAATGGTTTGATTCTTACGGATTATCGTACTTTGAAAAGTGGATATGAAACGTATGATACTTCTGTTGGAAAATCTATAATAGGAAGCATCTATTATAAACGGTCATTAGAAGAACTTTTTGCAAATCTAAGCATATTTCCTCTTTGGAATAGCTCGCCTTATCAAAACGAACAATGTTTTGTAGATGATTTTCTCTTATACTCCTATCGGAAACAGCCAGTATCTTCTGATTCGTGGTTTTTTATCGGAAACCTGAGTAAGGGTGTTGACTTTATCAGAGGAATTGCTACACTTAAAGCTAATTACGGACTTTCAGATATATCACTTGTTGCAGAAAATAAGCTTGTCTCCTATCGTTCTTCTTCCGGCAATATGAGCATGGATATATATGGGCAACCGTCTACATGGTTAGATTGGTTTTATCAAATAAGTTATGGCTTTTCAAGTTTGGAAAGTGATATACAGGAAAAAGAAGTATTAGATAGTTGGCAGCATACATTTAAGTTGAATATCATTCCACACAAAAAAGTTATTTTTACCCTATCCGGTGAGTATTACCGCAATGAAATGAGCAAAAACGTATATAAGGATTTGTTGTTGGCTGATACAAAACTAACTTATAAGTGGAAAGATTTTGAACTTTATATCAAGGTTCGCAATCTTTTCAACTCAAAGGAATATGGATATAATGTTCACAATGAACTAACTTCTATTAGTTGTTTGCAACGCATTAGAGGGAGAGAGTTTCTGATTGGGTTTAATTGGAAGAAATAAGGAAACATTATGAAAATATTTCCTTTTTATATCCAGTACGATGCCATGGATTGTGGCCCCACCTGCCTGCGCATGGTGACTGCTTTCTATGGCAAGCATTACTCGCTGGAAAAATTGAGGGAAAAGTCATTCATCACCCGTGAAGGTGTATCCATGCTGGGTATCAGCGAGGCAGCAGATAAACTTGGTTTTCGAAGTATGTGTGTGCAAATAGATTATGCAAAACTTCAGGAAGCACCTCTGCCTTGCATCGTACACTGGAATCAGCAGCATTTTGTTGTTGTCTACAAAATAAATGATCGGCAGGTATGGGTAGCCGATCCCGGAGGAGGAAAGCTGAGATATACCAAAGAGGAATTCTGTCGTTGCTGGGTAAGTTCGCGAAAGAATGGAGAAAATACGGGAGTGGTGCTATTGTTGGAGCCGACTCCTGAATTCTATATGATGAAGGATGAAGATGAGCCTATTAATCGTAGAGGTTTCGGATTTCTGTATTCATATCTTCACCCTTACCGGAATTTGGTGGGGCAACTACTATTAGGCCTGCTTTTGGGTAGCATGATACAACTGATGCTCCCATTTCTTACGCAGTCTATTGTAGATTTTGGAATTAATAACCAAAACCTTAACTTTATATATTTGCTACTGATGGCTCAACTGATGTTGAGCTTCAGTAGCAGTGCCGTGGAGTTTATCCGTGGCTGGATATTGTTGCATCTGGGGACGCGCATTAACATTGCCCTCATTTCTGATTTCCTGATTAAACTGATGAAGCTTCCTATGGGATACTTCGACACTAAAATGACGGGTGATATCCTGCAACGCATCAACGACCATACGCGTATTCAGAATTTCCTGACGGGAAGCAGTCTGATGGCTGTTCATGAAGAAACGTGCGGAACTGGATCATAAACGTTTTACCCAGCAGAGTGCCAACCAGAGCACAGTGGTGCAACTGGTAAATGGTATGCAGGAAATAAAGTTGAGTGCCTGCGAACAGCAGAAGCGTTGGGAATGGGAGCGCATACAGGCACGACTGTTCAAAGTGAATATCCGCAGCCTTGCCTTGCGGCAGTATCAGGATTCGGGAGCGATATTGATAAACCAGACGAAAAATATTATAATTACGGGCTTGGTGGCAAGCCTGGTAGTGCGGGGAGAAATGACGCTGGGTATGATGCTGTCCGTGCAGTATATCATTGGGCAACTGAACAGTCCGGTGAATGATTTGATAGCTTTCGCACGCGATATGCAGGATGCATGCCTTAGTATGAACCGCTTGGGCGAAGTGCGTGACAAGCCGGATGAAGAAGATCCCGCAAGGCAGTTGATACGGGACATTCCTCCGGGGAAAGATCTTCGACTGGAGAATCTGAGTTTCAGGTATGATCCGTTGAGTGAATTTCCTACATTGGACGACATCAGCCTGGAGATAAAAACGGGAAAGCAGACAGCTGTGGTTGGTATGAGTGGAAGCGGAAAGACAACATTGGTGAAGTTGCTGTTGGGCTTTTATCCTCCTGCAAGCGGGCAGATATTGCTGGGAGATACGCCATTGGAGAACTATAGTATCCGGGAGTGGAGAAGGCAGTGTGGCGTTGTGATGCAGGACGGCTTTATCTTCTCCGATACCATTGCGGGAAATATTGCGCCGGGTGCGGAACACATTGACAAAGAGCGGTTGCGCCATGCGGCCGAGGTGGCAAACATACACGGGTTCATCGAAGAGTTGCCACTGGGATACAACACCAAGATAGGACAGGAGGGGCATGGATTGAGTCAGGGGCAGAAACAGCGTATCCTCATAGCCCGTGCTGTGTATAAGAATCCGGAATTCATCTTCTTTGATGAGGCCACCAATGCACTGGATGCCAATAATGAACGTATCATTATGGAGAATTGTTGCTTCGCAGACAGGGGATATTATCGGCAAGATAAAACTCCCCGTCAACGGATCGGGCAAAGTGAAACCCGGGCAAAGGGTGAATATCAGCGTGACGGGGTATCCTTATATGGAATTCGGCTTCCTGACCGGAACGGTAGTATCTGTTTCCCTTTTGAAAGATAGTGATAGTATGTATACTGTTACCGTAAGTTTACTACAGAATTTATGTACATCTTATGGCAAGGTATTAGAATTTAATGGAGAGCTTACTGGAATAGCAGAAGTTATGACGGATGAACGGAGTGTGACCGGAAGGTTGCTTGGCCCGTTACGCTATCTTTGGGAGAAATACTTGTAACATTCTTTTTTGTTCGGAGAACTCACTGAAAAGACTTTAGACGAACATTGTTTTGTAATCAGTTTAAAAAGAATCCGGGCTAGTGTTTTTTATTTACCTTTGAGTTTTTTATTCTTATGAGGAATTTAAGTAGTATCCATTTGTAATAATTGCTAAATATGAATAAGCTGTTGTATTTATTACTAATAATCATTTGTTGTGGTTGTGCGTATAATTCTGAAACAGAGAAACATCAATATCAACGTGATAATATAATAAATATTCGGGATAAGCTGATAAGCCTTCAATTATGGGAGATTAGAGAATGTATTACTAAAATAATATTTTATGGGAATGCTTGTTTTTAATATTATAGTTACGTTAATATTATTATTGTGGGGAGCTTATTTTGTCAGGATATCACGGTTTATTCTACCGGAAGAGGTTGTTTGTGCAAATTACAAATATGTTCGGTTGACTAAGATTCTGATTTTTGTAGCTGCCGGAGTTTATTTCTTGACGCGATGTCTCCTAATGGTACTTTTGCCTGGATCGGCCATTCACATGGTAGGTATTGCTGTTTTATTGGCAATGGCTGTTGTCGTGTCGCTGTGTCTTGTTATTATATCCAAGGGTAGTAGATGGCAATATGCTGCTATTGCTTATTTTTTAGTATCTACAGTTGGTATTGGTTATTGGGCGAATGATATGATTACTATGCCTGGCGAAATATATGTGAATGAAAATCAGGTTGAAATCAGAGGAAGTTATACACTTGATATTCCGCTAACTGCTATCTCTGCAGTGAAATTGGAAGAACAGTTTCCAAATGTGGCATATCGTGATAATGGTATTTCTTTTAAAGATATTAATATAGGATATTTTAAACTTAGAAGTGGCGAAAGATGTTTTATGTATCTGAAGAATAGATTGCTACCGATTATTCATATAGAAAGAAGGAAAGATATGCCTGTGTATGTGAATTGTGATACGCCAAATGAAACTATCGAATTATATAATAAACTGGATAGCATATTGATTGGGAATAAATTTCATCAGTCCGGTTGGTGGTATATTGGCTTGTAACAATGTGCTTTGTCCGGAAAAGGCTATTGTGTGGTTTGCATAAAAGAAAAAAACACGAACCTCACGGCCCGTGCTTTTCTGCTTAACTTTAATTTCTATATTTATCATTTTGCAATTGCCAATAGATTAGTTGTGAAGTCCATCTGTTTGTGGTTAACCAGCGTCCAGTCTGATTTATTTTTGCTATCTTGCTTGTAGGCTTTGTAGGCCGTAGGCATATTTGCATCATTCAGTTCGTATACACTTTTCTGAATTGCTTCATCAAAAGCTTTGTGAGATTCGTTCCAGCGAGCATAGTTCATGATTATTTCATTATCGCTGTACTGGTAAGTCATTTTGAAATAGGGTATCCATTCATCTTTTGCACCATCCCATTTGGAAGCCTCTTTACTTATCAGGCGGTTCTGATCATCGTATGCAAAGGTGTACTGCATGTGGCGTTGGAGGTAAGATCCATCTTTTTTGAAGATAGTTTTTGATGCTACCAATTCGCCGTTCATCACTTGATTTGTTATGAAACCATCCTGAGCTTTCACTTCGGAGTTAAGAACACTTGCTATCATAATAGCTACCAATGCGACTGCTTTAAATAAACTTGTAGTTTTCATAATCTTTATTTTTTAATTGTTACTATTTCTATTTGGCTTTCGCTCTTATCTATTAGACGGAACTACTTGCTGAAAAGTGGCAGATAATTTTTATTTTTTTGCTGACCGCTTTCGCTTAATAACAGTCAATTCCTGTGCCAAAGTGATAATGTGTTGATAATCAGTGGTTATTTAAGGATGCAACCTGTTCATTATCGGACAGCTGTCCGCTTATTATCGAACAGTGATTAGAAATAAAGGAAGAGCGTGCTTACGAAGTTCCTCTCTTTTATTAAAACTCCTTAAAGAAAGCCCGTATCATCACTTTTTATTTGTTATTTTGCACCAAATTCGGGTATAGTGTGGTCTGATTGATTCGGGCTGCACTTCATTATTGCATAATGTTCAATGAATAAACTCACCATAAAAGTCTGTCCGGTATGCGGTAGTGCACATATAGAGCGTGCTATGACTTGCATAGACCATTATGCTTCCAGCGAAGCATTCTATCTGTGCCGTTGTCAGGATTGTAGCTTTCTCTTTACGCAGGATTTTCCTGTGGAAGCCGAGATAGGCAGATATTATGAAACTCCCGATTACATTTCCCATTCCGATACGAAAAAAGGCCTCATGAACAGGGTGTACCACTGGGTGCGTAGCTATATGCTGGGCCGTAAGGCACGCTTGGTGGTTCGCGAAGCACATCGTAAGGAAGGACGTCTGCTGGATATCGGTACGGGAACAGGATATTTTGCCGATGCTATGCAGAAGCGAGGCTGGCAGGTGGAGGCAGTGGAACGGAATGCGCAGGCACGCGTATTTGCTAAGGAACACTTCAATCTGGATATAAAGCCTGATACTGCATTGCAGGATTTTGCTCCCGGTAGTTTTGATGTCATTACTTTGTGGCACGTTATGGAGCATCTGGAACATTTGAATGAGACGTGGGATACATTGAATAAACTCCTGACGGAAAAGGGTGTACTGATTATTGCAGTGCCTAACTGTTCTTCTTATGACGCTAAGAAGTATGGTGCACATTGGGCTGCTTATGATGTTCCGCGCCATTTGTGGCATTTTACGCCGGGTACCATTCAGAAGTTGGGTGCCAAGCATGAGTTTATATTGGCTGCACGCCATCCGATGCCGTTTGATGCATTCTATGTATCGATGTTGAGTGAAAAGTATATGGGGCGTTCTCTGTCTTTCTTTCGGGGTATGCTTAGTGGTACGCTGGCATGGTTCAGTGCATTGGGGAGCAAGGAGCGGAGCAGTTCGATGATTTACGTGTTCAGAAAGAAACAGAAGTAAGATATAGAGGATGATAAAATGGTAAGATGATAAGGTATGAAGACGAAAAGCAAAAATAATTCCGTATCCTATTTTGATATGCAGTTCATTACCTCCAGTATCAGTACTACGTTGGTATTGCTGTTGTTGGGGTTGGTGGTGTTTTTCGTGCTGACTGCCCATAATCTGTCTGTGTATGTGAAGGAGAATATCAATTTCTCTATTATCATTAGTGATGATATGAAGGAGACGGATATTCTGAAGTTACAAAAGAGGCTGGATAAAGAAGTGTTTGTACGGTCTACGGAGTATATTTCGAAGAAGCAGGCGCTTCGCGAGCAAATTGAAGCAATGGGAACAGACCCGCAAGATTTTCTGGGTTATAATCCGCTTCATGCATCTATCGAAGTGAAGTTGCACTCTGATTATGCGAATACCGACAGTATAGCTAAAATAGAGAAACAGATAAAGAAGAATACCAATGTACAGGAAGTGCGTTATCAGGAAGATCTGATAAACATGGTCAATGAGAATATCCGCAACATAAGTCTGATGTTACTGGGGTTGGCGGTATTATTGGCGTTCATATCCTTTGCATTGATCAATAATACTATCCGGCTGACAATCTATTCCAAGCGTTTTCTCATTCACACAATGAAGTTGGTGGGAGCGAGTTGGAGTTTTATCCGTCGTCCGTTCCTGTGGCGTAACTTCTGGATAGGCGTATTGGCTGCTGTCATTGCCGATGGGATTTTGTGGGGTGCTGCCTATTGGTTGGTGGTGTATGAGCCAGATCTGATCAGTGTTATTACGCCCAATGTCATGATGCTGGTTTCCGTATCGGTGCTTGTGTTCGGGGTGTGCATTACGTGGTTCTGTGCATACCTGTCCATTAATAAGTTCCTGCGGATGAAGGCAAGCACACTGTATTATATATAATACTGGACAGTATAGTTGCTTCAATCGGAACTATGCATGAGTGGAAAAATAAGAAACGCTTTGAGCGAAGTTAAACCGTAAATAATTAAATCATAAATAACGAGATGAGTAAACAGAAATTTGCTTTCGATAAAACCAACTTTATCCTGCTTGCAGTTGCAATGGCGGTAGTGATTATCGGCTTTATCCTGATGACCGGTCCGGTGTCTACACCGACGCACTTTGAACCGGATATTTTTAGTGCAAGACGTATTAAAGTTGCTCCGGTGGTTTGCCTTGCGGGCTTCTTGCTTATGATATATGCAGTGTTGCGTAAACCGCGTGACAAGCAAACGGATAATGAAGGAATGAAAGAATGAAATGCTATGTGTGGGAGGATGTGACTTCTATCATAAATTATAAATCATAAATAAACTACATGGAATGGTTTGAGGCGCTCATCCTTGGGATAATCCAGGGTTTGACAGAGTATTTGCCGGTAAGTAGTAGCGGACATTTGGCTATCGGTTCGGCATTATTTGGTATTGAAGGGGAAGAAAATCTGGCATTTACGGTAGTAGTACATGTGGCTACGGTATTCAGTACACTGGTAGTTCTTTGGAAGGAAATAGAATGGATTTTCAAGGGGCTGTTTAAGTGGCAGATGAATGAAGAGACGCGTTATGTAATTAATATCTTGATTTCTATGATACCTATTGGTATTGTAGGTGTATTTTTTAAAGATGAGGTAGAAGCAGTCTTTGGTTCAGGTTTGCTGATTGTAGGCTGCATGCTATTGGTGACGGCTGCTTTACTGTCTTTTTCTTATTATTATAAGCCGAAGCAGAAAGAAAATATTTCTATGAAAGATGCATTCATTATCGGTTTGGCTCAGGCTTGTGCTGTGCTTCCCGGACTTTCACGTTCCGGAACTACAATTGCTACAGGGTTATTGCTGGGTGATAATAAGGCAAAGTTGGCTCAGTTCTCTTTCCTGATGGTGATGCCACCGATATTGGGCGAAGGCCTGTTGGATGGTATGAAGTTGATGAAAGGCGAAGATATTGCCGGAAGTATTTCAACGTTGTCATTGTTGATAGGCTTCATTGCGGCTTTTGTATCGGGTTGTTTGGCTTGTAAGTGGATGATTAATATTGTGAAAAAGGGGAAACTGATATACTTCGCGGTTTATTGTGCGATTGCCGGTATTGTGACCCTTGTACTTTCACAAATGCAAGGATAGCAGATGAAGTTTAAAGAAGGAGAAGTACTCTATTTCAATAAACCGTTGGGATGGACTTCGTTTAAGGTTGTGGGACATGCGCGTTACCACATCTGCCGACGGATGAAAGTGAAGAAATTGAAAGTAGGCCATGCCGGCACACTCGATCCTTTGGCTACAGGGGTGATGATTGTCTGCACAGGTAAGGCTACGAAGCGAATTGAAGAGTTTCAGTACCATACGAAGGAATATGTTGCCACCATTCAGTTGGGCGCCACCACTCCTTCCTACGATCTGGAACACGAGATAGATGCCACTTACCCTACGGAGCATATTACGCGGGAGTTGGTGGAAGAGACGTTGAAGACATTTATCGGTGAGATACAACAAGTGCCTCCCGCCTTTTCAGCCTGTATGGTGAATGGCAAACGTGCTTATGATCTGGCACGTAAAGGCGAAGAGGTAGAGTTGAAACCGAAGTTGTTGGTGATTGACGAGATAGAGTTGCTGGAGTGTAACCTGCCGGAGATTAAAGTCCGCGTGGTGTGCAGCAAAGGTACCTATATCCGTGCCCTGGCACGTGACATCGGTGAAGCGCTGAATAGTGGTGCTCATCTTACGGCTTTGGAACGCACTCGTGTAGGTGATGTCCGGTTGGAAGATTGCCTCGACCCGATGAATTTTAAGGAGTGGATAGATGCTCAGGAGATAGAAATTGAAGAATAACTTAAAGAAAGAATAGATATGAAACTGTCGCAATTTAAATTTAAGCTTCCGGAAGAGAAGATTGCTTTGCACCCTACAAAGTATAGAGATGAATCGCGCCTTATGGTGCTTCACAGAAAGACAGGTGAGATTGAGCACAAGGAATTCAAAGATGTTCTGAACTACTTTGATGACAAAGATGTGTTCATCTTCAATGATACGAAAGTGTTCCCTGCCCGCCTGTATGGTAATAAGGAAAAGACCGGTGCCCGTATCGAGGTATTCCTTCTTCGCGAGCTGAACGAAGAACTTCGGTTGTGGGATGTATTGGTAGACCCTGCCCGTAAGATACGTATCGGCAATAAGCTGTATTTCGGTGACGACGATTCTATGGTGGCTGAGGTTATTGACAATACGACTTCTCGCGGTCGTACGCTCCGTTTCCTTTATGACGGTCCGCACGATGAGTTCAAGAAAGCTTTGTACGCACTGGGCGAAACCCCACTGCCGCACAGCATTATCAATCGTCCTGTAGAACCGGATGATTCAGAACGTTTCCAGTCTATCTTTGCTCGCAATGAAGGTGCGGTAACGGCTCCTACTGCCAGTCTGCACTTCAGCCGCGAACTGATGAAGCGCTTGGAAATCAAGGGTATCGATTTTGCTTATATTACTCTTCATGCCGGTTTGGGCAATTTCCGAGACATTGATGTGGAAGACCTCACGAAGCATAAGACGGATTCTGAGCAAATGATTGTGAATGAAGAGGCTGTTAACGTTGTGAACCGTGCCAAGGACCTGAACAGACAGGTTTGTGCCGTGGGGACCACCGTGATGCGTGCTATTGAGAGCACCGTAAGCACAGACGGACATCTGAAACCGTACGAGGGCTGGACGAACAAGTTCATCTTCCCTCCTTACGACTTTACAGTGGCAAATGCGATGATTTCCAATTTCCACATGCCGCTTTCTACTTTGCTGATGATTGTTGCTGCTTTCGGTGGATACGATCAGGTAATGGAGGCGTATAATGTGGCTCTGAAGGAAGGTTATCGCTTCGGTACATATGGTGATGCGATGTTGATTACGGATAAGTAAACGAATGATTAGTGGTTAGTGATTAGTGATAAGCGGGTTGTTGCAGTGTCATTCTCTCACTAATCACTCATCGTTAATCACTAATCACTTATGCAAGTCTATTTCAGTTTAGGGACTAACTTAGGCAATAAGGAGCAGAACCTCCGTTTTGCCGTGCAATATATTGAGAAGCGGATAGGGAAAGTTATTTCCCTGTCCGCTTTTTATGCTACTGCCCCGTGGGGATTCTCCTCGAAGAATGCTTTCCTGAATGCTGCTGTCTGTATAGAGACCACGCTTTCTCCCTTAGAGGTACTTTCTGAGTCGCAGTCCATTGAGCGGGAGATGGGACGTATTCATAAATCAGTAAATGGTGTGTACAGCGACCGTGTGATAGATGTCGATTTGTTGTTGTATGATGATCTTATTCTGGATACCCCTACATTGAAACTTCCCCATCCGTTGATGCAGGAACGTGCTTTTGTGATGGAACCGTTGGCGGAAATTGCCCCTGATGTACTGCATCCTGTATTGAATAAAACTATGCAGGAGCTTTATAGGACACTTGTGTCTCAGAAATAGAATACTTGTGTTATAGAAATAGAATGCTTGTGTTATAAAAACAGTATGAAGAATAAATATCGCAACTTGTTCTTGCTTTTTGGTGTGCTGGCTATCGTTGTCATGCTTTGCACGATGGATATGGATTATTCCGATATATGGGAGAACCTGAAGCGCGTGGGCTTTTGGTTTCCTGTGATCATGCTGTTGTGGTTCTTTGTCTATCTGATAAATACCTGTTCATGGTATCTGATAATCAGGGATGACCGCAAGTATCGCGTTCCTTTCTGGACGGTCTGCAAACTGTCGATCACTGGTTTTGCCATCAATTATGCCACGCCCGGCGGACTGATGGGAGGCGAACCGTACCGGATTATGGAACTGACTCCTTATGTAGGCGTAAGCAAGGCCAGCTCTTCGGTCATCCTGTACGTGATGATGCATATCTTCTCTCACTTCTGGTTCTGGTTTCTTTCCATATTCTTATATCTCTTCCTGTATCCTGTGAATACCTTTATGGCGGTATTGCTCACTGCAGTCGGAGCGTTCTGTCTGCTGGCTATCTATTTCTTTGCCCGTGGCTATAAGAATGGAATGACGGTGAAGACTTTCCGGTTCCTGCAGAAGGTGCCGTTTGTCAAACGGTGGGCACATCGTTTCATTGTGAAACAAAAAGATACTCTGGAACAGATTGATAGTCAGATAGCCATGTTGCATAGCCAACATAAGATTACTTTCTACAGTTCGCTGTTGTTGGAACTTTCGGCACGCATATTTTCCAGCCTTGAAATATACATCATTTTGCGCGTCTTCACACCGGAGGTGAATGGCTGGGACTGTGTATTGATATTGGCTTTCTCTTCGCTGTTCAGCAATCTGATCTTCTTCTTCCCGATGCAACTGGGGGCACGCGAAGGCGGGTTGGCACTGGCTGTAGACGGATTGCACATGTCTCCGGCACTGGGTGTTTATGTGGGGCTGATTACCCGGTTGCGTGAACTGCTATGGATTGCTATCGGGATGGTGTTGATAAAGATTGGGAATAAGAAACCGGGAGATGCTTCTTCTTCCGAATGTTAAAGCCTTTTCAAGTATCCCGATTGCCTTACCCACAAGTGGGTATTCTGTTTATACAAGTGTTAATACTTCCCCGATTATATACTATATTCATCGAAAACCTTTATCTTTGCACCCGAAAATGAAATGTGGAAAGATTTGAGTAGCTTGCAACCACAGAAAAAAATGCTAAAACACATCCTTTTCTGACGATGCCTCCGTGCATCGGGATATGCATGTCTACTCACCCGGTCCCCGCTTTTCATTCTTTAATTATTCATTCTTTAATTTAGAAGTATGGGATATTTATTCACATCCGAATCGGTGTCAGAAGGACACCCCGACAAAGTGGCCGATCAAATATCGGACGCTGTGCTTGACAAACTGTTGGCTTACGACCCCAGTTCGAAAGTAGCTTGCGAAACTCTGGTAACTACCGGACAGGTAGTACTGGCTGGAGAAGTGAAAACCAAAGCGTACGTTGACTTACAACTCATTGCGCGCGAAGTAATTCAGAAAATCGGCTATACAAAAGGCGAGTACATGTTCGAAAGTAACTCGTGCGGTGTATTGTCCGCTATTCATGAGCAAAGTCCCGACATTAACCGTGGCGTAGAGCGTCAGGACCCTATGGAACAGGGTGCAGGCGACCAGGGTATGATGTTTGGTTATGCTACTAACGAGACCGAAAATTACATGCCTCTTTCTCTCGACCTGTCACACCGCATTCTGCAAGTGCTGGCCGACATCCGTCGCGAAGGTAAGGAAATGACTTATCTCCGTCCCGACTCTAAGAGCCAGGTAACCATTGAATACGATGATAACGGCACGCCCGTACGTATCGATACGATTGTAGTTTCTACTCAGCATGATGATTTCATCCAGCCGGCTGACGGCAGCGAGGCTGCCCAGTTGAAAGCGGATGAAGAAATGCTTGCCACAATTCGTCAGGATGTCATCAATATCCTGATGCCACGTGTCATAGCTTCCATCCATGCAGAGAAAGTTTTGGCATTGTTCAATGATCATATCACTTATCACGTCAATCCTACCGGAAAGTTCGTTATCGGCGGACCTCATGGAGATACCGGTCTGACAGGGCGTAAGATTATTGTAGATACATATGGTGGCAAGGGTGCTCATGGTGGCGGTGCTTTCTCAGGTAAAGACCCCAGCAAGGTAGACCGCAGTGCTGCTTATGCTGCCCGTCACATTGCCAAGAATCTGGTAGCTGCCGGTGTAGCCGACGAGATGCTGGTACAGGTATCTTATGCTATCGGTGTGGCACGTCCCATCAACATTTACGTCAATACTTATGGACGCGGTCATGTAGCGATGAGTGATGGTGAGATTGCAAAGAAGATTGATGAACTTTTCGATCTTCGTCCGAAAGCCATTGAAGATCGTTTGAAACTCCGTAATCCGATTTATCAGGAAACTGCAGCTTACGGCCATTTGGGACGTGAACCGCAAGTAATTACCAAGCACTTTAAATCTCGTTATGAAGGTGACAAGGATGTAGAGGTAGAACTCTTCACTTGGGAAAAACTGGATTATGTGGATAAAGTGAAGGCTGCTTTCGGTCTGTAGTATTTTCCTTTCAGTTAGTAATCAGCGTAGCTTTACAAGCTATTTATATAGAAGCCGTCTTTCTTCATCCCGTTTTGCGGGGGAGAGGACGGCTTTTTGTTATTCTTCTGTTTAATAATAAAACATTTTCTCTGAATAAAGAGTTATTTATATGGCTACGAAGATATAATTTATTTGTGATTTGTCATTAAACGGTGTTATTAAATAATTGAAGATACACTTTTAAATTGATTAAGAATGGGCAATATCTTTAACAAAATATTCTCTTTAACGAGAGATAATGAAAGCAAACCGGATTTCCAGACTTGCTGTACTCCTATGGAGGTTTTTGATGAACAGAAAGTAAAAGCTATTGTAAAGCACTGGCTTTTGTCCATTGATGAATATGAGACTATACCGGATGATATCGTTGCATTGAACTTCAATCTGTGGGAAGCTGTTGAAGAAGATGGTGGAAGTTGCTATACACTTGAGTTGACGGGTGCCAAACAGTATGATGCAGAAGATGATGACTGGGCATGTGAAGAGGATTTTGATCCAAGACTAAGAAACTGTGATGCATTGCAACTTTCGAGTGCAATCCCATGGGAGGATATATTGAAAGGACTGGTAAAAGTCTTGAAAGAACTGAAGGTTGAGTTAGCGGGGATAAACCTCTTTCAGGTTGAGCATATTACTGTTGGATTTACGGAAGGGGATCTGGAAGTTATAAAATAATGTGTAAATGCTCCCAATTCTGGCGAAATGCTAATTAGTCATCGGGAAACTCCTTTGTTTTGCCTTGTTTCTGTATTTGTGGGTATCTGAACGGATATATAATGGCAAAAATGCTATTCGTTTATAATTTGTTACTATCTTTGTGGAGATACGTAACTATCCGTTAATGTTGACTTTTTGTCGTTGATTGCATTCGGAAACATAGTGATAAAACTACCTATTTATGAAGAAACTATTATTCTTTTTCTTATTAATTACAATATCTCTGTTTAATTCGTGCAGAAAGGGAGAGCATGTCATTAATCCGGCTTTATTATTAGCGGATTCTTTAATGCAATCTCGTCCTGATAGCTCACTCTATTTACTTGAGCAAATCTCCGATCCACAAAAGATAAAGAATGCGGATAGGGCTTTCTATAACTTATTGTTAACGCAAGCAAAATATAAGAACTGCATACTATTACAAAATGATTCTTCGATACAGATAGCAGTAGATTATTATAAAAAGAATGTGGATAAAGAACGACTTGCGAAATCTTATTTCTATCTGGGTTGTGTTTATTTGGAACAGAAAAAGTTACCGACAGCTATTGATTTTTATTTGAAAGCTATAGATGTAATGCCTAAAGATAGGGACTCTATCTTTTTATCTATGATATATAGTCATTTAGGTGATTCTTATAATAAACAAAACTTGAATCAAACAGCTATAAGTATGTACAAAAAGGGGTATTATTTGTGCATGAAATATGATTCAGTCCGTACTTGCTATTTCCTAAAAGATATAGGCGATGCTTTCTTATTAAAATATCAACTGGATAGTACATATTATTATTATCAACAGGCATTGGTAATAGCTCATGCTTTACAAAATTTTGATTTACTATCTGTTATATATAAAAACATGGCTACTTTTTACAATGCGCAAGGTAAATATGCAGAGGCTGAGGCGTGCATTTCAAAAGCATTACCATATTTATCTAGTGAAGAAGATATTACTTCTGCTTGCTCTGTAAAAGGTGATATCTTGAGTGATATGAATAGAAAAGATTCAGCTGTGTATTATTGGAGAATAGGAAAGAGGTCATCTAATATATATGTTAAAGCATCATCTTTTCATAGTTTATTTCAGGAAAGTAAGAGAATGAAAGATTGGCAAAATGCTACATTATATGCTGATTCTTTCATTTTATTCTATGATTCCATTGAAACGATGAATAATCGTGCAGAACTTGATAGTTTGATGGATAATCGTATAGTTGAATTACATAAAAATGAATTATCTGATCGAAATCGACATTTAGTTATTTTGTTAGTAGTAATTTTTTTATTGCTATTATTGCTATTGGTTATACTGTATTTGTGGAAAGATAGATGCCGCAAGAAAAAGTTTATGGATTTGCAATATAGATTATTGGATAATCGTGTGGAAACAGTGTTGCTAAATGATAATTCGACCTCTCCTCGGAAGATTAATAGTCTTGAATTACAAAGATTGAAAAAAGAACGCATCGAAATTTGTATGGCATTGTTTGAGACAACTGAAGGCTATAAGAAATTGATTGAGTTGAAAAAAATAATGCCTAAAGAACGTATAATCAAGGCGAGATTTTCTAGAGTAATAATAGTGCGTGATATTCAAAAAACATTTGTAGATGTGATGGGTGATTTGAAAGATAATTGTTTGTCATTGACTACCGATGATTTGCTTTATTGTGTATTGGTTCTGCTTCGTTGTCCTAAAGAGGTAATTATGGATGTGATGGATTCCTCTTCAGATGCAATAAAAACAAGAAAAAATCGTATTAAGAATAAAATGAATACTGACTTATTTGAAAGTATATTTAATATTTAATAGTCAGGCCTTTATAAGTTTTATTGTTACTGTTGTTACCTTTCTTATTATCCTATTGTTACCATTGTTACTATTTAATTATTGGTTCTCATATAAAAAACATTTTAATTTGCCTCGTCAAAAATTATTAATATGAAAACCAACAAATTACTATTATTTTTATTGGTATTTCTACCGATATGTATGTGTGCAATGCCACAAGGAAAGGTGGAAGATATTAAATTGCAGAAATCATTATCTAGTACACCTGCCAAAGGTAAACGCTCAGTAGACCTTCTGGAAGCTTCAGCACATTTTAATTTCTATAATGAGACGTTACTAATTAACCTTTATGGTGATTTTAAGAATGTTGAAATCTCTGTGACCAATCTTTTGACTAATGAGGTCGTTTACTCTGAACTACATACAATATCAAGTAATATTGTATTGAACATGGGCGGATTATTAGAAGAAAATTCAGAATATCGTTTAGAGATAATTATTGGAGAGACTATATTATACGGAGATTTTGATTTTTAATTTAAAGCTAATGGTGTAGCTTAACCATTCAAAGACATGAAAAAACATTTATTATTCACTCTTTTAGGAGTATTGACATGCTACTCATGCAGTAATAGCTATGATTTGTTAGAAAATGATTTGGAGTTAGCTAAAGCAGCTACAGATTATGAGGCATCAACCAGAGCGATTGAAGAAGATACTGATTCTTTAAAAATAGAAACGGTAGCGGATGAGGAAACTATTCAGCAGCTTATGGATGATTATGTAACAGAATTAATGAACCGTACATCTATAGCAAAAGAAAAGGTGATGCGAACTGTTTATAGTGCTTCCGATGATGTAGTAGGGGTCTTCAGGGTTGGCACTTGCGGGGGTTATGCTGAGTTGGATGTTCGTATTGATACGGAAGACACTAGGTCGAAGTCCAAGACTGAAGGTTCGGTAGGGGATTCATATGTTGATAGTAACGGTAATGTTGTTTTAAGATTTTGTTTAACTGAGGCGAGTCAGTATTATCCTGGAGGTGTATTTCTTGTAAAGCATATAAATTACAATAGAACGGATTTTAGTTTTACTTATCCCTCGATGAAAATTATAGCACGTTATCATGATTGTGATGATAAACGTCCGATTAATGATGCTTGGGGTACACATCCTAAATATAACTCTGCAAAAGCCATATCTACGGGATATACTAAAATAGATAATAATGTTGTTTTAGCATGGGCTTTTCCTGATAGACGAGGTGTACCAAGTACTATGACAAGTGGGCAATTTGGTCCTAAAACTCGTATAAATTATGGAGTTATCTGTGGCTCACCAGCTGGAACGATGGGAAAAATCCTCTTTGATGATGAAGATTCGAGTAATAAGAATTGGGCTAAATTATATACTGGGTATACTTTTACTAAAGATTTGGCATCAGAAACTCTTTATGGTGAATATGGTTTAAATACAGGCAAAAATACGTTGTATAGTATAACATTAAATACAAATCTTGATTGTTTCAAGAATAAGAATATATATCATCCAAGGATGATAACTGCTAATTAAATGAAACAGATATTGTTATTAATGTTGGCTGTGTTGCTGTATTCTTGTTCCAAAGGTGGCGAAGAAGTTGTTGCTGAAATAAATGGGTATAAACTATATGCTTCAGAATTGTCTCAGGTGACAACACAAGAGACCTTCGATTTATTGAATATGGCTTATGAAATAAAGATGAGAGCCTTAGATGATTTAATCAAACGAAAATTGATTGAATATGAGGCTCTTGGTCGGAGGATTCTTGTTGATGAGTATTTGGATACTTATGTTGATAGTATTATGACAGTTTCAACGGGAATAGATACGGCGGACTTGTCCTTAAAAAATAGTATGCGGAGTGTCTTAATCCGGCATTTAGCAGATTCACTATTTAATAAAGCGCAAATCAAACGATATGTTTATCCTCCTAAACAGCCTAAATGTGTTGTTGCTGATTTGTGCGTACAATATAGGGGAAATCTCGATGCTGCTACCCATTTGATAGTAGCATCAGATTTCTGTTGTAAACGTTGCGCTGAATTTGAGAAAACCTTGAAACGTATTTATGATAAATACCATGACCGGGTGAAATTTGGCTTTGTTAGTTTTGCGGACGAACCGAATCTTGCTTCGTTAGCTTGTGAAGCAGCTGGTAAATATGGGAAATTTTGGGAGTTTCATGATGCCATATTCTCATATAATGCTTTGCCGGACTCTGCATATATTTTGGGACTTGCAAAGAATTTAGGATTAGATGTAGCCGGATATAAGCAAGATTTACAGTCTGCCGAAACTTATAATAATGTAAATCATACTATTAATAAACTGATGGAGCGGGGATTGTTTGCCACTCCTACCATAATAATCAATAATCGTTTGGTTTACATAACAAACTCTTATGAAGAATTGACTAAACTGTTAGATAAAGAATTGCAAAACAAATGAAAATTTTATCTCTTTATTTATGTTTTCTTTTTCTGTGCCTGCACACTTCCTTTGCTCAAAAAGTAATTGTACGGGGTCGTGTGACGGATGCAAAGACGGGTGAAGCCCTCTCTGATGCTAATATACTGGAAAAGAATTCGAGTATAGGTATGGCTACAAATGCTTATGGGCTTTATTCTATTACGATCCAGGCAGGGAGGTGTGTGCTTCAATGCTCCATGTTGGGGTATACTACCTGGTCGGATACGTTGCAACTGTCAGACAATGCGGTGGTGGATATAGCTTTGCAACCCAACGATTATCTGCTGAAAGGAGTTGAAGTAGTGGGAGCAAGAAAACATGGCGGGCAGTTTATGTTGGATGCAAAGGAGATACAAGCCTTACCTGTTGTGGGGGGAGAGGCAGATTTGATGAAGACTTTACAATTCTTGCCCGGGGTACAAAGTGGTAACGAGGGAGCCAATAATATTTCGGTAAGAGGAAGCAATCAATGGGGGAATTTAGTTTTACTGGACGAAGCAGTGGTTTATAATCCAAGCCATGTGTTATCCTTTTTTTCTGTGTTTAACAATGATGCTATTCAAAAAGTAGACCTTTATAAATCTTACTTTCCATTGAAATACGGCGGACGTTCTTCGTCGGTGATTGATGTCCGTATGCGTGAAGGTAATAGTAAAGAGCGTAATCGGAGCGCGAGTTTAGGATTAATAGCTTCTAAAGTCTTATTGGAAGGTCCGTTGAAAAAAGGTTCTTATCTGGTTTCCGGCAGGTTTGGTTATCCCGGAGCTACACTTAGCTTATTGGGGGGGGATCTGACATCTAAGCCACAAATGTGGTTTTATGATGTGAATGCTAAAGTGAATATGGCATTGAATGACCGTAACCGCCTTTTCTTTTCGTTATATAGTGGAGGAGATCATACCATTTTCAACAAACTGGTCAAAGACTATGGAATGGATTGGGGCAATGCGACAGCTACTGTGCGCTGGAATCATATTCTGAATGACCGGACTAATGTGAATACAAGCGCCATCTTCAGTAACTATTATTATAAGTATAAATCCCTGGCAGACGGATTGCAATATCTATGGAAATCAGATATGCAGTCTTACCAATTGAAATCGGATTGGGAGACGCATTTGGACAATTCATTGAGTCTGAAAACGGGAGTAAGTGCGCATTATTTCACTACGATGCCCGGTGCGGTGACAAGAGCTAATGAAGATTCTAATGTGATGCCTTCGCGCTTGCCCAGAAAAATGCTGTGGGATATGGGACTCTATGCAGAAGGTGAATATAAATTCCTTTCCCGTTTCCAACTGAATGCAGGAATCCGTTTGTCTGTGCTGCATGCTCCGGGAAGTTCTTCTTATGGGGCAAAAACGTATGTGGTTCCTGAACCCCGGGCGGAATTGGCCTATATGCCTGATGCTTCCAGTCGCTTCACTCTTTCTTATACGCAAGCAGCACAGAGCATACATATGCTGTCCAACTCTTCGGTAGGAATACCTTCGGATATGTGGATACCTGCCAATGCGTTATTGCAACCTTCTGTAATGCGGCAGGTGGCATTGGGGTATGAATATCATTTTTCTCAAAGGGAATACACTCTGTCGGTAGAGGCTTATATCCGGAAGATGCGTCATGTGGTAGATTATGCAGAGAATGCCAATATATTCCAGAACGACCGGATTGAAAAAGAAGTGGAGAGTGGCACTGCCCAAGGCACCGGACTGGAATTTTACTTTTCTAAAAACCGTGGAGTATTGACGGGATGGCTTAGTTATACACTTTCGCGTGCCCGAAACAAGATTAATGGGGAGGAATACAAACCGGTATACGATCGCCCACACAATCTGAAGTTATTCCTGAACTGGAATTTTGGGTCTCATTGGTCATTATCGTCCACTTTTTCTTATGCTTCGGGCATGAATCTGACGTTGCCGGTGGGGAAATATTATTTTCATCAGGCTGTATTCTACATTTATTCGGGCAGAAACGGATATCGTGCTCCGTCGTTTCATCAGTTGGATCTTTCGACGACTTATCGATGGAAAAATCGAAGTCTTTCTCTTTCAGTGATCAATGCGTATAACCGAAAAAATGTTTTTTCTATGTATGCAGGGCGTGACGGATATTCTTCTTTTTCAAAGTCTCGTATCTATAAATTATATCTTTATGGTATTGTACCATCGCTAACCTATACTTTTAAATTTTGATAATATGGTAAAGACTCTTTCTTATATTTTGTGTTTGATTTTAGGAATGTTTATATCAGGGTGTGAAAGAATAGTTGATGTGGATTTTTCGGGATATACCTCAGATGCTATCGTCTTCGAAGGGATTGTTACGAATGAGCGTCCACCTTACTTCTTTCATCTAACAAGACCTTCTGCCGTATCGGCAGGTGAATATGATTATGCAGGTATAGAAGATGCTGTAATCATTATTACAGATGTTACGGACGGTATCAGGGATACGCTTCAGTATGTGCCGCCTCGGTTTGAAGGCTATGATGTGTATTATAACTATTATAATTATGATACGAAGCGGAAAGAGGAGACTTCTGGATTCAGTTTGGGTGCCGTCTATGGAATGTATGTGACCACTAAACTATATGGTATCGTGGGGCATTCCTATTCGCTGGATTTTTACTGTGATGGCAAGCATTTTGAATCGGAAGCACAGAAAATGGAACAGCCTCTCGTTATCACCGACCTTAAGGTCAAGAAAGTGGATTTAGGGGAAAAAGGAGAAACTGATGCACCTTGTATTAGCTTCATTAATCCGCCGGGAGAGAATTATTATTTGTTTTCATTTTATCCTTGGTCGTATACCCACTTTACATTTACGCGCCCTAATGTCTTACTTGGAGGAGATTCGGATTGGCGTTTTTCCATTTTAGGTGATGAATATTTGGAAGAGAATGTGGTGGACTTTATTGTTGATGACGGAGAAAATGCTTTCGGCTATCCTAATGGATGGGGATATATTCCGGTGGGTGACTCTCTGTATGTATGGGCGCAGACTATCTCTAAAAGTTGCTATCATGTTTACGAGCAAATGCTGAAGCAATTACGTACAGATGGTGGTGCTTATACTCCTACGCCTACCTCTATTACCGGAAATATCAGTGGTGGAGTTTATGGTTGCTTTCGGGTAAGCGCTGTTTCTGAAAAAGGAATACTAAAGGGAAAATAGGTGTTTGTCAGGGAAGTATTCTTACCGTATTGAGATGAAATACTCACCCCATTGAGAAGAAATACTCATCGTATTGAGAAGAAATACTCATCACTGTGAGAAAACATTCTCAATATGGTGAGAATAAGTGAGAATCTTACGGTTGAGCTGTCTCCAACATATCAATCAGCTGTACCCGCTGTATAGAGAAGCTATTGCTTTCTTTTTGTACATACTTGAGCAGTGCGAGTCCGTCCTGACGAAGTTTGGATTTTCGAAGAAGGTCATCTGTTCCCATATCGTCGGATATCTTCAGCATGGTCATAGCGGCAAGCTCCGTCTTTCCCATTTCATTAGGATCGCCTTTGTATCGATCAATTAATTCCTCTATATTCATTCCCAGCAAATCTTCGGAGGGGAAACCCAGTATTTGTCTGGTCAGATCGTCATATTCAGTCCATTCACTCCAGCGGTATTTCTTCTTCTGGAGCAGGGCGTTCACAATTAAAGAAATGATTTCCTGGATCATTCGTATCAGATAATCTTGCTTAATCATATATTCCTCCTTTTAATAGTGTTAGTTGAAAAGAATGAGAACAGATTACAAAGTTAGTGATATTTTTAAGATATCGCTGAAAATCTTTACCTTTGCACTCACTAATAATATAAGGTATAGCAATTCCCATGAATAAGATAACTTCCGTATGTGTATATTGTGCTTCGAGCACCAAAATCGATTCCGCCTATTTTGAAGCTGCCCGTGAACTGGGTACTCTGTTGGGGCAACGTCGTATCCGACTGATAAATGGTGCTGGTGGTATCGGACTGATGAGTACTACTTCTGATGCTGTGTTGGCAGCAGGTGGAGAGGTGACTGGTGTTATTCCTCATTTTATGGTGGAACAAGGATGGCAGCATAAAGGGTTGACAGAGATGATAGAAGTGGAAAACATGCACCAGCGTAAGCAGAAAATGGCAGATTTAAGCGATGCTATTATTGCTTTGCCCGGTGGATGCGGTACATTGGAAGAACTGCTGGAAATTATTACCTGGAAGCAATTAGGTTTATATCTGAATCCTATCGTTATCCTAAATACCAATGGATATTTTGATCCCTTGTTAGCCATGTTGCAGCGTGCCGTGGATGAGAACTTTATGCGCGAGCAACACGGTGCTATCTGGCATGTGGCAAGTACACCGCAGGAAGCTATTGATCTGATACATACCACTCCCATCTGGGATAGTTCCATACGTAAGTTTGCGGCAATATGATTGGGCTACTGCTGACATGGATTGCGGGATTCGAGGGAATGCCTATTCCCTATTCTCCTAAATTGGATGACGGAATCACTATACTCCTGTTGTGCTGCTTTTTCATATCTGCCTATGTCTTATCCCGTAGTCGTAAGTTTCTGGTGCAACTGGTGAAAGACTTTCTGCTCAACCGTGAGCGGACCAGTATCTTTGCAGCCACCACGGCAGCGGATATGCGTTATATGTTATTGTTGATCTTGCAGACTTGTGTGCTGGGGGCTGTCTGTACTTTCAACTATTTTATAGATGTCCGGCCGGAGCTGGTAGAACGTATTCCTCCTTATATTCTGCTTGGAGTATATCTTGCAATGGCTTTACTTTATCTTTTCTGGAAATGGGTGACTTACTCTTTCCTGGGTTGGATTTTTTTTGACGGAAACCGTACAAGTCTTTGGATGGAGTCTTATTCTACATTGCTTTATTACCTTGGATTCGCCCTTTTCCCATTTGTTTTGTTCCTTGTTTACTTCGATTTGGATTTACTTGCAACTGTGATAATCGGTTTATTTTTGGTCTTTTTTACTAAAATATTGATGTTCTATAAGTGGATAAAGCTTTTTTGTAACAATTTATATGGCGTTTTGCTTTTAATTTTGTACTTTTGTGCCCTTGAAATCATACCTTGTTTTATTGTATATCGAGGTGTGTTACAACTAAATGATTATTTGATAATAAATTATTAGGACGTTGAAAATTAAGAAAGTACTTGTGTCGCAGCCGAAACCGGCATCAGAGAAATCTCCTTACTACGACATCGCCCAGAAGTACGGTGTGAAAATTGATTTTCGCCCGTTTATCAAGGTGGAAAGTCTGTCTGCTAAAGAATTCAGACAGCAAAAAGTGTCAATCCTGGATCATACCGCTGTTATCTTTACATCGCGTCATGCCATCGACCACTTCTTTCACCTGTGTACAGAATTGCGTGTTTCCATTCCGGAAACTATGAAGTATTTCTGTGTGACAGAAGCTGTTGCATTGTATATTCAAAAGTATATTCAATACCGCAAGCGTAAGATCTTCTTTGGTAATACAGGAAAGTTTGAAGACTTGTTGCCTTCTATCATCAAGCATAAGACTGAGAAGTATCTGGTCCCGATGTCTGATGTGCACACAGACGAGATCAAAAATCTCTTGGAAAAAAGCAAGATACAGCATACAGAAACTGTTATGTATCGTACAGTAAGTAATGATTTTACTGCGGAAGAAGAATTTGATTATGACATGCTTGTATTCTTTAGTCCTGCAGGAGTAACTTCTCTGAAGAAGAATTTCCCGGACTTCCAACAGAAAGAAATCAAGATTGGTACCTTTGGCTCCACTACAGCACAAGCTGTACGTGATGCCGGACTCCGTCTCGATCTGGAAGCTCCCAGTGTACAAGCTCCGTCTATGACGGCAGCACTGGATATGTTCATCAAAGAGAACAATAAAGGAAAGTGAGAATAGAATTATAAGTTGTTAGCTATAAGTCGTTGGCTTATAATTTGATAACTGTAATTTTGAAACTGATAGAATTACGAGCTACAAGTGGTTGTGCTTTTATGCCCCATACTTTGTAGCTCGTAATTTGTTATTTCCCTTCCTCATAAACTGATAACTAATAACTTTATAACCCATACTGACCATGCTCTCCAATACCCTGCATAAGACCGAAAGGCTGGATAAGAAGAAAGTCATCGATAAGATGTTTTCAGGCGGTGCGCGCTCGTTTTCCGTCTTCCCTTTGCGTGTGGTATATCTGCCGGTGGAGGAGTTGGAAGCTCCTGTTTCCATACTTGTCAGTGTATCAAAACGCCGTTTTAAACGGGCGGTGAAGCGTAACCGTGTGAAACGTCAGATACGTGAGGCATATCGGAAAAACAAGCACGGACTATTGCAGGCACTCCAGGATAAGGAGCAGCAACTTGCTGTGGCTTTCATTTATCTTTCCGACCGATTGACTGACTCGATGGAAATTGAAGAAAGGATGAAGATTGCGTTGGCTCGTATCACGGAGAAAGTAGCCTCCTTATGAAAAAGCTGCTTTCATACCTGCTGTTGCTTCCTATTTATTTTTATCAGAAGTGCATTTCACCCTTGACTTCTCCTTCGTGCCGTTTCACTCCCACCTGTTCACAATATGCTGTTGAGGCGATTAAGAAGCATGGTCCTTTCAAGGGATTGTATTTGGCAATCAGGCGTATACTGCGTTGTCATCCCTGGGGAGGTTCCGGATATGATCCTGTTCCATAAAGACATAATATCTTTGCTGTATGATAATTCCTGCTGATATACACACTCATTGCCAACCGGAAGTGCCTGGAGAAGCTATTGTGAATTGCTTTCCCGAAACATTTGTTCCGCAACAGGAAGGGTGGTATTCTGTGGGAATACATCCGTGGTATATAACTTCTTCTACTGTATCTCTGGCTGAAAAAAAGAGATGCTTGGAGGAGCTATTGTATCATCCTCAGGTTTTGGCTATAGGTGAAGCCGGATTGGATAAATTGGCTGATGCTTCTCTGCCTTTACAGATAGAAGTTTTCGAATATCAGGCACGGCTGGCTGAAGAAACAGATAAACCGCTGGTTATTCATCTGGTGAAGGCTGTAGATGAACTCTTAAAATTGAAACAGAAGATACGTCCGGTGAAGCCGTGGATTATTCATGGGTTTCGCGGAAAAGCAGTGCTGGCAGAAGAATATCTCCGACATGGTTTTCATCTTTCTTTCGGGGAAAAGTATCAGGAAGAAGCACTGCGAATCGTACCATCTGACAGGCTGTTTTTGGAGACGGATGAGAGTATGACTTCTATTGATGCGCTCTATGAACGGGCAGCTATGATTCGTAAAATTCCCTCTGGGGAACTCAGGGAAACGGTTCGGAAGAATGTGAAGGAAATCTTTTTTAGGCGATAAGAGTTGTTAGTTCAGATAAAGAGTCGTACTTTTGCAATTACAAAGTATATCAAATATTTAAATAGTTAATCATTCGATGAATTTTGTAGAAGAATTGAAATGGCGTGGCATGCTCCACGATATGATGCCTGGTACGGAAGAGCTTCTGGCTAAGGAACAAGTGACCGCATACATAGGTTTTGACCCTACGGCGGACTCGTTGCACATTGGACACCTCTGCAGTGTAATGATACTGCGTCATTTCCAACGTTGCGGACATAAGCCGATGGCATTGATTGGTGGTGCTACGGGTATGATTGGTGACCCTTCCGGCAAGTCGGCAGAGCGCAATCTGCTCACAGAAGAGATTCTGCAACGCAATATGGATGGTATGAAGAAGCAGTTGGGCAAGTTCCTGGATTTCGAATCTGATGCTCCCAACCGCGCAGAACTGGTGAACAACTACGACTGGATGAAGAACTTCACATTCCTTGATTTTGCTCGCGAAGTAGGTAAGCATATCACCGTAAACTATATGATGGCGAAGGATTCTGTAAAGAAGCGCCTGAATGGTGAAGCTCGTGACGGTTTGTCTTTCACTGAGTTTACTTATCAGCTGTTACAAGGTTATGACTTCCTGCATCTGTATGAAACCAAAGGTTGCAAACTGCAAATGGGTGGTTCCGATCAATGGGGTAACATTACAACAGGTGCCGAGTTAATTCGTCGTACAAACGGTGGTGAGGTATTTGCACTGACCAGTCCTCTGATTACGAAGGCTGACGGCGGTAAGTTCGGTAAGACTGAGTCCGGTAACATCTGGCTTGATCCTCGCTATACTTCTCCGTATAAATTCTATCAATTCTGGTTGAATGTGAGTGATGCTGATGCTGCACGTTACATTAAGATATTTACTTCTCTGAGCAAAGAAGAAATAGATGCTCTGATAGTAGAACATGAAGCTGCACCGCATCTGCGTATTCTTCAGAAACGTCTGGCAAAAGAGGTGACCATTATGGTTCATTCTGAAGAAGATTATAATGCAGCAGTGGATGCATCCAATATATTATTCGGTAATGCAACTTCTGACGCTTTGAAGAAGTTGGATGAAGATACTCTGTTGGCTGTATTCGAAGGTGTTCCTCAGTTCGAAGTATCTAAGGATGCTGTGGCAGCCGGAGTGAAAGCTGTCGATTTGTTCACTGATAATGCAGCAGTCTTTGCTTCCAAAAGTGAAATGCGTAAGTTGGTACAAGGCGGTGGCGTTTCCCTCAACAAGGAGAAGTTAGAAGCTTTTGATCAGGTTATCACTTCTGCTGACCTTTTGGATGAGAAATACTTGCTTGTACAGCGTGGAAAGAAGAATTACTACTTGATTATTGCTAAATAAAAGGCAAAATAGTGGCAAATGATAAAAAATGCCCCGAAATATTTGGATATTTCGGGGCATACTCTTATCTTTGCACCGCTTTTTAACAGAAAGCACCCGTGTTTGTCCTATGGTGTAATGGTAGCACAACAGTTTTTGGTTCTGTTTGTCTAAGTTCGAATCTTGGTAGGACAACAACATTTATTGAGCTTTATAGAGAATAGTCTCTGTAAAGCTCTTTTTTTTGTCTTATTTTCTGTTAAAGAATTCCTATTTTCTTCCATTTGAACGATAATGATATATAATTGGGACAAAAACACAATGTTTTGACGTTTTCTTTTGCTACATTTGCATCGTGTACGTAAACGAAGTATGCCAATAACCGATTATTATAAACTTTAAAACGTAATAGGATTATGAAAACGAACTATGAAATTCGCTATGCAGCGCATCCCGAAGATGCAAAAAGTTACGATACCAAACGCATCCGTCGTGATTTCCTCATTGAGAAAGTATTTTCTGCTAACGAAGTAAATATGGTATATTCCATGTACGACCGTATGGTTGTAGGTGGTGCAATGCCGGTAGGCGAAGTGTTGAAGCTGGAAGCTATCGATCCGCTGAAAGCTCCGTTCTTCCTGACTCGTCGTGAAATGGGTATCTATAACGTAGGTGGTCCTGGTGTAGTAAAAGCCGGAGATGCTGTATTCGAATTGAATTATAAAGAAGCTCTTTATTTGGGCTCAGGTGACCGTGAAGTAACCTTCGAAAGCAAGGACGAAAAGAATCCTGCTAAATTCTATTTCAACTCACTGACTGCTCACCGTAACTATCCTGATAAGAAAGTGACGAAAGCTGATGCAGTAGTTGCTGAAATGGGTAGCTTGGAAGGTTCTAACCACCGTAATATTAATAAGATGTTGGTGAACCAGGTGTTGCCTACCTGCCAGTTGCAGATGGGTATGACGGAACTTGCTCCGGGTAGTGTATGGAATACAATGCCGGCACACGTTCATAGCCGCCGTATGGAAGCTTATTTCTATTTTGAAGTGCCCGAAGAACATGCAGTTTGCCACTTCATGGGTGAAGTTGATGAAACCCGCCATGTATGGATGAAGGGCGACCAGGCTGTATTGTCTCCTGAATGGTCTATCCACTCTGCTGCCGCTACTCACAACTATACCTTTATCTGGGGTATGGGCGGTGAAAACCTGGACTATGGAGACCAGGACTTCTCTTTGATTACCGATCTGAAGTGATAATTGAGTAAATCACGATTCTGAATCGTAAATAAGAAACAAATAACTATTAAACCTAAGTAAATAAATTATGGTAAACTTTTCATTAGAAGGCAAAGTAGCACTTGTAACCGGTGCTTCTTACGGAATTGGCTTCGCTCTGGCAACTGCCTTTGCACAAGCCGGCGCAAAAATCGTGTTCAACGACATCAAGCAAGAACTGGTGGACAAAGGTCTGGCTGCTTACAAAGCTGAAGGTATCGATGCTAAAGGTTATGTATGTGACGTAACGAATGAAGAGCAGGTAAATGCTATGGTTGCCCAGATTGAGAAAGAAGTGGGCGTGATTGATATTTTGGTAAACAATGCAGGTATCATCAAGCGTATTCCGATGCTTGAGATGTCTGCTGCCGAGTTCCGTCAGGTAATCGATGTAGACTTGAACGCTCCGTTCATCGTGTCCAAGGCTGTTATCCCTTCTATGATTAAGAAAGGTCACGGCAAGATTATCAACATCTGCTCTATGATGAGTGAGTTGGGTCGTGAAACGATCTGTTCATACGCTGCCGCCAAGGGTGGATTGAAGATGCTGACTCGTAACATCGCTTCCGAGTACGGTGAATACAACATCCAGTGTAATGGTATCGGCCCGGGTTATATCGCTACTCCGCAGACCGCACCGCTTCGCGAACCGCAAGCTGACGGTTCACGTCATCCGTTCGATGCATTTATCGTTGCTAAGACTCCGGCTGCACGTTGGGGTACTCCTGAAGATTTGATGGGTCCTGCCGTATTCCTGGCTTCCGACGCTTCTGACTTCGTAAACGGTCACGTACTCTACGTTGACGGTGGTATCCTGGCTTACATTGGCAAACAGCCTAAATAAGTATATGAATAGATAATGGGAAATGGATAATTGATGCTGTCAGTTATCCATTTTTCCCATTATCTATATCTTCATTATCCGTTTTCAATTATCAATTGATTAAGCAATATGAAAAAGTTATTCCTTTTACTGGCAACAGCATTTGTATGTTTTGCCTGCACCAATACTAAGGATGTGGTTACTGTAACGGTAAGTAATCCTTTAGCAATGGAGCGTTCCAATGAAATGGTTGAAGTGGCTATGAGTGACATCTCTAACCAACTGAAACTGGCTGACACAGCTCAGATTGTGGTTCTGAATGCTGACGGACAACAAGTCCCCTATCAGATTACTTACGATGAGAAAGTAATTTTCCCTGCAAGCGTAGCTGCGAATGGTACGGCTGTCTATACTATCCAGGCAGGAACACCTGAGAATTTCGCTGTAAAGGCTTGTGGTAGATATTATCCTGAACGTGTGGACGACGTAGCATGGGAAAACGATCTGGTTGCTTTCCGTACCTATGGTCCTGCTTTGCAAAAGAGTGGTGAACGTGCTTTCGGTTATGACGTTTGGACAAAGTACAATACTACTGAACCGGTTGTAGAAGCTCGTTATGCAAGCGAATTGAACCCGGAGACCAAAGCTAAGATTGCTGAACTGAAGAAGACTGACCCGAAAGCTGCACAGGAATTGTATAAATCAGTTTCTTATCACGTAGACCATGGAAATGGTCTGGACTGTTATAAAGTAGGTCCTACACTGGGTGGTGGTACTGCTGCCTTGATGCCCGATGGTGAAATCGTATATCCTTATTGCTATGCAACACAGGATATTCTGGACAATGGTCCGCTGCGTTTCACTGTGAAACTGGTTTATAATCCGCTGAACATCAAGGGAGACTCTACAGTAGTTGAAACACGTGTTATTACGTTGGATGCAGGTTCTCATTTGAATAAAACAGTTGTGGTTTATGATAACCTGAAAGAAACTACTCCGGTAGTTGCTGGTATCGTATTGCACGAACCGGATGGTGCTGTAGTAGCTGATGCTGCTAACGGTTATATCACTTATGTAGATCCTACGGATAATGTGAATAATAACAATGGTAAGATCTTCGTAGGTGCTGCTTTCCCGGCTACTGTAAAAGAAGCTAAATCATTGCTTTTCCCTGAAAAGGAGAAGAATGAACTGCGCGGTGGTGCCGATGGTCATGTACTGGCTATCAGCGATTACGAGCCGGGTTCAGAGTATGTTTACTACTGGGGTGCAGCTTGGGATAAGGCTGACATCAAGACTCCGGAAGCATGGAATGCATATATGGCAAATTATGCTCAGCAAGTGCGCAATCCTTTGACGGTGACAATTAAGTAATCGATACTGTATAGAATAAAAATGCCCTCTGAATATTTTCCATTCGGAGGGCATTTTTTATATAACTATGTAATTAGGATTACAATAACTTAAACTCGTATCCTTCTTCTTCCAGAAAATCAAGTGCCCGTGGCAATGCATATTGCAGGTTCCCGTTATTCCAGGATTTTAATGAATCATGGAAAGTGATAATAGAGCCATTTCTTGCATATCTCATCACATTGGCAAGTACTTGCGGACCACGTAACTTCTTACTGTAATCACGGGTTACCAAATCCCACATTACAATTTTATAGCGTCTTTTTAATACGAAATATTGTCCCCAACGCATATGCCCGTGTGGCGGGCGGAAGAGGTCTGTTTTCATCAGTTCGTTTGCTTTGTCTGTATTGGCAAGGTAATTATCAGACAAATACTCAAATCCGCGAATATGGTTGAAGGTGTGGTTGCCAATGCGGTGCCCTCGGTCTATTACCATCTGAAATACATCAGGATGCTTACGTATATTGTCTCCCACCATGAAGAAGGTGGCTTTAATATTGTGTTTATCCAATAATTCAAGTACCCAAGGGGTTACTTCGGGAATGGGGCCATCATCAAAAGTCAGGTAAACGGCTTTTTCGTTAGGGTCCATTCGCCAGATGGCACCGGGGTATAGCTTTCGGACAAACTCAGGAGGTTGTTCTATAAACACGATTGTTAGTGATTAGCGATTAGTGATAAGTGATTAGTAGTTAGCGGTTAGTGATAAGAGATTAGCGGTTAGGGTGAATGTTAGGGCACAACCGCTAATCATTGATCACTAACCGCTAATCGCTGTTTTTTTATTTCATCCGGTCAACACACATTTGATATAGCTCGTTCAGCTTGCTGTCGTATACAGGAGCCAGTTCGGAGTTATACTTCTGCATGAGTTTTACTTCTGTGCTGAGGATAGGCAGTTGATAGTCAATAACTTCACGGCTGGACATTGCAAAGCGTTGGTCATCCAAGCTCAGATACCATGTGAGGTACTCCACAGCTTTATCGGCAAGTGCCTTCATGATGTTGTCGCCTTTCTCTATTTCGCCCAACTGATAGTATGCTTCTGCCATTTGCATAGCACCATTTTGCCAGTCATAAGGTACGTTATAGGCAGGAATCATCTTCTCGGCGTACTCCAGGGCTGCTTTAGCCTTATCCGTCTTGCCTTCGCGTATCAACTGGCCAATGAGTTGTGAGAAGATACGGCGGTGAGAATAACACATACGCATAGCATTCTCATCAATATAGATACCTTCCTTGTCGATGCCACCGAATTTGAACTTGTTCATCAGGTTGTCGTACATCTTTTCGCTATCCAACTTGACACCTGTCTTTTCAGTATCAAACGGAGTGAAGCGGTAAGTCAGACCTTCCTGAACGAAGTGGTTGCCCATACCAAGGTGGTTTTCTGTACCTACGCTGACTGCCATGTAGATAGGTCGTTCCCAATTGGCTTCCGCCAGCATTTCAAGCATCATCAGTTCGCTCTTATAGAGAGCGCGTTTACCTTTCAGTGAAATGTGCATATAGTCGGGGATACTGTCACCTGGTATCATCATACCACTGCGGCGTACAGCTTCCTTGTCCACCTTCATTACGATGCTGTCTGTAGGAATTACCTTAAGGTCATCATTCTTGCTGCGTACCCAGTATTTCAGGATGTTCTGAAGTTCGTACGGATTTTCTCCGAATTCTTTCTTAACATTCACCAATGCTTCAGGATTACCGTTCAGTGCCTGCTTTTCAGCCTCAGCATAGAGTGCGTCGATGCTCTTCTTATAATCAGGCTGTACAGGGATGTATTCATTGGTTCCTTCTACATACTCCATACGGTCCCAAGTGATGGGCAGTGACGGAGAGTTGTAGGCAGGACGTTTCATCTGGTCGATGTACCAGTCCGTTTGCAAGTAACTGAGGTTACAGGTACGTGCATCGGTACGGAAACCTTCTGTCTCCTGATTGTACCATAAGGGGAACGTATCGTTATCACCGTTGGTGAAGATAATCGGATTGCCGGTTTCTTGCAGAGACATCAGGTAGTTCTGACCAAAGTCACGTGCCAGATAGCGGTCGCTGCGATCGTGGTCATCCCACGTCTGGCTTGCCATCTGTATGGGGACAAGCAGGCAGACAACAGATACCAGTGTTGCGGCGGGAAGTTCTTTCATCTTGGCATAATGCTGCAACAGACGGACAATACCTGCCACCCCCATACCTATCCAGATGGCAAAGGCATAGAACGACCCGGCATATGCATAGTCACGTTCACGCGGCTGGCTCGGTGTCTGGTTCAGGTAGAGCACAATGGCGATACCCGTCATAAAGAATAGGAAGAACACCACCCAGAATTGCTGGATGCCCTTTTGTCCACGGTATGCCTGCCATAACAGGCCAATGATACCGAGCAACAAAGGCAGACAGTAGAAGACATTGTGTCCCTTATTGTTTTGCAACTCCTGTGGCAACAGGCTTTGGTCGCCTACCAGGAAGTTATCGATGAACGGAATTCCTGTGATCCAGTTGCCATGTTCTATTTCTCCACTACCCTGCAGGTCGTTCTGGCGTCCGGCGAAGTTCCACATGAAATAGCGCCAGTACATCCAGTTGAGCTGGTAGGTGAAGAAGAACTTGATATTTTCCCACTGTGTAGGCATATTCACCATCACCATTTGTCCGCATTGGTCGTAAGGAATGTCATTGCCTTTTATGTCTACCCAAGCTTGATATTCCCTGGTGTGCTGGCTGCTGTACATGCGCGGGAAAAGCATGTTCTGAGCATATTCGTATTCGATACGTCCGGGAATTTCAATATAGCTATCCTTTTCATCGGGCGTAGCTTTTTCTTTGCGGATAAATTTGGTACCACTGTATGAAACACGCGGTTCGCAATAACCGTCTTTCACATCAAGGGCAACTTTAGAAGAGAATGCTTGTCCGTAGAATAGCGGACGGGTTCCGTATTGTTCGCGTCCCAGATATTCACCCAGCGTGAAGATATCTTCAGGTGAGTTTTGGTCCATCGGCGTATTGGCTGTAGAGCGGATCACGATGATGGCGTAAGAAGAATATCCGATGACGATCATCATTGTACAAAGCAATGATGTGTTCAGCGTACGTGCGGAAATGCGATATTTCTCTTTCATGCTTGCCTGCATCTTCGGACTGAGATAGAAGAACAGGAAAGCGATAACTATAATGCCTATTACTACAGCACTTGTTCCGTGTCCGTAGAATGGGATACCCAACAGGGCGATAGTCAACACGAAGGAGATGGCCATGCGCATCTTGTTTTTCTCCGTGTAGCTTTCGTATATACCCCAGATAATGGAGCCTGCCAGCACAATGATATAAACCATTACACCGCTGTTGAAGGACATTCCTAACGTATTTACGAAGAACAGTTCGAACCAGCCACCTACTTTTACAATACCCGGTACCATACCATAAAGTACGACAGCTACTAAAATGCCGGAAGCAAGCAATGCCAGCAATGAGCCTTTGGCATTTGCGTTTGGCACTTTCTTGTAGTAGTAAACCAGCACGATGGCGGGTAAACAAAGCAAGTTCAGCAAGTGTACACCAATACTCAATCCGGTCAGATATGCAATCAGGATAAGCCAACGGTCGCTGTGCGGTTCGTTAGCCACATCTTCCCATTTCAGTATCAGCCAGAAAACAACGGCTGTGAAGAGAGAAGAGAATGCATAAACTTCACCTTCAACGGCACTGAACCAGAAAGTATCACTGAATGTATATGCCAGTGCACCTACCAGACCGCTACCCATGATGGTAATCAACTGTCCTTTAGTAATATTATTTTCATCTGTAGCCACAAGTTTGCGTACCAGATGCGTAATACTCCAGAATAGGAACAGGATACAAGCGCCACTCATCAGTGCACTCATATAATTCACCATTTTAGCAACGGTGCTCGGGTCTGAAGCAAATTGTGAAAAGAGGTTAGCTACCAGCATGAAGAAAGGTGCTCCGGGTGGGTGTCCTACTTCCAGTTTGTAGCCGGTAGTGATAAACTCCGGGCAGTCCCAAAAGCTTGCAGTCGGTTCTATAGTCATGCAGTAGACCGTGGCTGCAATGATGAAAGTAATCCAACCTACGAGGTTGTTTACGGTTCTGTACTGTTTCATTCGGAAATAATTCGTTATGTTTTTAAGTTATATCTCTGTATTTTAGCGTACACGGGCGCAAATATAGTGATTTAACTGCTAAAACTGTGGAGGTAAGGCATATTTATTAGGATAGGTTAAAAGATATACATTGATTTTTGGTAGGTAAAAGTTGGTTGCTAATGTAATCAACCAAGTTTTGATGACGTTCTGACTGGAAGGAATGTGGTTGTGTCAAAACTCTGGCACAACCTCATTCTATAATTTATAGTGCTGTTATCTTTTCTTTTGGCTATGCCGCTTTTTTCTCATTCATTTGGTAACAAGTTACTATATTACCGTTATATTGGGTTATAAATAGCCCAATAAATATAGATTTAGCAAGTGTAATGAGCTCCTTTCCTGCTTTTCTCAGTTTTGCACACATCTTTTTGATATTAAAAGCTGTTATATTTACACTCATCGGAAGTGCAACATGTGCAAAAAAGTTGAGTCTGTTTGCACATGTTCCTTCTTTTCTATATTCAGCAATACTCCCTCCTGAACCACAGTTCAAACACCGGGTCAGAGAACACATATTTTTCTCCCTCTTTCTCCATGAAGTCACGTTCAGTCAGTATTCGTTTGTTTCGTGTGATGGTTTGGGCACTTCCCAGTTCATATTTGCGCACTACGGCGGCAGAGTTGAGGTGGTACTCACCGTCGGCAACAGCACGTAGCATGGCTGTTTGGGCGGCGGTCAGGTTCTCGGTGTCGTTCATGAACATGGGCATATTGGTATCTATTAGTTGGCGGGTACGGACTTCGATGATATCATCTGTCACTCGTCCGGAAGTGCCGCTCCAGATAAAGTAGCACAGTTGTTGCAGATACCACGAATGGCACTTCACGATGTCACACAAACGTTCCGCTTGCTCTTCGCTGATTTCTTTCTCGGTTCGGCGGAAGGCATTGATGATGAAAGGTACCCATTCCTCTTTCTTAATCTTTTGCAGGAACAGCACTTGACCGAAACGATAAAAGGGATTGGACGAATTGTTGAAAATGTCCATCATCATGTGCCGCTTGCTCCCATAGAAACAATAGGCTACCCGCTGCTGTTGCTGCCAGACAGAGCGCATCTTGCCTTCCATGCTTTTATAGTCGGGCAATAATGCCAATTGTTGGAATTCATCAATGCATACTATAAGTTGTATGCCTTTGGCAGAAGCTATTTTTTCGGGTAATTCCAGTATCTCCATGACATCTCTTTCTTCCAACTTGAACTTTAGGTCGAAAGACATTGTGTCGGAGGCATCGCTTTTCAGAGTAATACTGGGAGAGATGGTTTTCAGGAAGTGTTTTACATCTTCCAGCCGCTTTTCGAGCGTGGAGGCTGCACATGTGATGACTTCCCGGACAAACGCACGGTAGAATTCGGCTTCGGTTTTGATGCTGAATGCATCAATGAAGCATACACGGATATGTTTGTCTTCATGCATTAGCTCGTCCATTGCTACCTTTACAAGCGAAGACTTACCCCAACGACGCGGAGAGATAAGCATTACATTAATGCCCGATCCAAGCAACTCTTTCAGTTGCTTACGTTCTTCTATGCGGTTGACGAAACTCTCTTTATCGACCAGCGTACCGTATTGAAAAGGTGATTTCATAAGCTGTTTGTTCTTGATTCTAAGGACAAATATACAAATTATACATGAATGTATAATACATCTATGTATAACTTTGTTTGAAATATGTGCAAAACATCACTTTTGTACTTGTTCTGGTAATGATTTGTATCCTTCCTTGTTCTTTTTAATGTTTGCTGTTACAACATCCACATCCATCTCCGTGCTTATGTTCCGCCAATATGCGATGCGGCAGAGCTCCATGTCCCAGCAGTTCTATCGGGCAATTGAAGTTTCGTTCCAGCCATTCTTCGCTTACACCCGTGTCGGGATGGTAATCCAGCGTCTCGTTCACGCAAGCGATGGATTTCACCTGTTGCAGCACTGTGCCGATGTCATGGCTGACAAGAATGATAGCGCAATCATGGTTAATTTCAGCCAGCAATTCGTAAAGTCGGGCTTCGAAGCGCTTGTCTATATACGTACTGGGCTCGTCGAGGACAACAAGTGCCGGATCGGAAATGATGGCACGTCCCAGTAGGGCACGTTGCAATTGTCCGCCACTCAATGCACCGATAGCACGTTTTTCCAGACCTTCCAATCCCATACGTGCAATCACTTGCCGGGCTTTTTCCCGATGCGTCGCAGTGAAGCGTGAAATCAGTGACTTTTGTGAACTGAGTCCTGAAAGAATCACTTCTTCTACTGTTATAGGAAATTTACGGTCAATGCTGTTGTATTGAGGCAAATACCCCATTTTTAGAACGGAGCGATTGGTAGTCAGTGCCGGGCGTTGCGCTGTGCCTCTCTGCTTGTCACTTGCCACGAATCGCTTATCACTATATAAAATTTCTCCTGCTGTAGGTTTCAGCAGACCAAGAATACACTTGATAAGCGTTGTTTTTCCGCCACCGTTGGGGCCGATGATACCCAGAAAATCCCGGTCGTAAACGGTGAGGTTTACATTACGTAGCACTGTACGGCTATCATAACCGGCGCTGAGATTTTTTATTTCGATAAGGGGCGTACTCATTTCTTTACTCTATTTTACAGTCTCCGATTACTTCTTAACGACCAGTTCCCTGGCAATGTTCAGCATCTCTTCTTCCCAATGGTAAGAAAGTGGATTGATAGGAACTACCTTCGTACCTGTTTGTTTTGCTATGATTTCTGCATTGCGACGGTCGAATTCGGGTTGTACGAAGATGACACGTATCTTTTCCTCCTTGCAGGTATCTATCAGGTTTTTGAGATGGGAGGGAGAGGGCTCTTTTCCATCTTCTTCAATAGAAATCTGATGTAAACCGTAGTCGCGTGCAAAGTAGGACAATGCCGGATGATAAATCATAAAGGCACGGTCCGCATTGGGGGCAGAGAGCATATGGCAGATAAGGCTGTCAGTATGTTCTATCTGATTACAGAGGTTTTTATAACGCTCCATGTAAGTTTCTTCATTATTCTTGTCGATGGTGCACAGGGCGTTTACAATATTTCCGGCAATAATTTGCGCGTTGTAAGCGGAACTCCAGATATGTGGCTCTACGCCGAGAATGTGGTGTTCATCTTCCTGGATAGAATCGTGGGTATGCGCTTCGTCGTCACCGTGATGGTGGTGGACGTGAGAGGAATCAAAAATCAAATCGATACCGCGGGAAGTATCGAAGAACTGCAAATGCGGCGCATTATCTGTCAGCTTATCCATCCAGGTTTGTTCAAAACCGATATAGCCGATGCGGAAGTAAGCTTTACTCTTGGCAAGATCGACAAGTTGCTGCGGAGTAGGGTCGTACGTTTCCGGACTGCTACCTTTGGGTACCATGCTGATAACGTTGAAGTTATCTCCTGCAATGGCTTCGGTGAAGTAGCGTAACGGTTCGATGGTAACAGTGATGACGGGTTTATCGTCTTCATTCTTATTTTGAACGCTGTTATTCTTGCAGGACATGGCAAGCAAAGCAGCGAGGATATACAGGAATGTTCGTTTCATTTCTTTATTATATTTATGGTTTCCAATAGTTCGTTATAACTTAGTTGTTTGTTCTCTTGGTTGCTCTCAGTATTTCCCGTTTTCCACCCGGAGGTCCCGGAAGACGCTCCACAAGAAATCCGACAGCTTGCAACATACGGCGAATAACACCTTTGGCGCAATACGTCGTTAATATGCCCCCTGCATTCATAGATACGTAAAGTGAGTGAAATAGCTGCTCGTTCCACATTTCAGGTTGCTTTTCGGGGGCGAAGGCATCGAAATAAACGAGATCGGGATTTAGTGATAAGGTGTTAGTGATTAGTGATGAGTGGGTTGTATCATGTTTATCACTAATCACTAACACCTTGTCACTATTTGCATCTGTCTGTATTTTTCGCAGAGTGAAGTACGTGGATATTTTCACATCCTCTTCCCATGGTGCAGTATGTAACTGCTTAAATAATGGGTTGTCACTATATCCTAATGCATCAACTTCTTCCCAGGTAAGAGGATAAAGTTCAATACCGGTATAGTGTACGGGACGCTTTTCTTGTTCGGCAACTTCCAGTGTAAGCAGGGCATTCAGCCCGGTACCGAAACCTATTTCCAGAACATGCGGCTGGGGTGCAGCCGAAGCTTTCAGCCCCATATCTATAAAGATGTGTTGCGATTCTGTACGTGCTCCTTTCACCGAATGGTAATGTTCATTCAGTTCTGGTACAAACAGCGTTGCACTTCCGTCTTCTGTATGTTCTATGGTTCGTTTCATAACTCTTAAAACATTGATATTACTCCTTGCAATGCCAACAGCATCAGGATGTATCGCACCAGCTTTCCGGCAAACATGGATGAGGTAGTCAACCACACATTGCTGCGCATGAAGCCCAGTGCTATGGCTATTGCCTCGCCCACAAAAGGCAGGAATGCAAAGAAAGCCATCAGAGCACCTTTTCCTTGCAGGAAAGCTTGCATCTTGTCTACTTTCTCCTTTTTTACTTTAAAATATTTCTCTATCCAGTCTATCTTACCCAAACGCCCCATGTAGTAGCACGTCATACCGCCTATTGTGTTCCCCAATGTAGCAGAGAGGACACACATGGCAGGATTCAACCCCACTTTTACCAGTGCTATCATTACCAGTTCCGAACTGAACGGAATGATGCTTCCCGCCAGTAAAGCGGAGATGAAAAGTCCGAAATAGCCCCAGTCTATCAGGAGTTGAACCAGTGAATCTATAAAAGCGTCCATATATTAAATCCGAATAAAAGTACAAGCCCTGCGAGGGCACAAATGAAAAACACATTGGAAGCCCGACTTTTCGTCAACACCACAAAATGTCCCGTCAGGATACTGACACCTATCAGCAGCAGAGGCAGGAGATGAATCGTCAGTATCGGTTGTAGCAGGATATAGATAAAGATGTAGAAGCTCAGAAAAATAAGAAAATGCAGATAACTGCGGGTACGTATCTTATCTTCGTAACCTGCCACCAGACAGTGGATGGAACTGACCAGGTATAATACGAACAGATAGCCCAATGTAGCTATTTCCCACAAGGGGAAGTCCCATAGATTGATAGGGTGGAATTTTGCCAGTTCGATGAAAGGCTGGTAAAATAAGTCCATTTCATCGTAGAAGTAAGCATGCCCCAATAGAAACCAGTAGGGTAAAGCCCAACCGGCCAAACTGCCGAAAAAGCTCTTTGGAGTGAGTGCCTGGAAACCGTATGCACCTATCCAGTAGAGGGGGATAAACAGTGTCAGTTGCGGGAAGAACAGACTGCCCAACCCGATAAAGAGGAACGAATAGAACATGGTGCCTGCCGGACGGGGATGTTGGTAGCCCTTGAACAGGAAGAACAGGGATATAAGAAATGCTATCGAGGCAAAGTCTCCGGCATAAACTGGATGCAGGGCCGGACAAACGGATATAAACAGGAAATAAATGGCCGTTTGTACAGATGCCCGCATGCGGATGATGGCAAAAGTATTGTTTAGTTCTATCAGGAAGTAACCGACGACGCCATAGAAGATGAAACTTAAAGGTGTACTTGCCCATGCCGGAATATATCCATCTATGATAGTATCCCACAGGGGATAACTACTTTTTATTACCGGAACTTCAGGCAATAGAATAGAGGTCAGTATCCAGCAGAATAATGACAAGAGGATGGCAGCGGGCAGTGTGAAACGTCCCGCTGTGATCTGGTTCTGTAGTCGTTTACTTCGTATCATATAAGAATGTGGTAATGTGATGTCTTACCACTCTATCACTTTTATTTAAAGGTCGAAGCCAATATCGCGGCGGAAATACTTCTTGTCGAATTGAATCATTTCCGCAACTTTATAACTCTTGGCAAGGGCTTCTTCTTTGGTTTCACCATACGAACATACGGCAATCACGCGTCCGCCGTTTGTTACCACCTGGCCGTCTTTCATTGCTGTTCCGGCATGGAAGAGAATACTGTCTGTAGCGGCAGCTGCTTCAAATCCGGTCATTACCTTGCCTTTCTCGTAAGCTTCGGGATATCCGCCACTGACGAGCATGACGCAAGCAGCCGTACGCGGGTCCATTGTCAATGTCTTTGTATCGAGGTTCACATCGCGTACACCTTCCAGAAGTTCTACGAAGTCGCTCTGTACACGCAGCATGACACTTTCTGTTTCGGGGTCGCCCATGCGGACATTATATTCTATGACCATCGGTTCGTCTTTCACACGGATCAGTCCGAGGAAGATGAATCCTTTATAAAGGATGTCTTCTTCTTGCAGTCCGCGGATGGTGGGCTCAATGATACGGGTACGCACTTTTTCCATAAACACCTCGTCGGCAAAAGGAACGGGAGTCACACTTCCCATACCACCGGTATTCAAGCCTTTGTCACCTTCACCGATGCGTTTGTAATCTTTGGCAACGGGCAGAACTTTATAGTTCTTGCTGTCTGTCAGCACAAATACGGAGCACTCGATGCCGCTGAGGAATTCTTCGATAACTACCGTGGCACTGGCCTGACCGAACATGCCACCGAGCATTTCTTTCAGTTCCTTTTTGGCTTCTTCGAGTGTAGGAAGGATCAGTACGCCTTTTCCTGCGCAAAGACCGTCGGCTTTCAGTACATAGGGTGCTTCAAGGGTTTCAAGGAAAGCGAGTCCTTCTTCCAGATTCCCGGCATTGATGCTTTTGTAGCGGGCGGTGGGGATGCCATGGCGCTCCATGAAACCCTTGGCAAACTCCTTGCTACCTTCCAACTGGGCACCCTTGGCAGTAGGGCCGATGATGGCGATATGTTGTGTGGCGGCGTCTCCGGTAAAGCTGTCGTAGATGCCTTCTACCAACGGATCTTCGGGACCTACCACGATCATGTCTACTTTTTCTTTCAGGGCGAAAGCTTTCAGGGCAGGGAAGTCGGTAGCTTTGATAGCTACATTCTCGCCTACTGCACCGGTACCGGCATTACCGGGGGCGATAAAAAGTTTCTCTACTTTCGGACTTTGGGCTATTTTCCATGCCAGAGCGTGCTCGCGGCCGCCGCTTCCTAATAATAATATCTTCATCTTTATATTTCGTTTAATTTATTGCTTCTATTTTATTCTATAAATTGTCTTCAAAATATCTTGTTATCTTCTCATGCAGATGTACTCGGTCACGTCCTATGACATTGTGCTTATGCGTGGGATAGATGAATAAATCGGGATACGTACGTGCATCCACACAGGCTTTTATGAACGAAAGTGTGTGTTGTGGCACACAGGTATCGTCATGGTCGTCATGAATCAACAATAGATGTCCTTTCAGGTTGCCTGCCAGATTCTTCAGGTTGCATTGTTCGTAACCTTCCGGATTGCTTTGCGGTGTATCCATGTAGCGTTCTCCGTACATGATTTCATAATATCCCCAGTCAATAACCGGACCGCCTGCAACACCTACTTTGAATATCTCCGGATAGCGGAGCATCAGGGCCGTAGTCATGTGTCCGCCAAAGCTCCATCCGTGTACACCGATGCGGTTGCCGTCTACGTAAGGCAGGCTTTTCAGGAATTCTACACCTTTCACCTGGTCTTTTCCTTCTTCGATGCCGAGATGGCGGAAGGTGACGTTTTCAAATTCAAGACCACGGTTATCGCTTCCGCGGTTATCGAGGGTGAACATGATATAACCTTTGTTTGCCATGTAGATGTCCCAGCCGCGTGCACCGTTTTGCCAGCCACCGGTGACCATCTGTGCGTGCGGACCGCCGTATACATAGATGATAGTGGGGTATTTCTTGTTCGGATCGAAGTCAGCAGGCTTTATGATGCGGTAATAAAGATCGGTCACACCGTCGGCAGCCTTGATGGTGCCTACTTCGATACTTGGCATGCTGAAATCCTGATACGGATTCTCTGCTGTCAGCAGATTGATGCTTTTAAAAGTTTTAGTGTTGATAATGTCTATTTTACGAGGGATATCAGGGGTTGAATAGTTGTCAATGATGTATGTGCCCGATGCGCTGAGCTCTCCTTTGTGAACACCTTCAGTTGTAGTATTGATATTGAAAGGCAGACTACGCTTTCCGCTGGTTATGCTGACTGCAAAGTTGCTGCTTCCCAGTGCATCTACGGCATTGAATATAACTTCTTTTCTCTGAGTATTGAATCCTAAGATATCACTTACCAACCATTTCCCTTCTGTGAGTTGCTTAATCAGTTTACCGTCTGTGCCGTAGAGATACAGGTGGTTGAAACCGTCGCGCTGGCTCTGATAGATAAACTTGCTGCTATCCCATGGCAGGAATACGATGGGATGCTGAGGCTCTACATATTTGGGATGCGTCTCTTCAAAGAGAGTACCCATCAATTCACCTGTTTCTGCATTGTATTGACAGAGCTTGGCATGGTTCTGGTCGCGGTTCAATTCTATAAGATAGAGGCTTTTGGCATCCGGGGCCCAGCTGATATTAGTAAAGTAACGGTCGGTGGGATCTCCCGCATTCAGATAAATCGTTTTCTGAGTTTCGGGATTGTAGATGCCTACGGTTACTTTATGGCTTGTCATTCCTGCCATGGGGTAGCGCACGTTGTTCGGTTCGCCTACCCGTGCAGTGATGTCTACCAACGGATACTGTGTTACCATACTTTCGTCCATGCGGTAGAAAGCAAGCAGGTCACCCTTCGGGCTCCAATAGGTTCCTTTGCTGATGCCGAACTCGTTGCGGTGTACGCTTTGTCCGCATACGATGCCTTCGGGTTCGTTGGTTACGGCGTGGCTATTTACGTACAGATTATTATCCTGGGTATAAGCCACGTTACCGCTTGCAATATTGTAATCTTTGTTGGCTGCTTTTTCGGGCAGAGCTTGTTTGCTGATGATTTTATCGGCTTTCCAGTCGTAAACAACGTAGTTTTTGGGCAGAGAGATAAGCAGTTGTGTTTTTTCGGCCCAAGGTAGGGTTACCTGATGTAAATGATTCAACTTACCCAGCTTTTCCTGTTCCAGTGCCTGATTGATTTTCTCACGCGTCAGGAGTAGTGTTTCTTTTCCTGTCTTCGGGTTTACTGCAAACAAGGAGTCTATTCCGGGCTTGATGCACGTATCTCCCCACCATTGCAGTCCGTACAGGTTTTCAGCAAAGCGATACGTTTCTCCGCCGGGAATCAGGTCTTCCAGCGTCGGTTTCTTTAAATCTTGTGCCATAACATTTGTTGTGAAGAGAGCGGACGATGCCAATAGTACCACTCCCATCCATTTACTGATTATCTTCATATCCATAATCTTTTGTTATTCTTCCTTCTTTCCGAACTCCCTTCTTTTTCTTTCCGGATAAGATGTTCCTTTCGGTTTACGGTCTCCGTCGAACTCTCTTCTTTCGCGCGGTCTAAACTCTTTTCCACCGTCGCGACGTTCCCTGTCGAATGGTTTTCTTTCTCGGTCTCCATCCTTGCGGAACTCTCTTGGCTTGAATTCTCTCGGTTTGTCATCTCTGGCCCTGAACTCTCCCGGTTTGCGAGGTTCTCTCGGTTTAAACTCCCGTCCCTCTCTCGGCTTAAACTCCCGCGGTTCTCTGGGTTTGAAGTCTCTTCCTTCTTTCGGTTTGAAGCCGGATTCCTTGGAGGCCTCTCCTTCTTCGCCCTCGCCTTCCTGTTTCTTGAATTCTTTATATTTTCCGTCGAAAATCTCATATTTACGGAATTCACATTCCAATGCACCGTTGAACAAAGGTGTCTTGACGGTCGGTTTCAGTCCTATCTGATCGAAGCATTCTTCGCGGTAAGAGAGCACCCATGCTGTATTTCCGATGAAAGCATGTTTCAAACGTTCACCTATCATCTGATACAAGCCCAACAAGTTATTGGTAGAGATACGTTCTCCATAAGGCGGGTTGGTGATGATCATTGATTTCTCCGCGGGCTGCCCAAATTGCTGGAACGGCTGTAACTTCAAGACAATATCTTTTGATACACCTGCCGCCTTCACATTGTGTGTAGCTATTTCATTAGCTTGCGGGTTATTGTCGTAACCATATATCTTATGCGTAAATTCACATTCCTGACTATCGTCATTGTAAATCATGTCGAACAAATCCTGATCGAAGTCATTCCACTTCTCAAAAGCAAATTCCTTGCGGAATACCCCCGGAGCAATGTTGCGTGCAATCAGTGCCGCTTCAATGGGTATTGTACCCGAACCACACATCGGGTCTATCAAGTCACATTCCCCTTTCCATCCTGTCATCAATATCATTCCGGCAGCCAGTACTTCGTTTAGTGGAGCCTCTACTGCTTCCTGGCGATACCCGCGGCGGTGCAGTGACTCGCCCGATGAGTCGAGAGAGAGCGTACAAGTGGTCTGTGCAATGTGTATATTCAGCAATACATCCGGTTTGTTGATACGTACGGACGGGCGTTTGTTAAACTTATCACGGAAATAGTCCACAATGGCATCCTTCACTTTATACGATACGAACTTGGAGTGGCGGAACTCTTCGCTGAATACAACGGCATCTACGGCAAAGGTTTTTTCTACATTCAGGATCTCTTCCCAGCAGATAGCTTTGATTTGGTCATATACTTCATCGGCGTTCTTGGCAGTGAAGCTCTTGATTGGTTTTAGGATACGGATTGCTGTACGCAGGCAGAAGTTTGCTTTGTACATCATTTCCTTGTCTCCACTGAAAGACACCATGCGTCGGCCTATTTCTATGTCGTTTGCCCCTAATGCAGTCAGTTCTTGTGCCAGTACTTCTTCCAGTCCTTGGAAGGTTTTGGCAATCATTTGAAATTGTTCGCTCATTTATTTAATAACTGTTTGACTATACTTTTTATATTGATTCTCTCTATGTTTGGCAAATTATTGCATCTATATATTCAATGTGCTGTATCTATATATCCAGCGTCACTCCGAAAATTATCTGTTATAGATTTATTTCTTGGCTTTTGTTTGCACGATTCTCGCTCCTGGCGGCACATTTTCCGTTACCCAGATATTACCACCTACTGTGGCACCCTGCCCGATGGTGATGCGTCCCAGAATGGTGGCGTTGGAATAGACGATAACATTGTCTTCCAATATCGGATGGCGTGGAATACCTTTGATCGGTTTGCCGTCTGCATCCAGCGGGAAACTCTTGGCACCAAGCGTCACTCCCTGATACAGTTTCACATTATTACCGATGATGCATGTCTCACCAATCACCACACCTGTTCCGTGGTCTATGGTGAAGTGGCTGCCGATGACGGCACCCGGGTGGATATCTATTCCCGTTTCGCTATGGGCCATTTCGGTGATAATGCGGGGAATGAGAGGAACACCGAGCCTCAGCAATTCGTGCGCAATGCGGTAGTTGCTGATGGCGCGTATGGCCGGGTAGCAACTGATTACTTCTCCGAAACTATGTGCAGCAGGGTCGCCATTGTAGGCAGCCGCTACATCCGTAGCCAGTACACGGCGCATTTCTGGCAGGTGACTGATAAACTTGGCGGCAATCAGCGCAGCTTCCTCGCGTTGAAGTTCAGTACAGCAGCTGCATTCGCCGTCGCCGGTAAAGCAAAGACCTGCAAGCACTTGCTCGGTCAGTAAGTCGAACAAACGTTCTACGTTTACTCCGATGTGGTACTTTACGGTACGACTGTTGACTGTGGAATTACCGAAATAACCGGGGAAAAGTATGGCACGCGACAGCTCTACGATGTTATGCAACGCTTTGGCCGAAGGCAATGGATTACCGTCCGTGTGCTGATGAAACAGTCCTCTGTAAGACGAACTTTCCGATAGTTCATCGACTGCCTGTGTCAAAATGTGAGTAAAGTTCAATGGACTCATTGGGATATCCTTTTATAATAAGGTGGGCACAAAGGTAACTATTCTCAGCGAAAATCCCTCATTTATAGTATGAAAATCCCACAAATATGGTATTTCTTGTGAACCGTTATCCCGCTATCTTTGTACTTTATAAAGAAGAGTATAAATTAAAACCCAATAAGTTATGAAAAAGATAGCAAAACAGCTCACTGATCTTGTGGGCAACACTCCCTTACTGGAGCTGAGTAATTACAATAAAGCGAAAGGTTTAAAAGCCCGTCTGATCGTGAAACTGGAGTCATTTAACCCTGCCGGAAGTGTGAAAGACCGCGTGGCATTGGCGATGATTGAAGATGCGGAAGCTTCCGGTTTGCTGAAACCCGGAGCCACTATTATAGAACCTACCAGTGGAAACACCGGAATTGGGCTTGCATTTGTAGCTGCTGCAAAAGGTTATAAGCTGATTCTTACGATGCCCGACACCATGAGTGTAGAACGCCGTAACCTGCTGAAAGCCCTTGGTGCCGAACTGGTGCTTACACCGGGTGCCAATGGTATGAAGGGTGCCATAGCCCGTGCTGAAGAACTGAAAGCTGCTACTCCGGGTGCGGTGATTCTTCAGCAGTTTGATAACCCTGCAAACCCTGCTATGCACGAACGTACTACAGGACAGGAAATCTGGAGGGATACGGAAGGTGTTGTTGATATTTTTGTAGCCGGTGTCGGTACCGGTGGAACCGTTAGTGGTGTAGGTGCCGCCCTGAAGAAACATAATCCCGCTGTGAAAGTAGTGGCAGTGGAACCTACTGACTCTCCTGTGCTTTCGGGAGGTGCACCAGGAGCACATAAGATACAGGGAATCGGTGCCGGTTTTGTTCCTAAGAACTACAATCCGGCGGTAGTAGATGAAATCCTACAGGTAACGAATGATGATGCTATTCGTGCGGGCCGTGAATTGGCTAAATTAGAAGGTTTGTTGGTGGGAATTTCGTCCGGAGCAGCAGTCAGTGCAGCTACCCGTCTGGCACTTCTTCCTGAAAATGCCGGGAAAACAATCGTTGCATTATTGCCGGATACGGGCGAACGCTATCTTTCGACGTTGCTGTATGCGTTCGAAGAATATCCGCTGTAAGATGCCTGATGGAATCTTTTAATGGAAATCTGTTGGATATTTGTTTTCGGACTTCGGAGTGAAGAAGTATTCTGATTGAAAATGTCGTATAGACTGAATTTGGAATGGTATAGATAAATATTTCTTTTATGCCCTTTAGAAGTGCCTGTGGCCCTACTTTGGTAGGGCTACACCTTTTGCTCCGGATGGCTACACCATTTTGCGGTGATGGCTACACCTTTAGGGCAAAAGGGTGTAGCCCTGCTGGAGGGATGGTTATGGAAGGTAGAATGAGGTGATTGTTATTTGACAAAGAAAGGACGAGCTTGTATATTTGATAGAATCATCTCTATGCTAGAAAAAATGGTGAAAAATCCCTGTTCCTAAACATTCTATATTCAGAAACAGGGATACATAAGGTTAGTGCATTAAAAGATTCTAATATTTAATTGATGAAGGAAAGCGCACTGTAGCAAACTACCAAGGAATAGCAGTATTATTTCGATGATAAATGTCCATAGCTTCTTTTATATAAGAAAGCTTTTCTAAATCTGTGAAACAGTGATTGTTCTTCTCAAAAAAAGAGAATATAGATTTTAATGTTTGATATAAATCGGTATGACAATCTAAAAATGTTTTTCCTTGTTTATCTAATAGTAATAGATATGTATAACTATGTGATGCATATGCTCCTATTCGATATATTCCACAAATATCAGAACATTTTAATTCATCTGACTTTATTAACTCATAAGCATAATAAGAACATCTATCTCCTTCCTGTATTTCACCAGTACTAATGAGAAAATCCCTTATTTCTTTATTCTCAAAATCTTGTCCGAACAGATTATTACCTATTGGAATAATCAGTATAAATAGTATCGTTGTAAATTTTATCATATCTGTCATCTTAGAATTTATTATGCTGATTGAATAATTCATTCAATACATTTGTTTCAGCTTCATTTGGAGTTTTTTCAATATCATGTGATGTCTTATTTACTACATTTTCTTTGCTTTCTTTTATATTCTGTTCATCGGTGGCATGTACAGATTCGTGTGTAGCAACCGCTCCTATAGCCTCATCATTATTTTTTGTTGATACTTTGTATTTTTTAGCCTTAGGAGTGTTTGCATTGGTAAACTCATTCAATGTTCCTTCAAAGATAATAATATCAACAGACTTTAGTTTATCAGCAACAAAATGTTTCTGAGAGGTTCCTAGTCTATATTTTTTTCTATTCTTATCTTTTTCTATTTTACTCTCTGAACTAATGCTTAAAGTTATATCATGATCCGCATTGACCATTTTTTCAAACTGGATTGTTCCAGTTCGAGTTTGCATCATCGCGTTACCAATTCGTTGAGCATCTTGAGATGCAGTTTTGGTCCACCCTCCATCTTTTGTATATATGATATTCCCCTTAGTATCAACTATCTTTCTACCATCTGTATCAATATAGCGTGCCGGGAGATTATTACAATACACGTATGGACTCACTCCATAGTATTTCTCCGCCAGCGGATCTACCACATGCCATCTCCCCAGTGCTGCATCATAATGTCTTGCCCCATAGTCATACCAATTCAATCCTTTTTTTGCGTCGAGTTCCTTACCATTGTACTTGTAAGGTTGTGTATTTCCTGTATTTGCAAATACACCCCCAAACGGGTAATAATGATTTGTTTCTTCCACGTTGCCATTTTGGTCTACGACTACCCGGTTATTTCCCTGATGATCTTTCAGATAATAGTGGTATTTATTATCATTCAAAGAAACGTATCCTTCTTCAGTTAACAACAGCTTTGCTGTATTGTTTTCATAGATCACATTGCCGCAGTAATCAGTAGTGGTAGTAACACTTCCTATCTTATGAACTGTGCGGAGTTTTGTCCCGTCTGCCCCATAAGTATAGGTAATGGTACTTTCATCTAAGAACTTAACCAAGCTTGGCAAATTTAAAAAATTATATTGGATTTCCTTTATATCTTTATTTAAATCTTTTGTCAAGTTTCCATTAGGGTCGTAATCGTATTCAATAGTAGCATTTGCTCCTTTTTTAAATTCAAAGCCATTATTATATGCCGTAGCCGTTGCTGCGTCACTTACTGTTTTTAATTGATTACCCTTTAATTCCAACGTAAGATTATCAACTAGACCATAGGCATTGGCCCCTGTTTGTCCATAGCGTTTTAATTTTTTAATGTTGCCATTCTTATCATACTCGGTAATCTGTTCTGTAAAACGATTCAGATTCGCGTTGATAGAGTTTCCCTCACCGTAAATTCCATCTGTCATACGGTTCAGTCCGTCATAGCTGAACTTATATCCCCGTGTGACATTGTCGGGTCCCTTCCAGGTCATGCTGCTGATATTTCCATTATAATAAGGTACACCCGGGCCATCTATATAATGTAGGTTCTGTGTAAAACCGCATCCTGAAATAGATGTAGTATATGATCTTAAATTATAGGTATAATCTACCGCCAGCGATGTGAGCCCATGTAGCTTATTGCGGCTGACACGATTCATTTCATCGTATTCTTTGCTTGATAAAGTGATCTGTGGCAAGATGATCTTGTCTATGGTCAGTTGATAAGTAGTGGTTATTAACCTCTCTCCGTGGTCGTAGTTATAGCCATATACTTCTGTAATGTTTTTACTACCTGCTATATGTATGTGCTTTCTTTTGGTAACTTTATTGCGGAAGTCATATTCATAGAAATTTTCTTCTTTCCCCTCAAGCGGATTATTCTCTTTAGACTGTACGATATTTCCACGATCATCATAATAGAATACTGTGAACATGTCTTTTCCTGAAGTTGTTCTTTTCATGCTACCTGTGAGCATTCCTTGATAACCTCCAGTGTATTGTACTCCATAGCTGTTTTGACTTTCGAAATCGTAGTTGTTGCTCAGATTGTTGTAAGCCTTAAATGTATACCCGTCATAGAAGTTTACATTTTCTACGATCGGGTCAGTAAGGGCGATTCCTTGTGGCTGATAACCATAGAAAGCGGAAGAAATTGCACTGCTTCCTTTCCATTCCGCATATATATCTTTGTTGGCAAGGTCTGTAGCGAAGGGATTGTGCGAAGCGTTGTAAAGTCCTATTACTGCATTGCGTCCCAGTTTATCAGGTAAGGTGAACAGCCATTTCCCTTGTTTACGCAAATTGCCGTCCTGTGTCAGAATTAGTCTGCTTCCATGGTCGTAGACATAGAGTGTCCAAGCTGCACCGGGTAGTTTCTTCCCAATGCAGTTCCCTCTTTTGTCATAGCAGTATAAGTAAGCATATTTCCATATTACTTCGTTGCTGTTGTTATAACTTCCTCCTGAAGTAAGCATATCGGTTATAATAGGAGGCAGCACTGCGGCGATATTTCCAAAATTATCATATACGTAATAAGTATCGTGATTGCTGTTTCCTAACTGTCGTGTCAATACAATTTGGCCCAATTTATCTTTGAATTCATGTGTTGTCTTATCGTCTTCGTCTTTTTTTACTGTTACATATAGTTCACCACTGACATAATCAGTGCCACGGGTGAGAGTTATAAGAGTATCATTAGAATAAGTAGCATTAATTCGGGGACAACTGAAAGTGCCACCATCATTTAGATTACGGGCATAATTAGTAGTTCTGAAATCGCCATAAAGCCTCCAATCTTCTGCAGGGTCTGCTTCTCTTACAATTCTCCCAAAAACACTCCTTTCATATTCATAACTTACACATGGGTCGGCATCATTAAAATAATTTCGTGCATCGTCTTCTAATCTGTCAAAATGTACATGTGCTCCATTATTACTCTCTATTACAGGTAAGGGAAGCCATTTTTGCCAGATGCGCCCATCTTGGTTATATTGGATATAGTTAACCAAATCTCGCGATTGCGAACTTCTTTTCCGTGAAACCGTTTCTTCCAACCGACCATATTTGTCGAAGTATTGTACAGTATATAGGCAACTGTTCGTATTTAGGTTGTTGGCATTGGTAGTGTTAGTCATAGGGGTGCGGGTCAAAATATAATTCTGGTTAGTACTTGGACTAATTTGTCCGTATGATACACTGCATTGTAGGAGCAGGAATAGCGAAATTGCTTTCTTTAATATATTGTTTCTCATAATGTTGTTATTTATTGTAGTAATGGTAGTCGTATTTTTCTATAATTTGTTTACTTCCATTCTTTTGGATATAGATTTCTGAAAGTCTTCCCGAAGAATCGTATGTATAGTAGGTGGTTAGATTGCGTGCATCTGTCACGCTGGTTATTCCTACTAAAGGTTTGTAAGTGAAAGTTGTGATGTGTGCATAGGGCAAACTATCTCTCAATCCATTAATAGATGATAGGTCACTTGTAGTTGGAACAGTTTTGTTACACAAATTACTAATGAAACCGGCAGAAAGCTTTTGCAATACTTGTTGATAGCTGGCATTCTTTATTTCTGCTATCGGATACATGCCATTGTAGCTCCATAAATAAACTACAGATGAACTTCTATCGGAAATTTGCATCGGTCTTCCCCACTGATTGTAGGAACTGAATTCCAGTTGTGGAGAAAATGCGTTTTGGTAATTGTTGGCAGGCAAGAGTGTTTTTGTCTCTATTATCTGTTCTTCTTTTGGCAGGAACATATTCAAAGTGTCTTTATATATAGTCTTCTTGCCCATTATTACATTCCCATTCTTTAAGGCAACTACTTCTACAGGAATGGATATTATATGCTTACCGACCATGGATTGACTGACCGCATCCGTTAAATCCGTGGAATAACTGATTTTTTTCATATAGCTATCTCCGCGTGAGGTGACGGATTCTGTTTTCAATTGCAGGTTGTTGTTATAAGTATATATTTTTTCCGTAATAATGTTCCCATTGTCCTCATTGTCGGTTATTTTTTCTTTAGTCTTATGAGGCCACGTAATGCGATATTTATATGGGTGTACATCTACACCACCTGAATTGAACATAAAGCCGTATATATTTTGCGAATAGATAGCTGAATAATCATACTCTATACGTTTCCCTTCTGTATTTCCTTTGCTGTAGCTGATATATTTAGGTAGGCCGTTATAATAATTTATCTCTGTAGGCAGGAAGGGGTAATCATCTGTCTGTTCTTCTTTTTCGTTGTAGAAACTATAAGTTGTTGACCCATCAATTGCTGATTCTTGAACACTGTCGTATCCGATTGAGTTGCCGTGCTTTAGTGTATACATTGGTATTGTTGGATCAGAGACTTGTATTATATAGCTTGTATTGCTGGGAGTTGCCGTGCCGTTAAGACAGCTGTAGCTCGCGGTATAAGAGACTGCAGGTTCTATTAACAGTTTGCCTATTGGGTAGGTAAAACTCCGGTCTTTCTCTCCTGAAATGTGTGATATTCTTAGTCCGCCTCCTGATACAGGCTCCTTGACTTGTGCAACAACCTTATCATATTCATAAGAAAATGCAAAACGCACATCTTTGGCAGGAGCAAATGCTTCGAAAATGTATGTTCCAGCAGCAAGACTTATGGTGCGTTGTGGAAAATCATATGAACAGTCATGTTGTAGTTCATCAGGTACAGGATAGGCAAGAATTATGTTATTGTTACCTGAGCTGTAAAGACGAGTGATGCGAAAGGTTGGATAATCTACATCGTTATTGTACATAATGTCCGGATCTGGCTTGCAGCCCCAATTTTCAGCCCATCCTCCCAATTTGAATGAAGTTACTGTTTCCAAAACAATTGTATCGCATTCGTATGGTGGGAATTGCCTGTCAATATCATCTTGGTAGTAATTATATACATTGAGACCTTCTTTCATGGTTTCAATGCTGGTACTGGTAGATGGACCATTAGGCCAGTATTGATTTGCTTCATAGGTGAGTTCTACAGTTTTATTGGTTGGGTAACGGATCGATTGCAGACTACCTATTTTCATAGAGTTTAGCTGAGAGTGTTTATTAGCACCTGCATATACTACATTATTATATTTGGCAGTACAGTAATAACTGCTATTTTGGCTTATACCGTTATAGTAGCCCCAATAATCCGTATTCTTAGAGTTCTTTGCGGGTAAATTGCCTTCATTATATGAAAACTTATAATTGAAAGTTGCATCGTTTGAGTCGGAGAGTTTACTCAATTTAAGTCGCTTGAATACGTGTTTATAGCTTCCTGTATAACTGTTATTGAAATAGTCATAATCAAACTGATAGCTTTTTATGCAGGTGTTGGTATTATCATAAATTCTTAGAGTGCTTAGTCTTTGTGGACTCGGAGAGGCACTTAGTCCTATCATATCTTCGCGGGAAGTGCAATTGAACTCAATGTGCCCGCTATTCCAAGAAATGCTTGATAGACGTAAATTATCAATGACTGTCTTGCTGCATGAATAGATAACATTATTACCAGGTCCGCAGAGCGAACCGGAAAAAGATGTCACATTGTATTTAACACAACTCTCTTGTACAGGTGCTTGATAAGATTCTGTTTCATAATTGAAAGTAATTATACGATTAGTTGAAGTTTTTATTTGAGATAAATACCAACTAGAGGTGTATGTCAGTGGACTATCATAAATACTGTTTAATGTACTTTCGTATTCGTCAAATTTTGTGGCATTACTTAAGTTGTAATTTAGTACACCTTGGCGTCCATAAGAACGGGTTGTTTCGTACTGATTGAATAGGTATTGCACTCCGTCGGGGGTAGTGAGCTTGAAGTATTTCTTTTTCGCTCCATCTGGTAGTACTTCTATTTTTATATTATCACTTTTATTGAAAAGAACAGAACCTCTTGATTTATCGAGTACAAACTTACCGCTTGCATTAGGTAAAGAGTAACTGAATATGTCTGGTTCTGAATCGATGAGGAGTGCTGATTTAGCAATTCCTTCGCCACCTACTGTTGTATAATATTGGCTGTCGTAAGGATTGTTGGCTTCAGGACCACTATAATATCCCTGGTTTATATTGCTTCCCGGTGGTGTTTGTTCCAGAAAATCATCAGCACACTTAATTGTTCTTGAAACAACCCCTCCTGCATTGAGTGCCCATCCTAATCCTACCCACGATGCCTCCTGGTTTACCCGAATACCTGAAGCGTGGTAACTTAAAGAGATCGGTAGTTTGTAGTTATCTATATTTATCTCATATAGTGGAATAGAAATATCAGGTACTCCTGTATAATGTGATACAGGATAATCGGCATATGTTGTCAGTGAACTGACCGTAGGTGATGAAGGAATGTAACTTGGCAGATTGCTCCGATAATCATCATTTAGACTTCTGAAACTGACCTTTGAGGGAATTACAGAATCTGGGCATATAGGAGTATTGGGAGGTTGAGCATTGGTTATCTGTGCAAAGATAGGTAGGACAATGAGTATTCCCAACACTATTGTTTTTTGAAATTGTAGTATATTCATAATGTTTATTTCTTTAATTGTATTTTTGAATTATTGTTAATGTTTTTTTTGACAACTCTCGGTAAGTTGCTTTTTATTTAAACTTACCGGGAGTTTTTTAAGAAGGGACATTGTCTTGTTTACAGCGTCATCGCATTCGCTCCCAACGCCCCCGCAATAGCCGAAGCCACCGCGATAACCACTTTCAGGATCATATCCCATACTGATTTCTTGATTGCCATAGTTTTACACCTCCTTTCGTGTTCTCTTTTTGAATGATTTCATGCTCTGAATAAGAATCAGAGTTCTTTTCCCACATCGAAGCACGGGCATACCTTTATCCACTCCTCCGGTTCCACCACTCCGTTCCCGTTCAGGTCCGGACTAAGGTCACGGTGTCCGCAGACATAGCTCTTTCTGAAGCGCTTCAACAGCTGGTGCACCAGCAGGCGGAGCGCACTTTTTTGTTCCGGCGTACGGGTATCTGCAGGATGTCCGTTGCAATCCAGTCCACCCTCATAGCAGATGCCTATCGAGTGGGCGTTGTGCCCTTTGGCATGTGCCCCTATCTGTTCCAGGGGGCGGGTGGGGACGACGGTGCCATCCCTGCGGATGTAGTAGTGATAACCGATGCCATGGAAGCCACGGCGGCGATGTTCTGATTCCAGATTCTCTGTGGTAAGGGCATGATCCGCCCTGGTGGCGCTACAATGCACCACAATTAAGTTGATACTTCT
>NZ_QROH01000011.1:206056-206307 GCF_003474285.1 Bacteroides sp. AF39-11AC | reverse complement strand
CCGAATGTCATCTATGAATTCTGGAAACATTATAATGAGAATAAGGGTATAATCGGATATGGCTTTGATGGCTGGTATCAAATGTCGGACAAGGAATTCCTGACGGCTTATGACAAGTATGGAGAACAAGCTCTGACTTACAATGACCAGACTTCTACGTTATATTATTCTAAGGGTAAGGTTGAGAATGGTCAAGTCGTTATTTATGGAAAGAATATAAAAATAAATAAGACTCTTTATCGTCCTCTTGA
>NZ_QROH01000011.1:0-206046 GCF_003474285.1 Bacteroides sp. AF39-11AC | reverse complement strand
TATAAAAATAAATAAGACTCTTTATCGTCCTCTTGAAGATGGTGAACTTCAATTTACCGGAGAACCTCCTTTGCCTGGATTAAGTGTTATTTTTAAGTGGGATGCGTTGTGGAATGGGGCTAAGAAACTTTGGAGTGCAACTAATAGTTTGAGCGGAGTAAGGAATGCCTATAAACATTGGATGAAACATTCAAAAGATTTTCCACAGTTTAAAAATGCAAAACAATATGTTGAAGGTGCCAAAGACTTCTTACACAATCCACCTAAAGGAACATTTACTAAAGTAAGAAATAATGGTGATATTTTAAGATATAATCCTTTCACTAATACTTTCGGTGTAATGAATAATAATGGTATTCCTAAGACATTATTTAAACCGGCGAGAGGTATAGAGTATTGGTTTAATCAATAAAATAAATAATGATGAAAGAAGAACATTATTGTAGAATATGTGGGTTGTATATGAAAGATAAGCCTTGGGGAGATGATGGGCAATCTCCTACATATGAAATATGTCCATGTTGTGGGGTTGAATTCGGAAATGAAGATTATGATCTTTTTTCTATCAAGGAGTATAGGAAAGAATGGTTAAAAAACGGTGCTAATTGGTTTGACAAAAAGAAAAAGCCTGTGTCTTGGGATGTAAATAAACAGTTAATGAATGTTCCGGAATACTTTGATTAAAATCCTTTTTTCTCATTTTCTATTTTAACGGATACGTCATTCTTTGTTCTTTACTTTTCGGATATTTAGTTCGCTAATTTTCGTTCAGTCGGATATATTCTTTAAAAGTTTTGAACATTCGAATTTTCAATTTACTCATTTAAAATATCCCTGTCTCTTTCTATAAAATATTAGTAGAGATGGGGATTTTTATGTATTTTTTTAGCAATTCTCAACTTAAAATGTTACATTTACTATCTCTAAGATGAAAATGAGATGAGACGTCCAACAGCATTAGAAATCCAATTATTAGAAAAGTTAATATGCAGATCGCATAATACTTTTCCTCTCAATTGGAAAAGTAATTTGTTAGTATCAGACTTGTCAGACGGAGGAATGGGAAGCCTTGCTTTGCATCCTCATGGAATAGATGATTACAAAGAACATCATTGGGGATCTCAAGCTAGCGATTGCTTGTTTGATGACATAGATGGGATTACAGTTGTAGCATCTTTATACTTAGACGAAAAGGGAGAGTTATATGAACTTGATATATGGAAAACCAATTGGAATCCATTAATTGACATCCCTATAACTTATAGGGATGTCTAATTTATTTTGTTCAATCTAATATGTTATCCGACTGTCTTGAATATTCGGATTTTTAGTCCACTTATTTAAATATCCTTGTCTCTTACTGTGAAATATCAGTAGAGACAGGGATTCTTTCATTATTCTACTTCCCAGTTAACCCCCAACGGATTATTACAAGTTCTCCATACTAACGCTAACTTAGGATTATCCAGTATCCACATCTCGCATCCTTCCACGGTATCCTTCACATGAATAAGCGGATAACCTAAAGCCCGTTCGTTACTGTCCAGGACAGAGTACGTCGTTTGATTGTAGACAAGTGTTCGCTGCTCCTTTAATTGCTTGTAGGCGGAACGGGAAAGGAAATAAACTGTTTCCTCCGGAGAGAGCTGTACGTGCTTACCATCTTCCGGTTGCAGGAAACTGAGCCGTGTAGCTTGTTCTATGGATTCGCGGCCCATAGCATAGCTTCCCGATTGCCATTTCAAATTGCGTTCTATTCCCCAATACAGGTATATAGAATCCTGCTTTTCTTGAAAAGACATTTTATATTTCCGTGTCTGTCCGTGTAATTTGAATACAAATAGCAATGTATCGGGCATAATGCTCTGTGCAAATAGACTTCCGGTGAAGCCCAGACATAGCAAGACGGATAGAATCATATATTTCTTCATTACTTCTCGTTTTCTTCGTTCAACAATAATTGTTTGCCCCATTCACTCGGTTGCTTTCCCATCTTCAGGATCAGTTCGCCACCTGCAACGATGTCTTTATGCCGTATAGCTGAGTAGGGGTAAGTTTTTCCATTCAATGTAACGGATTGTATATATCTGTTCTTATCAGAAAGCCCCTGAGTGGATATCTTGAAAGTCTTTCCGTTATCTAACCGGAAGATTGTTTCTTCCAGCAAAGGAGTATTGATCAGGTAATAGTCCTGTCCGGCATTGGGGTATAGTCCCATCATGTGGAAGGCAAGCCATGAGGACATGGCACCGGAGTCATCGTTGCCCGGTAGTCCTATAGGTCCATCATTATAGTTCTTAGCAATGATTTGGTGGATACGGTCACTGCTACGGTAGGGTTTTCCCAGCCAATGGTAAAGACAAGGAGAAAGGAAAGAAGGCTCATTGTTTACGTTGAAGAAACCCTGATCGAAGAAGATGTCCAGGCGTGCTTCAAACTTCTCTGCACCGCCGCATTTTTCTATCAGTCCGGGAACATCGTGCGGTATGCTTAGGGAATATTCCCATGAGGAAGCTTCGTAGAAGAACATGTCCCACCAAGGCGTGTACCAGGGACCTTCGAAAGTGACGGGGGTATAGGTAAAGGTCGGTTTTTGTATATTGGACTTTCCGAAAGTGATTTCATCGAGCCAGTTGCCTTTTTCATCGCGGGGCAGAATGAAACCTTTGGCACCGGCATGTTCATAATCGTCACGCCAGAGGTTCTTCCAGTTTCCGGATTGCTTCAGATAGTGCTGATAAAGGTCTTCTTTTTCCAACCCTTTGGCAACCAGGCCAATGGCATAATCGCAATAGGAGTATTCCACGGTACGGTTTCCGGCACGGGGAATGCCGTAGGGGATATAACCGAGTTCCAGATAAGGGATCAGTCCGCCCCGTCCTTCTGCTTCATGGCGGTCGCCGGGACAGACGGTTGCATCTTTCAGCATGGCTTGCAAGCCGAGTTCATAATCTATTCCTTCCAGGCCTTTTACGAAGGCGTCGGCTATTACGATCTCGGCATTGGAGCCGCCTTGTGTACGTCCGTTGCAGTTGCCACTACGGGCATCAGGCATGTAACCGTCTCGTTTGTAGATGTTGATGAGTGAGCGGACGATGTCTGTTTCGCGTTTCGGATCTATCAGGGTAATGAGCGGTGAAGAAGTGCGATAAGTGTCCCAGATGGCATAGAAGTCATCATAATAAGGTTCATTATCTGCCCAGAGAGGATTCTCTCCACTACGGTCTACAGGCATAATCATGGTGTGATAGAGGCCGGTATAGAACATACGTTTCTGTGCTTCGGGGGTACGGGGAGAGATTTCAATTCTTTGGAGTAAGTTTTCCCATTGGGTCAGAAGTTGCTGATATGCGGTCTCGAATGACCAATGAGGAATATCGGAGTGAGCATTCTGGCGGGCTTTCAGTGAGCTGAGAAAGGAGATACCTACTTTCAACTGTACCACTTCTTCAGATGAATTGAAGCGTAGTAATGCTCCGGTCTTTTGGTGTGAGTCGTATTGGAACTTTTCATTTGTTATCTTATCACCTTTCCAGGTAGCTGTATTTACGAAAGGTTTATCCGTTTCCGCATAAAAGTAGACAGTGTAGGCACGACCATTGTTCCATCCGCCACGGATACGGGTATAACCGATGACTTCGCGGTCGGAGATGATTTGTATTTCGGAGCCTACAAATTGTTGTGCCTCGCGTGCATCGGGTACGGGACTTTCACCTAAGAAGAATCCGGCATCGATGGCCAGTGACTTCAGAGAGTCTTTGGGATAGGTGAAACGATAGAATGAGGCTTTAGGTGCGGTAGTTATTTCTGTCTGTATACCGGAAGCTTGGAATTGGGTGGTATAATATCCTAATTTAATAGTTTCGTACTTGCGGTGATCGATATGCTTTGTTCGGTCCATTCCGTCGCCGAAAGGCATTACAAGGATATTGCCATATTTAGGTCCGCCACCTGTTCCGCTGACGTGTACTTGAGAGAAACCGTCTACCTGTTCGGGCATGGGTAGCCAGCCGCTGTTCGGGCGTGGGGTACAGTCTGGTGAAGGTTTCACCATTCCGTAGGGGTAGGAAGGGCCGATAAAGACTCGTCCCAGTCCTTCGGAACCAATGCGTGGATCTACATAATCTGTGAGTTTGGTGTCCTGTGCAAAGGTATTTGCGGAGAACAATAGTAGGACAGATAGTGTGAATAATTTGCTTTTCATTGGCAATTGTCTTTGTTAAATGTAAAGAAAGCCCTGTATCCGATCCGTTTTGGGTTCCGTAAATCGTAATACAGGGCTTGAAAGCCTTTTTAAACTTTAAATATGATATACCGGCTCTTTCTTTTCTCTATATTAATAACCGAAATTCTGTGACCAGTTGGTATTAGTATCCATTTCACCAAGTGGAATAGGCATTATGCGACGCCATAATTCGGTTTTAGCACCAGGGTTGACAATGTTCTTTACCCCCCAGTCATTCTCAAACTGACCAAAGCGGATCAAGTCCTGGCGTCTCCACATTTCACAGATGAACTCACGACCTCGCTCGTCAAGAAGGTCTTGAAGAGTGGGAGTGCCGGTTACATGGGGTGCGCTTGCGCAGTCACGTACTTCATTCATCAATGAAGCAGGAGTATGCCCCATTGTGGCAGTGGCACCGCGAAGAATAGCTTCTGCCTTGGACAAAAGAATGTCAGCATAGCGGAAGATAGGGATATCATTGCCACATAGGCGATCACGGTCTGTGTAATCTTCGGCAGTAGAAGGATATTTCCCAAGATGGTACCCTTTCATAAGGTTGGCAGTCTCCGAGTCTGCACCGACGTCAAGTTTGCTTATGCCACCTGTTCCACTGAATAGAATTTCCTTGGTATAGTTCACTTGTTGACCGTTGTATAGGATGGGGGTATTGGTAAACTCATAGTTTACTGGGTCGGTTGCATACTGAGGACCTCCAAGTATTATCTGATTGCGTTCGTCACCCGGAAGATTAAAACGATCTACGCATTCGGGTACCAGTACATAAACTCCTGCTACGGACTTGGCAGGAATGAATCCCCACGGACCTACATTACAATTATTAGCTTTCTTGAATGTCATGAAGCGGTCGAGTTGATGCCCTCCTACATATTTGGTCGGTATCTTTACCGGGTCAAAGTCCATAGCATAGATGAAGTCCTTGATATGAACACCGTTGTTAGGGAAGAACTTCTTACGATAGCCCTTGCCGACCTCGAATATGCCAGATTCGATGATGTCATCACATACGGCCACAAGTTCATTAAGCTTTTCGTTGGGGGTATCATTGGTGACCTTAGTGACATCACCACATGTGTACACACCCCAGTTCAAATAGAGTTTGGCAAGCAGTGCTTTCGCCATCCATTTGTTAGGGCGACCGTAGGTGTCGGCATTATTTTCTTCGGTAAGCTGAGGCATGATTTCAAGGAGCTCGCTTTCTATGAAACGGGCTACATCAGCGCGTGGAGCACGTTCTATGACTTCTCCTTCTTCGGGGGTGTGGTCCATCAAGGGTACATCGCCATAAAGATCCATCATCATGAAGTGGTAGAATGCGCGGATAGCACGTACCGGAGCCACAATGTCGTCTTTGCCCTCAGGACCTCCTATTTCCACAATCACAGTGTTGCAATAGGAGATGCCCGATTTTAAGTCACCCATTTGTCCTACTCCCGGAGTATCGGGTTTCAAGTCGTGAATGAAAGGGTTAACCAGACGACCGTTGTCATAATAACTACCGTTAAAGGATAATCCCATCAGTTCATCTCCCTGAAGCATAACGCCTTCCCAGTAATTACGGCCTAGACCGACTTCGTTACGGAGGTAGTAATAACAAGCTTCGAGCTTGGCATTTGCTGCAATGGGATTATCGGGATAGGTAGTATATTGGGTTTTGATGTCCGTATCAAGGTCAGTGCAGGCAGTAGTGCCGGCAAGTACACCCGAAAGCAATAAAAGTTTTATATATGATTTCATAATCTGCTAATTTATTAGAAGTTAATAGTTGCACCTACAAGGAATTGGCGGGTACGGGGATAGTGGTCGCTACGTGTATCGCAACCGGGAGTTTCACCACCGAGGTTGATTTCAGGGTCACGTCCCTTGTAACCGGTCAGAGTGAACACATTGTTGCAAGAAGCGTAGAGACGCACATCGCGGAGCCAACCGTTGAAGTTGCGGAAAGTATAACCGACTGTAAGGGTTGACAAACGGAAGTAGCTACCATTCTCAAGATAGCGGTCGGACGGAAGCGAGGAGAATGAATCGGTTGCTTTCTGTTCCGATACGATGGATTTCATTACATTCTTGCCTTCAGTAACGTTAGCGATGTTACTGAAGAAAGCACGGGGCTCGTTGAAGATCTTCTGTCCAAACACTCCTGTAAAGAATGCGTTGAAATCCCAATTCTTATACGTCAGATTATTGTTCCAGCCCATCGTCAACCAAGGTTGTGCATTACCCACGATGGTACGGTCTTTTTCTTCTGGGGTATTGGTGGTTTCACCTGTACGCTCTCCGGTCTCTTTGTCATGCACGTAAAATTGGGATACTCCGTTTTGATCATAGCCAGCCCATTCCCACATGTAAAAAGTTCCGATGGGTTCACCTTCTATAATGCGCTGGATGGTGGCGGTAGAAGCACCTGGCAACTCTGGATTGTAACGGTTCAGTACACCTGCGTTATACTCTTGGTTGGAGAGGCTCACAATCTTATTGCGATTATGAGAGAGGTTGAGCGATGTATTCCAAGTGAAATTGCGTCCCTGGATAGGAGTTGCGTTCAGACTCAGTTCAATACCACGGTTGTTCATTTTGCCCACGTTGGCTACCATCCATCCATAGGGATAATAACTTGTGGAAATAGGATATGACCAAATCATGTCTTTTGTAGTCTTGTTATAATACTCGATAGTACCGTTGATGCGACCTCCAAGGAATGAGAAGTCGATACCGAGGTTTAACATGGTAGTAGTTTCCCATTTAAGGTCGGGGTTGACGTTACGAGCTGCATTCAAACTCTTGTAACTAGTTTCTTTGCCAGTTTCTGGGTCGGTATAGACAAAACGGGCTCCACCGGCATAGTAGAAACGTGAAGTATAAATGTCAAATCCCATGGCATTACCGCTCTGTCCCCAGCCGGCACGTAACTTTAAGTCATCGAAGATACCAAGGTCTTTAATGAAATCTTCTTCAGAAAGGCGCCATGCAATTGCGCCCGATGGGAAAGTGGCCCATCTGTGATTGCTACCGAATGTTGATGAACCGTCACGGCGTATAGCCGCTTGAAGGATATACTTACTTTTGTATGAGTAGTTTGCACGACCGTAAAATGAAATCATACGGATAGTAGAGAGTGTATTGGCCCAGACAGGATCTTCATCCCATGAATTGGCCATACCGATATTGTTCCACCAGAGAGAATCATCATAGAAGTTATAGCCTCTTGCCCCAAAACCTTCACCGTTGTTTTGCTCTTCCCATGAATAACCGACCATCAGACCGAGCTTGTGGGCGTCATTGAAAGTCTTGTCATAATTTCCATAGATTTCCATCAGTTTCTTAATGTCTTCAGTCGTATTGCGGCTGGTCTCTCCTCCGCGATTGTTTGTCTGTGATTCGTGAGAATAATAGTCCCTATAGCTATAATTTTGGTTCTCGTACGAGAAATTGGCACTAAGGAAAAGGTCATCAATGATTTTTAAGCTTGCTTTACCTGTGGCTTGGATACGCTTGTAAGTAGCCCGACTTTCATCTTCATAAATCAGTGCCAAAGGATTATAGTTCTGAGAGATTCCCATGTCTTTGTACCAGCTTCCATCTTCATTCTGGCTGGGTACAAGAGGTGAGTAATAGTACATTGCATTATAAACCGATGCACCCTGACCACCACGGGGTACTCCCCATTCATTGCGAATGTTGCCGTTTAGTCCTGCGGAGAGGGTGAGGCGGTCTTTAAGGGTTTTGGTTTCAACATAGGTGCGGGCAGTGAAAAGATTATTTCCCACACCTTTGATAATTCCGTCACGTTCAATGTAGTTGATGCTGGCATTATAAGTAGTACTCTTATTGCCACCGGTAATCGAGAGATTATGGTTATGGGCGAAACCGGTACGTTGCACTTCATCTGCCCAATTGGTGTTGGCACCTTTGTCGTTAGGGATAGTCAGATTATTTGCTTTGGCATAAGCACGAAGCTCGTCGGCACTCATCATTTCATGATCATTGCTGATATTTTCCCATGATACATAACCGCTATATGTTACACGTGCAGGACCATCAGAGCCACGCTTGGTGGTAACCATGATGACACCGTTTGCTGCCTTTGAACCATAAATAGCGGTAGCTGATGCATCACGGAGTACATCGATAGATTCGATATCATTGGGTGAAATGAGATTGAGATTTACACCGGGGATACCGTCGACTACGTAAAGAGGAGATGTTGAACCATTAAGAGTGGAAGCACCACGCAGTGTGAGTGAGTTAACACCTCCGTTAGGGTCAGAGTTCTGAACGATAACCAATCCGGGAACCTTGCCCTGAAGCAGCTGACCGGGATCGGTGTACGCACCTACGTTGAGGTCTTTGGATTTAACGGTGGAGATAGAACTGGTCACATCCTTACGTGAGATGCTTCCGTAGCCGATTACCACTACTTCGTCCAGCAATTCAGTATCCTCGTTCATCGTCACATTCATAACATTCTGGGTCACTTTTACTTCCTGCTTACTATAGCCTATAAAAGAGAAAATAAGTGTCTTTCCTTTTTCTACATTCAGAGAGTATTTACCGTCTATATCGGTAATGCAACCGTTGCTGGTGCCGGACTCTAGCACATTGACACCGATTAGTGGTTCGCCTGCCTTGTCTGTTACAGTACCGGTCACCTTGTTTTGGGCGAATGCTAAGGTACTGCTTAGCAAGAACACTACAAAGAGCATGCTTTGTGCAAATGTTCTCTTTCTTTTTAATTGTACATTCAGCATAAAATAAAGTTTTAGTTATAAAATAATTTTCTTTTCTCTATATTTATAAATATTATTTTGCCTGCAAAAGTAGGGTTGGTCTATTACAAATATATTTCATTGATATTACATGCTTGTTGTAACATATTGATATATAATTTGTTATGAAGCTAAAAGATAAATGAATTTTTGCTTTATATTACTATCTCTTAATGGATGTAATGTAAATAATGAAGATAAGTATTTCAAACTGCTTTTTGTTATAAGTAGCAGCTCAGGGAAAAAACGAAATAATGTCTTTGCCTCCATAGTATTTTAGATTTTGATTACTGCAAATCTAAACCAATACTGTCGGAGTTAGGGGGAAAATGATGCAAATTAGGGGGAAAATAGTGAACTATCGTTTTTTTCCTTGAATTACCCTGCCCAGTCCTCTCTATCCAGGTTTCTGTAGCCGATGGCTTCTGCTAAATGTGAAGGCTGTATCAGGTCACTGCTCTCAAGGTCGGCGATAGTACGTGCTACTTTTAGTATGCGATCGTAAGCGCGGGCAGAAAGATTTAGCCGGTTCATGGCATTTTTCAATAACATGAGTCCTCTGTCGTCCGGACGGGCATATAATGACAGGAGTTTGCTGGTCATTTGTGCGTTGCAGTAGACACCAGCAACCTCGGCATATCTGTTTTCCTGAATCTGGCGTGCATGTATTACGCGTTCCCGTATGATGCTACTTGCCTCTCCGGGCTGTGCATCAGACATTTTCTCGAAAGGTACGGGGACAACTTCGATTTGCAGGTCTATACGGTCGAGTAAAGGACCGGAAATGCGGTTCAGGTATTTCTGTACTTGTCCCGGACTACATACACAAGATTTGGTGGGATGGTTATAATAGCCGCAGGGACATGGATTCATGGAGGCAACCAGCATAAAGCTGGCAGGGTATTCTACATTGCTTTTTACACGGGAGATAGTAATTTTACGGTCCTCCAGTGGTTGGCGGAGAACTTCCAGCACACTGCGATTGAATTCCGGGAGTTCATCCAGAAACAAAATGCCATTATGTGCCAGACTTATTTCACCGGGTTGTGGATAACTGCCGCCTCCTGTCATCGCCACTGTAGAAATAGTATGGTGAGGATCACGAAACGGGCGTTTGGAGATAAGCCCTTCATTTGCCTGCAATCTCCCTGCCACTGAGTGTATCTTGGTTGTTTCAAGACTTTCTCCCAATGAGAGAGGAGGCAAAATCGAAGGAAGACGTTTAGCGAGCATGGATTTTCCGCTGCCAGGTGCACCAATGAGGATAATATTGTGTCCACCAGCTGCGGCAACTTCCAATGCACGTTTTACATTCTCCTGCCCTTTTACATCCGCGAAGTCAAGATCGAAATCACTTTGTTGCGCATAGAATTCCTCACGGGTATTGACAATAGTAGGGGTTAGTTCCTGCTTGTCATTGAAGAACTCTATGACTTCTCTGATGTTCTCCACTCCATATACTTGGATTTTATTGACTACTGCTGCTTCACGAGCGTTCTGCCGAGGGACGATGATACCTTCGAATCCTAATTCCCGTGCTTTAATGGCAATAGGAAGAGCGCCTTTAATGGGTTGTAAGCTACCGTCCAGGCTCAGTTCACCCATCATCAGATAGCGGTTTAATTTATCGGATTGGATTACTTCTCCGGCGGCGAGCATGCCGATAGCAAGTGGAAGGTCGTATGCGGATCCCTCCTTACGGATGTCTGCAGGAGCCATATTAATCACAATGTTACTGGTAGGTATCCGATATCCGTTTACCTGTAGTGCGGATATAATGCGTTGGTGGCTTTCTTTTACAGCAGAGTCCGGTAGCCCGACAAGATAAAACATGCAACCTCGTGAACTGTTTACTTCAATGGTGATGAGGGTTGCGTCAATACCTTGTACAGCCGCTCCGAAAACTTTGATTAACACGTGCTTATTTGTGATTAGTGATTAATGGTTACTTCTCTTTTTCTTTCTGGGCTATTTCTTTCAGTTTATCTTCAATAGCCTTTTCATCCAAGTTTTTTCCTTCTATTTTACCTGTGGGACTGATTAGGATATTGGCTGGGAGAGTATGTATGGAGAATAGTTTGGCAACATCTCCATCCCATCCGGAATATTCGCAGGTCTGTTCCCACTTCAAAGTATCTTGTTTAACCGCTTCCAACCATTTCTCTCTGTCCAGGTCAAGGGAAATGCCCATTAATGCGAAGTTTTTGTTCTTTTGTTCTTTCTTATAGATACGGCGGAACATTGCATTCTTTTCCCGGCTGATGGTATCCCATGAAGCCCAGAACTGTATCAGTAGATATTTGTCTTTGAAATCGGAACGGTTGATATCTTTGCCTTCTGTATTGCGTATGCGGAAATAAGGAGCTGTTTTTCCTATATCTACTTTTTCTTCTTCTTCGATATGCTTTAACAATGTTTCCATGTAAGGACGGTCTTTCAGATCACCGGTCATACGGTCAGCTAGTTTCTTTATTTGTTCCAGATTGGGCTGGGGGTTCTGTACAAAATATTTATCCAACAGATAAATGTTGGCTAATGAAGAGGGATGTTTGGTTATAAAATTCTCTACTTTCTCTTCCAAAGCTTTCTCGGAAGGTGTACCCAGCCCTTTTAGTTCCTGATTGAAGTCTGTTAGATCTTGGTTAGGAGCATTACCGCTGATTTGCAATGAGGATAGCTCAGCTGCGGATCCTTTTATTTGTATTTTGTTTCCTTTATCCATGAAGAGCGGGGATTCCGTTCCATCACTGAATAATAAGATAGTACTCACTAATGTATCAGCGGAAAGTGTTGTAGAGAATTTATCGTTTTCTACAATCAGTGTATCCATACGGTCATACATTCTATCCGCACCATATAAATAGATGGTATCATTGCCCAATCCCTTGATTTCTCCATTGAGACTGATGCTGTCGGTTTTCTTTTCACCACAGGCAAAAAGGGCGATTAATAGAAAATATAATAGACAGACTTTCTTCATTTTGAAATACTTTTCCGCGAAAGTACGGCTTTTGCAGATAATAAAAAAGAAATGCCCGACATTTCTCAATGGCGGGCATCTAACAGTTTTTTTTTATACTATTTTAATCATGAACAATTTCTTACTGAGCGATGCTCATAAATTCTGCATTCGTGAAATACTTAGCAAATTCCAAGTCAGAAGCAGCCTTCTTAGCCAATGACGGTTCTTTAGCAACAGCGTTCTTCAAACTGCTGGTTACCATAGAAGCATTGTTGGTTCTTGCACCTAATACAGCCATCAAGTAGTCAGTATAAGCGTCAGGTTTTGCTACACTAGCCAAAGTGTTTTTAGCCTTGTTGTAGTCCTTAGCCAAGATCTGTGCCAAAGCAGCACTGTTAGTCTTAGTGTCACCGAATGCGCTTACAGCTCTGTCATATTGACCTTGAGCAACATACAGGTTACCTAATGCTTCGTTCAGTTCTTTAGCACCTGAAGCCTTGCTCAGATAGCTTTCAGCAGAGTTCTTGTCACCCTTTATCAAAGCGATCAAACCGAGGTTCATGTTAACTTCAGGAGCATCTTTGATAGAAGCAGCTTTCTTGAAGTAGCTTTCAGCTTTGTCAAGGTTACCTGCCTGATAAGCCAACTTACCTAAGTTGTTGTAAGCACGGAAATCGTTCGGATAGATTTGAGTAGCTTTAGTGAAGATGACTTCTTGCTTAGCCGGATCGTTAGTCAGTGTAGTTGCATACAGCAATTCTTCTATATTCAACTGCTTAGGATCAGATGCAGCCAGACTTGCAATTTCTTCGTCGGACTTACCGATGATTTCATAGTTCAAAGTCAGACGTGAACGACGCAACTGCGGCAAGATATCGTCAGCTAAGTTCTTATAAACAGAAGAGATGTTCTTGATTTCCTGTTCTCTTTGTTCAGGATCAGAATACATAGACAGAACACGAAGGATCAGTTCTTTATCCTGAATATTGGATTTAGATACCAATTCCTGGAAACCTTGCCAGTCTTGAGCAGTGTATTTAGTATCGATAGCTGCGTCAACTTTAGATTTCTTTAAGTTCTGGTTGATAACTTTTGCAGTGTTGTCCTGACGGTTTTCAGCCAACTTAGTGTTCAGGCTTACACCACCATCGGGAGATGCATAAGCAGAAATTTCGATGTTGCTGATCTTCTTGTTTACAGCACCGTCTACATTCTTCACTTCTTCGTTGAATTCCTTAGCGGCTTTCAATTCGCTGGCGCGAACGTTAGCTTGCTGGATAAGGAACATGATGTTAGCATCGTGTTTTTCCTTGATGATACGCTGGAAAGCGTCGTCACCATTAGCAGGATTAGCACTGCCCAATGTCTGTCCAATCATTTCAGAAGTAGAAATCACACCGTCAGCTACCTTTACAGCAGGGATAGTTACTGTTTTCTTGCCGATTGTGGCTTTGAACTCCAGATACAATTCAGACTTAGCCATTTCAGGAACATAGTCAAAAGAAGTTTTCATCGTGTAATTACCACCCATCTTGTAAGAGATAGTCTGATCGTTACCTTCTACTTTTTCTCCTTGGAATACAGCAGGCTGACCTTTAGCTTCGCCACCGTTCCATTTCAAAACCGGAGTTACTTCCACTACGGCTTTCTTGTTAAAATACTTTTCAGGGAATTTCCCATTAATCGTGGCCGGTACTTTTCCGCCTATGGCTTCAAGAACCTGAGGAGTCACAGTGAAGTAATCAGAGGATAATTCACCCATTTTGCTGCTACATGATGAAAGAGCAACAACCAGTGCCATTAACAAAGGCAGATACAATTTCTTAGTCATCTTAGGTATAAATTAATTGTTTGTAATTGAAATTAGTCTACTCGTTTTTATTAGTGCCTATTACCACATAATAATAGCCTCGCAAAGATATTAAATCTATCGGCACAATCTGAAACGAATAGCCAATTTTATTATAATTTAATGAAATCCTGTATCTTTTCGGTACTTAATGTTTCGTGGATGATGCTCAATGATCTCACTTCGCAACATATTCCGGTCGATATGGGTGTAGATTTCAGTGGTTGCGATAGACTCGTGTCCCAGCATACATTGGATGGCACGGAGGTTGGCACCTCCTTCCAACAAGTGGGTAGCGAAAGAATGGCGGAAGGTGTGCGGACTGATATTTTTGGTGATGCCGGCTTTCTCTGCCAGCTCTTTAATCAGGTGAAAAACCATGATGCGTGAAATGCTATTTCCCCATCGGGCTAGGAAAACATAATCTTCAAATCCTTTCTTTATTTTACCAAGATTACGGTCGAGCAGCCAGTATTTTATTTCCTTGATGGCACGGGGAGAAATAGGGACTAAACGCTGTTTGCTGCCTTTTCCTTCTACCTTGATGAAACCCTCGTCAAAGTAGAGTTCGGATAACTTCAGGTTACAAAGTTCCGAGACACGTAATCCGCAGCTGTATAGGGTTTCCAGGATAGCCCGGTTGCGCTGTCCTTCCTTCTTACTCATGTCTACAGTGGAGATAATAGTATCTATTTCTTCGACGGTAAGCACTTCGGGTAGTTTGAATCCGATTTTAGGACCTTCGAGTAGTTCGCTGGGATCATCTTCCCGATAGTCTGCCATGACCAGAAAGTGGAAGAAAGATTTTATTCCCGACATGATACGTGCTTGCGAGCGAGGATGAATACCGATGTCGTGTAATCCGGCGGCAAAGCGTTGCAAATCATCCAGAGTCACAGCCAGCATATCGATGTTTTCTGTTTTCAGAAAACACAGCAATTTGTCAAGATCGGTCAGGTAGGCATCAAGCGTATTGGCCGACAGAGCCTTTTCTAACTTTAAATATTGCTGGTACTTTCTGATTATCAACGCTTGTCTCTCGTTATTCGTTGATTTTTCTTCTGTTTTCATTTCTTTTTTCTACCTTTGCTCCGCGAAAATAGGCTGCACTTTAGCAGAATACTGATAAATTTGCTTCTGCGTACGGTCTGCACTATCTTTGCAACTCGATTTAAATATTTCTTAGGGCATATCTGAGCCGTGTCTGCTCCGTATTCGCTCCGTATCTATACACTTGGACTTGGTACGGACTTGGTACGGACTTGGTACGGAGCAGGTACTTCCGGGACAAAGGTATAAAAAATTGTGTTATGAGGATACAAATAATTAATGGCCCGAATATCAATCTGCTGGGCAAACGTGAACCTTCCATTTACGGCAGTGTTACTTTTGAAGATTACCTTGCCGAACTTCGTCAGAAGTATACTGATATACAGATAGACTACTTCCAGTCGAACATCGAGGGAGAGCTGATAGATAAGATTCAGCAAACCGGTTTTGATGTGGATGGGATCATCCTGAATGCGGGTGCCTACACGCATACCTCTATCGCCCTGCAGGATGCTATCCGTTCGGTTACTTCTCCGGTTATCGAGGTACATATTTCTAATGTGCATGCTCGTGAGGCTTTCCGTCATGTATCTATGATGGCTTGCGCCTGTAAAGGCGTTATCTGCGGTTTCGGGTTGAACTCCTACCGCCTGGCGCTGGAAGCGTTGATAAGTGATAAATGATTAAATAAATAGGTATAAGATTATGTTATTAAAACAGACTAAGATCGTTGCAACCATTTCTGATAAACGCTGCGACGTTGATTTTATAAAAGGCTTGTTTGAAGCCGGTATGAATGTGGTGCGTATGAACACGGCACATCTTGGCCGCGAAGGTTCGGAGATGTTGATAAATAATGTGCGTGCGGTATCTAATCGCATAGCTATCCTGATGGATACTAAGGGACCGGAGGTGCGCACTACCATCTGTGCTGAACCTATTCCGTATAAAGTAGGGGATAAGGTAAAAGTGGTAGGTAATCCGGATTTGGACACTACGCGCGAATGTATTTCTGTATCTTATCCGAACTTTGTGCACGATGTAGCTGTCGGCATACATATTCTTATAGACGATGGCGATCTGGAAATGGTCGTTGTGGAAAAGACGGATGATTATCTGGTGTGTGAGATACAAAATGATGCTACTCTGGGAAGCCGTAAGAGTGTAAATGTACCGGGTGTACGTATCAATCTTCCTTCTCTGACGGAGAAGGACCGTACGAATATCCTGTACGCCATTGAGAAAGATATCGATTTTATTGCTCACTCTTTTGTACGTAATAAACAGGATGTCCTGGATATAAAGGAAATATTGGATGCCCATAACAGTGATATCCGGATTGTTGCTAAGATTGAAAATCAGGAAGGCGTTGATAACATCGATGAAATTCTGGAAGTGGCTGACGGTGTAATGGTAGCTCGTGGCGACTTGGGTATTGAAGTTCCGCAAGAACGTATTCCCGGAATTCAACGTTTGCTGATTCGTAAATGTATTTTGGCTAAAAAGCCGGTAATTGTGGCTACCCAGATGCTTCATACAATGATTACTAATCCGCGTCCTACCCGTGCAGAGGTAACAGACATTGCAAATGCTATCTATTATCGTACGGATGCTTTGATGCTGAGCGGTGAAACAGCTTATGGTAAATATCCACTGGATGCAGTGAAGACTATGACAAAGGTTGCTGCACAGGCAGAAAAAGATAAATTGGCTGATAATGATATTCGTATTCCGTTGGATGAAAATAGCAATGACGTAACTGCTTTCCTTGCCAAGCAAGCTGTAAAAGCTACTTCGAAACTGAAGATACGTGCAATCATTACTGATAGTTACAGTGGACGTACAGCCCGCAATCTGGCTGCATTCCGTGGTAAATATCCGGTACTGGCTATTTGTTATAAGGAAAAGACGATGCGTCATCTGGCACTTTCCTATGGCGTGGAAGCTATTTATATGCCGGAGCTTGCTAATGGACAAGAGTACTATTTTGCAGCTTTGCGTCGTCTGCTGAAAGAAGGTCGCTTATCTGAGACTGATATGGTAGGCTATCTGAGTAGCGGTAAAGCAGGCACACACACCTCTTTCCTTGAAATCAATGTGGTGGGAGATGCTTTAAAATATTCAGAAGACAGCGTATTACCCAATAAGAATAGATACCTCTAATTAATTGATAATTGACAATTGACAATTTGCTACGCTGTCATTCTGCATAGTAATTGTCAATTGTCAACTGTCAATTGTCTGTTGACAATTGTTATGACCATAGACGAATATATATTGCAGCACATTGACGATGAGGGCGACTATCTGAAAGCTCTTTATCGAGATACACACCTCAAATTGCTTTATCCGCGTATGGCGTCGGGGCACTTGCAGGGCCGGATGCTGAAGATGTTTGTCAAGATGATCTGTCCTCGGCGAATATTGGAAATCGGTACATATAGTGGCTATTCAGCTCTTTGTATGGCCGAGGGTTTATCAGAGGAAGGCATGTTATACACTTTTGAGATCAATGATGAGCAGGAAGACTTTACCCGCCCGTGGTTGGAAGAGTCTGAATATGCAAACAAGATAAAGTTCTACATAGGTGATGCATTGCAATTGGTACCACAACTGGGCATTACGTTTGATTTGGCTTTCATTGACGGGGATAAGCGGAAATACATTGATTATTATGAAATGGTGCTTTCCAATCTTTCCGAAGGAGGCTATATTATCGCTGATAATACTTTATGGGATAATCATGTATTGGAGGATCATCCGCGTAGCAATGACTTACAAACCATCGGAATTAAAGCATTCAATGAATATGTAGCACATGATATACGGGTAGAAAAAGTAATCCTTCCCTTACGGGACGGGCTAACGATTATCCATAAAAAGTAGATTTCAGGATATCGGGTATATGATAGAAACTATTTTTTTCTCTCCTTGTTTCTCTATTTGGTAACATCCTTTGAAAGTTTCCACATAAAGACGATTGATGTTATGCAGAATATGCTGTTCCTGCTCGTCTTCCCAGCACTGATAGAGTGGACTATGTTGTACCATTATCTTCAGATTTTCATTTTCCTGACTTAAGGTATATTCGACTTCACGTTTTTCTCCTTTATAATCATAGGGGACTGTTATAAGTGAAGTCAGAAGTTTCAGGAACCACTTGCTATCAACTTCAACTTGCAATATTTCCAATTCAGTATTGAAGGTTGATTTCACAATACCGGGAGTCTCCATTTCTAGGATCATCCCGGCTTCCCGGCAAAGTTGTACGATATTGCATTCTTGTACAGTAAAGCGCATCATTCCGGCTTCAAGACGTGATAAATCGAGTATGTTATTTATAAGCCTTAGTAGCTTGGCGGAATTGCTCTTTACAGTAACTGAGTACTCTTCTACTTCTTCTTCCGTCAAATCGTTTTCAGAAGATAATAATTCAGAGAAACCGACTACGGTATTCAACGGTATACGAATTTCGTAAGTGATGTTGTGGAGGAAACGTTCTTTCATTTTGTCGGCAGCCTCTATTTTATCAAGAGCCTTCCGGGTTTCTTCTTCAGCATGCTGTAACTGACGGCGGATGTAGTAGGCGCGTACAATGACAAAAATCAGTATTAATAGAATAACACTACCTGCACATAGCTGTATATAGCGGTATCGCTTAGTCAGTTCTTCTTTCTCCAATAAGGCTTTTCGAATTTTATAGTTGGCCTGATGTGCTTCTTCATGCCTTTGCAACATATCCTGGTTGAGAGAATCTCTTCTTATAGTTGCTATTTTATACAAGATGGCGGCATCTTTATATTGTTCTGTTTGCATCAAAGCATCTGCTTTCACTTTAAGCAAGTCATTTTCATTAAAAGGGGCGTTACCTCGACAGGCTGCCAATGCTATGTCAAGTTCCCGGAAGCATTTGTCCCATTCTTTAGTAAGCTTGTAATAGGCTCCCCACAGACTATGGTAGTTTATATAAGCACCAAGATAAATATTGTCATCATAATATTCCTTTGCTCTTTTCAAGTGTTGGATTAGTTTCTCTTTATCTTCGATATCCATGTAGATTTTGCATAACGATGTTTCTATTTCCAGAAATGTCGTTTTAAAGGTATCTGATAAAGGAAGTCCCTTGGACACACTTGTGAGAACATCAGATTGTTTTTGATATTCACTGATGGCTTGTGGATATTTTTTTTGTTTTTTATAAAGTTTAGCCAGCCCTCCGTGGATCATTAATAATGCATTTTCGTTGGCTGTAGGGTATTCTTTTAAAGCATGTGTGTAGGTTTCGATAGCTTCATCATATCGCCCGGCAAAGTCATATGCTTGTGCCAATGCGAGGGCAGCAATGAAAGTTCCTTTCGTATACTGAAGGCGAATTGCTTCATCTTTCATTTCTTGAGCTTGCATGATGGCATATTCTGTATCTCCCAATGCACATCGTGCCTGAAGTACAGAGATCCACATCGTGTAATAGAAAGCATAATCCTTATACAGGTAACTGGCCTCCTTCAGTATTAATAGTCTTTTTTGCTGATTGATAATGTCAGTGAGATATTCATATTGACGGCAATAATCGAAGAGTGCCCATAATTCTTCTGTATGTATCTTTTTACGATGGGAAAGCTCTATTGCGGAATCCAGATATTCAGTAGCTGATTCCTGACCGATATATTGCTGGAATGCATCCCTCAGAAATGCGCAACGGATTGAATCATTGGGTATGGCAGCGGCTGCCTGGAATATACTGTCGCGTACCTGCTGCTTCGTGGATGCATGTGTTCTTGTCAGGAAAGGTATACCTGCCAGAAGCAGAATAAGAAGAATAACTTTTTTCATGCCTTGTCTTCCTGTTTTAATGGGTGTGTGAAGATGAAACGTGATCCATTCGTGTATTCCGGGTCTATCCAGATATCTCCACCCAGTTGATCGATAATAAACTGGCAAATGGATAAACCGATACCTGTTCCCTGTGATTTCTCGTCTACCCGTTCGAAACGATTAAATATGGTAGGCTGTTTTTCCAACGGGATACCGCAACCGGTGTCGGTAACGGAGAATTGTGCCATACCATCTGCATTTTTTTCTAACCGTAAGATGATGCTGCCTTCTTTGGTAAATTTGGTAGCGTTGACTAATATATTAATCAGTACCTGGTGCAGGCGGAAAGTGTCGGTTACTATTTTTAGGGAGGGGAGGTCTGTTTCGAAGGATAATGCTGCTTGTGTTTGCTTAATACCCTCTACAGTCTGAACGATGCCCTCACAAAGGGTAACAGCATCACATACTTTCAGGTCGAATTTCATATTCTTTACGTCAAGGCAGGAAATGTCTACTACGTCGTTCAATAGGTTAATCAGCAATCGGGAATTTAGCTGGATAATTTCATAACACTGTTTTCGGGTATCTTCATCAATACCGGGAGTGGTCAGCACTTCAGAGAAGCCGGACAACGCATTTAAAGGGGTACGGATTTCGTGGCTCATGTTCGAAATGAACAGACTTTTATTGCGTGTCGCTTTCTCTACGTCCTCTTGTGCTTGCTGTAGTTTCTGTTGCGATTCTATGAGTTTTTTTCGTTGTTTTCTCAAATAGACTACACACCCTACGGCTATAAAAATAAAAATTGGAAGGATGATAAGAGCTAATGAAAGTAAACGATTTTGTTGCTGGCTGTTGGCGAGTTCTAACTCATCAATAGAGTAGATTTTTCTCATATCATTTACTTTACGGGAATTGATTTCCTCATAAACGGTATCTGATTTCTGACTGAGTTCTTCGTACAGTTTCGCGGCTTCTTCATACTGTTGCTCCTGCATTTTTTCATCTGCATCTTTCCAGCGGCTATCCTCTTCTGCATAGCCAGTGGATGAGAAAAATAGTAGTATTATCCAAATGTATACTTTCATAAAGTGAGCTATTTTGTGATGCTGCTGCAAATGTAGTTTTTTATTAAGTAAAAGCTACGTTTTGGTGCTAAAAAAAGTATAATTCATTAGTCTAACAAGATATTTCCGTAACTTTGCCATTAAATATAGATAATTGATTTATGGAAACAACTCGTCAGAATAAAATAGCCCGTTTGCTTCAGAAGGAATTAAGTGATATTTTCCTGTTGCAAGCGAAGTCCATGCCAGGAATATTGATCTCTGTCAGTGCCGTGCGTATCAGCCCTGACCTGAGTGTTGCACGTGCTTATCTCAGCATCTTTCCTTCGGAAAAGGCAGAAGAGATGATTAAGAATATCAATGAAAACATGAAGTCTATTCGTTATGAGTTAGGAACTCGTGTACGTCATCAGCTTCGTATCATCCCCGAACTGAAGTTCTTTGTGGATGATTCACTGGATTATCTTGAGAAAATAGATGAATTGTTGAAGTGAACCTTCCCTTCTACATAGCCCGGCGCTATCTCTTCTCTAAGAAGAAGCACAACGCTATCAATATCATTTCCGGCATTTCGGTGTGTGGAGTGGCATTGGCTACGTTGGCGTTGGTCTGTACACTCTCCGTGTTCAATGGTTTTCAGGATATGGTGGCAGGTCTCTTTACGGCTTTCGATCCGGAACTGAAGATTATGGTTCGTGAGGGAAAAGTCTTTGAACCAAATGGAGTTGCTTTTCAGGAGGTGCGTTCTTTGCCGGAAATTGATGTCTGGACAGAGACATTGGAAGATAATGCCATGGTGCAATATAAGGACCGTCAGGCTATGGCTATCATTAAAGGGGTGGAAGATAATTTCGAGGAGCTTACGTCTATTGATAGTTTACTGTACGGTGCAGGTGAATTTATCCTGCATGACTCTATCGTAGATTATGGCGTATTGGGAGTGGAATTGATATCTGAGCTGGGAACAGGACTTCAGTTTGTTGATCCCCTTCAGGTGTATGCCCCCAAGCGGAATGTACGTGTGAATATGGCTAATCCTTCTGCTTCTTTTAATCGCGATTACCTCTTTTCTCCTGGTGTAGTGTTTGTTGTTAATCAGCAGAAGTATGATGCGCGCTACATTCTTACTTCTCTCAGCTTTGCTCGTAATCTTTTTAATTATGATACGGAGGTGTCGGCTGTTGAATTGAAGTTGAAGCCGGATGCGGATGCCACGGCTGTACAGAGAAAGATTGCCCGTATCCTGGGTGATGACTTTGTGGTACTGGACCGTTATGAGCAGCAGGCTGATGTGTTCCGTATTATGGAGATAGAGAAATTCATATCTTATCTTTTTCTCACGTTTATTCTTGCGATAGCCTGTTTCAATGTGATTGGTTCTCTTTCCATGTTGATCCTGGATAAACGCGAAGACGTGGGGACTCTGCGTAATCTTGGAGCTGATGACCGCTTGATAGGCCGCATATTCTTGTTTGAAGGTCGGCTTATATCTTTGTTCGGTGCACTTTCCGGCATTGTTCTTGGTCTGTTACTTTGCTATATCCAGCAACGTTTTGGCTTTATCTCTTTAGGTGGCGGTAATGGCAGCTTTATTGTGGATGCTTATCCTGTCAGTGTGCATGCAACGGATGTAATACTGGTATTTATTACGGTGATTACTGTCGGATTCCTTTCGGTGTGGTATCCGGTGCATTATTTGACGCGGCGGTTACTGAAGAAATAACGTCTGTTGGTGTAGTGCATTCTTTAGAGGGGATAAGATTGAACAATAACGTCTTTAATAGCTGTCTGGAACTGTATTTTCTGAAAAAAATAATTTACTTTTATGATAAAATAAGTATTGAGCTTGCCAGTGTTGTGCTCAATCTAGCCATTAGTGTATTCATTTTGTATTTTGTGGGTTTAGATATCATTCTGGCAAGATCCCACATATGTATTTGTTGTTGAGTTCCTATATTTGCATGTAGAGACAATTTGAGAATTGTTCTCAATATGGAATGTGGCAAAGAGAATTAGAAGATTTTGTTCTCTTTGCTGCAAAGAAATGCAATGATTAATAGAATTCACCTAAAAATCTTTTTATTCATGGAACGACGCACCTTTCTTAAAATTTTGTCATCAGCAGGTATCGTTAGCTTGGTTAGTCCGACTTTTGCTATGGGAGTTTGTAAGAACAAGGTATCTAAATCTTCTTCAGCTCTTCTCGAATCAGCTTTCCTTAATCCGCCTTTCTCTTCCGGAGTTTATACATGGTGGCATTGGATGAATGGTAATATAACTAAAGATGGTATAACCCGTGATCTTGAGGCCATGAAAGCAAATGGCATTGCGGGGTATCAATTGTTTGAAGCAGGAAGTGGCATTCCTATTGGTCCGGTAGAGTCGCTTAGTGATGAATGGGTAGATCTTATTCTGCATACGCTCAAGGAATCAGAAAGGTTGGGTTTGGAGTTTGCAATGCACAATTGCCCCGGTTGGTCATCCAGTGGTGGTCCGTGGATCACTCCGGATAAAGCTATGCAAATAATAACGTGGAGCGAAACCAAAGTAACGGGTGGGAAACAAGTCAGGATCCAGTTGCCCACTCCCAAACATATGTTTGATTACTACATAGATACATATTGTTTGGCTATTCCGGCAAATATGAAAGTAATACCCAGGTTGTCAATTCTTGAATTATCAAATAGGCTTGATAAGGGTGGTGTTTTAACTTGGGATGTTCCTGCTGGTGAGTGGCTGATTATGCGTTTTGGACAAACAGCCAAAGATCAGAAGAATAAGTCGGCTCCCTCTAAATCGACCGGATTAGATTGTGATAAATTCAGTACAGAAGCACTGGACTACCACTTAAATTGTATGTTTAAAAGGCTGATGCCTGCAATGGAGAAAATAGCCAAACATTCTAAGATTGGTTTGCTAATAGATAGTTATGAAACGGGTGACCAGGATTGGACTTCTGACATGCCTGCCTACTTTGAACAAAACCATGGGTATGCGCTGTATCCGTTTTTACCCGTATTGGCCAATAAAATAATTGAGAGTGAGGAAAGTACAAAGCGTTTCAAGTATGACTTTCGACGAACCAGAGCTGATATGTTTGCTGAACGTTACTATGGGCATTTTCAAAAGCGATGTAAAGAGAAGGGCATAATAACTTATACTGAGCCTTATGGTGGCAATATGATGGAAGAATTGCAGGTGGCACAACAACTTGACATTAATATGGGGGAATTCTGGTGCGGCCAGACTGTGCTTTGGGCAAATTATAAGTATAACCGTACCGTCAAACAAGTAGCTTCAATATCACATACGCTTGGCGGAAAAATAGTCGGTGCCGAAGCTTTTACTTCTGAACCGGATGCAGACAAATGGTTGTTGTATCCATATGCCCTAAAGTCATTAGGTGATTATATGTTTACTCGAGGGCTTAATAGAATTTATTTTCATAGATTTGCTCACCAACCACACCCTACTGCCGCTCCGGGCATGACGATGGGGGCATGGGGGCTACACTTCGACCGTACCAATACATGGTGGAAACCGGGGAAAGCATGGATTGACTATTTGAATCGTTGCCAGTACATTTTCCAGAGTTCAACTTTCTATGGTGATATTCTTTATCATAACGGTGATGATAGTTTTGGCAGTACCATTGAACCGGAACAAACTCCGCTGTCTCCTCCGGAAGGGTATGATTATGACATGGTAAATACTGAAATGCTGGACAAAGCACATATCAAGGATGGAAAGATTCTTCTTCCTGCTACACGTTTTGATGGCTATAAGCTCTTAGTATTACTCAAATCGGAAACAATGTCATTACATACGTTGCGGACACTGGCCCGATTGGTAGGTGAGGGAATGGTATTGGTTGGGCAAAGACCACTGCATACCTTAGGTTTGTGTGATGGAGAGAAAGAGGATGAGTTTGCTGCACTGGCGCAAAAAGTCTGGCAGCACCCGAACGTGCATGAAGGAAAAGATCTGCAAATCATTTTTAATCGGTTAGGTGTGTCTCCCGACTTTGTTTATCGTTCTGAAACAGGAAATTCATCTGTTCATGCTATCCATTATCAACAAGAAGGAGCCGAGATATACTTCGTTGCAAATCGTAAGCGAGCGCACGAGAAAGGAACGGCTCATTTCCGGATAAAAGGTTATATTCCGGAGTTATGGGATCCATATACAACTGAAATTCTACAGTGCCCGATCTATCGCACTGATAACGAGGGCGTAGAAATACCTCTTAATCTAACTCCTGCAGGATCCATGTTTGTTGTTTTTCGTAAAGTTGAAAAACAACGGAAGTACACAGATGTGAAATACAATGGCGTTTCTTTGTTTCCGGCTATTGGAAATGTAGTGAAACAGGATTCTTTATCTGTAAATTTTAGTATTACTTGTTGGATAAAGCCTGAGGTGGATATAGCCATGACGGAAGAACAGGAGCTCGGTGATATGTGTGCTCGTTTTTTTGCTATTTATCCTTTGGAAGGAGAGCGGCGGCATGGAAAAGGGCATAGTTCCCTTGGGGTGTCAGTAGGTCGGAATGGAGTCGTTGTCTATGAACGGACTATACATAATAAAGCTGTATACCGAAATCCCAGACCATTATCGGGATGGACCCATTTTGTTTTAGTTTATCAGGATAACACACCGCATCTTTGGATAAATGGAGTATATGCCGGAGCAGGAACAACTTCAGACACAACTGTACACTTTGAAACATCTCATTCGGACTTGTTGTGTAAAGCAGATGCTTACGAAGGTGGACTCTGTGATCTATGTGTCCATCCTTACAGTATTGACAAAACAGAAATAACGGACCTTTACCAAAAGGGGATACCTGCTCCGTTTCATCCAAGTGAGCAGGTGCTTTCATGGTTACCCAACCATCAGTTTGTTGCATGGCAGGCTGGTGTTTATGAATTTATTGCAGAGCATACAAGTCTTCGGAAATATGTTGATACTCTTCCTGCATGTATTCCATTGAACGGTCCTTGGACTGTTCGGTTCCCCAAAAATATGGGAGTAACTGAGAATATTACTTTAGCCAGATTACATTCATTACATTTAGAGGAGAATTTTGGGGTTCGTCATTTTTCGGGAACGATAACTTATCTCTATTCGTTATCTATAAATAGTATCTATTTGCAGGACAATATTTGTTTGCGCTTGGATCTGGGCCGAGTAGAAGTACTTGCTGAAGTGTTGGTGAATGGAAAACGCGCTGGTATTTGTTGGGCTCCTCCTTATGGTATTGATATACAGCAGTTATTGTGCGAAGGAGATAATCTGATAGAAATTCGTGTTACAAATTTATGGGTTAACCGATTGATTGGTGATGAGTACCTGCCTGAAGAGAATGTTTATAATTATCAGGATATTCCAAATAAATATTCTACATTACGCAACGGTGGTATCAAGAAACTTCCTGAATGGTATATGCAGGGTAAACCAAAGCCTGCGGGAGGTAGAATTGCATTTACAACTTGGAAGCATTATGATAAGACTTCACCTCTTGTTGAATCTGGTTTATTAGGACCAGTCACGTTAACGGTCGGGAAAATAGAGAGCCTGAATATATGAGGTGTTCACTGAATATAAATTTGAGGCAAGAGTGAATATCATTTTCATTCTTGCCTTAAGTTTCTGGTGTATGTACGGGCTCTTTTTAGTTGAGAGAATCGTCTTTATATTTATTATTCTCTCTATATTCCTTAGGAGTTTGATTATATCGTTTGCCAAACTCTTTATAGAAATGTGATCGATTTGTGAAAGCTGTTCGATACATAACTTCCTGTATCGTCAATGTTGTGGTTAATAGTAATTTGGCTGCATAATTTATTCTTTGTTCTTTGATGAAATCTTTAGGAGGCAACTGATCCAGATTTTTAAACTTGCGATATAGATTTCTGCTGCTGGTTTGCATGGCTTCTGCAAGTTCTTCCGGACCAAATTCGGTGTTGTCCATATTTTCATTGATTAGTTCAACGGCAGTTTCCATGAATTTTTTGTCTTCATGTTGCAACAATTGTCCGCCACTAAATTCAAAGGCGCTTGCTGAGGAATTATAGTATTGCTTTAATTCTTCCTGTTTTCTTAATAGTTGTTTGATGATACTCTTCAGGTACTGAGGATTAAATGGTTTGGGGATATAGGCGTCTGCTCCGGATTCTATGCCCTCAATTTTTTCGTCGGTTGTATTCTTTGCAGAGAGGATAATTAATGGAATATGCATTGTATGTTTGTTACTTTTGAGCTGTTTGATTAAGGTGATTCCATTTATTTTAGGCATCATAATGTCTGTAATGATAAGGTCCGGTGTTTTTTGTTTTAATAAAACAAGTCCTTCTTCACCATCTTCTGCCGTTAAAATGGAGTATTCGTCGGATAGTATATCTTTTAGCATCCACAGTAACTCCTTGTTGTCATCTATCATCAGAATGGTTGTTTCCGGCTGGTTGGATTTTTTTTCGTAATCGTCTCTTACAGTCACTTCAATATCGTTATTATTGTTCAAAGGTTCAGATTTAGGAGTTTCTTCATTCGATACACGTTCCGCTTTTTCTGTTGTTTTAAGTTGTGGCAGGTTTACTATAAACTGAGCGTATTGATTTACTTCACTTTCTACTTCAATAGTGCCTTTTAGCAGTTCTACCATGCTTTGGCAGATGGCAAGTCCCAATCCATTTCTGGAAGAAAGTCCTTTAATACTATTTTCCTGAATGTTATCAAGTACACTATATCTGTTAAATATGAGTGGAATACTCTCTTTACAAATGCCTTTTCCTGTATTATAAACTTTTAGATTTAGTTTGTCTCTCTCAACCTTTATGGATATGCGGATTGTTCCATTTTCCGGGGTATACTTAAATGCATTCGAAATAAGATTATTCAGAATCTTAGTGAATCCGCTATAATCACTTTTCCACATAATTTCCGGATAGATATCAGTTTCCAGATGGATTTGATTTTGTTCTGCCAACTCACCGAAGGAATTTATAATTTCCTTCGCCAGTTTACTGATATTCAGTTCCTGTATATGGCATATCTGATTACCAGTTTCCATACGCCGGAAATCTATTACCTCCTGTATCAAGCTATTGAGACGTTCTGTATTTGATTTTATAATCTGAGCATATTTTTTTATGAAAGCATCACTATTCTCATGTTGCAATATTCTTTCACATGGTCCGTAGATCAAGGTAAGTGGCGTACAGAATTCATGTGTGATATTAGTGAAGAAGCGCAGTTTACCTTCATACATTTCTTCTTTGTACTTCTCGTTTAATTTCTTGGAAATAACGGCTTTTCTTCGTTCATATTTCCATCGGATATAATGCCAGAAGCCGAATCCTGCCCCAATAGCCAATAATATATATACTATCTGAGCTGCAATACTTAGATACCAGGGAGGAAGAATGATGATACGGATGCTTTGGATTAAATTATCATTGCAGTTTCCCCCGTCATCGTATTTCACTTTCAATGTATAGTCTCCGGGAGGAATATTGGTAAATTGAGCTTCATTGGAGCGTGTATCCATCCATACATCACTGAAATTCTCAAGTTTGTAAGAATATTTGCAGTTTTCACCATTAATAAAGTCTGTGGCGACAAAAGAGACTGCAAAGAAATTCTGGTCATAGTTCAGTACTATATTCTGAGGATTACTATCTTTCTTTTCAAATTCATGGATATTATATTCTTTATTGAATATCCTCACTTTCGTAAAGTGGATATCAGGTACGAAACTGCTTTTCTTCTTTTTCTCTTTTTTTATCCAGACAATGCCATTTACTCCCCCAAAAAAGTATCTGTTTTTTATCTTGTCTTGAAAGTATGCATTGTCACTGAATTCAGTTATATCTAATCCTGTCCTGTGGTTAAAGTTTCTGAATGTATTCTTTTGAGGGTCAAATAATATAATGCCGGTATTGCTGCTTAACCATAGATGCCCTTCTTTGTCTTCAATGATTCCGTGTATTGTATTATTGGGTAAACCCTCATTCTCATCAAAGTTCTTATAGTCATAATTGCCATTAGGCGAGATTTGCAGTTTGGTTAATCCATAACTCGTACCTAGCCATATATCTTCATTTTGGTCTTGATGTATACATAATATATCACTCATGGGGGCTATGCCATTTCTATCAAAAGAGATGAAAGAATAATCTTCAGTATGAGAGTTTAATCTGATGACACCATTACCACGCATCCCAATCCAGATGATAGAGTCGTTTTCCGGATATATGGCATATATTTGATTATTTTTCTGCTTATGCGGAACCTTAAAGTTAAATGCTTGAATCTTGTTAGCTTCAAGCCCTTGCTTATGTTGTCGGATGCCGATTTTCAATAAAGTATTTCCTGCCCCTACCCACAATAGTGAGTCGTTTGTTTCACTCATGGAATGTACGTGGACGATATCTTGATTCGTATTGTTGATTAATGAGTGAATTTTATTGTCTGAAAAAGAGTAATAGTTTAAACCGGGGCCATTGGAACCTATCCATAGAACAGGATATATATTGCTTGGTGCAAATGCGAAAACAGCATTATTAGTGAGTCCTTCTTGAGTTGTAAGATGTGTAACATTATCATTTGAATACTCTTTTGAAGTATCGTAATTGCTGATTTTTATCACACCATTATCTTTTGTACCTAACCATAAGGTGTTGTATTTATCAGTGTAAACGGCACGAATCGGTCTTTTTTTGTTGATCGGAAGTTCGTTGAGTGATATATTAGTAAATGTATATTCGTCTTTTGTCCATGCATATACCCCTTGTCCGTCTGTGCCAATCCAGATAATATCTTGTTGTTTATCTTTCCACAAAGAGAATACGCCGCAATTTATGTTGAACTTCTCTACTTGGTAATCTTGTTCAGCTATTAGTCGTATAAGACCATTAGTCTCAAATCCAATAAGAATGTCATCGTTATCAAAAGCAATAGCTCCGATTTTGCCACTTTCTTGAATCAATTTCTTTAGCTTTTTGACAAAATGTAGCTTCTCTCTATCCTTGTAAAATATGTTTCCTTCAGAATCTACCATAATTATTTTTTCGTCACTGTAAAAAGCATATTTTATAAGGTGAGGATGTATAAAGTCCGGATGTCTGATTAATTGAGGATTATTCGTTTTTTTGCCAGATATGGTATACCTTTCCATTATACCTTTATGATTTATCCATATCGTATCTTGCGAATCAACAATAAAATTTGATGCATTGTCTAATTCTTTCTCATTATAGATAGAGAAATTTATAAATTTATTGTCTAAATTTGAATATAGAGATAATGTATTTGGCCTATTGAATACATATAAATAGTCTTGACTGTCTTTTGCGATATATGAATTTTCACCAAATTCATTATAATATTCTTCTATCGTATTGCTTCTTTGTGATAGTTTGTTCAATCCCCATTTAGTACTAATCCATAGGTAGTTATCTGTTTCTATGATTTTTCTGATGACATTGCTTGAAAGGCTATTTTGATTATTGATATCTGGCTTATAAACATAGATTTTTTGGCCATCATACATGTTGAGTCCATCATAAGTTCCAATCCATAAGAACCGTTTCTCATCTTGAAATAAGCAAATTACGGAACTGTTTGATAGACCGTCACGATTACTAATTTGCCTAAGATTATGTGAACTGATATTTTGTATAGAACAAAATAGTAACAACAAAGATATTTGAATATAATATTTCATGAGTAGTAGCTTTCTTGGCATTAATAACTTTAACTAGTGAACAAAGATAGTGCTCTGATTGAGTTTTCCAAAATTCTATTTGGCTGAATTTCTATTTTAAGAGGATGAAATTTAGTTAAAACTTGAGTTTTATGATTGAGGGATGATTCCTGCTAAAAGGTAGTTGTATTCGATTTCGCCATAAATGTATTCTCTTTGCACATTGCGGATATAAGCATGATATTGGCGAGATATTGTATATATGCGTATCGTTTATACGCTAATTTTGCATGTAGAAACAACATCAAACGTTTTCAATAGTGTATTTAGTTTTTTATAGGTATTAAGATAGAGATACTATATTATTAATTTCTAAAAATAACGATGAATATGGAAAAACACTTTTTGATTTTTGGAGGTATTGCTAAAAAAATATCATTAGAATACTTTTTGATAATTTGATTTTTGGTAAAATGTGCATACTGATACTTTAAAGGTATTTGTCTTTTTTAATAAATACCTTTTTTAATAGAACCAATTTTAAAATATATTAATATGAAAAACATTTTTATGCTAACAAACAAAAGTGAACGAAAAATAGGAGGAAAACGGTTTTCTGTAATCCTACTATTGTTGTGTTTATCTCTGTTTACAGTTTATGGTCAGGGAAAGAAGAATATAAAAGGATTAGTCACTGATGAGAAAAATGAGCCGTTAATAGGAGTCAGTGTAGTGGAACTTGGTACTTCTAATGGTACAATAACAGATGTAGATGGAAAGTTTGAAATAAATGTTTCATCAAATTCGACTTTAAAGTTTAGCTATATTGGCTACAATGTTCTTGAGAAAAAGGTTGGTACGCAGACGGTGATAAATGTTGTTTTAACTGAGGCAGCTTCAGAATTGGATGAGGTTGTAGTAGTAGGTTATGGAACTGTAAAGAAACGAGATTTGACTGGCTCTGTTACTTCTGTTGATTCTGAAAAACTGTTGCAGAGTCCTGCATTATCTGCAGCGGAGGCTATTCAGGGTAAGGTTCCGGGAGTATTGATACAGAACACAAGTTGGACTCCGGGAGCTACTCCGTCTATTCTTATTCGTGGTACACGTTCTATCAAAGCAGGTAATGATCCGTTGTATGTTGTGGATGGTATTCCTATTTCAACAGCTCCTAATTTGTTTGCACCTGGTGATATAGAATCGATAGAGGTTTTAAAGGATGCCTCGGCTACAGCTATTTACGGTTCCAGAGGTGCTAATGGAGTTATCATTATCTCAACAAAGAAAGGTAAAAAAGGAAAAGTACAGGTTGATTATAATGGCTATTATGGTATTCAGACTATTCAAAACAAGCTGGAATTAATGGATGGAGCTGAATATGCGGAGTATGTGCGTGAAGCTTATAGAGCTGCCGGCCAATATGATTCCGCAGTACCTAATATGGAATTGGATAAAACATTGCCCTCGTTTACTGGTGATGATTATACTTGGCAATCTGTTGCAATGGCTTATGATGAAAACGGTAATTATGATCCCAGTAAAGTGCGTTCCGGTGCTTTGTGGTGGAATGAAGTAGAGCGTACGGGCATAGTGACTGATCACCAACTCGGCATTAGAGGTGGAAGTGATAAAATGCAGTTTGCTTTTAATACTACATACTTCAGGAATGAAGGTATTTATAAGAATCAAGATTACTCGCGTTATACGGTAAAGTTGAGTGTTGATGCGGAGGTTACTAATTGGTTGAAGATAGGCGGACAGTCACATTTTAGTCATTCATTACAGAATAGAGGTTCGAATTTCCAGGATTGCTGGCGTGTTAATCCGCTTGGGCGATTGTATGATGAAGATGGAGTACCTACGTTGATGACCTCGGGTGGTGACTCCCAATGGTGGAATCCTCTTCAATATTTGGAGCCTAATGCTGTAGTAAATCCGTTGAAGATTAACCGTTTCTTAGGTAGTTACTATGGAGAAATTAAGCTTCCGTTGGATGGACTTAAGTATCGTGCCAATATTGGTATTGATTTCCATTCTCGTCAGGATTACTCTTTCTTATCTTCAAATGCAAGACAAGGTAATCCTAATCAGGCAAAGAATGCCACTCAACAAACCTATGCTTATACCTTTGAAAATCTGTTGTTTTACGATAAACAGTTTGGAGAACATTCTATCGGAGTTACTTTATTGCAATCTGTTCAGCGCAATAGAACTGAAAGTTTAAGTGCTACTGTTCAGGATTTGCCTTCGGATGATCTGCTTTTTAATGACATTGCCTCAGCATTGGATATAACAGGATATGACAGTAATAACCAGGTATGGAGTCTTGCTTCTTTCATGGGGCGCTTGAATTATAATTATAAAAGTAGGTATTATGCAACATTCTCAATGCGTTATGATGGCTCTTCACGTTTGGCTGACGGACATAAATGGGTTTCTTTCCCTGCTTTTTCATTGGCATGGAGAGTAAATGAGGAAAACTTCCTTAAGAATTTTGATAAACTTGATAATTTGAAATTACGTTTTGGATATGGTGTAACTGCCAACACTTCTATTAATCCTTATCAAACAAAAGGGTTGTTGTCAAAGAAGTATTATAATTATAAAGATAATATGGTAATTGGTTATACTTCCTCCAGCTTGCCGGATAAAACATTGACTTGGGAAACTACCGGACAATGGAATGTAGGTGTTGACTTCAGTTTTTTCCGTGGACGTTTGAGTGGAACAGTTGATGCTTATCTGCAAAATACACATGATTTGCTGCTTGACCGTCAGTTACCTGCTGTCTCTGGCTATACGAGTGTACTTACTAATGTTGGTAAGACGAGGAATAAAGGTATTGAAGTTAGTTTATCTACTGTAAATATACAAAATAAGAACTTTACATGGTCTACAGATTTTATGTATTCAACTAATAAGGAAGAAATTGTAGAATTGTATAATGGGAAAGTAGATGATATAGGCAATAGCTGGTTTATAGGCGAAGCGCTTGGGGTATATTATGACTATAAGAAAATTGGTATTTGGCAGGATACTCCGGAAGATCTTGCAGAAATAGAAAAATATAATAAGAATGGTCACAAATTTGCGCCAGGAATGATTAAATTGCTAGATATTGACGGAGATCATAAAATTACTGCGGATAATGATCGTATGATCCTTGGACAAACACGTCCCAAACATATTTTTAATCTTAGTAATACATTTGTTTATAAAGGCTTTGATCTGAATGTTGTTCTTTATGGAACTTTAGGCGGAATGTTGAGAAATGCAATTCGCGTGAATCACCAGTCTTATCGTAATAATAGTGTGAAATTTGATTATTGGACTCCAAATAATCCGACTAATGCTTATCCGCGTCCTAACAGGTTGTATGATAATATAGAGTATGAGTCTTCATTGTATTATGAAAAATCAGATTTTTTACGTGTTAAAACAATAACATTAGGGTATACATTACCTAAGAGTCTGGTTAATAAAGCAACCTTGTCTAATTGTCGCTTATATGTTACTGCACAGAATCCTCTTGTGTTTACGAATTATACAGGAGTCGATCCGGAAGGAGCGGCAACCTATGCTTCACCGAGTGTAAGCAGTTGGATATTTGGTGTGAATGTTTCTTTTTAAACTAATAAAATAAGAATAAAATGAAAACTATAAAATATAGAAAAAGCATCGGCATAATTCTTACGATGGTTTGCGGATTTACTTCCCTGATAAATACAGGTTGTGATGATTTTCTCTCAGAGAAAGAAGTTCCTCGTATCACAAGTGATTTTTATAAAACAGAACAAGGCATACTGGCTGCTGTTGATGCGACCTATGCTTATATGCGCTTTGGAGTTGGTGGGGAGTTCTCTAATGTTTTTACAGAGTTAGGCACTGACTTGATAACAGGTGCGGAGGGAGCATTAAGTTATCCGTATAACTTATATAGTGCGACTTTGTCACCAACAGAATCGAAATTGTATAGTTTATGGGAAAACCATTATAAAGCTATCGGAGTGACAAATCTTGTCTTAGATGCCCTGCCGGAGGCGAGTATATCGGAAGCAGAGAAAGAGAGTTATGGAGCTGAAATGAATTTCTTTCGTGCATACTTTTATTTCGATTTAGTTCAGCAATTTGGCAAGATACCTTTGGTTACTGAAGCAATCCAAGAACCTCAGACAGACTTTAAACGTTCCTCTGTTGCAGATGTTTATAAACTAATTGTTAGCGATTTAAGATATGCAGCAGAACATCTCAGGGAATCAGCTACAGGTGCAGACCAAAGTAAGGCTACTAAATACGCTGCTGCTCATTTATTATCTAAAGTTTATCTTACACGTGGTAGTGCAATAACTGATCAGCGTGGGCAATTGTCAACTGATATGGATAGCGCTTATTACTATGCTAGAAGAGTGATAGATAGCTCTAAATATACTCTATTGAACAACTATTCAGATTTGTGGGATGCTAACAATATGGGAAATCAAGAGGTTATCTTTGCTATTCAGTTCACTCTTGATCCGATATATAATGGAGATGGAAATAAATCTCATTTATATTGGGGATCATGGTATGAAGATCAACCAGGTATGATGCGTGATATAGCTAATGGTCGTCCTTATCGTTTTCATCGCGCTACCAATAAAACGATGTTTGAATTGTTTGACCGCAAAAATGATTCTCGCTTTTATAAGAGTTTTAAATGGACTTATTATTGTAATAAAGCAACTTCTTCTTTAGCTATAGGAGATACTGCAATCTATTATAGCTTAAATGCTCCTAAAAATAGAACATATAAGTATAAATATTTTCAATGGGATAAGAATGATCCAAGTAAGAATAACAGATATTATCCTATTTTGCTGAAATATGAGGACCCATTAAGAGAAACAGCAAATGAACAAAAAGGTGTACGTGAATGGGTGCGCATGCGTCTTGGTGAGACTTATCTGATTGCTGCGGAAGCGGCAGGACGTAGGGGAGATTACAATTTGGCTGCTGATTTGATTAATGTTATTCGTGAACGTGCTTCTTGGAAGTCTGGTGAGAAAAAGGTACCTCAATATTGGTTGGAAGAAGGTGGAGAAATGGACAACACGGAATCTACTTATGAAAATATAAAAGTGACAGCAGATGATTTGAAGGTAAACTTTGTAGATTTTATGTTGGATGAAAGAGGACGTGAGCTTTTAGGTGAATACACAAGATGGGAAGACTTGGTACGTTGCGAGAAATTAGTTGAGTATGTAAAAAAATGGAATCCAGATGCAATGAAGAATATTCAAGAGTATCACAAATTGCGTCCAATTCCTCAAAAGCATATTGACCGACTGAATCCTCGTGGTTCTGATGAGGAAGAACAGAATCCTGGATATTTTTAATTATAACTAAGTAGTTATGCAATGTAAGGAGTTAGTTTATTATTTAGCTGACTCCTTACTAAAGATGGTCTCATTTTTTGTAAATTAAGAACCTAACATTTAATGCCGTGAACTTGACTAAATATTTTAAGGGAAGTGCCATTCTTTTATTGTTTTCTTCTTTTATTATTTCCTGTCATGATAATGATGTGATTGAAAAAGAAGAGGATGGTCAGAGCCCTGATACAGAATAAACTGTCAATTTGGCTTTAGGAAAGACCGTCGAAACCAGAATTAATAGCATAGCTGGTTCAGGCTTCTAATACTGAAAAAGCAAATCTAATGACTGATGGTGATTTAACAACGTATTGTGAATTTGTTGACTCATATAAACATTCTATTCTAATTGATTTAGGGAATGTATTACTATACAAAATATGTCTCAAACAGGTTTTTGGAAAGATATCAATGATGAAAAAGTTGCGCTTCATTATTATTGTGTTCCTTTTTACCCGAACAACTGTTTTATTTGGGCTGGATATAAAAGGTGAAAAAGAAGTACCTGTTACAGTGACTGTACTTTCCGATTATCGGTTACATACCATCATACCTTCTGACTTTTTGGGGTTCAGCTATGAAATGTCTCAGTTGACCGATAATTCCTGTTATCTGCATCCTGATAATCTTGTATTGATTCAAATGATGAAAAATTTAGGAAATGGAATCTTACGGTTAGGAGGAAATAGTAGTGATAAGATTTCATGGACAGGTATGCCTCGTATTGATTATATGAGAAAGGATTCTTTAACTACTACAGATGTAGATACTTTTTCAAAATTTGTAGATTTAACTGGATGGAAGGTTATTTGGGGACTGAATTTGGGAGAGAATAATCCTGAGAAAAACTCGGATGAAGCTGCATATGTAACAAAACGCTTAAAGAATGCTCTTTATGCTCTTCAGATAGGTAATGAACCTGATTTATATTACAAACATCTGCGCCCTGTAAATTATACAGTGAGCGATTATGAAAAAGAATGGTTTCTACATTATATGAAGATAAAGGAGAGGTTACCTGACATTGCTATAGCAGGACCAGCAGTTGCTGGAGATATCCGTTGGTTTGAGTCTTTCTTGAACAGTTATTCTGCTAAAATAAGTTTGATGACCGGACATCATTACAATTCACCGGGTAAAAATGCTACAGTGAATTGGAAAACTATATTGGAGCCGGATAATCATTTATCAGGTTATTTACAAGTATTGAATTGTTTATGTCAAAGATACGGGACTACTTATCGTATGGCAGAATGTAATACAGTCTCTCAAGGTGGAAAAATAGGAGTGAGCAATGTTTTTGCTTCTGCTTTGTGGGCGTTAGACTATATGTGGAGTGTAGCTTTGAATAATGGGGTGGGAGTGAATTTTCATGGTGGTAGTGTTAGCAAATATGCACCTATTGTATTGAATGAGAAAGGAATTCCTACTCCTCGTCCTATCTATTATGCGATGCTTGCTTTTAAATATGGAAGTGAAGGTGGCAACATTGTTCCTTCTGTGATTTCACCTTCTGTTCCTAACAGTAGTGCTTATGCTTGTGTCAATGGCAAAACGTTGAAAGTTACTCTTTTAAATAAAAGTGAAGATGATATTTCCTTTACAGTTCGGCTGAATGACACTCCTGCTTCGGTTCAGTTGCTTAGACTTACAGCACCCTCTCCGGTTTCTTCATCTGGAATACGTTTTGCCGATGCCGAAGTAGAAGCTGATGGAAGTTTTCAACTAAATATGAGAGAGAAATATCAACCACAGAATGAATATATTAAAGTCTCCGTTCCGGCAATGAGTGCGGCGGTGATGATTATAGATAAAGAATGATTATGAAAAGGTTACTACTTATATGTTTGGTGTTATGCCTTTGGGGAGAATACGGCTATGCTGTAGAGAAACAGAAGGATATAGAGATTTTATATAATAGATTGTTGAAGGAATATTTGTCGGATTCGGTAGACGTTTCTCAAGCGGAAAAGGATTTGGCTGTTATGCAAACTGATGGTAGCTGGAAAGATATTGATTATAAGACAGTGACTTTCTATTTCGATGCAGAGCGTCATCTCAAGAGATTAAAGAACATGGCATTGGCTTATAGTAAACCCGGAAATAAATTATTTCATGAGCAGGAATTGCGAAAGAAAATAATTCTTGGGTTAGATTATTTCCGGATAGCTAATCCAGATTCTGGAAATTGGTGGTACCGGGATATCGGTGCCCCTTCCCAATATATGATTCCTCTTCTTTTGCTGAAGAAAGAGTTGAAAAGAGAAGATGTGACGAGGCTTTCTTCTTATCTGGCTGATAAGACAGATAATGTGGCCCATAAAGGAAAGAATAGAACATGGGTATCTGCAGTCTTGATACATAAGGGCTGTATAGAAGATAATTATGAGTTAATTGCCAAAGGATTTTCTTCCATTGCTTCTACCATATATGTAGAAGAGAAAGATGATGAAGGAATGAAAAGAGATAATAGTATTCATCAGCACCGTCCTCAACTTTATTCGGGTGGATATGGAATGTCACTACTGTCCGACTTGGCAGAGTATATTACTTTAGCTAATAAAACATCTTTTATGAAGTTCTTCACTTCGGATAAGATTAAGTTGGTATCAGATGTTTTTCTGAAAGGGACACAGATGTTCGGATATAGAATGGCATATGATTTTGGAACGATTGGGCGGGGGATATGTCGCCCGAATTGCTTGAGTAATATGTCCACGCATACATTGGATTTAATGAAAGAAGTTGATCCCGCTCATGCAGAAAATTATGAGGCATGGAAGCGGCATATTAGTGGCGAAGCCTTTCCGGTACCAGGAAATACACACTTTTGGAAATCAAACATCATGACTCATCATGGATCTGATTATTATATGTCTGCTAAAGTCATATCTGTACGAACAAACGGTACGGAAATGCTGAACGGGCAGAATTTGAAAGGTTATTATCTGCCGTTAGGAGCAACTAACATAATGACTACCGGTCATGAATATGATGACGTCTTTGTTGTCTGGGATTGGACACGGGTACCGGGAACAACGGCAGTTGCTAATCAGTCGACTGCCGATCTACGTTGGTATTTGTTTGGTTCGAATCAATTTGGCGGAGGTGTTAGTAATGCTCATAATGGTGTAATGGCTTATGAACATGCCTATCAGGGTGTGGAAGCTCGGAAAGCTTACTTTTTTATGGGAGATGCTATGGTATGTATGGGAAGTGGCATTAAGGCGGCCCGTACGCAGGAAGTTCGTACTTCGGTAAATCAATGTCTGGCAAATGGTGAGGTTACATATGGCTTGTCAGGACATGCATACCGGCTAACGGATAACTTGTCCGACAAAAAGATAGACTGGGCTTACCATGATAATGTAGGGTATATTTTCCCGCAAAATGAGAGTGTAACGTTGAGAAAAGCCAAGCAAACGGGTTCCTGGCGAGAACTTGAAGTAACGGCAAGTGAGAAACCTGTTACAAAAGAGGTTTTTAGTTTATGGATTTCGCATGGCACTACTCCACAGAATGAGGATTATTGCTACATAATAATGCCTGATAAGCCTCTCTCTTATTTTACAGATAAGAAGTTTGAGAATGAAATCAAAATTATAGCCAATACGGAGCGGTTACAAGCGATTACCAATGAGAATAAGAGACAGTATGCTGTCGTCTTTTATGAACCGGGTGAAATACGGTTCTCAGATGATCTGGTAGTGGCAGTCAATAAAAAAGTTTTGTTATACATTGAGAAGAAAGACGGACAATATGAAATAGCTGTAGCTGATCCTCTGTATAAAGAGAAGTCTGTTCAATTAAGCCTGAATGGAGAACAGATGGATATAACATTCCCTTCCGGTGACTATTCCGGTAGTTCGGTGATAAAGCATATAGCCCAAAAGCATTAATAAGTACGCAAAGGCACTACTTACGTAGTGATTGCTAAGAAATAAAGACCTCGTCAAATAAGGGAATCATCTTTTTGCTTATTGGCTTCCCTGTACTCCCTGGGAGTTTGATTATAACGTTTGGCGAATTCTTTATAAAAATGCGATCGGTTGGTAGCCGCTATCCGGTACATGATTTCTTGTATATTTAATGTTGTTGTTAACAGCAATTTTGCAGCATATTTCATTTTTTGCTCTTTTATGAAGTCTTTGGGAGATGATTGGTTTAGTTTTTTGAACTTTCGGTATAAATTTCTGCCACTGGTTTGCATCGCCTTGGCTAATTCATCGGGCCCGAACTCTGCATTATCCATATTTTCATTGATAATCTCTATAGCGGTTTGCAGGTATTCTTTATCCTCATTCTGTAATAACTGTCCTCCACTATAGTCAAATGCACTTGCAGAAGAGTTATAGTATTGCTTTAACTCTTCTTGTTTTTTTATAAGTTGTTTGATAATGGTTCTAAGGTATTGTGTATTGAAAGGTTTGGGAATGTAAGCATCCGCTCCGGATTCTATACCTTCTATTTTCTCATCGGTTGTATTCTTGGCCGAAAGAATTACCAATGGAATGTGCGCAGTATGCTTATTGTTTTTCAGCTGTTTAGTCAGGGTGATTCCATCGATTTTAGGCATCATGATATCTGTGATAATCAGATTCGGAGTTTCTTGTTTCAATAGTTCCAACCCTTCCTCTCCGTTTTCGGCAGTTAAGATTGTATATTCGTCTGATAATATATCTTTCAACATCCACAACAATTCTTTATTATCATCAATAATCAGTATTGTGTTTTCCGGTTGGTTAGTTTCTTCTTCGTTATTGACAGTTTCGGGCAGTGTTACCTCTGTTTTATAATTGGGCAGTTCAATTTTGGCAGTTTCGTGTGGTTGTATATTTCCCATTTTTTCTGTGGCTTCAAGCGCAGGCAGAGTCACAATAAATTGGGCATATTGATTTACTTCACTTTCTACGTTAATGGTTCCATGTAGCAATTCTACCATACTCTGGCAAATGGCAAGCCCTAATCCGTTTCTGGATGATAAGCCTTTTATACTATTTTCTTTGATGTTGTCGAGTATACTGTACCGGTTAAATATTAACGGAAGGTTTTCTTTACTGATACCTTTTCCCGTATTATACACTTTAATGCTCAGTTTATTTTCTTCTTTTTTTATGGATATACGGATAGTCCCATTTTCCGGTGTGTATTTGAAAGCATTGGAAATAAGATTATTGAGGATTTTAGTAAAGCCGTTGTGGTCACTTCCCCAAATGATATCCGGAGTGATGTCTGTTTCCAACTGAATTCGATTCTGTTCGGCCAATTCATCAAATGATTCAATGATTCCGTTACCCAATTCGCTGATATTCAATTCTTGTATGTGGCATATCTGGTTACCGGTTTCCATACGGCGGAAATCGATGACTTCTTGTATCAGGCTGTTAAGCCGCTCGGTATTTGATTTTATAATCTGGGCATATTTTTTTATAAAGTTATCACTATGTTCATAATTGAGTATCCTTTCGCATGGTCCGTAGATAAGTGTGAGCGGAGTACAGAATTCATGTGTTATATTGGTGAAGAAACGTAACTTCCCTTCATACATTTCTTCTTTATATTTTTCTTTCAGCCTTCTGTCGATAGAAGCTTTTCTCCGTTCGTACTTCCAACGAATATATCGGAAAAGCCCTACCCCTGCTCCTATAAGTAGTAGAACGTAGATTGTTTGAGCAGCAATACTCCAGTACCAGGGAGGAAGGATGGTGATGTATATACTTTGAGTTAAGTTTTCATTACTACTGATCCCATCATTATACTTCACTCGCAAGATGTAGTTACCGGGAGGAATATTGGTAAATTGCGCTTCATTGGAGCGCGTGTCCATCCACACATTGCTAAAATTTTCCAGTTTATAGGAGTACTTGCTATTTTCTCCATTGATGAAGTCCATGGCAACAAAAGAAACAGCAAAGAAATTTTGATCGTGCTTCAATACAATTTCTCTTTTATTACCTTTGCTTTTTTCAAATTCGGATATGTTATAGTCTTTATTGAATATCCTGAGCTTGGTAAAGAAAATATCCGGAATGAAATCTTTTCTTTTTTTCCCCCCATTTTCTATCCATACAATACCATCTACGCCTCCAAAGAAATATCGTTTTTTTGTATTGTCTTGAAAGTAAGCGTTATCACTAAACTCTATAACCTTTAATCCTGTTTTATGATTAAGGTTTCGGAATGTATTCTTATGTGAATCAAATAGAATGATACCAGTATTACTGCTTAACCATAAGTTACCTTGAGGATCTTCTGCGATACCATGTATTGTATTATTAGGTAATCCTTCATTTTCATTGAAGTTTTTATAATCGTATTCACCATTGGGTAATAAAGTCAATCTGGTGAGGCCGTAACTGCTGCCTATCCATATAATTTTATTTTTGTCTTGATGTATACAGAGAATGTCGTTCATTGGAGCTATTCCATTTTTATCGAATGAGATAAGCTGATAGGCTTCGGTCTGTGTATTCAGGCGAATGACTCCATTTCCCCGCATTCCAATCCAGAGAATAGAATCATTCTCCGGATAAATGGAATATATTTGATTGTACTGCTGTCTGTTGGGGACTCTGAAATAAATGGTACGTATATCTTTGGCTTTAATCGTATTTCCATGTGCTTCAATGCTGATTCGGAGCAATCTGCTTCCAGAACCTACCCATAGCAATGAGTCGCAGGTCTCACTCATGGAATGTACGCGTGCAATTCTAGAGTTTGTATTGTTAATAAGCGAGTGTATTTTGTTGTCCCGATATGAATAATAGTTTAGTTCAGGACCGTCCGACCCAATCCATAATATAGGATGGCTCTTACTTTCAGTAAAAGCAAAGACTGCATTATTGGTTAATCCGTCTTTGACAGTGAAATGGGTTATATTAGCTGTCGAATATTCCTGAGCAACATCGTAATCTTTAATTCTGATGATGCCATTATCTTTAGTTCCCAACCACAGAGTGTTTTGTTGATCTGTATGAATGGCCCGGATGGGTCTTCTTTTATTTATGGGCAATTGATTTAATGACAGGTTGTTGAAAGCGTACTCATCTTTGGTCCATGCATATATACCTTGCCCGTCTGTACCAATCCAGATAATGTCTTGTTGTTCATCTTTCCATAATGAGAATACTCCACAATTAATTTCTATTTTTTCCAATTCATATCCTTTAGCTGCATCAAGCCGAATGAGGCCATTAGTTCTAAAGCCAATGAGGAGATCATCGTTATCGAAAATAATAGAGCCGATTTCTCCGCTCTCATTAATAAGCTTATTCAGATTTTTAACAAAATGAATGCCTTGGGTTGTTATATAATAAATGTCTCCGATAGAATCGACTATGATGATTTTCTCCTTATGGTAGAATGCATACTCTATGGGCTGAGCATGTTTAAAATCACTATGCCTTTTAATGTTGGGTTGATCAGAGCCTGTGTCAGATACAGTATATCTCTCCAGAATTCCTTGGTGATTGATCCAAATAGTATCTTGGGCATCAATCAGCATACCCAACACTGTATTATGTTCTATTCCTTTATGTACAGGAAGGTCGATAAATTTATTTTCAACTTTAGAATAGAAAGACAAGACATCCGGTTTGCTAAGAACATACAAATTATCGTGGCTGTCTTTAGCCATATAAGAGTTTTCTCCGAATTCATTGTAATACGCCTCTATGGTATTGCTTTGTTGCGATAGCTTGTTAAGTCCCCACTTGGTGCTGATCCACAGATAAATGCTGTCTGTCTCTATAATATTTCTGATAACATTGCTTGATAAACTGTTTTGGTTGTTGATATCGGGCTTATAAATATAGATATTCCGGCTGTCATACATATTAAGCCCGTCATATGTTCCGATCCATAAAAAACGTTCATTGTCTTGAAACAGGCAAGTGACAGAACTGTTGGATAAACCGTCCCGATTACTGATCTGTCTCAGATTGTACGAACAAATGTTGCTTGTTAAACAAGAAAAAAATAATAAAAGCAGCAATGTATGTTTTCTCATGGGGTTATTCGTATTTATTTAAGTATTAGAATGCAAACAAAGATATGTTTTTTTTCTGTGCTTCAATCTGAAAAATATGCTTTAAAATGGTATAATTATGTCTTAGGACGATAACCATACAAAAATGGCGAAGATGGGCACGTTCTTTGTCTTGTCAGCGTATACTATTGGCGCTTTTGTAGATATTACTATATTGATTATTGCCTATTTTTGTATCATTCACTAAAAAAGTAATCTATATTATGAAACGAATCTTATCAGTATTCTTTTTTATTTCATTATTTCATCTATCATTATTAGCCGGATCAACGGGGAAGCTTGATGTTCTTCGCTGTGAATATTTAGTTGCCCCGTTAGGAATAGATGTGCCTTCTCCGCGTTTGAGCTGGCAATTGCCAGTTGATGTTGATGTTCAGGAAGCCTATCAGGTCATTGTAGGCACAGATTCCGTTCGGGTTGCTCAGGGGATGGGTGATAGCTGGAACTCCGGTAAACAGACTATATCAAATGTTCTGGCTGTTTATGCCGGACAAAAACTTCAACCTTATACACGATATTACTGGAAGGTGTGTGTCTGGGATAGTAATAAGATGTATACAAGTGATGTAACTTACTTTGAAACCGGAGTAATGGATGAACATAACTGGAAGGGGAACTGGATATCAGATACCCATAATATACATTTGAAGCCCGCTGCATATTTTAGAAAAGAATGGGATGCAAAACGTACTATTCGGGAAGCCCGTGCATACATTGCTGTTGCTGGATTATATGAACTTTATATTAATGGCTCACGGGTTGGAGATCATCGTCTGGATCCTGCATATACTCGCTTTGACAGACGTACCTTATATTTGACACATGATGTAACGCAACTATTGAAGCAAGGAAATAATGCCATTGGTGTACTGTTGGGAAATGGCTGGTACAATCACCAGTCTACTGCTGTGTGGAACTTCAATCAGGCGCCTTGGCGTGGCAGGCCTAAATTCTGTATGGATATCCGTGTGGTATATGAGGACGGAAAGGTAGAATTTATTTCTACTGGTCAGGACTGGAAAACCTCTTTGAGCCCGGTAATTTTCAATAGTATTTATACGGCTGAACACTATGATGCACGGTTGGAACAACCTGATTGGAACACTCCGGGATTTGATGATAAGAAATGGAAAAATGCAAGTTGCACTTCCGCTCCGTCACCTCTGATTGTGTCGCAGCAGATGCATCCTATCCGGGACGTGGAGATGCTCCGTCCGGCAAAGATGATTAAACTTTCCGATTCTATTTATTTATTTGACTTGGGCAGGAATATAGCAGGTGTCAGCCAATTGACAATCAAAGGAAAACCTGGTACGGAAGTTCGTTTGAAGCATTCTGAGAGAATCGGAGAAGATAATAGAGCAGATATGTCTAATATTGATTATCACTATCGCCCTACAGATGATTCAGATCCTTTTCAAACGGATATCTTTATTCTGAGTGGTACGGGAGAAGAAACATTTCGTGCCCGTTTTAATTATAAAGGTTTTCAGTATGTTGAAGTAACAAGTAGCGAGCCGGTTGAACTGACTGATAATAGCTTGAAAGCCTATTTCATGCACAGTGATGTTCCTGTTGCCGGCAGAATCTCATCATCTGATGAATTATTGAATAAGATATGGAAGGCGACGAATGCTGCATACCTGTCAAACTTGTTTGGCTATCCTACGGACTGTCCTCAACGGGAGAAGAATGGGTGGACGGGAGATGCCCATATTGCCATTGAGACCGGACTTTATAATTATGATGGCATCACGGTCTATGAAAAATGGATGGCCGACCATCAAGATGAACAAGCCCCTAACGGAGTGCTCCCTGCCATTATTCCTACTGCCGGATGGGGGTATCATTGGGGGAATGGTGTTGACTGGACAAGTACGGTAGCTATCATCCCCTGGAATATTTACCTGTTCTATGGAGACAAACATTTGCTTCAATCTATGTACAACAATATCAGAAGATATGTGGATTATCTGAATTACACATACCCTTCGGGCATCACGGACTGGGGATTAGGAGATTGGATTCCTATAAAGTCACATTCCTCTAAAGAGCTGACTTCATCCATCTATTATTATGTCGATACGGATATTTTGGCTAAAGCAGCCAGAATATTGAACAAACAACAAGATTATGAAAAGTATTCTGCTTTAGCGCAAAAAATAAAGAATAGCATCAATGCCCGCTTTTTGAATGAGGATACAGGTATCTATTGTGGTGGAAGTCAGACCGAGTTAAGCGCACCACTCTATTGGGGAATAGTCCCTGAACATCTGAAAGAATTGGTGGCTTATAACTTAGCAGAGAAAGTGAGTAAAGACGGCAGTATGGATGTAGGCTTACTGGGTAGTAAAACTATTCTGAATGCTTTGAGTGCGAATGGATATGCAGATTTGGCTTATCAACTTGCTTCTAAAGGAACCTATCCGTCCTGGGGCTGGTGGATAAAGAATGGAGCAACTACTCTTTATGAGAATTGGCGTATTGATGGGAAAAAAGATATTTCATTAAACCACATCATGTTTGGAGAAATCAGTGCTTGGTACTATAAAGCATTGGGAGGGCTTTACCCTGATTCTTCAATGCCCGGCTTCAAACATATTATATTAAGACCCAATTTTGTAGCAGGTTTGGATGCTTTTGAGGCAAGTCATATTTCCCCTTATGGAGAAATAGTTTCATCATGGAAAAAGAACAGGGGCAAGGTGCAATATACGATTACTATTCCTTCAAACAGCTCTGCTACCTTATATATAGATGAGGCTTATAAAATAGAATGTAAAGAGATAAATGCCGCTACTTTATCTGCCATGCGCAAGAAGGGAGGTGGCATCGAACTGCTAACCGGTAATTATCATTTTGAAATTAAAACTAAATAATTGAGGGCACAGCTTTGGAGCTGTGCTTTTTTTATCTTCTCCTCACTTACTCCCTACCTTCTCCTTGTCCTATATAAGGGGAAGGTAGGGGGCAGATACAATTCTGATGCAGTTTAAACACGTCTGAAGTACCGATTTATTCCGTAATACATGTCCAGTCTCGCCCAAGATGTATGTTTTTTCAATATGTCCGTTTTTGTCATATTAATGGCAATGTTGGATGCGTTTATGTACCATTAACCGTCTAATTTTGCTGGTATAAACAACATCATTAGTATGTTTTCAATATGCATTGATTACGCATTAAGGTAAAAAAGATTTCTAGTAAAGTGAGGAGGTGAAGATTGCATGTACATGATTCACCTCTCCTTTCAAAGAGTAGAAAAACATTTATTTAACCTTTAATATTTTTATAAGTATGGAAAAACACTCTCCTTGATTTTCTTAGAGTAAGAAGAATTTATTCTTTGCTATACTCTCTTTTGGTAAGTTTCTTAATGAACTATTTCTAATATTAATAATACACAATTATGCGAAACAAACTCAATGTCCAAAAGAAAATGATTCTTAGGCATTACTGGCTGAAAGATATCATGCCACTTTCTAAGAAGTCCATTTTAATGGCGACACTTTTGTCGCTTGGCTTAGTTACAACTGCTGACGTTTATGCTGCTAAAGACAATCAGACACACATCGGCGAAGTCGTGGCAAGTACTCAAGGTGTTATGCAAACTGCTAAAAAACTAACAGGAAAAGTAGTGGATGCAAAAGGTGAGTCTATCATTGGTGCAACAATTAAAGTGAAAGGAACCACGCAGGGCGCTATCTCTGATATTGATGGTAACTTTAATTTGCCTGTTGATGGTCCTAATCCCGTAATAGAAATTTCATTTGTTGGTTATCAAACCAAAACAATGAAGGCTACGGCTGGAGCATCTCTGGTTATTACTTTAGAGGAAGACACCCAATTACTTGATGAGGTGGTGGTGGTTGGTTACGGTACTCAGAAACGTATGACAATGAGCTCGGCTGTTGCCACCGTACAGGGGGATAAGATTAAGGCTCCTGTTGCTAATGTGTCCAATCAGTTGGGAGGACAGATACCGGGCATTATTACCCGTCAGACTTCCGGTGAGCCGGGAAAAGATGAGGCGACTGTGTTGTTGCGTGGAAATAAACCGCTGGTTCTGGTCGATGGTATCGAACGCCCGTGGGAAAAAGTAAACCAGGCTGATATTGAATCTATTTCTGTACTGAAGGATGCTGCTGCGGTTGCTCCTTACGGTTTGAAAGGGGCCAATGGTGTAATCCTGATTAATACGAAACGAGGAAAAGAAGGTAAAGTAACCTTGACTTATGATGGTTCGGTTGGTTTCCAGACTCCGATGAATACTCCTGATTTCCTGAATGCTTATGATGCATTGACCTTATACAATGAAGCATTGAGAATGGATGGACGTGACAAAGAAGTATATGGTGATGATCTGCTGCAGAAGTATAAGGATGGTACTGACGACCGTTACAAAAATACAGACTGGATGGATGAGTACATGAAGACTACCACTACTACTCGTCACAATGTCTCTCTGAGTGGTGGTAATAAGTTTATCAATGCGTTCGCCTCTTTCGGATATATGTATCAGGGCAGTATGATGGGTAAAGATACCGGATATGACAGATTTAATCTCCGTTCTAATGTCGATTTCCATCCGATAGACATTACTAAAGTGAGTGTTGATATCAATTTGGCTTACGATACTAAAAAGAGCCATTATTATGATGGTAAAAAGATGATGGAAGACCTGTATCGTTTGTGTGCTCCGACAGTTCCCAATATGGTTGGCGGAAAACCGGCCATGCAGGGTGGTGGTTCCAGTATGTATATGGGAGTACATGATGGAGCTGATAAGACATACAATAATAACTTTCAGAATATAACAGTTTCTTTAGATCAGCAACTGCCATTTCTGAAAGGTTTGTCTGCAAAAGCTTTATTCAGTTATGACCGTCAGATTTATGATGCAAAAGAATGGCAATATCCTTTCACGGCTTATGCCTATAATGATGCCGGTGAAATTGAAGAACAACAAGGTGGTGAAGCGAAACCGTCTCTTAACATCACAAATAAGCAATGGACTTATTATACTATTCAGGCTCATTTGAATTATGAAAGAAGATTTGGTAAGCATGAGGTTGGTGTATTAGGTGTATTTGAAAGGAGATGGGGGAATACGGTAGAAACCAAAGCCGGTAGAAAGAACTATGATTTTATGATTCCGGAATTGAATATGGGTAGTCCGGTTGCGGAATTTATCAGCAACTCCGGTACCACCACCCGCTTTGGTCAACAGGGATATGTTATGCGTCTGAATTATAACTATGCCCAGAAGTATATGCTTGAATTAGCAGGACGTTATGACCAGACTTACCAATATGCTCCTGACCGTAGAAGTGCATTTTTTCCTTCCGTATCTTTAGGTTGGAGACTTTCTGAGGAATCATTTATAAAAGATAATTTCTCATTTATCAATAACTTAAAGTTGAGAGCTTCTTATGGTAAATCTGGTAATCCTGTCGGTGATGCATTTTCTTATCTTTCACAATATAAAATTGAAAATGGTGCAGTGTTCGGCAAAAATCCTACCCAATTGCAGAGTTTGGTGGAGGGGGCTGAACCTAATATTTTCCTGACTTGGGAAACAGTATGGAAAGCTAATATAGGTTTAGACATAAATTTTTGGAATGATTTGTTGATTGCTGAGTTTGATGTATACCGGGATAAGCGCACGGATAAAATTTTGAGTCCGAATGCGATCGTATCTTCTGAATATGGTATTGGACTGGCTAAGGAAAACGCTGGTGAGGATGAAAGATATGGTTTTGATGCAGCATTGAGTAGCCATTATACTTTCAATTGTGGATTAAAGATGTCTAATTCGATTTCTTTCGGGTTTACTCGTGACAAGCAGATTGAGATTCGTGAAGCTCCCGGAACTAAGAATAATCCAAGAAAGCGTAAGACCGGGCAACCGAGTGGACGCACGTGGGGATATAAAGCTGCCGGATTATTTAAGGATCAGGCAGATATTGATAACTGGGCTTATCAGAAGGGCGTATTACCTGGTGATATCAAGTATGTGGATATCAATGGTGATGGCAAGATTGATAGTGAAGACCAAGTTATTATTGGTTTCAACGAGACTCCTGAAGTGATGTGGGGGTATAACCTTCGTTTGGAATATAAGAACTTCGATTTCAGTATGTTCATTCAGGGAGCTGGTGGTTCTGACTATTATTTGGGTAGCAATGGAGACCGTAATGTCCGTTATCCATTCAAGGATGCCATTCATCCGCGCCGTGAGCACTTGGATTCATGGACAGAAGCTAATCCGAATCCAAATGCAAAATATCCGCGTTTGTCTGCCTCTATCCGTAACCAGAACTATGAAACGTCCTCTTACTGGATGGTAAATACTGCTTATGTGAAACTAAAATCATTGCAGATTGGCTACACTTTTAAACCGCAATTACTGAAGAAAGCCAAGATGCAGAGTTTACGTTTATATGCTGATTTCTATAATTTGTGGACCATTTATAGCAAAATGCCTGACGACTTTGATGTTGAAAACCAAGCTTTCAACTCATATCCACAACAGATTATCAGCTCTTTTGGTGTAAGTGTAACCTTTTAATGCATTAAAATTATGAAAAGAATAATATATGGTATCCTTTGTTCCATACTTTTGTTGAATGCTTCGTGCACGGATTTTATGGACAATATAAAACCAACGAATTCTGTTACCGATGAAGGTATCTGGTTGACAGAGTCGAGTGCTATGCTGTTTATGAGTAAAGTTTACAGAGACTTGGATGGACCTTATTATAGCGTAAATGGCTTGAACGACCATGCTGTTGATATCCTGTTTACGGATGATTGTATCCAGATTGGTGAGAAGGCGTCTAATCAATGGAATCTGTTTGACTTCAATGCTTCTTCTGCTCCGATTGACAGATGGGGTAATCGTTATTCTTCTATTCGTAGAGCTAACATTGCTTTGAAGAACTTGCCGGACTCTCCGTTACCTGCTAATGTGAAAGAACGTTTGATGGGAGATTCATACTTTCTGCGTGCAATGTTCTATCTGGAATTATTCCGTTATTATGGAGCGGCTATACTGATTGACAAACCGCTTGATCGCAATACAGATGATATTTTCCTGGCTCGTGCTACACCGGAGGCTACATTGCAGTTCATTATTTCTGATTTCCAGAATGCTGCCGACCGTTTACCGGTGACGGTGCCTGATGACGAATTAGGGCGTGCGACTAAGGGAGCTGCATTGGGTATGATGGCGGCCACTTATTTATATGCAGCCGGAATCATAGATTCCAAATATTATGCAGATGCGGCTAAAACTGCCCGTGTTTTAGTTAGTGGTGATCTGAAAGGTACTTATTCTTTGTACCAGAATGGGTTTGCTGAGATGTTTTATGAGGATAATGAACACAATAGTGAAGTTATTTTTGATATCCAGTTTGCATATCCCTATAGATGGTCGAGTGCACAGACGGTTTTGGCTCCGCCTGAGCCCGGCACACCGGCTGAATATGGATGGAGCAAAGACCACCCGACTGCAAGTCTGGCTGATGAATTTGAAATGGCTACCGGTGAACCTTTTGATTGGAATAATCCGGAACATGCTGCAGCTCCTTATGAGAATCGTGACAAGCGCTTCTATGCAACTCTCCATTACAATGGAAAACCTTGGAAAAACAAGATATTGTATACAGCCCAGAATACTCCGGGTAATCTGAATCTGAAGGAGAACCCCAACGGAATGTATAGTGCTGGTAAACCTTCATGCACAAAAACCGGGTATTACATTGGGAAATATATGAATCAGGATGTGCTCTGCGGCTATGATAATCGTGGGCGTGGTGTAGGCGGCGGACATAACTTTATCGTTTTGCGTTATGCAGAAATGTTGCTTACCTTGGCCGAGGCAGAGAACGAAGTGAATGGACCGACTGCTGAAGTATATGGTGCAATAAATGAAATACGTGCCCGTGCCGGACAACCTGCACTTCCTGCAGGCTTGGACAAAAGTGAAATGAGAAAACGTATTCGTCATGAGCGTCGTATAGAACTGGCTCTTGAAGGTAAAAGATGGTTTGATATTCAGCGGTGGAAGATTGGTGAGGAAGTGTTGAATAAGGATGCACAAGGTTGCCTTGTGACTTACATTCAACGCCCTGATGGAGAAATCGTTCCTACTTATGAAACGGTATTTGTATGCAAGAAGACATTCATGGCACCTCGCGACTATTTGCTGCCGATTCCACAGTCTGCGCGTGACAAAAATCCTAATTTGGACCAGAATCCTTTGTGGTAAATGATGATTGTATAATTTAAAAGTAGCTATAAGATGAAAAAGATACTATTTTTTATGTTCGTTGCTTTGGCGCTGACTTTTGTGTCATGTGGAGATGATGACTATGCAGTAGACGAAGCTTATGAAAAAGCAGAGATTACAAATGTGACAGTATATAATAGAGCAGAGGGAGTTATGAGTGATAAGACTCAGATTGACTCTGAAGCTGGGACTGTCACGGTTACTCTGAAAAAAGACGCTGATATTACTGATCTGAAGATGATAGCAACCATTTCTGCGGGAGCAACCCTGACTCCGGGTATGGCTGTTGGTTTTCAAGATTATTCTACTCCCCGTACATATACGGTGACTTCACCGGGTAAAACGGTCGTGAAGCAATGGACGGTGACTGTAATACCTGCAGATAACTAATTAATTAATAACTATGATGAGGCTGTGTCAATATTATTTTGCCGCAGCCTTATTCATTTAAAGATTTTGAATAATGAATAATACTATAGCATGGGGACTGTTTTGCTTCTGTTTACTGTTTATGGCTTGCACCAATAAAGAACAGAATAGTTCGGAACCTATAACAGACAAGTATGCGATTCACGCAGATGGGAAGACCTTAACGACTGCTGGTCTTCAAAAAGCAATTGATGACTGTGCCAGACAAGGGGGAGGCGTTGTATCTTTACCTGCCGGAAAGTATCTGACCGGAACACTGGTGTTGAAGAGGAATGTTACTTTAAATCTGGAGAAAGGTGCCACAATTCTGGGTAGTAAGAATATTGCTGATTATCCTGATAAAGGAAGACGCAAAGCTCTGGTTTTTGCAGAAAGAGCAGACAATATTTCAATTACAGGCGAGGGAGAAATAGATGGTAATGGATCGGCTTTTAATAAAGGGAATGATGCTCCGAACCGTCCCACTCTGGTACTCCTGTTCGATTGTAATAAGGTTCATGTAAATGGAGTGAAATTATCAAACTCTGGGTTTTGGACATTCCGTTTTGTGCGTTGTGATGGGGTTGATATCAGTAAAGTGTATGTGGAAGGACATGCAAACTGGAATAATGATGGCTTTGATATTGAGAGCCGGAATGTTACTATCACAGATTGTGTAGTTGATACAGATGATGATGCCATTTGTTTCAAGAGTGAAGATCCGGATTATGTTGTCGAGAATGTTACAGTGAAGAATTGTGACCTGTCTTCTAATTGTAATTTTATTAAATTTGGTACTGCCAGTGCCGGAGGATTTCGCAATATCCGGGTTTCTGACTGCACCCTTCATAAATGTAGCAAATCTTTGCTTCGCTTTTGGGAAAAACGCGTTCCGGGAGTTTCAGACCCGATTACTGGTATAGCGGGTATGGCCCTTGAAGTGGTTGACGGCGGTTTTATGGAAGATGTTGTCATTTCCGATCTGACGATGGAAGATGTGCAGACACCCTTATTTATTCGCTTGGGTAGACGTAAAACTTCAGAGAAATCTTATCTGAAGGATGTATTGATAAAAAATATCACAGCAAGTTCTGCCAGTTATGTTGCAAGCTCCATTACAGGTGTTCCCGGACTTCGTGTTGACAATGTGGAGATTCGTGATATAGACTTTAAGTTGAAAGGCGGAGGAAAAGTTTCGAATACGATGGTAGAAGTACCGGAGGTTGAAGATGCCTATCCTGAGAATCGGATGTTCGGCATGATGTTACCTGCTTATGGGGTTTATATACGACATGCTGACAATATTCGTTTTATAAATATGAAGCTTTCAACCGTTGGTGATAAGGAAGAACGGCATGCGGTTGTTGCTGAAGATGTAAACGGACTTGAAATTACCGATTCAGCAATGCAATCTCCGGGTAGTGAACTCTCTGTGATTCGCTTGAAAGATTGTAAGAATGTGAAGGTGCCTAAAGAATTGCAATAGCTATAATTGATAAATAGCCAAAGGGCGGCTTGCTTTTTTATATAGAAACTTGTATGTATCCTTGTCAAAAATGTATGCTGTGTGTATTTTCCCTTTTTCTATCTATATCTGGCAAGAATGCGCACGTCTCGTTTGGAACTCATTGGCTATATTTGCTTGCAGAAAAAAATAAATAAAAAATAAGATGAATAAACTATTGACTTTTTTGCTTTTGTTCCTGCCTCTCTCATATTCTGCACAGGGCAGTAATACAAACTATGCAAAGCCAACCGATAGAATCTGGTTGGATTCGAAAGAAGTGCATCAGGGAGAATATATCTGGAAGATGATGAAAGTGGGAGACGTGAAAGCATCGGCTGAGGAAATTTCATCACTTGGGTATAATACGAGCAACTGGTTGCCGGCCATTGTTCCGGGAACTGTGCTTAACTCTCTTGTGTACAATAAGAAGTATCCCGAACCCTATTACGGGTTGAACAATAAAATAGAATCCAATAAGATACCGGATATTTCAAAAGTAGGTCGTGAATTTTATACTTATTGGTTCCGCACAGAATTTGAAGTCCCTGCTTCTTTCGCAGGAAAAAATATATGGTTGCAGCCTGACGGCATCAATTATCGGGCAGAAGTATGGGTAAATGGTAATTTGCTGAGTACAATCAATGGAATGTTTGTCAATGATTACATTAATATAACCGACTTTGTGGAAGTAGGTAATAAGAATGTTCTTGCCGTCAGAGTTTATCCGGTAGATGTGCCGGGAACTACTATGCCAAAGCCTTGGGGTGCTGTAGGTGAATTCCATAATGGAGGCAATGGAAACATTGGCTTAAATACTACCATGCTTATGAGCGTTGGATGGGATTTTACCTTTATGGATGGTATTCGTGACCGTAATACTGGTATCTGGAAAAGTATATCCATGTATACTACAGGGACATTGGCATTGCGTCATCCGTTTGTGAAGTCGGAACTACAAAAGCCGGGGTATGATGTAGCTCATGAAACTATATCCGTTGAAGTGGTTAATCCGCTTAATTCGATGGATACGATCAGCGGAGTGATCAGAGGAGAGATTACGGGAGAGAATATTGTAGTGGAAAAAACTTTCCGTATATTGCGGGGTGAGGAGAAAATGGTTACTTTCACTCCGGAAGAGTTTCCTCAGCTTACTATCCGTAATCCACGCTTGTGGTGGCCGGTCAACAAAGGTCCTCAGAACTTGTATGAACTGAAATTGACAGTAAACGTAAAAGGTGCAGTTTGTGATTCTGTCAAGACACGATTTGGCATCCGTGAGATTACCTCTGATACAAATACTCCCGATAAATCGCGTGTATTTTACGTGAACGGTAAACGTATTTTTATTCGTGGCACAAACTGGATTCCTGAGGGAATGCTGCGTACTTCGGATGAACGTACCTATGCTGAGTTGAGGTATACCCGTCAGGCAGGTATCAACTTAGTTCGTTTCTGGGGTGGTGGCATAGCCGAGTCTGATTATTTTTATCAACTTTGTGATGAACTGGGATTATTGGTCTGGCAAGAATTCTGGATGACGGGAGATACACGCCATCCGCAGGATAAGAGTGTATATCTGAATAATGTGGCATCTACTGTGAAACGTATCCGCAATCATCCGGCTCTGGCCTATTATGTGGCGTCGAATGAGAGTTCCGAAGTTAGCGGTACGCCTGAACTGCTGAAACAACTTGATGGAACACGTGGCTATCAGATGCAATCGGAATGTGCAGGTGTGCATGATGGAAGCCCATATAAACAGGTGAATCCGATGCAACATTATGAAAACACTGCTTCTGCGAGAGGTAGCCGTGTGGATGGTTTTAATCCCGAATATGGTGCTCCTACACTTCCTACGGTAGAAATTCTCCGGGAAATGATGGACGAAAAAGATTTGTGGCCTATTAATAAAGAGGTTTGGGATTATCTGGATGGGAATGGATTCCATCTGATGTCTACCATGTATACTGACTTGGTTAATAATTATGGGCAATCTTCTTCTATTGACGAGTTTGCACAAAAAGGGCAGTTTGTAGGTGCCATGAATTCAAAAAGCATTTGGGAAGTATGGAATTATAATAAACTTGATTATGGTGACCGTTTCTGTTCCGGTTTACTATTCTGGTATCATAATTGCCCGGTGCGTCAGGTCTGTGCCCGTATGTGGGATTGGTCGTTGGAACCAACGGCTTCACTCTATCATACAGCTAATGCTTTGGAACCTTTGCATGCACAATTCGATTATCTGAAGAATACGGTATCAGTAGTGAATGATTTCTATCAGGAATTCAAAGGTTATACAGTAGTGGCTCAGGTTTATGATATCAACAGTAAAAAGGTATTCGAAGGGTCCGCGAAGGTTGACCTTCCTTCGGATGGTGTGGCAAATGATGTATTGGCCATTCGCTTTCCTGAAGATATTTCACAGGTACATTTTATTAAGTTGAGATTGAACGATGAGAAAGGCAAGGAAGTCTCATCTAATTTCTACTGGCGTTCCAATGATAAGTATGAAGGTAAGGAAACACTGACCGGGCCTACTTCTTCAGGCTTTGAAACATTGTCTCAATTGAAAAAAGCCAAATTGAAGACTACTTATAAGATAAGAAAGGGCGAAGGCAAGTATTTCGTGGATGTTACAGTGAAAAATGTGTCCGGTTCTATCGCCTTTTTCAACCAGTTGCAATTTCTCGATCAGGATTTGAGACCTATCCGCCCTTCTTTTTATACGGATAATTTCTTTTCTTTGATGCCGGGTGAAAGTAAATCCGTGGTTATCGAAACGAATGCTGAAAAGATAACTGAAACACCGGTATTAGTGGTGAAAGGATGGAATGTAGACCGTAAGCAAATAAATAAATAAAGAAATGAAGACGAAAGTAAAGAAAAGAACCTGGATAGCCTTATTGAATTTGCTATTTCTGTTTACAGCAGTCAATGCGCAGCCTGTCCGTCAGTACCTGCATGAAGGATGGAACTTCCGGCAGGCGAGGGGGACTAACTGGTATGCAGCCACTGTTCCAGGAACAGTTCATACAGACCTGATGGATAACAAACTGATAGATGATCCTTTTTACAGGCTCAATGAGCGCGGTGTGCAGTGGGTGGATAAAGAAGACTGGATTTATCGGACGACGTTTGATGTAACCCCTGAGTTGCTGGCAAAGAAGAATATTGTGCTACATTTTGAGGGACTGGATACGTATGCTGATGTAACATTGAACGGAAAGAAGATTCTTTCTGCTGATAATATGTTTTGTAAATGGCAGGCGGATGTCCGTTCTCTCTTAAAAGAGCATGGCAATGAATTGCAGGTTTATTTGCATTCTCCCATTAAGATAGCTATGCCGAAATGGGAAGCTGTTCCTTTCCAGTATCGCAGTTCGAATGACCAGTCCGAGAATGGAGGTTTGCTTAACCGCAAGGTCGGAGTGTTTGTTCGTAAAGCGGGTTATCATTTTGGTTGGGACTGGGGACCTCGTTTGGTTACTTCGGGTATCTGGAGGGCCGTTAGCCTGGAAGCATGGGATGAGGCTCGGATAAATGATGTTTTTTATAATCAGCAGTCGGTGACAGCCCAGCGGGCCGTAGTGGATGTCACGGTAGAAGTATTGGCAGATAAGGAGACAGAAGCAAAGGTAACTGTGATTAATCGTACGGATAATCGCGCCGAGTGCCGGAAATTGATTCGTTTGAATAAAGGTTTGAATAAAATTCCGGTATCTTTTACCATGAAGAAGCCCCGGTTATGGTGGACTAATGGTTTGGGAGAACCTTTCTTATACGACTTTGCTACAACACTGGAACTGAATGGAAAGCAAATAGATATAACAGAAGAAAAACTGGGGATCCGTTCATTGAAAGTGGTAACGGCTCCTGACGAATATGGTGAAAGCTTTTATTTTGAACTAAATGGAAAACCTTTGTTTGCCAAAGGAGCGAATTATATTCCTTGTGATAACTTTCTGACTCGTGTTACCGATTCCATTTATGAAAAAACAATCCGGGATGCAGTCAGTGCAAATATGAATATGCTACGCGTGTGGGGTGGCGGAGTTTATGAGAAAGATATCTTTTATGACTTGTGTGATAAGTACGGTATTTTAATCTGGCAAGACTTCATGTTTGCGTGCAGCGTATTTCCCGCCGAAGGCGAATTGCTGGAAAGCATTCGCAGGGAAGCCATTGATAATGTACGACACTTGCGCAACCATAGTTGTATAGCCCTCTGGTGTGGTAATAATGAATGTTTGGATGCCTGGTTCAACTGGAATTGGAAAAAGACATATGACAAACAAAATCCTGCTTATTCGGATATTATATGGAAACAGTTCAAGGATCAGTATTTTGTGACGTTGCCGGCTGTGGTAGAAGAATTCCATCCGGGTGCGTGTTACCGTAAGTCGTCTCCTTATTCAGATGACAAGGGAACACGCAATCACACGGTGGGTGATATGCACTATTGGGAAGTCTGGCAAGGGCTGAAACCTCTTTCTGAATTTAATCATGAGCGGAGCCGTTTCTTCAGTGAGTATGGTTTCCAATCATTTCCGGAATTCGAGTCAATCAAACGGTATGCACCTTTACCTGAGGATTGGAATCTGACTTCGGAAGTAATGATGTCGCATCAGCGAGGGGGAACAGCAGCTAATAAGCGTATCAATGATTTCCTTGTATCGGAATACCGTCAGCCGAAAGATTTCCGTTCGTTTACCTATATGAGCCAGCTTTTGCAGGCTGATGCTATGAAAATGGCTATGGAGGCACATCGGAGGGATATGCCCTATTGTATGGGGTCGTTGGTATGGCAGCATAATGACTGCTGGCCGGTGGCATCCTGGTCCAGTCGTGATTATTACGGGCGTTGGAAAGCGCAGCATTATTTTACGGTAAAGTCTTTCGCCGATTTGCTGGTGTCGCCAATAGAAAAGGAAAATATATTGCAGATACATATGGTATCGGACAGGCTGAAAAGTACTTCTGGTAAATTAACGGTCTGTATGCTCAGGCTGGATGGTAGTGGAGTAGTGAAAGAATTCAAGAAACAGATAACTGTTCCGGCTAATACAAGTACAGTCGTATGGAAGGAAACAGTGGATGGATTATTGAATGGAGAGAAAAAAGAAGATGTGGTTATACACGTTCTTTATAAGGATAAAACGGGAACAGAGTATACTAATGATTATTTTCTGGCAAAGCAAAAAGATATGCATTATGCAGGGGCCCGGATTAATAAAGACTTTGTTCCGGTAGAAGGGGGTTATGAGGTGACTTTGTCTTGTGATGTGTTTGCGAGAGGGGTTTTCTTGTCACTCCAAGGAGATATCGACAATTTCATATCCGATAATTATATGGATATTTTACCTGGTAAACCGGTTACGGTTAAAGTGACTACTAAACTATCTTCGCTGCAGTTTGCCGAAAGATTGCAGGTCACTTCTTTCTCGGATGCAGTGGAATAATAGAATATAAATTTAAAATATAACCATGAAAAAGAGTACATTATTGTTTGCTACGATTCTAATTAGTTTTTTTTCTTCCGGTGATTTATTCGCCGGTGGTAAGGTAAAAGTAGATAAAGCATTAGAGCATGCTGCTCGTCAATATCTCTATATGAGGGGTGAACTGCAGGGAAGTAACCAGTTCCCTAAGACGTATGACAAACACATGCAACGTCTGAAAACCAGTAACTCGGAATGGTGGTGTAGCGGCTTTTATCCCGGAACTCTGTTCTATCTGTACGAGAATACAGGGAATAAGGAGTTGTATGCTGAAGGAGTACGTATGCTGAAACTGCTGGAACCGGAACAATACAATGTGAATACACATGATGTCGGTTTTATGATGTATTGCAGTTATGGCAATGCTAACCGCATTGTTCCGAAACCTGAGTATAAAGATATTATGGTGAACAGCGCCCGTTCGTTGATTTCCCGTTTCAGCCCCGTGGTAGGCTGTATTAAATCACATAATCGCAAACCGGATGACTATGTCGTTATCATTGATAATATGATGAACCTGGAATTGCTTTTCTGGGCTACTCAGGCCACAGGAGACAGCACATTTTATGATATTGCTGTGAAGCATGCCGATACAACTTTGAAGAATCACTTCCGGGCGGACAATAGTCTTTATCATGGATTGAATTATAACCCGGTGACCGGTGAAATAAAGCACTACCAAGCCGGGCAGGGCTTTTCCGAAAAATCTGCTTGGGCTCGTGGACAGGCTTGGGGATTGTATGGCTATACAATGATGTACCGTTTTACCAAAGACCGGAAATATCTGGAGCAAGCTATAAAAATAGCAGAATTTACGTTGAACCATCCTAATATGCCCAAAGACCTGATTCCTTACTGGGATTATAATGCTCCTGATATACCGGATGCTTTGCGTGATGCTTCTGCGGCAGCTATCAACTGTTCGGGATTATTGGAACTATCTCAGTATGTATCTGGAGAACGGGCTAAGAAATATTATAAGGCAGCCGAAAAAATGCTCCAGACATTATCCTCACCGGCATATACGGCAGAGGAGGGAACTAACGGCGGATTCATTCTGAAACATTCGGTAGGGAACATCCCTTCTGGTACAGAGATAGATATGCCTTTGACCTATGCTGATTATTACTATGTAGAGGCTTTGTGCCGATATAAATCTTTAAATGATAAACCCTAAAAACAATGATATCATGATGAATAGATGTAATATAGTCTTGTTTGCAATATCTTTGCTGTTTTCTTCTTCCCTTATAGCCGGAACAATTGATGTGACTAAGCGTGGAGCTAAAGGAGATGGTGTAACGGATAATACAATTATTATACAGAAAGCCGTAGATGAATGTTCGAAGAAAGGAGGCGGAACTGTTTTGATACCATCCGGATCTTATTTGATACGTCCCATTGAACTGAAATCAAATGTGAACCTTCATCTGGATTTTGGCACTTTATTGTTGGGGAGTACACGTTTGTCGGATTATGATCATGCTTTTCCCTTCAAGGATGGTAATATGAATCAGTCTTCCGGACTTTTGTTTGCACGTGGACAGAAGAATATCTCGATTACCGGATTCGGAACGATTGACGGACAAGGTGGAAATAAAGCGTTTCAATTCGGCAATGATGCGGACGGCGGACCGAAACGCCCTAAGATAATCTATTTTGTAGAGTGTCAGGGTATCGTTGTGACCGATGTCACTCTCCGTAATTCTGCCTATTGGGTGCAGCATTATGAGAAATGTGAAGATGTAACTATCCGTGGCTTGAAGGTATTCAGTCATTGTAATTATAATAATGACGGGCTTGATATAGATGCTAAGAATGCGACTATATCCGATTGCTACATTGATGTGGAAGATGATGCCATTTGTTTCAAGAGTGACCATCCTGATTTTTGCGAGAACATAACGGTTACGAATTGTGTCACAGCAAGTAATTGCAATGCAATTAAATTTGGTACTGCCTCTCATGGAGGCTACCGGAACATCGCGGTTTCCAATTGTGTTGTTCGCCGGGCAGCGGAAGATAATATTCGTCATTGGAGTAAACAGCTTGAACATATTTCGGCCGATGTTACCGTTATTTCGGGTGTTGCCATAGAAATGGTTGATGGAGGCATTATTGATGGCATCACCGTTTCCAATATTTCTATGCGCGATGTCCAGACTCCCATATTCATCCGTTTGGGAGACAGACACCGCACTTACCGGAAAGAGGGTGGTGTATTGAAGAATATAAATATCAGCAACATTGTAGCAACCGCAGAAAGCCTGATAGCCTGTTCAATAACTGGTGTGGAGACAAGCTATGTAGAAAATGTTTCGATCAATAACGTGCAAATCAGCTATCCGGGGGGCGGGACCTCGGACATGGTTAATAAACCCGTTCCGGAAATGACTAAAAGCTATCCTGAGAATCGAATGTTTGGTAATACATTACCGGCTGCCGGTTTCTATGTACGCCATGCCAGGAATGTGAGATTTAATAATGTACGTTTTGATGCGATGAAGCCCGATGTACGTCCGTTATTCTTTCTGGATGATGTTGTCGGGGCAGAACTGAACCAATGTAAAGGTGCCGCTCCTGCTGATGCGAAATTTATTCGTACAGTGCATAGCTCAGGGATAGTAGCTGATGGTAAGTATCTGGATAAATAGGAGTATGTTTATGAAATGCTTGAAACTAATATTCTGTTTGCTTTATCTTTGTTGCTCTTTGGCTGAGGCTAAAGAGGTGCAAGTTGATGCGCAAAAGGAAGTGGACGAAATGACAGGGAGGCTGGTCGCTTCCTATTTGGAAACGAAGGTGGATGAGGACATAATAGCGGGTTATGCGAGTGCGTTACGCTCGGACGGAAGTTTTCCGGATCTGGATTATGTAACTGTACACGAAGGTTCTTTTTATCCGGCCGGTTCTCATTTGAAACGGTTGAAATCAATGGCTATTGCATATCGGAAACCTGGAAATAAGTATTATAATTCAGGAAAACTGTTGAAACAAATCGTTGCAGGTATCGATTACTGGTATAAAGTACGTCCTAAATCCAGGAACTGGTGGTTCGGTGATATTGGTGCTCCCCAGGACTACATGGTTCCGTTAATTCTGCTGAAAGGCAAAATTAGTGAAAAGAAGCTATTGCATTATTCTTCTTATCTACAGGATTTGACTGGAAATAAAGGACATAAAGGCAAAAACCGTACATGGGTATCTGCCGTTACTATTCATAAGGGATGTATTGAAGATAATATAGAGCTGATACGAACCGGAATTGAGTCCATAGCTTCTACTATTAAGATTGTTCCGGAACAAGGCGACGAAGGTATTAAGGTGGATGGCAGTTTCCATCAGCATCGTCCCCAATTATATTCTGGCGGTTATGGTTTATCGTATGTAGATGATATTGCATATTATTTACGGTTGGTGAAAGGAACTGTCTTTGAATCTTATTTTACACAAGAGAAGAAAGAGATATTTATTAATCTCCTGATGGGTGGTCATCGGTTGTTGGGTTATCGGGAAACGTTTGATTTTGGTGCAATCGGTCGTAATATATCACGTTCAGAAGGATTGAGTAATATTTCTCCTGTCACACTGGAATACATGGAACAGAATGATCCTGAACGTGTTGCTGATTATTCGGCTTGGAAGAAACACCTTTCCGGTGCTCCCTTTCCTGCTCCCGGCAATAAGTACTTCTGGAAATCGGACATAATGGTTCAGCACGGTGCTGGCTATTATCTTTCAGCTAAGGTGATTTCTACCCGGACCAATGGAACCGAAATGCTCAATAATGAGAACCTCAAAGGCTATAACTTGCCGCTTGGTGCTACGAATATCCTTACTTCCGGAAAAGAATATGGGGGTATCTTCCCTATATGGAATTGGAATAAAATACCGGGTACTACAGCTATCCAACATCCAGACTCTGCCCGTCTTGAAGGATATCTGTTCGGAAAAAACCGGTATGGAGGTGGTGTAAGTAATGGCAAGAATGGAGTCATTGCTTATGAGCATTGCTATAAGGGTGTAAAGGCTAAGAAAGCTTACTTTTTTATGAATGATGTGCTTTTGTGTTTAGGAACAGATATTGCGTCAAATGCTCCCGAAGAAGTGGTTACAACTGTTAATCAGTGCCTTTTTAAAGGCGAAATGGTAGTTGGCAAAGAGGAAGGGACTACGTCTGTTTACAAAGAAAATGCATCTGCAAAGAATCCGGCTTGGGTATATCATGATAAAGTTGGTTATTTATTTCCTTCAGGAGGAGATGTAACTGTCAGCAGCCCGAAACAAACGGGGGCTTGGAAAGATATTAATATCAGTGGAAGTGGAAAGAAGATTTCTGCTGACATCTTTAATCTCTGGATTAGTCATGGTGTAAAGGCTAAGGAAGGGAAGTATGCGTATATGGTGGTTCCTGACAGGTCTTTGAAGGAGTTCCAGACATTTGCAGCTACACAGAATTATAAGATTATTCAAAATAGTTCTGCGGTGCAGGCTGTTAGGGTGAATCATCAGTATGCCGTTGTTTTTTATCATCCGGGGATAATTGATTTAGGAGAGGGACTTACACTGGCTGCTGATAAACAGGTGATTGTCTATCTTGAGCAGAAGGGAACTGATTATGATATCTGGGTTGCTGATCCGCTTTATAGTCAGAAGAGAGTTTGTCTGACTCTTAATGGCAGAGAAGTGCAGATTGCTTTTCCGGGGGATGAACTGACCGGCAGTACGGCTTTCACCAATATTGCCACTCTCCAACCTTTTGATTTGCGATGTGAATATCTTAGTAATCCTTTAGGTATTGACATACAGCAACCCCGTTTGAGTTGGAAAATGGGAGCCACTGTTCCGGCACGCGGGCGGAGACAGACTGCTTATCAGATTCTTGTAGCAAGCTCCCGGGAATTGCTCGATGCAGATCGTGGAGATCTTTGGGACAGCGGTCGCGTTAATTCGGCTGAGTCGGTGAATATTGTTTATGAAGGAGTGCCTTTGTCTGCCGGAAAAAGATGTTTCTGGAAAGTCCGTTTCTCAGACGAACATAATCATTGGTCGGCATGGAGTACTACTGCGAACTGGCGTATGGGGCTATTTGCTGCCGATTGGTCGGCACGATGGATAGGCAGTGCAGAAATGGAGTCGCAGAGTGTAGGAGGCAAGAAGGTGAATAATGTAATGGCAGATCCTTGGTTTCGCAAGACCTTTGAACTGTCGGAAATTTCGCAGGATGCTATTATTTATGTAGCTTCCATCGGTTATCATGAACTGTATGTCAATGGACGGAAAGTGGGGGATGCTGTCCTTTCACCTTCGGTGACGGACCATAAATCACGTGCCCGCTACATGACATATGATATCAGGAACTATCTGAAAAAAGGTACTAATGTTATTGCCTTGTGGCTGGGCACTTCCTGGGCTGTTTTTCCGGCTTATCAGCAGAAGGACAGGCCGGCTATTCCGATGGCATTGGCTCAAGCTGAGATCACATTATCTTCCGGAAAGAAATTACGAATTGTTTCAGATAATACTTGGAAGACTCATGCTAGTCCCAATACCTTGTTAGGTTACTGGGAGGCGCATCACTTTGAAGGAGAATGTTATGATGCTGCTTTGGAGAAGGATGGGTGGAATACTCCGGAGTTTGATGATTCCGGTTGGGCTATGGCAAAGGCTTATTCTACCGACGTTACAGTATCATCTGACCGTACAGAGCCTAACCGGTTACTTGATGAAATAAAACCACTTTCTGTTCAGGAGATAAGTCCTGGAGTCTATAGGGTTGATATGGGAATCAATTATGCAGGCTGGTTTGAGATGCAGCTCCAAGGCCAGCCCGGTGATTCCATTGTATTCCAATTTTCTGAAAGGGAAAAGGATGCTTGCAGCTATGGTATACATAGCATTTATAAAGTCGGTCCCAAACGGAAAGGAACCTTCTGTAATCGTTTTAATTATATGACAGGACGTTGGATACAAATTACCGGTCTCCGGTATAAACCGCAATTAGACCAGATACGTGGTTGGATGATTCGTCCGGATTATTGCCGGAGCGGTGAATTTGAATGTGATGTTCCTCTGTTAAATGATATTTATCGTACCACTTTGTGGACGTTTGAAAATCTTAGTTTGGGTAACTATGTGGTCGATTGTCCTCACCGTGAGCGTTGTGGCTACGGGGGAGATGCACTGGCTACTACACGCACAGCTTTGGGAAATTATCAATTGGGGGCTTTTTATAACAAATGGATGGAAGATTGGCGTGATGTACAAGATCCCGAAGGGAATGTTCCCTATACCGCTCCTACCCGCATTGGTGGAGGCGGACCATCCTGGAGTGGTTTCTGCATTACTTTACCTTGGGAGTTTTATCGTCAGTATGGTGATGTACGTATTCTTTCAGAAAGTTTTCCTACTATTCAGCGCTGGCTTTCTTTTGTAGAAACCAAGTCGCAGAATGATATGTTGGTACGTTGGGGAGGTAAATGGAGTTTTCTGGGTGACTGGCTCTGGCCGGATGCATGGCCGGAAAGGTCGGCTATGGAGAAACAGGGAAAAGCACTTGGAGATACTCGGGAAACTTTATTCTTCAATAACTGTCACTGGATTTACAGTCTTGAAACTGCTGCACAGATAGCCGATGTGTTGGGAAATGAAAAGGCAGCTTCCACCTATCGGAACCGGGCGTCAAAAGTGCGTAAGGCTGTCCATGCTACTTTCTTCAATTCGAAAGATAATAGCTACGTGAATGGCTATCCTTCTTATCTGGCTATTGCATTGATGGTCGATTTACCCCCGAAGCATCTGAAAGCAAAAGTCTGGAAACGTCTTGAACAAGAAATACAGGTAAAGCGCAAAGGACATTTCTGGGGAGGCATTACTGCCGGTTCGTTCCTGCTGCACACTCTATTGGATAATCATCGTAATGATTTGATTTTTGAGATGGCTACCAAAGAAGATTTTCCCGGCTGGGGAGATATGCTGAAGCATGGCAACGGTACATTCTTTGAAGATTGGCAATGTCGTGGTTCGGGTCTGCATAGTTCCTATTTGTATATAGGTAGCTGGTTTATAGAGGCTTTAGGAGGAATCCGCCGTCCGGAGGCCGGCTATAAGGAATTTACCATTGAACCTTGGATCACGGAGAAAGGGCCTCAGCAGGTTCGTTCACATTATAATTCGATGTATGGGAATATAGTGTCCAACTGGGCGGTGAATTCTGGTGTCCTGAATCTTGAAGTTACTGTACCTGCTAATACTACGGCTATTTTGAAGCTGTCCGATATAGATTTGGGAACTCTAAAAGAAGGAGATTCTATATGGAAAGAAGCGAAAGGAGTTAGCTTGTACATGCAGAAGGGAAAGACTATCTCGCTTGCACTGCAGTCCGGAACCTATCGTTTTTCAGTTACCATGAACTCAAGCGTTCAATAAAAAGTTGGATCAAGTTACTCTCACTTTCACAGTCGCCCCATATCGGGGCGATACATTTATTTACTCAAGTTTCGCAAGCTTTGATAAGGTTTATAAATGATAATTTAGGGAACTGAATACCTGAAATCAAGACAGGCTGAAAGCCTGATATTACATAGCGTAGGGCAACGCCCTACGTGATTATGTATATCTTTAATTTAAGCCCTGAAAGGGCGCAATTAAGCATCAACCTTTATATCGCCCTTTCAGGGCTTAGAAATGGGGATGCACATTACGTAGGGCGATGCCCTACGCTATATAATGCAAGCCTTTCAGGCTTAAAATTCAGCCCGCTAAATTATCATTTATAAGCTTTATACAAAGCTTACGAAACTTAAATTATTTACTTTATGGCAGATGTTATTCTGCTAATAGCCAGAGGTATATCCCTTTGTTCTTAGAGATTTCCGGGTGTTGACCAAGGTTGGCAGGCCGGTTGACCAAGGTTGACAGGGCGGTTAAACAAGGTTGACAGGCCTGTCAGTCAAGGTCAACACCCGGTAGTGCTTACTGTGGAGATGCGAAACAAGCCGGGCAAAAAGAAATAATCAATGGCTTAGCGCTGATTCTCTGCACGAGTAGAATGCCAATACCCGCTCCTTTAGCAGATATGCATATTTTGCTTGTGATTGTTTCGATAACGCCTCTGCCAGTTTCATCTTTATCTCGTTGTATTCATATACGGCCGACTTGCCGGAGGCATACTTCTCCAAAGCATAGCGATGTGCCTCTTCATTGGCAACGACGGCTTTGGAGGTCGATTCGTATTTTTCCAACGCGTTCACCGCATCTGTATAAGCCTTTTCAATCTCTTTATATAGATTCTTTTTCTCATTTTCCAAAGACAGACGGGCATTGCTCTCTTCTATTCGTGCGGCGCGGACTTCATTCCGGGTTGAAAAGCGGTCGAAGAGAGGGATACTCAGTGATAAATAGACACTTTTCTGCATATTGTTTTGGAGTTGCTGCCTGAAGGATGGATTTATACTGTTCCCCGAATGATAATAGCCGGTGCTGATACCCGCACCTAATGAAAGGGTAGGGTAATATCCTGCTTTGGCTACTTTGATGGCTTTTGAACTGCTTTGCAGTGAATAATAGGCCTGTTTTATTTGAGGCATGCAGTTCAGTGCGGCTGCATAGATGGTTTGGGGCATGATGGTATCTGTCCGGGATATGTTCTCATCAAGAGAATCTATGTCGAACTCTTCATGTTCTTGCAACTCCATGAGCTGTATGAGGTCGAGTAGGGAGAGACGGAGCGAGTTCTTGGCTTCCGTTGCCGTCAGTTCATCGTCTGCCAATTGGGCTTTGACGTCATATAGTTGAGATTGCGGCGCCTTGCCGTTTTCTATCAGAAGCAATGTCCGGTCTTCCTGCTCCCGGGTCAGACGGATTTGTTCCTGAGCAATCTTATGAATTTCCTTGTTCAGCAGAATCTGGAAATAGCAGCTTGTGACATTCAACGATAAGTCGTTTTCTATAAGTTCCTTATCAGCTTCGGCTGCCATCAGGTCGAACTTGTTGCGTGATACGGATGCACTCCGCCTGAAACCTGTAAAAAGAGGCATTTCTGTGCTTACGGAGAAGGAGGAACTTTGTGTATTGCTGTCTTCGTATGCGTTGCTGCGGTTGAGCGAGCGTCCGAAGTCGAACTTCTGAGAAGTTCCGGCACTGAGGTCGGGCAGGAAGCTGTTTTTTAAAGTACTTTTTTCTACTTTTAGTTTTTCAATGCGGTTCCGGCTTTGTTTTACTTCAATGTTGTGCCGGATGGCGTGGTCGATACACTCTTGGAGAGACCATCTTTTATTTTGCGCCTGTACATTACCGGCAAAGGTGAGACTTACAATTGCCAGGCCTATCATCATTAATTTTCTCATAAAAATAACATTGTTTGATTACTGTATGGTTCTATCTTTTTGTTGTTGCAAAAGTAGGACAATGACAGGTCAAACAATGTTATAAGAATGTTATCGCTATGTTAAGATTATTCGAACATGGCAAACTGTTCGTTCCACAGTCTGAAGTAGGGTCCGCCTGCATCGTAGAGTTGGCTGTGCGTACCGGTTTCCGCCACTTTCCCCTTATCAATCACTACGATGTTGTCGGCACATCTCACTGTGGTCAGGCGGTGGGCGATGATGATGACCGTCTTGCCTTTCCCGGCCAGTGCATCCAGTGTTTCTTTTACGTAACGTTCGGCTATGGAATCCAGTGACGAAGTGGCTTCATCGAAAATCAGGATTTCCGGTTCTTTATACAGGGCACGGGCAATGGCAAGTCTCTGACGCTCGCCTCCGGAAAGGGTTGCGCCATGTTCGCCTATTTGAGTCATATAGCCGTTGGGCAATCTGTCAATAAAGTCCATCAGGCCGAGCTGCCTCATCAGGCTGCCAATCCGTTTCATATCGGGTTCCATGTCACCAAGCGCGATGTTTTCAACAACGGTTCCGGCAAACAGTTCAATCTGTTGGGGGACGGTGCCCACCCGGCGGCGGAGGCTGCGGTTGTCAATCTGTGCAATGTCATAGTCTCCAATGCGGATACATCCGGACTGGATGGGATAGATGTGCTGCAATAGAGAAATCAATGTTGTTTTGCCCGAACCGCTTTCTCCGATGACGGCGGTAGTCTTGCCCTTTTCTATGGTCAGATTCAAGGAGTCGAATACTTCCTTGCGCGAACCATATCTGAAGGAGACATTCTCAAAGGTGATGTCGCCCATCATATCCGGTTCCAGAATGATCTTTTGTTCATTGTCCTGCTCTCTTTCCAGATCCATAATCTGAAACAGGCGGTCGGCGGCTATCAATGCATCCTGAATAGTCTGGTTGGATGATATCAGCGAACCGATGGGCGAGATGACGTAACCCACCAGAGAATAGAATACCATGAGCGTGCCGGGTGTCATCTCCTGATCGATAACCAGAATACTGCCCAGCCACAAGATGGCGATTGTGATTCCTGTAGATACGAATTGGATGCCTCCTTGCGCCATGATGGAGCCGTAGATGCTTCGGTAGGTATTCTTCAATAAATGTACAAAACGACTTTCTGTCTTCAGGTTGGCATACTCTTCGATGCCGAAACGCTTAATGGTTGAAATGGAGTTGATGGATTCTACTAATTGGGATTCCAGATCGGCACTGCTTTCCATGATGCTGCGTTGGTACTTCCGGTTCAGTTTGTTGAACCCCCAGAAGATGAGCAGGAATAGCGGCGCTGATATCAGGGTCATGACTGCCAGCTTCCAGGAATAAATGAACATCAGGCACAGGGAGAACACCAGTATCATGATATTCACTACCAGATCGAGCGATACGTTGTTGATGAAGTTACGTATTTTTACGGCATCGTTCACGCGTGAAATGATTTCTCCTACGCGCATGGTGTCAAAGAATTGTTGAGGCAGGGTCAGCAGATGTTTGTAATATCCCAAGATCAGGGCCGCGTCGATTCTTTGTCCGGTTTTCAGTGCCAGAATGCTTTTCATTGCACCGATGAAGGTACGCAGCAACAGGATAATGAGCATAATCACTCCCATCAGATTCAGCAAATTGGTGTTTTTGTCGACCAGTACATAGTCTGTGATTTTGCCTACATAGATGGAAGTGGACAATCCCAAAATACTGAAAACAAGCGCACCGAAGACGGCTTGCAGCATTACGGACTTGTGGGGCGCCATCAATGAAAGGAATTTCTTGCTCATGCTGGTCTGCTGATTTCCCTTTTTGAAGGTCTCTTCCGGTTCCATCAATACCAGTATGCCTGTCCAGTCGTGCCGGAAGTCTTCGTGCCATACCTTATGCATCCGTCCGTCTCCGGGATCCATGTATGTGATGTGTGTCTTCGTCACTTTGTAGATTACAACAAAGTGTTGAAGTTGTTTGTGATTTACCAGCACATGTGCAATGGTTGGCTTGGGAATCGTGTACAGTGCATCGAACTGTGCGCGGACGCCTTTAGCGGACAATCCCAGTTTGTTGGCGGCTTCTATCAGTCCTAATACATTCGTACCTTTCTGGTCGGTGAATGCATATTGGCGGATGCGCGATACCGGGAAGCGCAGTCCGTAGTGTGCACATACGGAAGCCAGACAGGCTGCTCCGCAATCGGTGATATCATGTTGTTTGATCTTAGTACCCTTGTTTAAAAACATATCTTCTTTTTTTAGTGGTTAATACATTTGTTTCAATAATGAGACAAAATTACACTGATAAAAAAAGAAGGTATGTTATAGGAATGTTATTGCTATGTTAAAAGTGGATGGTAGTTGATTTTACTTGGTGCGTTCTCTCACTAAATGTGGAATATATCTATTCTTTTCATGAATATCTCCTAATCCTAATTTAGGATACACCATGCCTCCGATTCCTGGTATGACCTGCCCATGCTCATCCCTTTCGGTATCAATTGCGAAAGTTAAGAAGTTGAATTTGCTACTTATATCTTCCGGAAATTCCATTTTCAGGTTTGATTCTGCATCTTTATACATGACGGGAGATACAACGAATATGTATTTGGGCGTTATTTCGTTTACGAGTCGGGTTAATTGAGTTTTTACAACACAAGAAGTGCTGATAATGGATTTTACAAGAATTAATGTCTCACAATTATGGATAGGCTCTATATATGATTTTACGATAGGGCTATATTCAATCTTTTTTTCCGCATCGAAAGAAAGTCTTTCGTTCCAGAACACTGCCAATGAAACTTTTTTTGGGGTAAGAGAATTCAGTACCCCATGCGCTAACCAGTCTGCGTCTTCAGAAGCACATGCCAACATTGTGTTTCCCAATTTATCATGCATCTGCTGACTCAGCAGGAGCCCCAATGCTTTCCCTAATTGATAAAATGCATCACGATAACTTTCAACACTGGTGTGTGAGTCAATCAAGGCCAGCATTGAGTCAATAATGCTATGCTTATTGTCATTTGTGATATTTACATACGTTCTCATACTCATTTTATCCTAATAATTCGATTAAAGCCCATTTATCTGTGGGATTTATATTCTGTATTATACTTTCTAACTCTTCAGCCCAGGGAGTACTTCCGGTCATATATCCACACGACCAATATAAAGTAGTTCCATTTACGTTATAGGTGAATCCTTCTATTTTATTGAATATATCTTGGCATTCTTGTGAAATGGCTCTGGTCGGATAGGTAACCATGTTTACATATCCTTTTCCCATTTTCTGTATATCGTCGACAATCTGCTGTAGAGAGATGTTCTCTTGTGCGCAGGAATACCATACCCCTAAAATAGCAGATGCGATTCCGGATAATACTTCATCTGTAGCCTCCTGTACCGTTATTTGTTTTATAGCATCTTTAAATGGAGGATAACGTTTTTTGATATTTCTTTAAAACGATTTACTTTAATATTATTATAGATAACCATGTCGAAGAACATAGATTTAGGGCGGACCCAAATACTATGCTCTCCGTATAAGGCTTGGTAGACGATCATTTCCTCCAGCGTTTCGCTGTGTTTGGCTATGCCTAACATTTTATATAATCCACCTTTAAAATGTAAGAAATATCGTTCCTCGTTCATACTGTTATGCATTATTTGAATATAAAAGTAGTAATTTCTCGAAGAATAATATCTATCTCACTTGATTATTTGTTTTTTTAACGTTGTGTAACTGGTGCTTTTACGCTTGCCATCATCTCGTTAGCGGTGTATTGTCTTGGATTTGCCCAGTCGTCAATCTTCTGATAAAGCAGATCGAACAGGGAGCGGCGTGTCACCATGAAGTGTGCGCTGGCGGTCATACCTTTTTTCAGCTTTCCTATCTGTCCGTTTTTCAGTGTCAGGTAATCTTGTTCCATTTCACATTTCACTTTATAGAAAGAGTTGCCTTGATTGTCCGTCAGGAAGTCGGAGGAGATTTCTTTTACCTTTCCGGGCAGTGTGCCCCATTCGTTATAATTGAAAGATTCCACTTGCACATTGACCGGCATACCTATGCTCATAAAACCGATATTCCGGGGAGTGACGTATACTTCGAGGCAGAGTGTGGAGTCGGGGCTGATTACTGCCAGTGATTGTCCGGCTTGAATGCTACTTCCCCGGTATATGCCGGAGAACTGGTCGAGCGTGCCGTCTACCGGACTGCGGACAATGTACATATCCTGGTCTTTCACCTCTTGCTTGAGGCTGGTACTCATCTCATTGCGTGAATTGCGGTAGCTGTTCAAGTCAGCTTGCCAAGTGCTGAGTTGACTCTGTGTCAATGAAGCCAGTTCGTTTTGCTGGGTTTGATATTGATAGTAGTATTTGTCATATTCTTCTTCTGAAATTACTTTCTTCTCAAACAATGTCTTGTTCCGTTTATACTCTTTTTCCGCTTGTGTCAGGGAGGTTTCAAGTTCTTTCTTCTTTTTGGTGAAGTAAGTGTACTCCTGCCGGCGAACCGGAGAGCGGAATGTGGCAGGATGCTCGCCTTTTGCCAGATATGCCAGGTCGGCAAGATGTGCCTCGTAATCATTCAGACGGTTAGTCTGGTAGTTGATTTTGTAGTCGGAACTGTTTGTGCGGAAACGCAGAAGGATATCGCCCTTGCTGACTTGTTCGCCTTCGCGAACATAAATGGAGTCTACCAGTTCCGTGATAGCTGATTTAATTTCAGTCTTTTCCGTTACGGGGCGCACTACTCCACTGCCTTGTACGGAAATGTCTACATAAATAAAGGGAAGTGCGATCATGGTTGCCGTAATGGCTAATAGAACGACCCAGTAAATAATCTGGGACTTTGTGGTGTGCTGATAGATGTAAGTTTCTAAACTGTTTTCTATCCATTCGTTTGGTAATAGCATATCTTTTTGTCTTTTAGTGATTTATACTTTTCTTTTTTTTCTGTGAAGCAAAGGTACGGGGTTGGCGGCGGAAGATAGGTTATAGGAATGTTATCGCTATGTTAAATAGTTCGTGAGTTGAATTATCCGGAAATAATGATTAACTTTGAATTACTAAAAAAGGAAAAACTATGGCAATGAATGACATACTTCGTAAACTTCCTATCGGAATACAGACCTTTGAAGATATACGGACAGGTAATTATCTGTATGTGGATAAGACGGCTTTTATCTGGAAGATAGCCAATACCGGCAAACCTTATTTCCTTAACCGTCCCCGCCGCTTCGGTAAGAGTTTGTTGCTTTCTACTTTCGAGGCTTACTTCGGAGGAAGAAAGGAGCTCTTTGAAGGACTTGCCATCGAACAAATGGAGACAGAATGGAAAAAGCATCCTGTGCTGCATCTTGACTTGAATGCGGAAAAGTATGATTCATCGGAGCGGTTGTATGATATTCTCAGTCGCCAACTGAGTCAATGGGAACTTCAATATGGTAAAGGAATTGATGAAAATACTCTTTTCGGCCGCTTTTCCGGCATCATCCGCCGTGCCAGCGAGAAAACCGGATGCAGTGTCGTGGTTCTGGTTGACGAATATGACAAACCACTGTTACAGGCCCTTGGCAATGATGAGCTGCTGGAAGACTATCGTAAAACTCTGAAAGCTTTTTATGGTGTTCTGAAAAGTGCCGACCGTTACCTGCGTTTCGCCTTCCTTACGGGAGTCACGAAATTCTCGCAAGTCAGCGTATTCAGTGATTTGAACCAGTTGCAGGATATCAGCATGAATTATTACTATTCTGCTGTGTGTGGCATTACGAAAGAGGAGTTGTGCAAGGTCTTTGTCCCGGAAATAGAACATTTTGGTGAGATAAACAATCTCACGTTTGACGAAACGGTAGATGCACTGACCAAAAACTATGACGGCTATCATTTCCACCCGAGAGGAGAAGGTATGTTCAATCCGTTCAGTGTTCTGAATGCATTCAGCAATATGGAGCTGGGAAGTTATTGGTTTCAGACCGGTACTCCGACTTTTCTTGTTGAAATGTTGCAGAAGACGGAGTACGACTTGCGCACCTTGCTCGATGGCATTGAGGCACCCGCTTCCGTATTCTCCGAGTATCGGGTAGATTCCAACAATCCTATTCCGCTGATTTATCAGAGCGGTTATCTGACAATAAAGGGTTTTGATGAGCGTTTCCGCAACTACCTGTTGGAGTTTCCTAATGATGAAGTACGCTATGGCTTTGTGGATTTTCTTGTGCCTTGAAACAGATTGATGAAAAAGGCTACCTGATACCTTATCAGGCGGATGGACGCGAAGTGATAAAGCTCGGTGTGGAGTTCAGCGCCGAAGAACGCAATATTAGTCGTTGGCTTAATGAAATTCCTTGAATCTTATTAGGAAATTGTTCTATTGTATAATTTTACTCCATTTAATACAATCATCCGGCTCAGAACTTTAAGTAATAATGCCGAAGAGCCTGTTCCGGAAAGAAAGCGAAGTGATCGGAAAATTAGGGATATAGTTGCAAAGAGTCATCAGAATAGACTATAAACTAACAACTACTGTTTCCAAAAAGTATAAAACAGAGACTTATCAACCGGATTACAGCCTATATATGTAGCATATTCACATCTTTCTTTTCGAATATGGAGAATTGAATCGTTGGATATATATATCTTGCAAGTCAGTTCCCCATATCCGGTGCGTCCGGTCTCTATTTCCTGTGCGTTGGATATAGAGATCCAGCACATTGGATGTTGATATCCTGTAGATAGTATCTTAATACTTGGCACATTGCTTGTTCCGATGCAGCAGATTGCTTGTTATTTTACTGTAGAATGATTGTACGTATTTCTGTATCGAACTGTCAAATAGTAGATTACGGATTTTTATTCCCGTCTTTCCTTTGCAACGTCCTTCCGGGCGTAAAGAAACGATTCTCGGAGGGGTGATAATACAAAATGTCAGAATGATCACTTTACCTCATAACTCTACCGATATGAATTAATTCCGCCAACAGGTTGCCTTATTATTTTTGAAGAGCACTTATTGTTTTACCAACTTCTTTTCCGCCATAATAAAATAAACAGAATATAGCTGCTGCACACCCTATAATAATGAGGTATCTAAAAAAGTCATTTTGTATAAAAAGCTCTTTGAGCTTAATTATTTTTTTTTCAATGTAAAACATAATCATATTGGTTGTGAGATTCTATTGAGATCTTTTGGTTTTTCAATAGAATCTCGGGATTTATTTTTTAGTTGCTAATCACCTTTCATTGCGGCATATGCACCAATAAACATGCAAATAAGAAAAACAATAAAAGCAAAAGTTATTAGCATCTTTTTACTTTGAGAGTTCATATCAATAGTTTGTTATGCTCTGAGTTAATGGACGAAATTAACTAATATTTCGTGATAAAAATCAGTGCGTTGATTAAATCGGTGGTAAATATAAATAAATTTCGTGAGAGTTTTATGCTGGAGTACTACTTTTCAACCATTAATCAACGAGCTATCTTTAATATTGGCCATTCAATGAAATTCCTTGAACCTTATTTGGAAATAGTTCTATTGTATGATTTTACTTCATTTTAAACGCCAGTTTAAAATGAAGTAAGTACATATACCGCTTATGATAATGGCAATGATGTCATATAAATCAAAAGTGCCATGTATATTGAGAAGACCCAGAAGCTCATAGAATATATATGTCAGTGTGATTATAAGAGTGAGCTTCCCAATATAATATTTATCAGTGAATCCATAAAATAATAAAGTAGCGGCAGGTACGCAAACAATGCTCCCGATAGTATCGGCAATATGAAAATCGTATATGTGATTCTCGTATATGTAAGGGCGGTACGTATGTGATAGGATTAATCCTATTATCCCAACTGAAACTCCTGATATTATATACTTTTTGTTTATCATATAATTAAAACTTTGAAGTAATTTCTAATTGTACAAATATATAGGCCTCATTCCCTTTTTGCTTAATTCGGTAACGGAGAAAAGAATTTTTCTAACTGGGGAAAATAAGGGAGCAATAGACTTCAACGAATAAATAGGTTATTCCTTTTTATTATGAGAAGAATGCAACTCATACAGATAGAACCTGCTATTTTGTATAGGTCTCCATACAGTCCACAAAAAGCAATCCCGAATGTGACGATTGTCAGTAACTCTTTTCCTGACAATGTTCTCTCAAGAAACAAACGAGAGATGAAAAAGGCAGTCAACAGAAACGCCATGCCGTAAAGAATGTCACCGATATGGTGGTCATCCGGAACAACAGTTTTCCATACATTCCCCAAGAAGGCTATGAAAAGAAAGCAACAGACCAATCCGGTCAATATCCATTTAGTTTTCATTTTATCTATATTTTAGAAGGAGAAGTAGTTACACTTCTCCTTTGGGTTTATTTATATGCCTCTTATCGCTTGATGGGTAAATTCACCATCACTTAGGGCGGCCATAGCCGAACTTATTGATTCTGCAACGTTAGCTACATATCCGGCGGCTTTTCCTAACAAAGCCGAAAAAGAGAAATTCGGTGATTCCTTACCACCGTAGATGTTTTGTATCTCTTGTCTTGATAATTCTTGATAGTTCATATGCTTCACTTGTTAATTTCTTACACTGTTGTATCCTGCCTGAAAATTAGCTGCGGCTTGGTCTGAGTCATATATCACTTCAGCTGCAAATCCTGTGACAATGGTAGACACCGCTACTTTAACAATTAGGACAATTAGGGGAGCGATTCCACCATTTACTTCTTTCATCTCTTGCAAGCTCATTTCTTGCATTAATGTGTTTTCATTTAAATTTCTCATAATTCTTAGTTTTTTATTGTTATTAAAATAGTGTTTATTTTCAATAGAACTGCCTGATCAATACCATTTGGTGAAATCTTTCAGACTATCCAACTCTTTAGAAACATCTGGAAGACCTGTGCTCGGATTAATGATGAGGCGATTTCCGTCTTGAGCGAATCCTCCTGATACGTTTCTCTGTTCTTTTTCATTCAATGGTTTTACCATGTAATTTTCATTCTTTTTCATAACTGTGTTTGATTTTTATTTGTTAATACTGATAATACTTTTGGAAAGTATGGGGCGTTACAAATACACTGATTATACTGGTTTCTTCGCTGTAGTTGTAACAGCCGCCATACGTATTGATACATTCTTCTAAAGTTAATGCTTTCATGATTTACTATGTGTTGTATTGTCACATCACCAATATTGGCTTTTCTTTTTTTAAAAGCAAGAGACAAACGTTTCTGCTTTAAAGATTTGTTCGAAGATTCCTGGTGTTCCCGGACAATGACCATGTGGTGGGATGCAATTTGTTTCTGTTAAATGAAGATAGGTGGTCTGCCTATATCGAATGGGGAATCTATTCCTGGTATTTTAAAAATATCTTCTATATGTGGGCGGCCATCCGGATCCGTTATAAAATCATAGCCGTATCCGCCATTTACATTTCTCAGTTCATTCGCGCTAAGCGCTTTCATTGTTTTTGTCTTCATAATAATTGTATTTTAGTTATTAAATTGTTTGTAAGATATTTCTTTTGTTTCTTGTTGATGTTGCAAAGTTAAGCGATTTCTTTCAGTGCTTATGTTATTGCTTTGTTATCGTTAGGTTAAATATCTTTTGTTATTTTGTTGAGAGTTCATCTGATACATTATATATTGTATTTTTAAATTCGGGCAATCTCTCGAACGGGTATTGCAGTTAATAAATCTCTTTGTCTTCATATAATCTCTTTTTTAAGTTTGTTTCTTTGTTTCTGATTGATGTTGCAAAGTTAAGCGGTTTCTTTCAGTGCTTATGTTATTGCTTTGTTATCGTTAGGTTAAATACCTTTTGTTGTTTTGTTGAGAGTTCATCTGATACATTATATATTGTATTTTTAGATTCGGGCAATCTCTCGAACGGGTATTGCAGTTAATAAATCTCTTTGTCTTCATATAATCTCTTTTTTAAGTTTGTTTCTTTGTTTCTGATTGATGTTGCAAAGTTAAGCGGTTTCTTTCAGTGCTTATGTTATTGCTTTGTTATTATTAGGTTAATATTTTCTTGTTTTGTTCTGAAGAATTCACTCGATACATTATATAATGTACAGACCTTGGAACCTCCTGAGATTTGTTTGGTTTCCCAAACATTCAAATCATTTAGATACTTCTTGCTTTTCATGATTCATTTTCTTTAATTTGTTTTTCTTGTTCTGATTGATGTTGCAAAGTTAAGTGCTTTCTTTTACTGCTTATGTTGTTGTTCTGTTATCGGAAGGTTAATATTTGCAGAAGAAACTGATGTCTTAACCATAATCCATTCTCCATTAGAAAATACCCATTTATATGCACCACCATAAATTGCCACTTTTTCTTCTTGTGTTAATTCTTCTATAAGCTGTTTCATAATTTATAATTTTTAGTTATTTCTTTGTTTTTTGTTTGACGTTGCAAAGATATAGGCGTTTTTTTTTAGAAAATGTTATCTAAATGTTATCTAATATTATCCAAATGTTTTTTATCTTTGCAAAAAATATACATGAATAGAAAACACATTATATTATTTACAACTTTAGGATTAATAGCTATATTGTCATTACAAACGATATGGCTATATAATACTTTTATACTGGTTAGAAATAATATATATGGAGAAACTAATAATATTTTAGATGAAGCATTAACTGAGGCCATTGCAGATTTTAGTAAGTTAGGCGTTCCTGAGGGGACGACAATTTCATCCGGACCTATAAATGATTCCATACCGGCAAATACTTATTTTTATGATGGCTTGTGGAAATTAGGGATTGAAGTCCCTTTATGTGAGGTAGACTTTTTTGCTTTTAAATTGTTGAAGAGAGCTGGTCTTGAAAGTGAATTTCTTTCATGTTTGGCTGATCCCAAAAGCGGAAAGATTTATCAAAAGAGTAAAGTGCAAACTATACCTGTGTGGGGAGTTATTAAATCTGATATAATCCCTATACGAACAGATTTATCCCAAGGTATTCAGCTTGTATTGCTGAATCCTTATTGGGCTATCTTTGAGCGTATGGGCCTCTTAATGATAGCTACCGCCATCATGATGATAATGGTAATCACCTGTATCATCTACCAGATTAAGATTATCATCCGTCAGGATAAGATAGCCAAAGTACGTGAAGATTTCTCTTATGCCATGATACATGATATGAAAACTCCTCTCAGTTCCATTCTGGCTTGTACGAGTTTCCTGCATAGTGGCAAAATGGAGAGTATGCAACTGAAAGAGCGATATTTTTGTATTATAGAGGACGAGACCGGACATTTGCTAAATTTGACAAATAAGGTACTTACGCTTTCTAAATTAGAGAACCATAAGTTGGAAATGTCAAGAACGGTATTTCCGCTGGAGCCTATGATAGACGATTTGATAGAGAAGTTCTCCACTAAGTGTACCAAGCCACTGCATTTCACTACGAATCTTCAGGCGAAGGAAGTTTGCGCTGATGAAGAATATTTGAAAGAGGCTATCAGTAACCTGATAGATAATGCTATCAAGTACTCTAAAGAATCGGTTGAGATAGATATAAGTTCGCTCAGCAATGCTACGCATACCCTTATCAAAGTGCATGATAACGGTATCGGTATTTCGGAGAAAGACAGGAAACATATCTTTGAGAAGTTTGAGCGTGCCTCGGCTTTCAAGCGTTCCAGGCTTGGCAAAGTTGCCGGTTTTGGGCTGGGGTTGAACTATGTTTATCAAGTGATGGATGCCCATGAGGGTAGTGTGACTGTGAACAGTGTTGAAAAAGAGTTTAGTGAATTTGTTTTGTATATACCGATAAAAAACGAAAAACTATGATTAAATTGTTAGTAGTAGAAGACGATCCTACTTTGCTTTATATTGTGAAAAGCGGATTGCAGGAAATTATTGGGGGATATGAAGTTTTTACGGCAACCAATGGCGCCGAAGGACTGAAGGCATGGAAAGAACATCATCCGGATATCATTATGTCCGATGTGGATATGCCGGTAATGGATGGTTATGAAATGGTGGCGCGCATCCGTGAAACGGATGGCAATACACCTATTCTGTTTGCTTCGGCCATGAGCTCGCCGAAGGATGTGACGAAAGGTTACGATATAGGAGTGGACAACTACATAAAGAAACCTTTTGTGCCCGATGAACTGGATGCTCATATTCGTTCTTTGCTCAGAATGAAGGAAGGGGCAAAGTCGCGTAATGAAAGCGACCATTGCAGGATGGGTAGATATTTGCTGGACACCAAACATGCTACTTTGCGGGATGATAAAACCGGTTCTATCAGAGTGTTGACCATCAGGGAGGCGAAGATTATACATTTGCTTTACGAAAACAGGGGCGAAACAGTGGATAGAAGTGCCATACTCAGCCGTTTCTGGGAAACGGAGGATGATTTCTTTGCATCACGCAGCTTGGATGTGTTTATGAGCAAAATACGGAAGTATCTGCAAGATGAACCCTGTGTCGAAATAAAGACGGTGAGAGGGGTAGGATTTATGATGCCGTTGGATTAATGTCTCAGCATATATCGTTTCCTTATTTGGCTATTCCGTCGACAAAACCTCCCCTTTCGTAGATTTTATTTTCAGCTCTTCTTTCTCTCCCTTACATTTGCATTAAAGTTTGTAGAGACTCTCTCTAAATAGCGTTTTTTCATGTATTATTGACTGTGCCGTTCCACCCCCGTGAGGGGAGGGAACGGTTTTATTGATTTTAGAAATTTAAATTACTCATAGATTGATTTCTTTTCTTCCTTTGTCCGGTTCACATTATGGAGCACCTGCTTTATCTGCTTAAATGCAACCTCTTCTTGTGGATTGAACTTATCACTTTCCATATATTTCAGGAGGCTATAGCGTAATTGGCGGGCTACAGGTCGGGTATTGAGATTCTTTGCCAAGTCTGAACTACATACTAATAGCTTTCCGTCTCCTGCTTTTACCTCGAATAGTAAACCTAAGTTTCTGTTCTTATAGAAGTTGTCTACCATTCTGACAATCGGTTGCATATTGTTCTTTAAACTGTCGAGTTCCATGGTTGTAGCATTCTTGCAAATATCCCACCATTGCCAGTTACTGTGCATTTCAGTTGGAAAGTCGGCTAATGCCGGATGGGCGGGATCACAGAGGATTCCCATTGTTCCCGGTTGGTTAGGGAAGTGCACAGGACTCCAGAATACTTGTACAAATTTGCCTTCCAGCCCATTAATTTCTTCTTTTTCCGGGTTTAGCAATACCTTTTTCCCTTGACTTAATGCTTTCTCTGCATCGGCAAAGCTACGGGTGTAAAAGATTTCCTTACCAACTTCCGGTACTTCCTGAGGATATACCCAAACATTCCAGGAGTTTTGATACTGGGTTCCTGTAAAACGGATGGATAAAGTTAATTGGTCGGCAACGGATATGGATTCCAGAGGAACAGAGATGCTTCCCAGATTAAATGCATTCCCCACAGGTATTTCTTGCTTATCCAGATAGCCTTGTGCAATGACCGTTCCTTTTGAATCACTTAATCTCCATTCCGGTTGAATATCACTCAGGACTTTATCGCTGAAGTTTGCAGCTTCAAACTGAGCTTTAAAGGTTTCGTTATTTACATAGGTCGCTTTCTCAAAGCGTGCTAATGGTACTATCGGAGAACAGAAATTCCGGAATTCTTCAGGAGTGATTAAACCTTTGCTCTCCCAGAATGCATCGATAATACCAACGAGTGCAGTGCCCTGTCCGGGGAAGTCATGCAGGTCCAATAGTTGGAAACCACTGAATCCGGGAGTCTTTAGTGCCCGTTCTATTTCCTCTTTATATAAAATAGTTGCCAGTTTGCCACTTGCCATCAGGTTGTCTTCTGCCAAATGAAGCCGTCCTTTCTTCTTAAGGTCTGCGGCTACGGCTTTGAAGTTTAATGGTATCAGATTACCTGTATATTTATCAATCTCTTTTAGATTGGGGAATACACTGTATTGTCCGATTTCGTGGGTAATAAGTGGGACAGGCAAACCCTCTATAGCACTGGAGAAGTCTTTATTGAAACTTACAGGTTGATCGTCGAAAATTCCTTGTCCGCGTACCCAGCCGTTTTTAGTCCACTGTGTAACCCAGAAGTCGTCATTAGGTTCGGGCCAGCTACCATGTCCTGGTTCGAAGGTAAATGTAGTAGTCATATACAAATGACGGCTATCCTGCTGCTTAATGGTGGTGAGTAATTTATCCATGACACTAAAATTTCCTTGTAGTTCATTACCCAAACTCCAGAAACAGAATGATGGGTGATTACCATATTCTTTCATGATGTGGGCAGCTTCGTTATACAGAAAATCGACAGTGCCTTTATCTTCACCTACGTTGAGTGTCCATAGAGGCAATTCAACCTGAATGTAGAATCCCATTCTATCAGCTACGTTGAAAGCTGCTTCCGGAGGACACCAGGAGTGGAAGCGCAGGTGGTTCATGCCATAATCACGGGCTGCACCGAATACTTTTTCCCAACCGGATTCGTCCATCGGTGGATATCCCTTTAGCGGGAAAATGCAACACTCCAGTGTTCCTCTGAGGAAGAGTCTTCTGTTATTAATCTGTAGGAGAGCATTTTGGTTCGTCAGTTTTCTCATACCGAATGTCTCACATTTCGAATCAGTCATGCCTTCCGTTTCAAGAGTTGCGGTTGCTTCGTAGATATTAGGGTTGAATTCATCCCACAACATTGGGTTGTTAATGGGATAAGTGAATGTCATTTCAGTGTTGTTTATTTGTATTTCTTTATCTGCCAGCTTATTTCCTTTAGGGTCTTTGACAGCGAACAGAAGTTTACCGGATACCGGGGATGAACCGTTACTTCCGATTTTTATACTGACATTGACCGTTTGGTTATCAATATCGGGTGTTAAGCGCAATTCCTCAATCTGTACCTTATCTTTTGCTGTTAATGCTATTTTTCCGAGGATGCCATTCCACATAGTCTGGGTATCGTTCGTATAAGCATGTGCAAGGTTTTTGACTGATATATCATGTTGTCTCCGGTTATCGATGCGTATAACGATTTTGTTATTCTCTCCTGGAACAAGATACTTACTCAAATTGAAGTAGTGAGGAGTGGTAAGGCTTTCATTGAATCCTTCTACTTTAGTACCATTGATCCATACTTGTGAATTCCATATCACGCGTTCAAGAGTGAGGAAGACTTCTTTTTCGTTCCATTCTGCCGGAATGAAGCATTCTTTCTTGTACCAGGCTGGACCAAGATAGTCGAATTTACGTTTCAAATTTAAGAATATCTCCTTGTCCATGGTAGGTTCGAGGGTACATGGAGTTCCATAGCTGGCATCACAAAGTGTTCCGGGGAGGGTGATCTTATCTGGAAACGATTCCAGATACCATTTTCCTGCAATGCCTTTATCCAGACTGTCCAGTGCTACTTCCCATTCTCCGGAGAGATCAATCTCGCGTACTACTTGTTTACACGAGGTTATTAATAGGGCTATGATGCCCCAGGCGATTAAAACTCTATTTATTCTCATAATGTAAATTTAAAGTATTTATTCCACTTCTCCAATATAAGTCACGATTGATTTAGCAGGGATGACTATATTATCTACAGCAACTTCTTTACCTTTCTCCAGGTTTGACCCCTCGGAGGTAATATAAGGAATCAGACTTTGATTCTTTATTTGTCCGTCAATATCGAGTTGATATGTACGTTCATTTTCATTCGTATTGATGGCTACAATTACAAGTATCTTGGTTGCTGCATCTTTGTATGCACTGATCATGACATCTGTTGCTGCCTGTACCGGGTTTTGATTTTCAACTTCTATCCTTTTCATACCCGGACGTATAAAGCGTGAATAGTTTCCCAAAGCCCACATCAATTTAGAAGGGCGGGCATATCCGTCTTTCTTGCAATATTCCGGACTTTGTGAGCCGGTACTGTTACCATCGTCCAGATAGATAAGTCCGTCTTTGTAGTCGGCTCGCGTAAGAGAAGTCCACCATTGCCAGGATGATGCGTTTGCAACCGCCAGGTCGTTATGGATAATACGGGCTACAAAAATGGCAGTCTTCATTCCTAAATCGCGTTGGCCGCCACCTCCGCCGGGAATTTCACCCTCACCGGGATTCTCAAGAACGCAATACTCTGTTTGCCAATATTTAAGACCAGGGTATTGTTTGACTTTTGCGTTTAATTTCTGGCGATATTGTACCTGATCGTTGGTAGGCCAGACAGAGAAATAGCTGTGTCCGGTTATTACATTCTCCACATTCGGCAGTGAAGTGATAGATAGGGGTGATGAGGTTTTCCAGAATTCATCGATCTGATTGTCGCGTGTTTCACCATTCACATTTTCGTATAAATAATTAATGGCGGCTGCTTCTCCCAGTGCTATTTTAGTTGTAAGTCCGCGGTTGTGCAATCTTTCAGATAACAATGAGGTAAGCTGATATACTTCTTCATTGGTAGCAGGAGTACCTTCTTGACTTGCCTTTCCGTTATTGCCGGCCATCCAATCCCATTGAGGTTCATTTACCGGACTTAAATAGTTGAATGTAATTCCTTCATTTTTCTGTAGGTTATCAATACAATCAACTAAGAAATCTGCATAAGCAGGCATCATATCTTCTTTGATATTCATTTTTTGCTTCTGAGATGAGAAAGCTTTTCCGTTCAATGTCATATGGACTGGTGCACTGATTGTAAAAGCCAGATATTTTTCAACTCCCCGTTGGCGGGCAGCTTGCAGAAACCATCTTTGTCCTTCTTGCTTCTGCCAGTTGTATGTGCCATCGGCAGCCTGGAAACATTCGGCACGGCGCCATTCATCGGAAATGTCACTTTCAGGTCCTTGTTCCATACTGCCTGCACCCAGATAAAATCTCCAGATAGATAATCCTATTCCTTTAGGATTGCCTTTTTCGTCTACTTCTTTACTAAACAGTAAATCGGCTATGGCATTCTTTTTTGCTTCCGGCCAGTATTTACCTACCATTTGACAGCGCCAGGCATCCGATGCGCCGAAACCGTCAATGGTTTGTTGTTCCTGATTCAACCTAATGGTCATTGTTCTCGTATCGGAATAGACTGGCGGGGGAGGTGTTTCTAACTTTGAAGCACATGATGCAAATGCGAATGTAGCACCTAATATAATTTCAATGATGTTGATTCTATATTTCATTCTTATAATCTATTAATGTTTCATCCGAAAGTTATATGATCATGGTGATCAGATGTGTTTCGGATGAAACGATTCTACATAATTAATAATTCGGATTCTGTGTAATCTTGCCGAAGCTACGGTCTATTTCTGATTGTGGGATCGGCCATAACAAGTGTTTGTTTGGATCGAAATTGATGCCTTTATCTTGCAATTCCTTTTTATTGGTAGTCTCATATTCGTCTGATGACTGTGCCGTGTTATACAAAACAAAACTACCATTAGGTCCCATCAAGCCATTAATGACTGGCTTGTTGGTTGCCGGGTCTATTTGTCTTCTTATGTCGAACAAGCGTAATCCTTCAAAAGCAAGTTCCATGCGGCGTTCTTTCCAGATGGCATATAGAATGTCTGTTCCTGATATTGTTCCTTTCTTGGGAGCAAGTTTTACTCTGGCTCGTATGAAATCTATATCATCCATAGCTTCTGTGAGTTTATTCAAATGGTAAGCAGCTTCAGCTCTGGTAAGGTACATCTCTGCTAAACGTATGATAGGAGTGTTAAGAGGAGCGTTCATTCTTTTATCTACCAATATTCTTCTTGTAGCAATCGGGAGATAATATTTACGAATAATGCGACCAGACTTATTTTGGGCAAGATCGAAGATGTGAGTTGGATTTAACTCTTCGTCACCGTAAGCGGCCTCTCCACATCTTGTAATAGTGCTGCGACGTCTGACATCATCACCTTCGGACAAATAGCAATTCTCTAAATTGCTGGTAGGTGTACACCATCCCCAACCATCCATGACATCATCTGTGCTGTTGCTGGGAAAGTTCTCTTTCTTTTCTCCACGTGCTCCGGTAAATGTACAAAGTTGGTTACCTAATTGTTTGTCAGAGTCAGTGCCCGTTTGTGATTCGATAATAGACTCTACTCCATTATGATTGTTCACGCTCCATATATCTACGAAATTAGGTTCAAGCTTGTGTCCGCTATTTACGATGGTGGTGTCTGCATAATGATAAGCTTCTTCCCATTTTCCCTGATAAAGGTTAACACGTGCCAACAAAGCAGTGCATGCCCATTTACTGGCTCTTCCTTTATCTGAATCACCATATGACGTTTTTACTTTTAATAAAGCTGCTTTCAGGTCACTTTCAATTTGTTGATAGATTCTTTCTTTGCTGTCACGTTCCTTATCCATTTCACTGGATGACAGAACATTGAGAATTAGTGGAACATCTCCGAAATTAGAAACCAAATCTAAGTAATTGTATGCACGCAAGAACAAGGCTTCACCTATATATTGTTCTCTTTGTCCTTCGGATATGGGTGAATTGGGGATGGAATTGATTGCAATGTTACATCCCATTATATTCTCATAGCGTATTTTATACAGAGAAGTAAGATATCCCATTCTGTTGGGAGTTATCAGATATTGGGCAGCAGGTTCGAAATCTGCTGCACTTTGTCCGGTGTTTCCCATCCAGGCATCATCGGTGGCAGTTTCATTAGCCAGCCTGGCGGCAACTATCTGATTCCAGTCATAATGCATGAAGGCACGTTTATATAAGTCGTTTACAAATTCCTGACACTCTCCGTCTGTTATGAAATAGTTGTCCAGGTTTTGGGTTCCTCTCTCATCATGCTCGATAAAGTCTTCACAGGAAAAAAGTCCTAATGATACTGTTATGATTGCCAATATTATTTTTTTCATAATTGTTCTCTTTTATTAGTTAGAAAGTGATGTTTACTCCTGCTGCATACATTCTTTGTACAGGATAATTCCATCCGCCGAAACCGAAACTTAGTACATCACCGGATACCTCAGGTTCTACGCCCTTATAGCCGGTCAACGTAAACAGGTTTTGTGCAGATACATACAGGCGTAATTTTGTGAGCCCGGGAATTTTCTTGAAAGTATATCCCAATTGAAGGTTTTTCAGACGGAGGAATGAACCATCTTCGATATAGAATGACGAGAATTTAGAGAAATTCTGGTTGTTATCTGTAGTTGACAGACGTGGAATATCGTTTGATGTTCCTTCACCATGCCATGCTTCATTAAGCAAGCCGCTTAATTTGTTAGTTTTTCCTACTGCATTGTTGAGCTCATCCTTATTCTGATTCACAAGATCGTTACCTATGCTGGCATAGAAATTGGCAGCCAAGTCGAAGTTCTTATAACTGAAGTTCAGATTCAATCCCATTGTGGCATCAGCCCATGGCGAACCAATTTTAGTGCGGTCATCAGCATTTAAAACACCGTCTCCATTGATATCAAGGAATCGGATATCTCCTTCTACTGCATAAGGTTGCAGGAATTCTCCCTTGTTATTAGTATGTCTGTTGAGTTCTGTTTTATTCTGGAAGATTCCATCAGCTTTGTATCCATAGAAGAATCCTGGTTCTTCTCCTTCAATGGTCATTGTCTTTTCGCCGTTTCCATATAATGGTTCTTTATCACCTGTCAACTCGGTCATTTTTACATTGAACGTAGTCAGAGTGAAGTTTGCTCCCCATTGGAAATCACCGATTTTATCATTATAACCAATGCTTACCTCGAAGCCTTTGCTACGCATTGATCCCACATTGGTCCAGATTTTTGCATCGCTGGGGTATCCGGAATAGCTGGGATAAGCTTTTTGGAAAAGCATATCTTTAGTGTTCTTTACGTAGTATTCCAATGAACCGCTCAGTTTACCTTTAAATAAGCTGAAGTCAATGCCAGCATTGATATCTTCCACTGTTTCCCAACGAATGTCTTCATTTTTAATGGCACTCGGATAGGTGGTATTAACTGTATTATCACCGAATACATAATAATTTTGTCCCAGTTTGGACATGTATACACTTGATGGAAGATTTTGATTACCTACACGTCCCCAACCTACTCTTACTTTCAGGTCATTGATGATTTCTGCAGTACTGCTCATGAACGGTTCGCTGGATACACGCCATGCAAGGGATGCGGACGGGAATGATGCCCATTTATTTTTCTTCATGAACTTGGAAGAACCGTCTATACGATAGGTTGCTGTAAGATAATACTTGTTATCGTAATTATAGGTAATTCTCCCTAAATAGGACATAACGGAATTTGTATAAGAGCTACCACCGGTTTTCGGGTTTAATGTACCGGCATCCAGTTCTTGCAGGCTATCGGAGTTATTAGGAATCTTTTCCTGGCTTCCCGAAAGTGATGTTCCATTCCATTCTTCAAGTGTATTACCTACCATAAAACTTACATTATGTTTTTCTACAAATGTTTTCAGGTAAGTCAATGTGTTCTGTAAACTCCAGTTACGATACATCGGTTGGCTACGTTCTACTTTATTGTTTGTTTGGAACTCATGGGCCGGGTCAATTACAAAATCGGGGGAGAACTTATCGGTAATACGTGAATCCAGTTCAATGGAGAATTGGGAACGGAAGATAAGGTCTTTTATAGGCTTAATCTGCAAATAAGCAGAAGATGACAAAGCATAGCTCTTATTACTCTCTTTCCATCTTTTTACAGTAGCTACAGGGTTCCATACATAGGACGGAGAACGGGCGTATATACTATATTCATTTTCTTCTCCTGTCAGTTCTTCAGCAGGCTTATAGATTGGAGTGATAGGGTCTATACGGTCAAAATCGGCCCAGTTTGTCGGGTTACCCCATGATTCGTAGCGTGGATTCAGCATAAAGCCGACAGACACAACTTTATTAAAGATGTAGTCGTTCGTGAAACGAGAAGTAAATCTCTTATATCCTCCTTTATCATAGAAAGAGTCCTGGCTGTAATAGTTTAAACTTACGGCATATTTATTCTTCTCAGTTCCGCCTTGTACACCGAGGCTGACATTCATTTGCGGAGAATATTTACGAATGCCTGCTCCCCACCAATCAGTGGTTTTGCCTGTGTAATCTGCCGGATTATCGAATTCCTTGGGGTAGCCTGCATTTTCGGCTGCCTTGTTTAATATCTCAGCATATTCCACTGCGTTGGCCATATTATACGGGTTTTTCATCTCTTGTACTCCGTAGTTCATATCCAGGTAAAAAGCAGGTTTTCCTTCCACGCCTTTACGGGTGGTAATCATAATAACTCCGTTAGATGCACGGCTACCGTAAATAGCACTGGCAGAAGCGTCTTTTAGTATTTCCATACTCTCGATTTCGTTCGGATTAAGGAAGTTAATTCCTCCACTCATCGGCACCCCGTCCACTACATAGAGGGGATCGGTAGTAAGGTTGATGGTAGAGATACCTCTGATGAGAACTTTCGGTTGCCCACCCGGATTTCCTGCTCCGATGATTTGTATTCCGGCAACCTTTCCCTGAAGACTTTCAGTAGCATTACTGACATTCATACTCCTTACATCACTACCTTTGACGGAACTGATAGAGCTTGTCAGATCACTTTTCTTCACGGTACCAAAGCCTACTACCACGACTTCTTCCAATGCTTCTGCATCTTCTACTAATGTGACGTTAATGGTACTTCTTTGCCCAACTTTCTGGGTTACCGTTTTGTATGAGATATATGAGAATGTGAGTTCAGAGTTACTATTGGCAACCGTAATAGTGTATGCTCCGTTTATGTCGGTAATAACCCCGTTGGTGGTTCCTTTCTCTACAATATTAACTCCTACCAAAGGTTCGCTGAGTGCATCGACAACAGTACCTTGTACTTTTATTTGTCCTTTTGCCGTAAGGCATGATAATGACAAAAATATGATTGATATTAGAATGTTCTTCATTTTAGTATGCTTTTAAATATTATTCTTTCACTAAGGTAGCACGTTCTAATTCGGTATCCATTACGAATTTATAAGTGCCTTCTGCTCCTTTATATGAGAAGTTTGCTCCGCCGAGTAATACGGTTATTCCATTTTCATCCAGACGCCAGAAAGGACTTCCCCATCCTGGTGATGTGATAGTTATTGCTACATCGCCTCCGGTCAGTGTCAGTGTTCTTTCCAGTTGATATGGGTTATCCGGGTTTGTGGATAATAACAAATCTGTATTATTGGGGTCCCAGTCACCTAATGCCATACCATTACCGCAAATGGTGATGCGGGCAGGATCATATACAGTGGATGTCGGAGTGTATTGAGTTGCTGTATAGCTCATTGTAGATACATCAACAGATATTTCATAATATCCTTTTTGGGGAAGTATAACCGGTTGGGCTGAGGTGCTGTTTTCCAGTTTACCTTCTTCCGGTGAACCAAAACAATGAGGTTCGAATGAAGTTTCTTGTCCAAGGAAATAGATCTCCTTATTGTCACGGTCTGCATAATATTTGAATGTAAATATGCCATCTTTTTTCTTGTGATAGTACATCGGCACTCCAAATATGTCTTCTGCAAGATCTGTACTAACAGGTACATCCGCAAGATACATTTCGGTCAAACCGTCAGCAACACTAAATTTGATGCTCTGGCTTTTCTTATTAGGCTCAACAAAGTTATCTACAGTTGTAATGATGATTTCATAGGATCTCAAGTCAGATGGAATTGCAAAAGTCTTTTCAAAGGTGTATTCTTTCTGACCACCGACTTTGATCTTCTCATTGATTTTAAGATCGTCTACGGTGACTATCACAGAATCAATTCCGGTGACGTCTGTTACATTAAAAGAGATGTCAAGCTGCATGTCTTCACTTTGGAAAATAACACTTCCATCAGTCGGTTTTACGTTACTGAGGTTGGGTGCATTAAAGTCACCGTCAAGGTGTAGTGTCAGCTCTTTGGTGACACTGTTGCCTGATACATCTGTCAATAATAAGTTGACTTTGAATGTATCTGTGCCTTTGGTGTCGGCAGGTGCAAGAAATTCATAAGCTAATTCATATTCTGTAACCAGTTCGTTTGTTGGAAATGTGATCTCTTTATCCAGATAGAATTCAGGAATACTGATTTGCAAACTTTTCAACCCTAAATCGTCCTTCAGGTCTGCCTTGATTACAAATTTCCGGTTGGGAAGCGAATACAGCTCATTCCTTTTTACTACTATTTCAGGTGCAGCAGAGTCGGGGTACGATGATTCATTATCGTCCTTGCATCCTACTAGTAGCAGAAGCATAATTGATACAAATAGTAAATAGTTCTGTTTCATGGCTTATAGATTATTGTTAACATAATAATTCAAGATACTTAGATGTACTCTTTTGGAGTATTTATGATATTATCGGACTTACCGTAGAGGAGAAAAAAAGATTCTCCTCTACCGGTATTAGCCCTACTCCCTGAAAACTTGCTTGTTAATATCAAGCTCTTTTACCAATGAATAATATTTTTCTGCAAGTTCCTTCTGACCTAATCCGCTGTAACCTAATGCCATTACGTAATAGCAGTGTATTTTGTTACGGATATTCAGATTGTCTTCCCATATGGCAAGTTCCGGCAATGATACTGCGAAATAATCAATTTTACAGTCATCGAAGAGGTGCTTTTTACCGTGGTCGATTAACTTGTTAAAGCGGCTTCTGGCTTTATTCTCTTCTCCTAATGCTCTCCAGGCAAGTCCTTGATAGAATATCTTGTCAGGTTGCTGGTCATTATAGTAGAATGCTTGCTGAGGTTCTGTGGAACCTTGGGTTGCTTTCATTAAATATTTGGTTGACTCAGTATCATTACCCAGCTTCTGATAAGCTATTCCTTTGTAATAATCGACTTCATTTTCTTCAGCATTACTCAGTTTACCTTCTCCCAAGTTATGCGGATAGAATTCTGTCTCTTTTAAAAGTGCAAGAGCCTCTGAATATCGATTCTCTTTAATCGCCTTTTTAGCTAATTCTACCCGACAGAGTATGTATTGTCCTGTCACTTTGCCTTCACCGCCTTCCCATGGGTGGAATTTTCGATTGGATATCAGATCTTTTGCTTTTTCATAATTCCCTAAAAGATTGTAGAGCGTTATCCGTTCGATACATAAGTCGTCCCGTTGTTCCACCAGTTCCAGATGTTCTTCCAGGAGTGCCAGACGTTCTGCATGTTCCCTTCCCATCTTCTTATATAACTGGTCCAGTTCCATAAATATGCGGGAATCTGTTTTATCCAGTTCGAAAGCCTTTTCCAATAGTTGGCGTGCTTCTTCTTTCTTATTCCTTTTATTGTAATAGGCCAGTGAAAGGTTACGCAAAGCAGTGGGGAACCGATTGTTTATTTCTACAGATTTCTCCCAGCAGCTGATTGCCTCTTCATAGCGACGATGTGCATACCAGAAATTACCCAGATAATAAGGAGCCTTATAATCAGCAGGATTCATTCTCATAGCATCTGTCAGTACATTGATTTCATTGATTCTGTTGGGGAAGCACTTATCAGGAGATAGACTTTGTGCTTTCTGATACCACTGACGGGCTACTTCCTCGTTTCCAGATCTTGATGCAAAGTATCCTAACATATAAGCTGCCATAGGATAGATATCAGTTCGTCCTTCCATGTAGATATGCATAATTCGGGATGCTTCTTCATACATTCCTGCGGAGGCAAAATCAAATGCATACTCAATATAGTTGTGTACGCTGCCATTGAGCATACTTGTCATTTCCTGTAACTCAGTAAGATTATTCCCAATGAAATATTTCTCAAACCGGCATCCCAGGTTAAACTTATCAATAGTCAATGACTCTTCGATGAACTTCAGAGCTTTTTCAGTTTCTCCGGAATGTCTCAGGATGGAGGCTTTCAACTGGCGTGCTTTATGGTTATGCCAATTATGGATAAGGGCCAGATCGACATGTTCCAGAGCGACATTCCAATCTTTTCTGATACTGTCTATCTGAGCTACACCGAAGTATCCGGCATCTCTCCAGGCTGCATTCCAGGTGGCTTTGTAATAGGCACTATATGCTTCATCATACTTACCCTGCATTTTCAGGCTCCATCCTAAGTTATAATAAGGTTCTCCATCATATGGATTAGGATTGCGCTCTGTCAGTGTCTTTATTGCCGTATGGAAGTACTGTTCAGCTTCTTCAAATTTGCCCCGGCGCATATTCAGTAAGCCTACGGCATTATTACAACGTATATCACCCGGTTCTCTTTCCAGTGCTTCCATATAGTAAGCCATTGGATCATACGTTGCATGGCGGTATTGCTCCAAATGTAATCCGGTCAGGAAGAGTTGCTCAATAGAAGCTATCTCTTTAGGCTGTTTGGCAGCTTTAGCCGGATCCGGGGTCGGTTTTATTTCTGGTTTATCGGCTTTATATTCTAAAAGTAATTTGCCATTATTATCATATAAAGATAGGATCAGATTTTCCGGCAGTTGTTCCGCTATGCTTACTTGGCTTTTGAAAATATTTTCCGGTGAAAGTGTGGTTACTTTATCAAACAGGATTTTTCCTGCTATGTCTCTCAATTCTACTTTGATATTTTCTTGTCTGCCGGTTGCATATACGATGATATGGGCCGTATTTTTCGCTACATCCAGGTTCAGAATGAAGTCTTTGGTTGCGTTCTTTACATATCCCACTTCACTATATGGCAGGAAGTATTGCTTCCATGACTTTTCCTCATAGGGTTGTAACCATGTGAAATCAGGTTGGTTATCTGTATAAACACCTGTCATCAATTCTATGTAAGGACCATCTTCATCGGTAAGGTTTCTGTCCCATGCGATGCCGAAATCACCATTTCCCCAAGTCCATTGTTTCTTTCCCGGTGAGAGGTGATGATCGGCTACATGTAATAGTCCTGCCTGTACATGCTCTTCGTAGCCACCTACAAAGTCATAACGTGACTTTATGGCCATGTATGAAGTGGGGACAGGGATATTCTTATATTTGGAAATATCGACACCTTCCGAATAGTCCTGTTTGTAATATATGCCTGTAGCTATGGGAAAATTGGATACATCTCTTTTTCCATGATCGAAAACAGCATGCACATCGGGTGGAAAAACCGAGTGATAGTGGTCGTTCACAACAACGGCAGGGTTTGCCCACCAAAGGAAAGTTTGAGGGAACGGAGTTCGGTTATAAACTTTCACGTTAATTTCCAGATAAGCTTTGTCCGGATGAAGTGTAAATCCTTGCATCCCTTTCGTATTGAACATACGCTCTACTTCATTGCACCAGACCGTTTTACTACCGTCTGCATTTTCTTCAATCATACAGTCGGTGGGTAAGTATGTGCTTGGACGATGATGCTGAGGCCAGTTGAATTCAATTCCGCCTGATATCCAGGGGCCGGTCAAACCTACTAAGGCTGGTTTAATGACTTGGTTGTAGTAGACAAAGTGGCGTTTCTTCACTTTGTCATAAGCCATTTGTACTCGCCCTCCCAATTCCGGCAAGATCATAATTTTAAGGTATTCGTTTTCGAGGAAGTAAGCCTGATAGTCTTTTTCTTTTTTCTCATCGCATATCTTTTCTACGACAGGATAAGGGTAAACTACTCCTGAACTTCCTTGATAAACACGCTTTTCCAGAAAGATGGGATTTTTTTCTTCCTCTCCGATCTCATAAGTCGGAAGTTTGATTGTTTCTTTCCAAACTTTTACAACTCCTTTTTCTGAAAGTGTTGGCTTAATTAAATATTCTGTAATTTTCTCCATAAGGTATTTATTGTTTTTTTAGACAATAAGGAATCAGTTAAGCGGTGATCTCCTGTCATCGCCTAAGTGAAATTTAATTCGATAAGTGATATGTTGTTTTTAACTAGTTAATTCTTTCTCAATGCTTTCCAGTGATTTTCCTTTTGTTTCAGGTAGCCTGATTTTAATGAATACAAATCCGAGAATACATATAATTCCGTATAACCAGAAAGTACCATAGGCACCTAATCCGGAATTTAATAAGGGGAATGTATATGTCAGTACAAAACAAGCTGCCCAAAGAGAGAAGGTGGATACTGCCATTGCCATACCACGGATACGGTTGGGGAAGATCTCAGATAATACGACCCATGTAACGGGAGCAAGTGTCATTGCATAGCATGCTATAGCTAATACAACCATAATTAGTACGGCCATTCCGGTTATATTGAGATAGTAGCATATGCCCATAATGATATAAATGATGGCAAGACCTGACGCTCCGAATAACATGAGGGAGCGTCGTCCCAGCTTATCTACAGTGTACATGCCTACAAAGGTGAATATTACATTCGTCACACCTGTTACTACGATATTGAATAGGATATCAGAAACACCATAACCTGCAGCTGCAAAGATTTCCTGGGCATAGTTGAACACTACGTTCAGTCCGCACCATTGCTGGAAGGCTGCAATAACGATGCCTATTAACAATATTCCCGGTATCTTGCCTTGAAAAAGCAGGCGGATATTTAACTTCTCTTTAGTGGCACTTATAACTGTTTTAATGCTTTCAATTTCTTTTTTGGCATATTCTTTTCCACCTATGTGGCTCAGAATATTTTCAGCTTTACCGTATTGTAATTTTGTGGCTAGCCAACGTGGGCTTTCGGGAATGAAGAATATAAGGATGAAGAAGAGTGCCGAAGGTACTACTTCTGCCCAGAACATCCAGCGCCATCCCATTTGTCCATTCCATGTTTCCAGCATGTTTTCGCCGGAAACTACCGGTTCAGCGATCAGCCAGTTAACGAACTGGGCTACCAGAATACCTAATACAATTGTCAATTGGTTGATTGATACGAACTTTCCTCGTACATGGCTGGGTGATACTTCGGCTATATACATGGGTGATAGGTTGGAAGCAATGCCGATGCCAATACCACCGAATATGCGGTAAAAGATAAACCAATTGAGGTCATTGACTGCTCCTGTACCTATTGCAGAAACGGTAAAAGTGATAGCTGCTATTATCATCAAAGGTTTGCGCCCATATTTATCAGATAAGCTACCTGCGATTGTTACCCCTATTAAACAGCCAAGAATGGCACTGCCCATAACCCATCCCTGCATACCGGGAGAATTCTCAATTGCAAAGAAGATTTCATAGAATGGTTTGGCACCTCCAATGACTACCCAATCGTATCCGAAGAGCAGCCCTCCCATAGCAGATACCAGTGAAATAAGTAATAAGTAAAAATTGTTGCTAAATGATTTTGTTTTCATGATATACGATTTATTGTATGGCAAATGTATGCCATAAAACTTAATAAAAAAATGCAGATTGTTATCAATTTAATGTATAATCTTATTATATTTATGGTTGTAAATGCTTGAATATGCTGGCTGAACAAGGATTCATGTAAAATACTATGATATATATGTAAAATACCACCAAAATCAAATACCATGGAAAAGGTTGCAGAAGGTTTTAAAGGAGAGAAGGCTATCGTTACACCTTATAATATACGTAACCTTCAACGAGAGAATAATATTACAAAACAATTATTTGTCAGTCACATTGGATACTATCCTCATGCAGAGCATCATTTCAGGGAAAGGGAAAGGGGAACTAACGAGAATGTCTTTATATATTGTGAGAGTGGCTGCGGTTGGGTTAGTTACAAAGGTGAAAAGTACATCCTGACTAAAAATCAGGCTTTTATATTACCGGCTAATGAGCAACATGCATATGGAGCAGACGAAGTGAATCCCTGGAGTATCTATTGGCTGCATTTCTGTGGCGAGGGTGTGGCTATGTTCTCCTCTATAATAGGTAAGACTATATCTTTGGAGGAGTCGGATAAGAGCCGTTATAATGATCGCTTTCAACTATTTGAAGAAATGTATCAGAATCTGGAAATGGGATATAGTCCTGAAAACCTGGAATATGTTAGCTTTTGCCTGATGCATTTTCTGGCTTCTTTGAAGTATATTAATCAGTTCAGAGAAATAAAGAAGGTGAGAGAAACGGATTTTGTACAGAAGAGCATTTCTTTTATGAAAGAGAATATGGAGAATAAGATTACGCTGGAGGATATAGCTCAGTATGTGGGCTATTCCGCATCTCATTTCAGTGCATTGTTTTCGGAGAGAACTTCTTATGCTCCAATGGAATATTATAACCAATTAAAAATTCAACGGGCTTGTTCGTTCTTGCAGTTCTCCGATCTAAAGATCAAAGAGATTGCTTTCCGTTTAGGGTATTACGATCAATTCCATTTCTCAAAAGCTTTTAATAAAGAGATGGAAATTACTCCCAAAGAATATAGGAGGAGATATAAATAACTTCAGATATAATGTGAAATACCCCCTAAAAGTTTACTACAGACTTTTAGGGGGTATTTTGTAATAAAGAGAAATTAATTTTGTTAAACTTTAGCTTTTGGGAGAGCTTAGCCTCTTTCTATATACAATCACCATTATCATAATACCTATCACCATCAGAGCCAATGCTGCATAAGCGATGCCTTCCGTTACATGCAGGCTATTCGGATCGAAGCGCATTTCAATGGTGTGCTTTCCGGCAGGTACATACATGGAGCGCAAGATATAGTCTGCACGGGCAATGTCGGCAGGTTCTCCGTCGATGGTAGCTATCCAGCCATCCGGATAATAGATTTCGGAGAATACGACTACACCATCTTTTGAATTATTTGTTTCATAAACCAGACGGTTCGGTTCGTAACTTGTCAGAAGCACGCTGGAAAGACTGTCTTTATGAGCGGTGGTAACACCTTTCAGAATATCTTTGAAGCGTGCATCTACTACGGCAGTTTCCGTTGGCAGTATAGTATTCAATGCATCTATTTCCTGATTTGCATTATCCACATATTCCACTTTTTCTACGAACCATGCATTGCCGTAAGCATATGGGTTCTCGATAGGCACTGTCTGTCCTTGTCCTGTAGGGAAGATAAAATACTTCGTATTCAGCATGTTCAGGACACGAAATTTGGAAGCATCCACGCTGTCCATTTCTCCGCCTGCGGTGGCAATAACTCGATAGGTAGCTTGCATTTCAGGATAAATGTGCCGTTCGACCATTTCCTGATAACGACGCAATTTGGCAGCATGATATCCGCCTACACTTTTGTGCCAGTAGGAAGTATTATTTTCGTTGAATGCATCTCCGGAGAGATTCAGTACACGGTAGTTCGGGTCAGTATCCTGCAGGATGATTTCGTCAGCTTTCGTTTTTTTGAAAGTATCAACTTGGGTAGAACGTGGAACGAATTGGTCATCGTGCAGATAACGCTTGTTAACTCCCCACATATCTGCCACGCAAAGAATGGCAATACCTGCAATAATATAGGGTTTCTTTAATTTCCCGCTATAGTAAAGCCACAACAATGCACAACCAATTACGATAATAATAAAGCTACGCAGTGCATCGGCACTAACCATTGCAGCACGCATTTCCGCCATATTAGAGAGGATGCCGGACAACTCGTTTGCAGGAATCATTTGCTGATTGACCGCATTCTGTAGCATTTGTGCTTCCTTTGCAGGGATGAAAGTCGAACTGAAAGCTCCGGGAATAATGGCTAATATCAAGGCTACACCGGCAGTAAGTGCCAAGCTGACACCTATAAACTTCATCTTCTTCTTGAGTATTTCTGGTTCATCCAGAATCTTTTTCAGCGCAAAGATAGCTAGTAGTGGAATTGTAAATTCTGCAATAACGAGAATGGACGATACGGCACGGAACTTACTATACATAGGTATATAGTCAATGAAGAAATCAGTCAGTGGCATGAAGTTCTTACCCCATGAAAGAACAATGGAGAAGAATGTAGCTCCGACTAATGCCCATTTCAATGGACCTTTAACTATAAAACAACCCAAGATGAAAAGGAAGAGTACAAAAGCACCTACATATACAGGACCTGAGGTCATCGGCTGGTCACCAAAGTATTGGGGTAATTGCTGGTATAGTCCGGAATAGGTTGGATTGGCTTTTTCCATGGCTGTCTCATTCAAGATGAGAGGTACGGAAGCACCACCTTTAAAGTTAGGCACTAACAAGGTCCAGGTTTCACCGATACCATAACTCCATTGGGTGATGTAGTCACGGTCCAGCCCACTACTGGTTTGTTTGGCTGCATCGCCGGTTTCTACAAGCTCGCTTTTACCACGCATGGTTTCCTTGCTGTACTGGTAAGTGTGATACAGGTTCGACAGATTGACGGATACACCAATCAATGCAGCTACTACAAGCACACCACTGGCCTTAAAGAATTGTGGCAAGGTCTTGTTACGCCATGCATCTTCAAAATAGGCTCCTGCAATGAAGAGGATGACGAACAGGAAGTAATAACTCATCTGTACGTGGTTCGACAGAATTTGCAGGGCAATGAACAATGCTGTAACGATGCCTCCTGCCAGATATTTACCCCGGTATGCCAGTACGATACCTGCTATCGTGGGCGGTATATACGCCAGTGTGATAAACTTCCAGATGTGTCCGGCAGATATCAGAATGAAGAAGTAGGACGAGAATGCCCACATTAATCCGCCTAACCCTGCCAGCCATGTAGGTATACCGAATGCACGCAGCAGGATGAAGAAGCCCAGCATCAGGATAAACGTCAGGTTGACATATGTGGGTAAAAACAGTCGGTACACCTTCTGCACCCATGTCAGCGGTTGGGTTGAATCGTAGCTGGGGGCTATCTGATAAGTCGGCATACCACCGAATAGGGAGTTAGTCCAGCGCGTATACTCACCAGTTTCCTGGCGATACAGGCTCGCTTCTTGTCCGGCACCTGCACCGGCAGCCGTGTCATGTTGGAAAAGAATGCGGTCTTCTATATCCGCCGGAAAGAAGTAGGCGAATGAAAGTACTGCAAACGTAAGGATGACCAGGAGGTCAGGGAGGAGTTTTTTCATAAAAACAGAGTTTTTATGAAGTTGAGAGTTGAGAGTTGAGAGTTGAGAGTACTATGCAGCATTATAGCGCAGCTAACTCTCAACTCTCAACTCTCAACTCTCAACTTCGTTAATAACGATAGTGTTCGGCCTTATACGGTCCGTCTACAGTTACACCGATATAGGCAGCTTGCTCGGGAGTCAGCTTCGTCAGTTTTACACCGATTTTCTCAAGGTGCAGACGTGCTACTTCTTCATCAAGATGCTTAGGCAAGCGGTAAACACCGGTTTCATATTTCTTGTTGAACAACTCGATCTGAGCCAATGTCTGGTTGGTGAATGAGTTGCTCATTACGAATGACGGATGCCCGGTAGCGCAACCCAAGTTCACCAAACGACCATCGGCTAATAGAATAATGCTGTGTTCGTCGGGGAAATAATAGCGGTCTACCTGCGGCTTGATGTTAACACATTTGATACCGGGATAATGCTTAAGAGCATCCACCTGGATCTCATTGTCGAAGTGACCGATGTTGCAGACAATTGCCTGGTCTTTCATCTTCTCCATGTGATCAATGCGAATGATGTCGATATTACCTGTTGTAGTAACAAAGATATTGCCTTGTGTACAAGCTTCTTCCATAGTTACTACCTCGAATCCTTCCATTGCAGCTTGCAGGGCGCAGATCGGGTCTACTTCCGTAACCAGTACACGGGCACCGTATGAACGCATGGAATGTGAACATCCCTTACCTACATCGCCATAACCGCAAACCACTACTACTTTACCGGCAATCATTACGTCTGTGGCACGTTTGATACCATCGGCTAAAGATTCGCGGCAACCGTAAAGATTGTCGAATTTAGATTTCGTCACTGAGTCATTCACATTGAATGCCGGGAACAGCAATTTTCCCTCTTCCTGCATCTGATACAGACGGTGTACACCTGTCGTAGTTTCTTCTGAAACGCCACGCATTTCGGCAGCTACACGATGCCAGCGGGTAGGATCTGCAGCCAATACACACTTCAGGATAGCATTCAGTTCTATTTCATCTTCTGCATGAACTTCTTTATCCAGAATAGAAGCGGTACTTTCGGCTTCGTACCCTACGTGTATCATCATGGTAGCGTCACCACCATCGTCAACGATTACCGTAGGTCCTTTGCCACCAGGGAAGTTCAACGCCTGAAGCGTACACCACCAGTAATCAGTCAGTGTTTCACCTTTCCAGGCAAATACGGGAACGCCACTTGCAGCGATAGCAGCAGCAGCATGGTCTTGAGTCGAATATATGTTACATGAGCACCAGCGTACTTCGGCACCCAGTGCCACGAGGGTTTCAATCAGTACCGCCGTCTGGATGGTCATGTGCAGGGAACCCATGATACGAGCACCTTTCAACGGTTTTGTTTCTCCATACTTTTCGCGAAGAGCCATAAGGCCGGGCATTTCTTGTTCTGCCAGATCGATTTCCTTGCGACCGAAGTCGGCAAGCGTAATGTCTGCCACCTTGTAGGGCAGAGTAGAGAATAATTCTTTAGACATATTAATCAATGATTTAAAATAAAAAGTGATGCAAAGATAGAACATTCTGATTAGTAGGGCAAAAGCTATTGGTTTTTTTTAAATAAAAGCTCGCAATATATGTTGATATAATTGAAAAGAATAGTATATTTGCTTCCCGAAAATAACACTCAGCAACATATCTACCTTGAAATGAGGGACTATAAGGATAAAACAAAAGAAGAACTACTGGAGATAATCCGGAATTTGGAAGGGCAACTGGAAAGTCGTTCTCTTCCGGAACTCCCATGCCAGGATGAAGATTCGGATCGTTTCCGTAAGCAATATGGTAAAGAAATACTGGAAGCTATCCCTGATATGTTGACCGTTTTTGATTATAATCTGGATTATATAGAACTACTGTCCTCTCCTGATACCAATCATGTGGAAGGCTTGTCCGGTGAGGATAAGTCTCATCCTAATCTGAAAGATATAGTACCGGAATCAGAATACCGCAAAATCCGTGCGAATATGGAGAAAGTGGTGCGTACCGGTTGTCCCAGTATAGGAGAACATTCATTGCAGTTTGAAGGGGAGACGCATCATTATGAAAATCTGGTATGTCCTTTGGGAGATAAATATTTGTTGTGCATGTGCCGGGATGTGACGAGCCGGGTGAATGCGCAGCGTGAACTGGCTGCTGCCCGTGTGAAAGCCGAAGAGTCCGACCGGTTGAAGTCTGCATTTCTTGCCAATATGAGTCATGAAATTCGTACGCCGCTGAATGCGATTGTTGGATTTTCAAGATTGGTTATTGATCCGGGGCACGAAGGAGACAAAGAGGATTATTGTAATATTATCGAGAAGAATTCGGAACTGTTGTTGTGCCTGTTTAATGATATTCTGGATTTGTCTGAAATGGAATCAGGTACTTTGCAATTTATCCGCGAGAAGGTCAGTCTTTATCATGCTTGTGTTGAAGAATATGAGAGTCACCGGTTGAAAGTGAACGAAGGTGTGACATTGATACTGGATGATGTGGATGAGAAGTTGTGTGTGATGGGAGACAGGATGCGTATTATGCAGGTTTTGATGAATCTGTTGAGCAATGCTGTTAAATTTACTCCTACAGGGGAAATACATTTCGGCTATCAGTTGCGGGGAAATATTGTACAATTCTATGTAAAAGATACAGGTATCGGTATTCCTGCTAACCGGGTGGCAAAGATTTTCGAACGTTTCGGCAAGATTAATAATTTTGCACAAGGCACCGGGCTGGGGCTGACTGTTTCCCGTATGTTGGTGGAACGAATGGGTGGACGCATTTGGGTACGTTCTGGCGTGGGAATAGGAACGACGTTCTACTTTACACTACCGCTGGGGTAATTGAAAACTGCGAAATTAAGTATAAGAAACAGGCAGCACAATTATGTTGCAGCCTGTTTCGTCATATTTAATTCTTTAGATTATCTCAATTCCTTGTTCTTTGCAAAGTTGTAATCCTACATCTTTCAACTTGAATTTCTGTATCTTACCACTTCCCGTCATTGGGAATTCGTCAATGAAGAATACATATTTCGGTATCTTGTAACGCGAGATCTTGCCTGTGCAGAAGTCGCGTACATCCGATTCGTGTATATCTGCTCCTTCTTTTAGGATGATGAAAGCGCCTACTTCTTCACCGTATTTCTTCGATGGAATGCCGGCAACTTGTACGTCCTTCACGCCTTCCAGTTTATAGAGGAATTCTTCTATTTCACGCGGGTAGATATTCTCACCACCACGAATAATCATATCTTTGATACGTCCTGTAATGCGATAGTTACCATTTTCATCTTTTACTCCGAGGTCTCCGGAATGGAGGAAGCCGTTCTTATCGATGACTTCGGCCGTAGCTTGCGGATTCTTGTAGTACCCCTTCATGTTGTTATATCCCCGGTTACACATTTCACCTTGTACACCTACCGGACATTCTTCTCCGGTTTCGGGATCGATCACCATGACTTCTGTGTGTTCAAAATCATGCCCTACGGTATTGCAACGTACATCGAACGGATCGTCAATACGTGAGGCGGTCATACCGGGTGACGTTTCAGTCAGACCGTATACACTGGTCACCTTCATGTACATTTTCTCTTCTACCTGTTTCATTAATTCTACGGGACAAAGAGAACCGGCCATGATGCCGGTGCGCAGGCTGGACATATCGAACATGTCGAACATGGGATGATGCAGCTCGGCAATGAACATGGTGGGGACACCGTACAGAGCCGTGCAGCGTTCCTTATGTATGGAAGCAAGCACTACCAGCGGGTTGAAGCGCTCTACCATGACTTCCGTGCAACCGTGCGTCAGGCAGTTCATTGTGGCAAGCACTACACCGAAACAGTGGAACAGAGGTACACAGACACATAGTTTGTCATCGGCTGTGAACTTCATGTGTTCTCCCGTCAGATAACCATTATTGGTAATGTTATAGTGGGTGAGCATAACTCCTTTCGGAAAACCGGTTGTACCTGATGTATATTGCATATTTACCACATCGTGGCAGGTTACCTGGTTTTTCAGATTGTTCAGACGTTCGTCTTCCACATTATTACCCAGCAACAGGATTTCGGATGTATTATACATGCCGCGATGTTTCTCTTGTCCTACATAAACGACGTTGCGCATGTGTGGGAAACGTTGGCTCTTCAGATGTCCACGTTCGCAGTTTTTCAATTCCGGCAGCATGGTATATGTCATTTGCACGAAGTCGCTGTCTTTTTCACCATTCACAATGCAAAGGGTGTGCATATCCGAGTTTTCGCACAAGTATTCCAGCTCGGCTTGTTTGTAGTTGGTGTTTACGGTTACATAAACGGCACCGATTTTGGCGCAGGCATACAGAAGGGTAAGCCAGTCGGGTACATTGGCAGCCCATATACCTACATGTGTGCCGCGTTCTACGCCAATAGAGATTAGTCCTTTCGCCATGTCGTCTACCCGGCGGTTGAACTGGCTCCAGGTGAAGCGCAGGTTACGGTCGGAATAAACAATATATTCTTTATCGGGCGTAGTCTCTGCCCAGTGCTCCAGCCATTGGCCGAGTGTTCTTTCGTATAACATGAAAAATAATGATTAGGTGTTTAGTGATAAGTGATTAGTACTGGGATAATTAGTGTCAGGTTAGTGATAAGTATTGCGCTTATCACTAACCTGACACTAATCATTTATCACTAAATGGGTGTATAGATTACTGCAAGAATTTTTGCCGCTTTGCCTTCGTAAGCATGTACGTGGTGCGGAACAATGGAGTCATAATAGATGCTGTCTCCTTCTTCAAGCAAGTATGTGTTTTTGCCATAACTGATTTCCATAATACCTTCCATAACCATAATAAACTCTTCACCTTCGTGTGAGGAGAGTACAAAGTCACTGTCTTCCGTGGCAGCCACGTCAATGATGAACGGTTCCATGTGACGGTCGGCCTTTGCTTTGGACAGGGAATGGTATTCCATGTGCTTGCGGCTTTGGATAGCGTTGTTGGAGAAACTGATGGTGTCTTTGGCTTCCGTCTTGCGGCAGATAGCCGGACCGGTTTCATCCTGATCGTCAAGGAAAGTCCCCAGTCGTACGCCTAGAACACGTGCTATTTTGATAAGTGGAGCCAGTGATGGCAAGTCGATGTTTTTCTCAATGCGTTCAATCTGTTCCACGGCTAAACCGGAACGTTCGGCCAGTTGCTCAATGCTGATTGACTGGCTTTCACGGAGCGACTTAATCTTTTCTCCGACAATCTTGCTTGTATCCATAATTGATAATGTTTTTCGCCTATTAGGTTATAAATTGTATTGTTAAACTGCAAAAATAAAACAAACTTTTACTTGTTGCAACAATCCGTGCGGAAAAAAAGAAGCTTTTATTGATTTTATCAGTTTACGATTCTATTGATTTCTTCTGCATTTGCTTTATTCTTCTGGAATACATTCTTGAAGTTATTCAAATTATATTTAATGGAAACCATTATACTCTGGCTATCAGGGTCTAAAAGTTTCTGTGACCAGACATTGTTGATATGGGTGGTGGAATTGGCTTGTGATTTGTGCAGAATGTCATTAGCGGAAATAACAATCTGCAATCGGTTATCTTTAAAGAATGTTTTCATGATTCCTAATGTAAGATTACAGGCGGATTTCATTTGGGTACCGAGTGAATGGTATTTTGATGACAGACTGCAATTGCAAAAGAGCATGGTTTGTCTGTATATATCAAACTGATTGACAGTGGACAGACTGAAGTGCGGATATAGATTACTGTTTTCTTTGCCCAGATAGGGAAGTTTGGTAACATCATACATGATAGAACCATTATAAGAAAAACGGTATATACCCCATTTATCCGAATAATTGGTTGTTAATAAATAATAGGATGCGTTTACGTTTATCGGAGTGTTTACAAGACTACCTTCTACCTGTGGATTCGTCTGGAATACATACATTGAAAGATTCTTTTTGTGGGTATAACTCGCTTCAATGGAAAATTTACGGTGTAGGATAAGAGCTAAATATGCGTTATGTGAATTCATCAGCTTTAGTTTCGGATTTCCTTTTTCGTATAGCATGGCGTTGATGTAGCGGATAATTGGAGATAACTGGCTGAAACTTGGGCGGCTGCTTTTATTCTCGTATCCGCCTGTTATAATAAGATTGGGATTGATTGTATATTCACATTCTATTGTCGGGTATAAAGTGAATCTTTTTTTGCTGTACAACTCTTCTCCGTCCTGATTATAATCGGAATTGATATATTCGCCACGTATACCTGCTGATACATAGAGTTTGTTGAACTGATGGCTGAGTGTTAAATAGCCGGCAAGCATACCGTCTTTCAGCAAGGTCTTGTTCTTGTAGAAGAAATTACCATCGGACGGATTATATGATTCCGAACTGCCGGAATTGCGGGTACTGACAAACTTTCCGCCTATTTGCAGTTCATAATCAGAGAATATGTTTCTCGTATAGTTGGCTTCCAGGGTTGTTACATGGTAATCGTTGTTTCCGCCAATCTGGTTTAGTTCTATCTTATCCGTATTTACAAGATTACTGAGATCGTCTTTGGAGTAAATATATCCGCCGGTCAATGAAAGAGATTCTCCTTGTGTACCTTTGTGAATAAACATTGCTTCGATATTGTGTAACTGGCTTTTATTCTTTATACTTTGGTCAGTGGTATGGGCAATAGTTTCTTTGTTCAGTGATGTAGCTTCATCCGTATTTGCATAATTGCGACTGTTGTCGAAATCCAATATGTATTGAACATTCAGAGTGTTTTGGGGATTAAACTTATAGTTGCTACTCATAATAAGATTGTGGATGTTTGAGTGTCCAGTAGCGCGATTGTCCGAACTGTTATTGCTAATCAGATTGTTTGTTGCAGGGTCATAGAGTTCGTATCTATTGTTTGCTTTGTCTTTAGATCGGTAATCTTTGATTTGGTAAGAAAGGAAATGCGACCATTTTCCATGCAGTATATTTATATTTGCTCCTTCTCTGTCACTGTATTTGCGGGCAAATGTAGAAGTATGGAAAAGCTGAGTGGAAACATAATCCTTTAGTTTGCCGATTGTTGTGATAAGAATGACACTGTTACATTGTGAACTGTATTCGGCAGAGGGGTGATTGTCTACGCTGACCTCTTTTATCTGATCAGGTTGCAACACTTCCAGCTCGGAAAGTGAGCGCACTTCACGTCCGTTCAATATAATTAGCGGAATACCTTTTCCGATGACGGAGATGCCATTGGCAGATGATAAAACACCTGGAAGGAATGAGAGTACATCGAATACTGTTGCTTGCTTTTTTAACTCAGACTTGTTTACGTGTAAAACATATTTTCCTTTGTTCACCGATAACGGATTCTGCTTGGCTTTGATAATGATTTCGTTTAATGTGACATTATCTTGCTTCAGTGTTATGTCTCCTAAGTTTATACTTTTTTTGTTAGATACTTGCAGCTCCATTGGATGTGGCTGATATCCTACAGCTGAGATTCTGAGTCTGTAGTTGCCTTGTGGAATGTCGTTAATGTGGAAGATTCCGTGTTCATCACTTATGGCTCCGGCAATCAGAGCGGAGTCTTTAGTTTGATATACTGCAACATTGATATAGGATAAGGCATCTTGGTTCTCGTCAATGATTCTTCCTTTCAATGATTGTGCACGAAGAGGGTAGGTCAGACAGGAAGAGCAGAATAAACATAAGATAAAAGAAAAGATTTTAGAATTCATGTTTGTACTTTTTAGAATTATGTAGTGCAAATCTATGCGTATTTTTAGGGAGAGGAGATAGTAAGTTATTACTGAAATATTATAGGTTCAATAATACCTGCCTTACGTGTACTTAAACTATATGTCGACGAGCCCTTACCTTATTATCTTTTTGACATTTTGTATTTTTTATCTGCTGAGAATGCCTTATATTCGTCCGGTAACTCATAAATACAAAAGCATTCAAATTAAAATCAGCAAGAGTCAGATTATTAGATTGATATCGAAATACTTACATTTTATTTAGATTGAAATGTCCTTTGAAATATGCACTTATAGGTGCGGAATCTGACGCAAATAAGTGCGTTGCTTGTAAGAAGCAAGTCTTTCACTCGTAAGAAGCAAGTCTTTCACCTGTAAGAAGCAAGTCTTTCACCCACAAGAAGCAACTCTTTTCTGCATAAGAAGTATAGATAAGTGAAAGAATATGCAGATATGGTGTATCCTTATTCTTTATCTATTCATAAAATATTCTGGATTGTGCCTTTTGAAAAAGGCGCCTGTCGCTGAAATGATAAAAATGGAATCATTTTGGTGATGAAGTTATCGTATATATGTGATTATGATACTAATTATTTCTGTGCAGGAACAACTTTCATCTTTAATTCGTCTTGCATAGAAGATATGGTTGTTGTGTGACATCTCTTTTATAGTCTTTCCATGTCCTTGTCCGATACATGCTTTCCTTTGTAGGCTTTGCTATTGGAATTAATGCGGTAGCTGACGGTCAGTGACAGTCGGCGTGAATCGGGACGCGTCCGTTTACTGTATGTCAATTTGGGGGGGCGAACAGCATGAAGGGATATTGGTAACTGATGCTGAATTGCAGCCAGCGGTATAAAGTGCTCAGTTGCAGATTGTGGTAAGTTGCGGGCGTCAGAAGCGGGTTGCCGACTTCATAAATGAAACGGTTGTTATAACTCATGGAACTATGTAGTTGGAAGAAGGAAAGCCGGTTATTCTTTACCGTATAGCTGAGGCTGGCTTCTCCCTTTCCGATAGGGAAGTCTATGGAGAAATTGGGATACCAGTCATTGTAAGTACGGCTTTGTTCCGGAATGTATTGGGGTGGAAGTCGGGGCGTACGGTAAAACTCGTAGGCGGTTCCGATATCTACAAAGTGTATCTTTTATACTAAATATGTCTTCCATGGAAGGCATATTTACCTGACGGATAGTAAGCAAACAAAAAAGGGAAGCTTTTTGACGGCTTCCCTTTTTAATGCTTTTGCTGCAAGTAACGGATTACTTACGCAGACCGAGCTCTTTAACGATGGCACGATATCTTGTGATGTCGCGATCCTTCAGGTAGTTCAGCAACGCACGGCGTTTTCCTACCAACATTGTCAAGGCTCTTTCAGTACTATAATCTTTTCTGTTGAGCTTAAGGTGCTCAGTCAGGTGGGAAATACGGTATGAAAACAAAGCTATCTGGGCCTCAGCTGAGCCAGTATCAGTGTTAGACTTTCCGTACTTGCCAAAGATCTCTTGCTTTTTAGCAGCGTCTAAATACATAACTTTTAATTAAATTGATATATAAATGTTCTTTTACGAGGCTGCAAAGATAGAGATAATCTTTTATACTGCAATGGTATTCAATGAAATTTTTCTCTTGCTGCAACTATATCTAATGCAAAATTCGTACCTTTGCACCCAAATATATAGGTATTGTATGCAAAATATTAGAAACATTGCAATCATTGCCCATGTTGACCATGGGAAAACGACGCTTGTCGATAAGATGCTCTTGGCGGGAAATCTGTTCCGCAGCAACCAGAGCACAGGTGAATTAATGCTGGATAACAACGACTTGGAACGTGAACGAGGGATAACGATCCTTTCTAAAAACGTTTCTATCAATTACAAAGGAACAAAAATCAATATCATTGATACTCCGGGACACAGTGACTTCGGAGGTGAGGTGGAACGTGTATTGAACATGGCGGACGGATGTATCCTGTTGGTGGATGCCTTTGAAGGTCCGATGCCTCAGACACGTTTCGTGTTGCAGAAAGCTTTGCAGATCGGTCTGAAACCCATCGTTGTAGTGAATAAGGTGGATAAACCGAACTGTCGCCCGGAAGAGGTATATGAAATGGTGTTCGACCTGATGTTCAGTTTGGAAGCTACGGAAGATCAGTTGGATTTCCCCGTCATCTACGGTTCTGCAAAGAACAACTGGATGAGTACGGACTGGAAGACTCCTACTGATAATATCTTCGCATTGCTGGACTGTATTGTAGAGAATATACCGGCTCCCACGCAGTTGGAAGGTACTCCGCAGATGCTTGTAACTTCTCTGGATTATTCTTCTTATACCGGACGTATTGCCGTAGGTCGTGTACATCGTGGTACGCTTAAAGAAGGGATGAATGTATCTCTGGCTAAGCGTGACGGAAGTTTTGCGAAATCAAAAATTAAGGAACTGCATACATTCGAAGGCATGGGACGTGCGAAGGTATCGGAAGTTTCTTCCGGTGATATCTGTGCATTGGTAGGTATCGAAGGCTTTGAGATCGGAGATACGGTTTGTGATTTTGAAAATCCGGAAGCATTGCCGCCAATCGCTATTGATGAGCCGACCATGAGTATGCTGTTTGCTATCAACGACTCTCCTTTCTTTGGTCGCGATGGTAAGTTTGTTACTTCTCGTCATATCCATGACCGCTTGATGAAGGAATTGGATAAGAACCTTGCCTTACGCGTACGTAAAAGTGAGGAAGATGGTAAATGGGTAGTTTCCGGTCGTGGTGTACTTCATCTTTCTGTGTTGATTGAGACCATGCGCCGCGAGGGTTATGAACTTCAGGTAGGACAGCCGCAGGTTATCTTCAAGGAGATTGACGGTGTGAAATGTGAGCCGATTGAAGAACTGACTGTGAATGTACCCGAAGAATATGCCAGCAAGATTATTGATATGGTAACCCGCCGTAAGGGCGAGATGGTGAAGATGGAAAGTGCAGGCGAACGTGTGAACTTGGAATTCAATATGCCTTCACGTGGTATCATTGGTCTGCGTACGAATGTACTGACTGCTTCTGCCGGTGAAGCTATCATGGCACACCGTTTTAAAGAATACCAACCGCATAAGGGAGATATCGAACGTCGTACCAACGGCTCCATGATTGCCATGGAAACAGGAACGGCTTTTGCTTATGCCATTGATAAATTGCAGGATCGTGGTAAGTTCTTTATCTTCCCGCAGGAAGATGTGTATGCCGGACAGGTGGTAGGTGAACACTCTCACGATAACGACTTGGTAATCAACGTTACGAAATCCAAGAAGTTGACGAATATGCGTGCTTCCGGTTCGGATGATAAAGTTCGTCTGATTCCACCCGTACAGTTCTCACTGGAAGAGGCTTTGGAATATATCAAGGAAGATGAGTACGTAGAGGTTACGCCAAAGGCGATGCGTATGCGTAAAGTGATTTTGGACGAGATAGAACGTAAGCGTGCGAATAAGAGCTAAAGTTGTTTGTAAATAGATAGAAAAGGAGTGCTTCACTGTAATGGTGGCACTCCTTTTCATTTATACGTTACTTGCAGGAAATGATTAATCTATAAATCTGATCTTTTCTGCATTTCTCGGTTTTGCAGCAGGAGTTTCATTCGGATAACCGAATGCGATACAATAGAGCAATTGATATCCTTCGGGAATATCCAGTCTCTTCAGATATTCGGCTGCTTCCGGTGTGGAGTTTATAAATCGTGTCGGTCCGCCCAGGCAACAGGAACCTATACCCATGGACCAGGCTGAAAGAATCATATTTTCACCCAGCAGGCCACAGTCTATTTGTGACAGGTCATAAGACTTGTCATTGGCAATAAACACTACGGTAGAGGCATTGCGGAACATATTCTTGAAATTAGGATCTTCCGTTGCTTTAGGATTTTGCTTTTTGTAAACTTCAGTAATACCGTTGATGAACTCCGGATTATCCACTACCCGTATTTCCCAGGATTGTTTGTTTTGTCCGTTAGGAGCATTGATACCGCAGTTCAGTATAATCTGCATAGTATCACGGTTTACCGCTTGCGGTTTGTACTTGCGAATACTGCGGCGTGACATCATGTTTTCAATCACCGCATTCTCTTTACTTTCATTTCCACATGTGGCTTCATTCTCTTTTTGTACTTGCGTACCGCATCCGCAGAGCAACAACAGGCTGACGCCTGCCAACATCAATTTGATACTTTTCATATTGCTTTGTTCAATATTGGTTTCCGCAAAGCTAACAAAAAAAGCGTAGTAATGAAGTAGTTACTTGGAAAAAAGAACCTTTATTTATATTAAACCTTCCAGTTCCTTTCTTACCAGCCAATACCCAACTTGTGCTTCAGATATGCCTTCAAGCAGTTGGTAAGGACATATGAATTGATCATTCTCAATTTTTGAATCCATATAATAGAAACAGCATGTATTATCTTTCTCGAAATGTTTGGCATATTCCAGAATGTGAGTCGATATGAGGAATAAACAATGCGGATATTTCCTGAGCAATTCATTCACGGCAATAGAGGCTTCAAAAGCATCCTGTGCATTTGTTCCGCGGAACATTTCATCCAGTATTATCAGGCATCGTTTACCGGATTTTGCTTTTTGAAGTACTTCTTTTATCCGCAGAATCTCCGCCATAAAGTGACTCCTGCCATCGCGCAGGGAGTCTGGAAGATTGATGGAGGTGTAGATTCCATCAAATACAGGGCAGGTCATTGAACGGGCGGGAACCGGCAATCCGCAGTGTGCCAGCCATACAGCGATGGTAATGGCTTTGAGAGTAGTTGATTTGCCAGCCATGTTGGAACCTGTAAGAATACATATATTACCGTTCGTCATCTTCCAGTCATTATTCCGTCCGCCTTCGGTAAATGGATGTACAAAGCCGGTGATGGACAAATCCATTACTTCCGTCATCTCCGGGCGACAGCAGAAACCTTTGCTGACTGCTATGCGGTGTGCAGTACGGCATACATCCAGTATATAGATATGCGAAAGCAGCCCTCTGATCAGTTCTAAGTGGATACAGCGGAACAGATAATCGTATTTATCGATGATATAGCTGGAAGGGGATTTTTCTTTTTTATAGAGTTCAACTACTTCTTTCAGCTCGCTGTTATATATCGTGTATTGAATGCTCTGTGCCAGTTCTTTCAGAAGTAAAGGGGCATTTTCCGGGAGATTTATTCGTAATGATTCCAGTTGATTTAATAATCGGATAGTCAAAGTAACACCTCGTTTAATAACATAGCGTTGAGCATCATGTCTTAATAAACGGTCGAATGCTGAAGTTAGCGAAACTAAAATATTAGGTCTTCTGATCTGATCGCGGTATTCCAAATAATATTCGATGAAGTCGAGTTCTTCTTCATCTAAGGGAAGTCCGGGTAATTCCTGCCAGGCAATTGCTTCTTGTCTCTTTTGTATGGCGGATATGTCATTTAAGGGAGAGGTAATCCAGTCTAACATCAGACGTTTTCCGTTCTTGGTCTCTGTTGCAGAAAATAAGGAGTAGAGAGGATATTCGTCGTATATTCCTTCTACAATGCTTAGATCAGCCTGCGTTTGCTTGTCGGTATCCAGATAAGTCATATTCCCAATATTATGGTGTTGCGCAAAATTAGGAAATTATTCATGAAGAACAAATGAAACGGATAAAAACAAAAAAGCGACTCTTGATACCAAGAGCCGCTTTCGCATATTATATCTAAACTGGTTTTATTCAGATTAGAGCTTCGGACCAGCAGCAACCAGTGCTTTACCAGCTTCGTTACCTGTGAACTTAGCAAAGTTCTTGATGAAACGACCAGCCAGGTCTTTTGCTTTTTCTTCCCACTGACAAGCACATTCGTAAGTGTCGCGAGGATCAAGGATCTTCGGATCAACGTTCGGCAATTCAGTCGGAACGACGAAATCGAAGAAAGGAATAACCTTAGTAGGAGCCTTGTCGATAGAACCGTCAAGGATAGCGTCGATGATACCACGAGTATCTTTGATAGAGATACGCTTGCCGCTACCATTCCAGCCAGTGTTTACCAAGTATGCCTTAGCACCTACCTTATTCATCTTCTTAACCAGTTCTTCTGCATATTTAGTCGGGTGCAATGACAAGAAAGCAGCACCGAAGCAAGCAGAGAATGTCGGAGTCGGTTCTGTGATACCACGTTCTGTACCGGCCAACTTAGCGGTGAAACCAGACAGGAAGTAGTACTGAGCTTGTTCCGGGTTCAGGATAGATACCGGAGGCAATACACCGAAGGCGTCAGCTGACAGGAAGATTACCTGGTGAGCGTGAGGACCTTTAGATACCGGCTTAACGATGTTGTTGATGTGATAGATAGGATAAGAAACACGAGTGTTTTCTGTAACGCTCTTATCAGTGAAGTCAATCTTACCATCAGCAGCAACAGTTACGTTTTCCAACAGAGCGTCACGTTTGATAGCATTGTAGATATCGGGTTCGCTGTCTTTATCCAAGTTGATAACTTTAGCGTAGCAACCACCTTCGTAGTTGAATACGCCTTCGTCATCCCATCCGTGTTCGTCATCACCGATCAGCAGACGTTTCGGGTCAGTGGACAAGGTAGTCTTACCTGTACCAGACAGACCGAAGAAGATAGCAGAGTCAGTACCTTCCATGTTAGTGTTGGCAGAGCAGTGCATAGAAGCGATGCCACGCAGCGGGTTCAGATAGTTCATGATAGAGAACATACCTTTCTTCATTTCACCACCGTACCAAGTATTCAGGATAACTTGTTCGTTAGTCTTCAGGTTGAATACAGTAGCTGTTTCAGAGTTCAGACCCAGTTCCTTGTAGTTGTCAACCTTAGCTTTAGAAGCGTTGAAAGAAACGAAGTCAGGTTCACCGTAGTTAGCAAGTTCTTCAGCTGTAGGGCGGATGAACATGTTAGTTACGAAGTGAGCTTGCCAAGCAACCTCCATAATGAAACGTACTTTCAAGCGAGTAGCAGGGTTAGCACCGCAGAAAGTATCAACAACGAACAGACGTTTGCCGCTCAATTCCTTTACAGCCTTAGCTTTCAAGTCAGCCCAAGCTTCTTCAGAGCAAGGTTTGTTGTCGTTTTTGTATTCGTCAGAAGTCCACCATACAGTGTTTTCACTGGCTTCATTCTTAACGAAGAATTTATCTTTAGGAGAACGACCGGTATAAATACCTGTCATAACATTTACAGCACCCAGTTCAGTTACCTGACCTTTTTCAAAACCTTCCAAACCTGGTTTGGTTTCTTCTGCGAACAGTACATCATAAGACGGATTGTGGATGATTTCCTTCACGTCTTTGATACCGTACTTGCTTAAATCTAAATTTGCCATTTCTTTTAATGATTTAAAATTTGGTATTTGGTTTATTAATCTCTTGCTAATATCTTTTTACCTTCTCTTTTTCAAGGGGGAAATTGGTGTGAATTGGGTTATATTTCAAACAGCCCCTTGTTTTTCGCGTACAAAAGTAGTATTTTCTTTCGAAACAAACACCTGATTAGAGAAATTTTTCTTTAATGAGAAATCTTTTATAACTCCATAACAATATCTGCAAACTGAATGTTGCAAATTGCGCAAGAAATCGTTTACTTTGCGCATATAAATTCAAATCACATCATGAAAATTATTAATTTTGCCGAGACAAATTCCATCCTGAACCAGTATGTTGCCGAGATCCGGGATGTACAAGTACAAAGCGACCGCCTTCGCTTCCGCCGAAACATTGAACGCATAGGGGAAATTATGGCGTATGAAATGAGTAAGGAGTTCGCCTATTCTCAGAAGAATATCCAGACTCCGCTGGGAATAGCGCCCGTGCAGACCCCGGATAACCAACTGGTATTAAGCACTATCCTGCGTGCGGGACTACCTTTCCATCAAGGCTTTCTAAGCTATTTTGACGGTGCGGAGAATGCTTTTGTTTCCGCTTACCGAAAGTATAAGGATACGCTGAAGTTTGATATTCATATAGAATATATTGCTTCTCCACGTATTGACGGAAAGACGTTAATTATTACGGATCCTATGCTGGCAACAGGTAGTAGCATGGAACTGAGCTATCAGGCTATGCTGACGAAAGGGCATCCGTCAGAGATACATGTCGCTTCCATTATTGCCAGCCGTCAGGCGGTAGAACACATTGCTGAAACATTCCCTGAAGACAAGACTACAATATGGTGTGCTGCCATTGACCCGGAGATAAACGAACATTCATATATCGTTCCGGGGTTGGGGGATGCAGGAGATCTGGCATTCGGCGAAAAAGAATAGATATTATCAAGCTGCTTACTGCCAATCTTCAGAAATTGGTGGTAAGCAGAATGAATAAAACAAATAAAATAGAAATTAGATATCCCGCAGATAGTTTTCCAGTGTAACATCTTGTCCGAGTTGCATCTTCTTACGGATTCTGTATCGGCCTGTATTTATTGTTTCCGGTAAAACGGAAAGCATCTGTGCAATTTGTTTTGTTTCCATACCAGTGCGTATATATGCACATAAACGTAGTTCATTTTCCGATAAATTGGGATGAATGGAACATAATTTCTTAAAGAAATCGGGATGTACTTCTTCAAAATGATGTTTGAAAAACATCCATTCGTCTTCTGTATCCAAGTGTGATTTAATTTGTTGTTTTAGTGTTCTTCCTCCTGGCGTAGACAGTTCTTTACTACCTTCCAGTTCCTCTATTTGTTTTAATAAACCTTTTAGAACCCGATTCTTTTCAATAGAGATCATGGAGTTGGATGTCAATTCCCTGTTTTTTAGATCTAACTCCATATGATATTTTTCATTTTGTAATTGTTGGCGTTGAAGGCGTTCGTTTAGTTCGCGATTTTCTGCTTCTTTCAGTTGCTTGGCAATCTTTTCCTTCTTTCGTGACAACCAGAATATATAACCAATAATGCAGCAAATCATTAAACCTATTAAGAAGCTGGCTATAGTTAATTTTTTATGGAGTTCGATACGCTCGGAAGCTTCATGCAATTCATTCTCATATTGTTCGATTGCCATTTTCATTTCATACTGATTGATTTCATTTGATTTGGCATATCCGGTTGTTTCTTCTTTATATTGCAAATACTGTTTTAGGTACTGATAAGCACTGTCGGGTAAGTTTTTCCTATCATATATTTCTGCAAGGCCATATAAAGTGTGAATGGCTGAAAAGGCATCCTTGTTGGCTTCAGCAGAATGGCGTGCTTTTTGAAAATAAAAAAGAGCAGAGTCTTTCTCATTCTTATAAATGTATAATGCTCCCATATTAATGAGAGTATAAGTTTGTGATGTCTTATTTGTGATTTTTTGAGCGGTTTTATATGCTTCGCGCGCGTACTTTTCTTTATCAGGCAGAGTTTGTGAAACAAAATAGAGTGAGGTCAGCACATCGGTTCTGAAAGGAAGGTCTTCTTGCGCTATTTTCTCATCAAGTAAAGCAGTCAATATCTCTATGCCTTTTTGTGGGTGTCCAAGATGATATTGACTAATTCCTATATTGTGTCGATTCTTAATTTCATCATCAATGAATCCACCTTTCTTGAATATTTCGTCGGCTTGCAGATAATATTTATATCCTTCTTGGTATTCTCCGATTCTTCTCATAATCGAACCTATATTGAGATATGTATAACCAAGACTATATAAATCATCTATGGATTTAAAGTAATTTTCTTGTCTCTTAAATGTGCGATAAGCTTGTGGGTATTTGTTATGTTTTGCCAAAAGCATTCCCTTAACGAAGAAAATACGGGCGTGATCATAAGTGTAATTAACGGAATCTACTTTTTCTAATGCTTCTTCTATAAGGGTTTCTGTTTCTTCGGTATTTGTTTCAAATTTCAGCCAGGCATCCCAATATAAGGCACGCGCTTGCAGGTTTCTATTGTTTTTTAGATTTGCTATCTGGTACATGCGTGTGACAAGTGGATAAAACTGCATTCGTTCATTATTCTTATAGTCCACCAGCTCGAGTTGCTTTCCTAAAGAGTCAAAAGAAGCATCGATAGGTTTCCATCGATATGAATTACTTCCTAAAACAGATTGTTGTAATAAGAATATACATAAATATATTAAAAACGCATTTTTCATGCTACAAAGATAACAAAAAAGGGTTTTGTACATCATTTGTCTATTCGGTTTTTTTCGATGAAATGGGGGCTTCCATTAATTTTGCCTATTATTGTTTAACGATCTCAAAGGAGTATTCTCTCTTTGGGAATAAAATGATTGCTTATGGGAAATATTACTTTTAAAATGTTTTTTCTGCTGACTGCATTGTTGGGTTACAACTTTGCTATGGCGCAGACGGGGGCTCCTCATACTTTAAGAGGAGAAAGTCAGGTTGCAAGTGTATCATTGAATTGGAAAAGTCCAGCCGAGGCTAAAACAATGCAATGGCATAATGATACACCTTATAACGGTGTGAGCGGAGTAAGCTTGAATGGGGAGATTCCTGTTCTTTATATTGCTAACCGTTTTGATAAAAACGATCTTAAAGAATATAAAGGTTCAGTAATTGATGCTATCTCATTTTGCAATTACAGTGCAGTGCTTGAGGTTAGCCTTTTACTGTATGAGAATGATAAAGTGGTACGTGAACAGAAGGTGAATCTTGAGAATCTGAAACTGAAAGAAATGCAGACTATCAAGTTGGACGAACCTTATACTGTGCGTGACGATGTAGAATTGACTGTAGCAGCTAAATTTGTTCATGGTACGAATCTTACTTTTGTTGGCATTATGGACCGCGTACCAGGTGTTACGGGCAAGGGTGACTTATATTCGTATGATGGAAAGAATTGGAAAAACGTGGTGAAAGGTAATTTCCTGGTATCTGCTCATATTGATATACCTGCTGCAGGAGAACCTGACGGATATAATGTATATCGTGGCGATACCAAAGTAAATACAGCTTTGCTGACGGAAAAAGCTACCTTGTTGAAAGACGAACCTAAGGGTACTTATGACTACTGTGTGTCGGCTGTTTATGGTGACAAGGAAGAAAAGTCATTCCCTTTATCATTGACTAATACTTCTGTAGAGGATGCCCGTCCGATTGCAGTAGATGTAAGAACTGTCGTTAATGGCTTGAATGCGACATTGAATTGGAAATCTCCGATTCTTGCTGATAAAACATTGACTTGGAGTAATGGGGAAAAAGGCAAGGCCATGGGAGGAACTTCCGGTACAGTGCGTAAAATATGGGCAGTAAATGCATTTTCCAGTGATGAATTGGCTTCTTATGCTGATCATAAAATTACAGCCATTAATGTTATGCTGAATTCCGCAGTAACGGAAATGCGTTTGGTAATTCTTGAGAATAGTAAAATTGTATATTCTCAGCAGGTACCAGCTGAAGAAATTGCTGCATTGGAAGTGCATAAATGGGCTAAAATAGCTTTAACAACTCCGTACGTTATTGATCCGAGCGCAGAATTGTCTTATGGTTATTATGTGGTTCATGCAGCAGATCTTTTCCCTGGATTGCTGGATAGTGGACCGGCTATTTCCGGTGCATGTTTTATTTCAACTTCTACGGCAAAACCTGATTTTGATACTACAGTTCCCAGTTGGACTAATATTGAGGCAGCAGCTAATGCAAACTGGATGCTAAGTGCTGATGTGGAAGCTCAGAGTGAGATTAAGACTCCGGTAGTGAAAGACTATACCGTATATCGTGATGGCGTGGAAGTCAAATCCGGAATAACAGGTTTAACTTATACGGAGGAATTAGCTCCAGGTACATATACTTATACAGTTGTGGCAAATTATGTAGATGGCCTTTCTTCAAAGGCTTCTGCTTCTGCTACAGCTATGGTTGAATTGCCGGCTGAATATGTACGTCCTACATTTACTGAAACTGATTTTGATAAAGGAAAGTTGTCTTTGAAATGGGATGTATATACAGATTTGCCTATGGAATTGAAACATTATGGTGAACCCAAATATAAATGGGGGATGACCAATGATGGAAAAGATGTGGATCTTTATGTCGGAGCACAATTTACCAAAGAAGAGTTGGCTCTTTATGCAGATTATGAGATAACAGGTGTTAATCTGTACTTAACGGATGATGTTAAGGAACTGAAAGTTGTGCTGTGCTCTGCCAATAAGAAAATCTTAGCTTCTAAGACTGCTACTTCTATCAAAACAGGTGAAATGTTTAGTGTTGCATTCGATGAGCCGGTAGCTGTACCTGTAGGAAGTTCTATTTATGTGGGATACTTTGCTCTGTTTGCTGATGGAAAAGAACCTATTGCTGCTGATGCCGGTCCACGTGTAACAGGAGGCGATATGCTTAGTTTGGATGGAACAACTTGGGTTGCTTACAGCCGGATCGATGCAGAATTTAATAGTAACTTTGTAGTAGGAGCACAGGTGCGTTTGAAAGGTTCACAAAAGGCTGCTACGACTACACTTAGGAAGACAGCACCTGTTAATAATCAAATGGTTCCACTTGAAAGTATGTCAGGCAGATCATTTTCTGATTTGAAATCGGCAACAGCCTTTGGAGTAAATGGTGTTGTTGCAACTCGTGCAACTGATAATAAGCCTACTATAAAGAACTTCCGTGTTTATTGCAACGGTTCATTGGCTACTGAAACAGAAAATCCGGAGTATACTGCAACGTTGAACTACGGTAAGTATGAATATGCTGTATCCGCTGTTTATACAAATGGATGGGAATCTGCTCTTTCTGATACTTATACTGTTGAATACAAGCAACCTAATCTTGCACCTGCTCCTTACGGTTTGAGTGGTACATTGGAGAATAAGAATCTGACTTTGACATGGCAATCGCCTGAAGCTGCTAATGAAATGAACTATCAAGATAAGACATCCGGTAGTAAAGCAATTGGATTGACTAGGAGTAGCGGGGTATATGGATACTTTGTAATTGCTTATGATGCTGATGATTTGGTTGATCAGGTAGGTAAATATATAACTCACATTAAATATAGTTTGAGTGATGTTTATTTGCAGACTTCTGCCATAGCTGTCTTTTATGATCGTAACTTAGTTTATGAACAAGAAGTTGATGTGAAGACTCTGGTAGCAGGAGAAAATGTTGTTCGTTTGGATAAACCGGTAGTAATTCCAGCTGGTCATGAAGTTTGTGTAGGATATTATGTTAGTCACATTAATGGAGTGAAGCCCAATATGACAGATGAAGGACCGGCAGTAGATGGAAAAGGCAATCTGATTACTACTGATGGAACAACTTGGAGAACGTTGAAGTCTATGAATAAGGATTTAGATTACAACTGGCGAATTTCCGCAGTTCTGCAGGATGCCGATAAGCAAGCTGTTACCCGTGCAGAAGAACCTGCTACAACTTATAATCTTTACATTGACGGTACACTCTTGAAAGAAGGGATTCAAGCTACCAATTATACAGTTGAAAATGCAGCAGACGGCTCATATACAGTAACTGCGGTAGTTGGCGGTGTAGAAACGGCTGCATCTAATGCTGTAATTGTAGGTGTACCGACAGGTATTGATAAAGTAGAAGATGGCAGTGCGAAAGCATATTATGACAGCCAACTTCAGAAAGTAGTATTACCAGAGGTGGGAACTGCTTATATCTACTCTGTTAGTGGTACTCTGATAAAGCAAGTTATGAATGTTGAGTTTGTAGATATGTCGGACTTGCCGGCTGGAGTATATGTTGTACGAGGTGTACTTGCCAGTGGAGAACAAATGATTAAAGTCCTTAAATAAAAATGTTAATAGATTGACAATGGAGGTTGAATAAGTCTTTCTCTCCAACAATTAAAAGTTCTCTCTACTCTTTTGGGTATGAGGGAACTTTTTTGTTATACATTGGGAGAAGAATTTTAGTCATTCTTTCCGTAATTGCGCTTTATCATAGTGGCCTGAAAAGCTTTTTTGCCGGCCAGTAGCAGGTCTTCATCATCAAAGGCACGAAGGCTGTACCAAAAAAGAAAATCTCCCGTACCACCCAGAATACCGAATAATCCCAAAAAGAATATGTTGGCTTCTCCTGTACAGAATCCATGGATTGCAGGCATCATTCCCAATAAGATGCCCGGTAATAATAAGGATACCCGATAGAACTTCAATGGAATAGGACGAGTCAGAGAAAATCCTACTCCAGTCCAGTCAAAATGCCAGTGTAGGAGCTTTTTGTCCTTTCCGCTAAACCAGTAAAGAATCCCTGCCTGGATTAGTATATAAAACACGAGGAGTAAAAATATGCAAAGCATAACTTGGGGACTACTGATTCCTTTTACAGCGGTACCCAATAAACGACCGGCACTATAGGATGAAGGTTCATCCCATACATAAACAAACAGATAGCTGCCTGTCAGGAACAGAATGAAAAAAAACAGAAATCCTTTTATGTTGATAGACTTTGCCGTGAGTTTCACTTCCACTCCATCCGGGCGATTGAATGGTTCCTTATTTGCTTCTTTTTTTTCCATAATTTCTTTTTACTGATTTCTACGCTGCAAAGATAACAAGAGTATGAAATTAATTTAGGTTATCAGAATGTTATCTTTATGTTAAGATGAAAAGAAAAGTTTATCTATATTTGCCTGAAATATAGAATGCTTGATGAAAAAGTCGTATTATATACTCCTTACAATAACTGCAACTGCTGCTGTTCTGTACTTACTTGGAAATTGGGTGGGACGAAGTTTCGGACTGAACCGGCAGCAAGTGATACGTAATATTCACGAAGCTTACGGCCGTGCGACGGATGCATTTGAAGCCGGACGAACTAAGGATTTGGCTACCTTTTTCCGTCATGAACTGGATGAAGTGAATTTGAAGCGGATCAAGTTCCGTTTGGATACAGTATCTTTACACAGTGATTCCATCGTATTGAAACAGGATTTACGGTATTTTTCTGATTATCGGAAGCTATTGGAACAGCACTATACTTTCGTGTGCCCTGTGAATGATACTCAAGGAGTACATGCTTACATCCAGAATCTTCGTGCGGGGTTCATCGGCAAGCTGCTTTATATGTTCTTCGGAACCATAGTGGCTTTAGGACTTCTATTATTTGCCATACGTAAGCAGGTGGATATTATTCGTCGGCAAGACGAACTGGCACGAATGCGTGAGGATTTCTCTTATGCTATGGTTCATGACATGAAGAATCCGATCAGTTCCATTCTGATTGGCCTCAAAGTGCTTCGTAGTGGAAAAGTAGATGATAAACCTGAGAAGAAAGAAAAACATTTCGACATACTGGAGGCGGAGGCTCAGCATTTGCTTGCACTTGCCAATAAAGTACTGACTATCTCTAAGTTGGAACATGGACAATTATTGCTGGACAAGAACTGGATTCAACTTCATCCTATGGTGGATGAGTTGGTACACACGTTCACTGCTAAGGCAGAAAAGCCTATTACATTTCAGGTGGATTTACAGGAAGAGGGAGTCTGTGCTGATGAAGAATATCTGAAAGAGGCTTTAAGTAACCTGATAGACAATGCTGTGAAATACTCTAAGGATACGATAGATATACAGATTACTTCCTGCCTTTCCGGGCAGTATACTCAGATCAAGGTGCGGGATAATGGAATCGGTATTCCGCTTGCGGCTCAACGGATTGTATTTGATAAGTTTGAACGCGTAATTACCCGGAATGAGGATGCGAAGAAGAAAGTATCCGGCTTCGGCTTGGGGCTGAACTATGTGATGAATGTGGCTCGTGAACATGGAGGATACGTCAGTGTGGAGAGTGTGGAAGGAAAATATAGCGAATTTACAGTTTCTTTGCCATTGCCGGTGGAGAACGAGGAATGAGCGTGGCCTGACCTGTCCGCTTTTCGACAGGCAAGCCGGACCACGTCTTTTTAATTGTTATTCTACGGGAGGCACATCCAGAATGCTGCCATATCGATGGTATTCGAAGGAGATGCTTTGCTCTTTAATATAATGTATCAACTCTACACGTCCATTTTTCACAGGTTTTGCCGTGGCAATGTATTTGTTTCTACGAGCCGCCTCTTCATACATTTCCATCGGAATATCAGCGCCACAAGTGCGGATGCGTTCATAGGTCCTCATTGTTTTGAGGAATTCATCCAATGTTTCTTTCTTTAGTGTACAACCGGTAGATGATAATGCAGTCGTGCGATCATCATTCGGGTCAAAGCTGATAGTCAGTGGTGTGTGGCAGAGCTTTGCAGCAAGTGCAATCATTTCCGCTTCTTCGTTACTATCTCCCGGGAAAAGGCGGAGCACCATATTCTTTAATGGCAGATAACGGAATGCATTCTGTTCGCCATATAACTTATTGATATCCCGTGCATGCGCAAATTCTTCTTCATAAGCATGAGGATAACTTTGCTTATAATCCGTATTACTTTCCGGTTTGTCGGTAATCTTCACAAGGCAGGCGCAATAGTTCGGTCCGCCTGCTTTTACACCACCACCGAAAGCAGACAGTTTCATCCCACCGAAAGGTTGGCGGTTGACAATAGCACCTGTGATACCACGATTGATATAAAGATTACCTGCCAGAATGGAGTCCTTCCAGAGTTTTTGTTCGTTTTCATCCAGGCTTTGCAGACCGGAAGTCAAACCGTAGTCCAGGCTGTTCACCAACTCTATTCCCTGTTGAAGATTGTCAATACAAGCCACACTTAACATGGGACCGAACAATTCTGTGCGGAATGAATAACTGTCCGGTTTTACTCCCCATTTCACCGTAGGGGCGAGGATGTATTGCTTTTCGTCAATAAACTTAGGTGGAACCAGCCAGGACTCGCCGGGTTCCAGTGTAAGGGCTTGCAGTAACTTGTCGTTCCGGTTGGTAATCATGGGGCCTACTACGTTACCGGCTTCCCATACACTGCCTACTTTCATACTGGTGGCGGCATCCTTCAGCTTATCCTGGAAGTTCTTGTCTTCGTATACAGAGCGTTCTACAAGCAGTAGGGAACATGCTGAGCACTTTTGCCCCGCATTTCCGAAAGCAGAAGCAACGATATTCATAATGGCATGATCACGGTCGCCCGAGGCTGTAAGGATAATAGCATTTTTTCCACCGGTTTCGGCAGAAAGTGGGGTAGACGGGTTGGTACGTGCAATGCTTTGGGCCGTATCCGTACCTCCTGTCAGGATGATATGCTTGATAGCCGGAGCTGTGGTCAACTCTTTCAGTGCTTCACGGTCGGTGATAATGACTTGCAATGCTTCTTTGGGCACTCCTGCATCCCAGAAAGCCTTGGCAAATAGCCATGCTACAGGAGCAGCTACTGTTGCGGGTTTCAGTATCACGGTATTGCCACCGGCCAATCCGGCTACAATGCCGCCGATAGGAATGGCACATGGGAAGTTCCACGGCGAAATGACGAGGATCGTTCCTTTGGAGGTGATGTCCACATCATGCTGTGCGGCGAACTTTTTCATTGTTGCGGTATAGAAGCGGGCGTAGTCGATACCTTCGGATACCTCCACATCGCCTTCTACCACTGTTTTACCTGTTACAGCACACATGCTGCCTATCAGGTCTCCGCGCATATCACCCAGGCGATTGGCTGCTTCGAACATGATTCTATGACGTTCCTCTAAGGTAGTGTTTCGCCAACCTGCGGGATCTTTCTCTGCAATGCCGATGATTTGCTTTATTTGTTCCGTATTGGCTTGCGACATTTCGCAAATACATACTTCATCATTCTGGCAGCGGTCCATGTACTTATGGCGTTTTTCACAGACGATGTTTTCGGTTCCTATTTGCAGAGGAATGATTTCCGGAGTATCGGCGGAAGACTTTTTCCATTTGGCAAAGATCTTTCGTACCCATTCCTGGTTTTGAGGCAGATCAAAATCCGTATCCGGTTCGTTTTTCATCACGTCGGATGGGGGGACGGGAGAATACGGTAAAAGCCTGTTCTGCGTGCGCGTAGGAATATGAGAAACGCTATCTTTCTTGTGATATGCTTCTTCAAACTGTTTTTGCAGGAAATTCCAGGTGTCAGTTCCCGGTTTCAGATTGAATGAATGAGTGAGGAAGTTATCCGGAGCTGTATTTTCGTCCATGCGGCGCACCAGATAAGAGACTGCATTCAGGAAGTGTTCATCTTTCACTACCGGTGCATATAGTATGATGTGATTACCCAGTTGCGACTGTGCACGCCATACATGGTCGGCCATACCTTCCAACATCTCAAATGTCATATACTCTGAACTGTTGTTTTTCTGGCTCAACAGATAAGCGTAGGCTATTGTGAACAGGTTATGCGAAGCCACTCCGATGTGCAACGCTTTTGCATTTTCGGGCAGCAGGGCGCGTTCCAGAATATGCAGGTAGTTTGCATCTACTTCCGTTTTTGTGGAAAGTATGGGGGTGGGCCAGCCGCGCAAGGAAGAAATCACGGTTTCCATTTCCAGATTGCAACCTTTTACAAGGCGCATTTTGAGTGGTGCACCTCCCTTTGCCACGCGTGCCTTTGCAAATTCCAGTAATTCCGTCTGGAAATCATAAGCATCGGGCAGATAAGCTTGTATAACGATGCCGGCTGAATAGTTTTTGAATTCCGGTTTGCTTAGTACAGTTTTAAACAGGCGTAAAGTAAAGTGTGAATCTTTATATTCTTCCATATCCAGATTGACAAACTTCGCACGTTTCACTCCGTTTTCATCTGTATGCGGGAAGTCTATTGCTTTTTGGTAAAGAGCGGACATGCGTTTCACCAGTTCCGGGAAACTCTCTTCATAATTCAAGGCATGCGTCTGGGCGTAGATGCCGGATATCTTTACGGAGATATAGTTAATATCCGGAGCTTCCAATGCTTCCAGGTAATGATGGTAACGGTGATCTGCTTCCCCATTGCCTAAAACGACTTCACCCAGTAGGTTTACATTTTGTCCAACCTTTTGTTGTGCACGTTCGGACAGGTGTCGGGTTAACTTGGGACGCGCTTCATCAAGGATAACTTTAGATGTATCCATGCGTAAGCGTTTCTTTATAATAGGTATGGCAATGAAATCGAAATGATGTCCGAAGGCTTGGTACATTTTAAAGAGGAAAGTATCCCGCTTATTCAGGAATTCAGGTACTCCATAGCGGTCTATCAGAGTCTTAATTCGGGCGGCAAGTTTTTTGCGATCACGTATCTGCGAAGATTCATCCAGCATTTTCACCAGGAACTTCTTGTCCTGCGGGCGTTGCACCATGACGGCATATTTATGCTGTTCCTTGCGCTCTTCGTTTGTGATGGTTTGCTCACACGTGTTGTGTAGCTTCAGTACCCATTCTTGTACCTCGGCTATGGTAGGTCTATTATCCATAATCTATTCATGTTTAGTAAATGACTGAAAATAAATATCACTCGCGAACTAAAAACATGAATAAAGGGTGGGACTGAACATTACGGCACGATACCGGTGCAAGGTCTGGAGAGCTTGCTGCGAAAACCGGTCAAAGATTAATCTTCTACCCATAGTACAGTGATGTTAAAGGTTAATGTATGCCTGATGCAAATATACACTAATTCTTTTATTATCAAAGAGAAAGGGCAGAAAAATCTTTGAGGGCGCAGCTATTCCAATATTCCTTCCGGAATTGCCGGAATGGTGTTGAATGTCCCAGTGATGGAATAGTCGGTATCATCCACCGTCATTGTCAAAAGAGGATTTATGATAATGTCACTTCTTGTAGAAGCGTCTTTGGGGGTAAGTTCTTTCCAATCTACATCCAGATAGCGTTGTATAAGGTTAAGTACGACATAGCTCGTGGTACCGTTTTCCATTTCAAACTTGAAATCATGCGGTGTGGGCGGAATTGTTGCATCTGTAAAGTTTCCTTTTGCATCGGCCGGATAGCTCAATGTGAGATAAGGTATGGCATCAGTAGAAGATGAAACTTCCGTGGCATGTTCTGTTTTTGACGAGAAGCTGTAGGTACCTTTGGCAATGAGGTGATCCGAAACTTTGTGCTTTGAATCAGCGTAAGGGAAGAAATAGCACTCTCGCTTTTCATTATTGACTAAATACATCACGATTCCCGATTTTAGTGCGGGATGATTGCTCTCTTCTATGGCATATACCAGATAGCGGTCAATTACTTTCACTTGCAGGATTTCCGTTTCATGTGTTACCGGGTCTGTAAGGGTGATTTTTGTTTCTCCTTTTTGTTTCCCCTCTATACGGATGATTCCTAAACAGCTATTGTCGGATGTGCCTTCCTGATAGCTGGCGCTAATTATCTGAGGGTTTCCTATCGAGAAATCTATCTTACCGCTGCCATTATTGATATATATATGAACGTATCCACCCTGCATGACTTCGTAAGATTGCTTATCAATCCGGAACGGTGTTGGAGTGTTGTTCTCTGATTTGTCGTCATCACAGCTCGTGAAGCTGATTACGGATATTAACAGGAATATCCAGAATAAGTGTTTTGTTTTCATCTTGCTTTATTTTAGGGCAAATATAGGCTTTTAAAGTTTAAATCCCAAAATTGTATATGATATTTGGGATTATCTGTTGACGGAATTGATTCTTTGCGGAAAAGATGTGAATCAAAGGTTGCTGATGACTTTCTTGTTAGTTTGTTGATAATCAGCTAATAGTATTTACCGAATGCTTATCATAAGATGTAAAAGAATTTACCGCCGTATGTAACGGCCTTTACCCCTTATTGTAACGACCTTTACCTTGGCGTGTAACGGTCTTTACCTTGGCATGTAAATGGAGTTACCGTGTGGAGTGAACAAAGTTACCATTTGCATTATTCCCAAAAAGCCTCATTACCGTACTATATAATAGTAGCGGTAATGAGGCTTTTGTCGAAAAGGAATAGTGTATTCGCTTACTTTACTTCCCAAATATCATTCGTCATCAACAGTTCCTTGAAGTTATGGTACTTCTTCTTTGCCGATACTTCTTCAATCTGTTCCATTACAGCATCGTCATAAGTCGGAGCTTCCACGTCACGGATTACACCGAGAGCAACCGGGAAGTCAGGACCTTCCATCAGAGCCAATTTCAGTTGCAATGTATTATCCATGCAGTGTGCATCATGAACGAGGATATCCTTTTCTGTGATACCGTTCTCGCCTAACTTCACAACTTTCAGTCCGAAGCCTTCCTGCATCAAGCCAAACTCTTTGTTCTCACCGAAAAGCATTGGCTTACCGTGTTCCAGGTAGATGGCATTCTTGGCACGTCCGTCTTTGTTGTATACAGAGTCGTAGGTTCCGTCATTGAAGATAACGCAGTGTTGCAAAATCTCACACACAGCAGTTCCTTTATGATTAGCAGCAGCCTTCAGAACTTCTCCTGTGCCGGGACCATCCGTAGCTACACAACGTGCAAAGAAACGTCCACGGGCACCAAAGCAGAGTTCAGCTGGGTGGAACGGATCTTCTACCGTACCATAAGGAGAGGATTTGCTGACGAAGCCACGGGGAGAAGTCGGAGAATATTGTCCTTTTGTCAGACCGTAGATGCGGTTGTTCAGCAACAGAATGTTGATATCTATATTGCGACGGATAGCATGGATAAAGTGGTTACCACCGATAGCCAGACCGTCACCATCACCTGAAACCTGCCAAACGCTCAGGTTAGGATTGGTTACTTTACATCCGGTAGAGATGGCGGCAGCACGTCCGTGGATAGTCTGCATCGCATACGTATTCATATAATAAGGTAGACGGCTGGAGCAACCGATACCCGAAATAACGGCAGTTTCCCAAGGCTTAACACCGATTTCTGCCAACGCTTTGTGCAGTGAATTCAAGAAGAAGTGGTCACCGCAACCCGGACACCAACGAGGCTGTCCTTTTTTGAAATCTTTAGCTGTATATTCGCTCATGTCTTTCGATACTTTACGGGGTTATTATTTATTTAAAATCTCGGTGAAGGCAGCCACCAATTCGCTTACTACGAACGGCTGTCCCTTGACTTCATTGAATTGATACGGAGTGAAATTATCTACCTTCATACGGAGATAACCGGCAAATTGTCCCAAGTTCTGTTCGGCAACTACCACTTTCTTGTATTTCTTCAATACCTCAGCCGTATTTTTAGGCAGCGGATTGATATAAGAGAAGTGAGCTAAAGCTACTTTTTGTCCGACTTTGTTCATCTCTTCCATAGCAGAATACAAATGTCCGTAAGTACCGCCAAAACCTACAATCAGCAGGTCTGCATCATCTGCACAGCCTTGTACTTCTACATCAGGTACAGCAATCTTTGCAACTTTTTCTGCACGTAGGTGGCACATCAGATTGTGGTTTTCAGGATCGGTAGAGATAGCACCAGTGTTGCTGTCTTTTTCCAGACCACCGAGAATATGAGTATAGCCTTCTTGTCCCGGAACAGCCCAGTAACGTACTTGGTTTTCAGGATTGCGTTTATAGGGAGTATAGTTATCCTTCATTTCAGGAGTAACATACTGAGGTTTGATTTCAGGATATGTATCCAGATTCGGCAGCTTCCATGCACCGGAACCGTTGGCTACGAAACCGTCTGTCAACAGAACCACCGGAGTCATGTGTTCCAAAGCCATCTTACAAGCTGCATAGGCTGCATCGAAGCAGTTTGTCGGTGAGGTTGCAGCAATAACCGGCATTGGGCTCTCACCGTTACGGCCAAATAAAGCCTGCAACAAGTCCGTTTGTTCCGATTTAGTCGGCAAACCTGTGGAAGGGCCACCGCGCTGTACGTCCAGAACAACCAGAGGAAGTTCTGTAATCACTGCCAGGTTCATAGCCTCTGATTTCAGGCAGATACCCGGACCGGAAGTGGTAGTCACAGCCAATGCACCTGCAAAAGAAGCACCGATAGCCGTAGCACAACCGGAAATCTCATCTTCGCACTGAACGGTAATGACACCTAAGGATTTATGTTTGGAGAGTTCATGTAATACGTCCGTAGCCGGAGTGATGGGGTAAGACCCGAGGAATAACTTTAGACCTGCTTTTTCAGCAGCAGCAATGAAACCGTAGGCTGTAGCTTTGTTGCCCATGATATCCATGTATATTCCGGGCGTCTTTATCTTACTTTCTATTTTATAAGTATGTGCTACGGAAGCGTGCGTATTGTGACCATAGTTGTAGCCGGCGTGAATCACTTTGATGTTGGCTTCTGCTATTTCCGGCTTTTTTGCAAACTTTTCTCTAAGGAAATCTTCTGCAATCTTCAGATCACGATTGAACAACCAGCATACCAGGCCGAGAGCGAACATGTTGCGGCATTTCAGCATTGTTTTGTTGTCCATACCTGTTTCTGCCAGACAGTCTTTCACCATTTGAGAAATAGGAGCAGCAATAACATCTTGCTTGATACCCATTTCTTCGATAGGATTGTCAGTCTTGAAAGCGGCTTTCTGTAAATCGGAAGCTTGGAAACAGTCTGTGTCGATAATGATGCAAGCAGTAGACTTAGCAAACTTGTACTGTGTTTTCAATGCGGCAGCATTCATAGCTACCAATACGTCGCATTTATCACCCGGGGTGAATACTTTGCTGGCGCCGATGTGTACCTGGAAACCTGATACGCCGGTCAGAGAGCCTTGCGGTGCGCGGATATCTGCGGGATAGTCGGGGAAAGTACTGATGTCATTTCCCACCGTAGCCGATACTGTTGAAAAGATGTTGCCGGCGAGCTGCATACCATCGCCGGAGTCTCCGGAAAAGCGGACTACCACTTGATCCAGTTCTTTTACCATCATGTCGTTTGCCATAATTTCGTATTACTATGATTAATTTATAGGATCACTTAAAATCTGTTCTCATGTTGGTTGGGGTACTTACAAAAAGTACTACGCTTTTTATAGGCGCGTTTGCAAATGTCGGAAAGTTATGCGACTTGGCAAAATCTTTTCGAGTTAATCTGTGATTGTGTACTAAAAGAATTGAGAAATGAGTGTTTTTTGATATTTGGAGTGAACAAAACTCTGACTATGTGTCTGACTTGGAGGTATAAAAGTTGCATATTATCATTTGTTTTAGTAATGTGTGTATTGACTAAATGTAAGATGTATTGCCTAAATAAATGCGGCATGAAGCAGATTTGACTTTACACTTTGATAAAATCTTGTGTTGACTGTATTTTCTTGACTTCTCGATAAAAGATCTGTCCGGCCTTGTAAAATCGAGAGAATGCCTTATCTTTGCAACCGCAAATGTTGCTGGTCCTGTAGTTCAACGGATAGAATAGAAGTTTCCTAAACTTTAGATAGGGGTTCGATTCCCCTCGGGACTACAAAACAAAAAGGGAAGTCGAACGAATCGACTTCCCTTTTTTATCGTTAACTTGTATAGTCCTTATTTAGCTACTTCAGCAGCCGGTTCAGCTATTTTTTTGTTCTTCAACATCATGTATGCGATAGGAGATGCAACGAACAAAGAAGACAATGTACCAATTACAACACCGAGAATCATTGCGAATGCGAAGCTGCGGATAGAATCACCACCAAGGATGAAGATACACAGCAACACAATCAATGTACTCAATGAAGTATTGATAGTACGTGCCAGAGTTGTATTCAATGAGTCGTTGAACAGTTGTTTTCTGTCACGTTTCGGATACAAGCCGAAGAACTCACGTACACGGTCGAAGATTACCACCTTGTCATTGATAGAGTAACCGATAGCTGTCAGAATAGCACCGATGAATGTTTGGTCAATTTCCAGTGAGAATGGCATCCAGCCCCAGCAGAGAGAATAAGCACCCAGGATCATCAATGTATCACTTGTCAGTGCAGCTACAGAACCTACACTATATGCAATGTTACGGAAACGAATCAAGATGTACAGACCAATAGCAATCAAAGCAAGCACTACAGACCACATAGCCGAAGTCTTGATATCATCTGCAATACTCGGACCTACTTTCTGTGAGCTGACGATACTACCACCAGTATGGTTTTCACGATCGATAAATGTTTCCAGAGTAATGTTTTGCGTTAATACGGGCTTCAATGTCTCATAGAGATATGCTTCTATTTCAGAGTCAACATTGTTACCGTCTTCTTCAATACGATAGTTTGTACTGATACGTACAGTTTTCTTATCTGTACCGATAGCGATTACACTAACGTTAGCGTCACCAAATTTACTGGAGATTAACTCGCGTACTTGTTCTGGTTCTACCGCATTCTCAAATTGTACCTTGAAGTTACGTCCACCTGTGAAGTCGATACTTTGGCTTAGGCCGCGTACAAAGAGTGAACCGATACAGATTACAAGAATAACACCTGTAATTGTCAACCACTTCTTGTTGCCACCCATGAAGTCAAAATGTACATTCGCCATCAAGTTCTTGGAGATCTTAGAAGAGAAGGTCAGGTTCAACCATTTATCTTTATTCATGAAGTACTCATAAACCAAACGTGTCATAAACACAGCGGTAAAGAATGAAATCAAGATACCGATAATCAAAGTCGTGGCGAAACCACGGATAGGACCTGTACCGAAGTTGAACAGGATTACACCTGTAATAATAGAAGTTAAGTTAGAGTCGAAGATAGCTGAGAATGCATTTGAATAACCGTCTGCAAGAGCCTTTTTCACACCCTTGCCTGCACGCAATTCTTCTTTAGTACGTTCGTAAATCAATACGTTAGCATCCACGGCCATACCCAGTGCCAACACCATACCGGCAATACCGGACATTGTCAAGGCCGCCTGGAAGGATGAGAGGATACCCAATGTAAAGAACATGTTCAATACCAGTGCACCATTGGCAACCATACCCGGGATGAAACCGTACATAGTGCACATATAAACCATCAACAGAATCAATGCAACGATGAATGAGAATACACCGGCGTTGATAGAAGCTTGTCCCAAAGACGGACCTACGATATCTTCCTGAACGATACGTGCAGGAGCCGGCATCTTACCTGACTTCAATACGTTCGCTAAGTCTTTTGCTTGCTCAGGAGTGAAGTGACCGGTAATTTGTGAGTTACCACCTGTAATTTCAGTATTTACATTCGGTGCAGAATATACATAACCATCCAATACGATAGCGATGCTCTTACCAATGTTTTGCTTAGTCAACTGAGCCCAGCGACGTGAACCGTCTGTGTTCATAGACATACTTACAGCAGGTTTACCAAATTGATCGTATTCGTCTTTAGCGCTTACCACAACGTCACCTTCCAACGGAGCACGTCCGTTACGTTCGGTTGAACGAATAGCGTAAAGTTCGAAAGTCTGTCCTTTAGGATCGTATTCATAAGCAGAGACACCCCATTTCAGACGGAGATCTTTCGGAAGTTCAGACTGGATTTCTTTCATAGAAAGATATCTGTTGATATCAGCTGTATCCTTATAATTAGCATAAGCTACAACGGGGCCTTGTCCGCTGGAGTTAATTTGCAGAACAGCCAGCAACGGATGTTCTTTCTTGATTTGTGCAAGATCGACAGATTGTGTTTTGCTTTCACCTTTCAATGCTGCAGCAAGACTATCGGCAGTGCTGGTAGCTTGTGCCACAACCGGAGCAGCAGTGCTGTCAACGGCTACACTGTCAGCCGGTGCTTCATTAGCTAAAATGCTGCGCAGTTTGTTATCGGCAGCTTGCAGATAAGGTGCAACATCCTTTGCGTTGTATGTTTCCCAAAACTCCAGATTAGCAGAGCCTTGTAGTAATTTTCTTACACGCTCTGGCTCTTTGATACCCGGAAGTTCCACCATGATACGTCCCATCTTGTCTTCCAGACTCTGAATGTTGGGCTGAACCACACCAAAGCGGTCGATACGAGTACGGAGTACATTGTATGAGTTATCAACTGCGGCTTTTACTTCCGAGCGCAGTACTTTTTCTACTTCAGCGTCGGGAGTCTTTTGGTTAACTTTGTCTTTTAACTGTTGAGTGGCGAAAAGTTCAGAAAGACGTGCATCCGGAGCTATTCTGTGATACTCTCTCACAAACAGGGTAATGACGTCATCCTGGCTGCTAATAGCCTGTTTGGCGGCAGTTGCCAATGCTTGGTTGAATGCTTCGTCGGTTTTATTGTCCGCCAATGCTTTGATTACATCGGGAACAGAAACTTCAAGGATAACGTTCATACCACCCTTTAAGTCCAAACCTAAACTGATCTCCATCTCGCGACACTGTTTCAGTGTCCAATTGCCGAACCACACTTTCTCGTTTGACAGAGAATCCAGGTAGTCCTGCTCTAACTTCAGATCGCCTTTTGCGTACTCTTTTGCCTTATTGTTATAATGGCGAGTCACAAAAGAGAAGGAAAGGTAGAACACACACACCAGTGTGAGCAAAATTGCAAAAACCTTTACAAATCCTTTGTTTTGCATGTTACTTTTAGTTTATTATGATTACTTTATTAATTGATTTCTATAGTGTACAAGGCTGCAAATATAGTTTTTTTTTCACATTCGGAAGTAAAAGGAACTCAAATATTTGCATCTGGCAATGATTTTGCTGCCTTTGTATGGCACTAATTTTACTTCATTCCACGATTTTTTAACATTGGCTCCAGTTGAGGTTCAGCACCACGGAAATTCTTGTAAAGTGTCATCGGGTCTTCGCTATTACCTTTTTCAAGAACATTATACCGGAAAAGATCTGCTGTCTTTTTGTCGAAGATACCATGCTCTTTGAAAGCTTCGAAAGCATCATTATCCAATACGTTTGCCCATAAATAGCTGTAGTAGCCTGCAGCATAACCACCGATGATATGATTGAAGTAGGTGGTACGATAACGCGGGGCTATTTCAGGGATAAGATTCAATTGATCCATGGCTTCTTTCTCGTATGCCAATACATCCAGATTCTTGGTGTCAGTCAGGTTGTGCAGATTCATATCCAGAATGGCAGCAGCCAGTAATTCTGTGGTCATGAAGCCTTGATTGAAGGTTTTCTGATTCAGAATTTTTTCGATAAGGCTGTCGGGAATGGTCTCTCCTGTCTGATAATGCTTAGCATACATTTTCAGTACTTCCGGTTCAGTAGCCCAATGTTCATTTATCTGGGAGGGCAATTCAACAAAGTCACGCACAACATTTGTTCCGGAAATACCTTTATAGTTACATTTAGTCAGTAATCCGTGCAGAGCGTGCCCAAATTCATGGAACAGAGTTTCTACCTCGTCAATTGTCAGCAATGACGGAGTGTCGCCTACAGGTTTGGTGAAACTGCATACGTTGCATACCAACGGACGAATATCGCCTTGTTGTTCACGATAATTGCTCATCCATGCACCACCGCTCTTGCCTGGACGCGGGAAATAGTCTACATAGAAGATACCCATATGAGAGCCATCTGCATCTTTTACTTCGAACACTTCTACATCAGGATGATATACAGGAATACCATTCAGCTTCGTTAATGTAATGCCATAGAGCTTGTTGGCAACTGCAAAAGCTCCTTCACGTACGTTTTCCAGTTTAAAGTAAGGCTTGATTTCATCTTCTTCAAGATTGTACTTCTCTTTGCGAAGCTTTTCAGTATAATACCACCAGTCCCATGCTTCCAGTTTTTCTCCTTTGCCTTCTTTATCCATGATCTTTTGCAATTCAGCAGCTTCGGCTTTTGCTTTTGGCAAAGAGTAGCTCCACAGGTTATTCAGGAAATCCATTACAGTAGCGGAATTTTTAGCCATTGTGTTATCCAGAACAAAATTGGAATAACAGTCAAAACCCAGTAATTGTGCTTTCTCAAGACGCAGGCTGACAATATCTGTAATGATTTTCTTGTTATCGTTCTTGTCATTGTTGTTGCCGCGATTGATATAAGCCTTGTATATCTGTTCACGTAACGGGCGGTTGTCTGAGTATTGCAGAAACGGAAGTCGGCTGGCATTCCCCAAAGTGAACAACCATTTTCCTTCCTGACCGTCTGCTTTTGCTTCTTCTGCTGCGCTTTGACGGAACCATTCGGGCAGTCCGGCAAGATCTTCTTCTTTGTCGATGTATAGTTTGAAAGCGTTGTTTTCATTCAGAATATTATCGCTGAATGTAAGACCTAATGTGGACAACTGTTTGTTGATTTCACGCAGACGTGCCTGCTTTTCCGGAGAAAGGTTTGCACCGGAACGAACAAAGTCTTTATAAGTCTCTTCCAACAGGCGCTCTTGTTCAGTGGTCAGTTTCAAAGATTCTTTTTGTTGGTATACGGCATTTACTTTTTTAAAGAGTTCCTGATTCAGTGAAATATTATCGCTGTGTTCTGATAATGTAGGAGCTATTTTAATGGACAGTTCATTCAGTCCGGGTGTCTTTTCGGCATCCGTCATATTATAGAAAATTGCACTAACCCGGTCCAGTATCGGAGCGCTATTGTCGAGAGCAACGATTACATTTTCAAAAGTAGGTGCTTCAGAATTAGTCACTATTGCATCGATATTCGCGTTTTGTTCTTCGATCCCTTTCAAAAAGGCGAGTTCGTAATGTTCCAGTTTAATTTTATCGAAGGGCGGTACGCCATGTTCGGTTTGGAACTCAGACAGAAACGGATTCGTTTCCGTTTGTGTGGTACAGGAGTACATCATACAACTTGTAGCTAAAATAAAAATACACTTCTTAAACATAGTTTTAAGTATTAGATATTAATCTTTTTTTTCTTTATTCTTTTTTCTTCAGATAACACCAGATTGGATAATGATCAGACTCTTTTATAGATCGGTCTACCGTACAGTTATAAGGCTTTAGGTTTTTACTTGCCAGGATATTGTCAATCCGGAAGTAGAATTTGTTTTGATTGTAAGAGACACCCAGTCCGCGACCCGATTGGGTGAAAGTGTCATTTAGCCCTTGACCGATAACTCTGTGGGCATAGGAAATGGGCGTATCGTTAAAGTCACCGCATACGATGATGTAAGGATGCTGTGACGATGCAATTTCTTGTGCGATGCTGTCGGCTTGCGAACCACGAATGGCAGAAGCTTCTGCCAGTTTGCGGATAAGCAGGCGGGCACCACTTTTCACCTTTTTTGTTTCGGGGGATTTGAGCATACTTTCATAGACAACTTTATCTTCTTTCGTCAGTTTATTAGATTCCAGATGGTTGTTGATAAGCATTACGGTATCTTCCCCTATTTTTAGCTCATAAACCGCAGAGCCATTGTATTCGCTGGCATAATCCAATCTGCGGGATGAAAGTATGGGATATTTGGAATAACAGGCTATCCGGTTGGTATGCCCTTTTCCGCTTCCTACAGTTTGAATCTTATGATAGGGATAATCTTTCAGGGCTTTCTCTACATCTTTCTGGCTGAGATAATGAGAAGATTCAATGGTCTGGTACTCCTGCAAGCATAGGATGTCTGCTCCACTGTTCTTCAGATAATTTAAAATAGGGTTCTCGCCGTCTTTCTTAACGGCTCCATCGAATCCCATTATATTGTATGATAAAACTTTGAAACTGTTCTCCGGTAGCTTGTCCGTATGGAAATTGATAGGAAAATAGGTCCGTATCTGCGGATAGCATAGAAGAAGACTAACCAATGTGACTAATGCAAACTTATAATTCTGGATAATAAGCCAAAAGACCAGAAAACAAATATTAATCACCAGAAAGATAGGAAATGCCAGTCCGAAACAGGACTCCACGGGATGTGCGGCCGGCTTAATATACGGGCTGTAAGCGGTAAGAAGCAACAAACCTATGAAGAAGATGTTGACCGCTAAGATCAGATAAGCGACGAATCTGCCAATATGCCTTATTCCCATATTTCTATATTATCGTTTGCTCGCATCGAAAAGACTTTTCTTTTCTTCCGTAGTCAGGCTTTCGTATCCCGATTTTTTTAGTTTATCGAGGATGCGATCTATTTCTTCTGACTGAACTTTCTTGCGGGCGTTGTAGTCGTAGTCTTTCTGACGACTGTTGCCATAATGCACTTTCATTTTGGGTTTGCGAGGCTTGAAACTGAATACTGAAACGATAGCATCCAGAATCTTATTAATCCAGGATGTAATGTCTCTGCCTTTACTCAGTCCGGCTGCAAACCAGACTCCTGCTAATGCGCCACCCAAATGGGCGATATGTCCACCTGCATTGCTGGATGTGATGAACAGTAAATCAGTACCGATAACAATCAGTGCCAGATATTTCAGTCGTATTGTGCCAAATAGGAATAATCGTATCGGATAGTTCGGTTCACGATATGCGGTCGCAGCTACAATAGCAAGCACAGAAGCAGATGCTCCCAGCATAAATGAGTAGTCAACCATCGGACGGAAATAAGGAAAAACGTTATATGCTACCATGTACAGCAATCCGCCGCAAATACCGCCCAATATATAAACTCCCCGCAAATGCTTTGCAGAGAAGAACATCAGGAACAATGCGCCAAACCAATATAGCCATAGCATGTTGAACAGAATATGCAGAAAACCTGCATGCATAAACATGTATGTGAACAGTGACCAAGGCTGTATGATGAATTGGGTAAATGAAGCAGGAAGCTCCAACCATTCAAATGCCCCTCCAAGACTACGGTTGAATAGCTGCAAAATAACTTCCGTCAGCGTAGTGACCACGAAGACGGCTACGTTGATATAAATCAGTTGGATATAAATATTCCCTCTCCGAAAAGCTTCTTTAAGATCAGTTGTAATAGTACCCATTTCCTTTGTCTTTTTTTCTCCAGTACATGATCAGTATAAAACCGAATATCATACCACCCAAGTGTGCAAAGTGAGCTACGTTGTCACCCGGATTGTTGGCAAATCCTGCATACAGTTCAATCAATGCGTATCCGATAACGAAATACTTGGCCTTGATCGGGAATGGCAGCGGGAAGATAAATAACGGCTGGTTGGGGAACAACATTCCGAATCCCAGCAGGATGGCATATATAGCTCCCGACGCTCCCACGGTAGTCATCATGTTGAGATACTCTCCCATCGGAATGACAGAATAGCCCGTGTTGACGCTGGTGTATGCAGAAAGCACCATTTCGTAATGTACATATTGAACGATTTCCTGTATAAATCCTGCACCGATGCCACATACCAGGTAGTAAAACAGAAAACGTTTCGGCCCCCACACTTGTTCGAGAATACGACCAAACATCCACAATGCGAACATGTTAAAAAATAGATGTGTGAATCCACCATGCATAAACATGTATGTGATAAGCTGTGCTATATTAAAGTTGTCAGCAAGAAAAAAGTGAAGTCCTAGATAACGGGTTAAATCCAGGCCGTAACTTTGAGCAACAATGGTCGCAAGAAAGACCAGTACATTGATGATTAATAGGTTTTTAGTAACTGTTGGTATGGCATTCATAATCTGTTTTTTCATTCATTGAGTTGCAAAAATAGTGCAAACCGAAAACAGAAGCAAGCTCGCTTGATTATGTTGAGGTGCAGCCTATTTTCGCTTTATTCGGCAAAAATACGAATAAATTCTGTTCTATAACAGAAAAACGACTTTCTATTCCTTTTTTTTCGCCAAAATCCAATCTTTTTTTAATGTTTTTATTTGATATTCAGAAATATTGCTCTATTTTTGTAGAGCTTTGTGAAATTCTATTGCAGATATTTTTTGTGTAACATATTAATTATTAAATTTTAAATTTATGAACAAGTCAGAACTTATCAGCGCTATGGCAGCAGAGTCCGGTTTGACAAAAGCGGATTCTAAGAAAGCATTGGATGCTTTCATGGCATCAATCACAAAGGCTCTAAAGGCTGGTGATAAAGTATCATTGGTTGGCTTCGGTACGTTTGCTGTGTCAGAAAGAGCAGCACGTCTGGGCATTAATCCTTCTACTAAACAGAGCATTACGATTCCTGCAAAGAAAGTTGCTAAGTTTAAACCTGGTATGGAGTTGACTTTGGCCATCGGATAAAGACGGCTACGAATAAAGAATAGGAAAGGAGATGCAGGAGCACCTCCTTTTTTATTATCCCTACAAACGGAGCACTTAATTCGCCAAAATATAGTATCTTTGCACTCGGAAAATACTTTTAAATCATGAATATAGAAGATAAACTGGTAACGTCCGTAATCAATGGACTGAAAGCACTGTACGGACAGGATGTGCCTGCCGCACAGGTGCAACTGCAAAAAACCAAGAAAGAATTTGAGGGACACCTCACGCTGGTCGTTTTTCCTTTCCTACGCATGTCAAAGAAGGGACCGGAGCAGACAGCACAAGAGATTGGTGAATACCTGAAAGTTAATGAACCCTCCGTTGCTGCGTTCAATGTCATCAAAGGTTTCCTGAACCTGACCATTGCTTCTTCTGCCTGGATTGAGTTACTGAACAGCATTCATGCCGATAAACAGTACGGTATTACTGCTGCCACGGATCATTCTCCGCTGGTTATGATAGAATATTCCTCACCCAATACCAACAAACCACTTCACTTAGGTCATGTACGCAATAACCTTTTGGGTAATGCCTTGGCTAACATCGTTATGGCGAACGGTAACAAAGTGGTAAAGACGAATATCGTGAACGACCGCGGTATTCATATCTGCAAATCCATGTTGGCATGGTCCAAATATGGAAATGGTGAAACTCCTGAATCATCCGGTAAAAAGGGCGATCATTTGGTAGGTGACTATTATGTAGCTTTCGATAAACACTATAAAGCTGAAGTGAAAGAGCTGATGGCTAAATTCCAGGCTGAAGGTGCGACGGAAGAAGAAGCTAAAGCGAAAGCAGAAGCTGCCTCTCCATTGATGAACGAAGCCCGTGAAATGCTGGTAAAATGGGAGGCCGGTGATCCGGAAGTACGTGCACTTTGGACAAAAATGAATAATTGGGTGTACGAAGGTTTTGATGAAACTTATCGTAAGATGGGTGTGGGTTTTGACAAGATATATTATGAGTCAAATACCTATCTTGAAGGTAAAGAGAAAGTTATGGAAGGTCTTGAAAAAGGTTTCTTCTATAAGAAAGAAGATGGCTCTGTATGGGCTGACCTTACTCCGGAAGGCTTGGATCACAAATTGTTGCTCCGTGCCGATGGAACTTCAGTTTATATGACTCAAGATATCGGTACAGCAAAATTGCGTTTTGCAGATTATCCTATTGACAAAATGATTTATGTTGTAGGTAATGAACAGAACTACCATTTCCAAGTGCTTTCTATCTTGCTTGATAAACTCGGTTTCGAATGGGGAAAGGGGCTCGTGCATTTCTCTTATGGTATGGTCGAGTTACCTGAGGGTAAGATGAAGAGTCGTGAAGGTACAGTAGTAGATGCCGATGACTTGATTGAGGAAATGGTGAATACTGCTAAGGAAACTTCAAATGAACTGGGAAAACTGGATGGTTTGACTCAGGAAGAGGCTGATAATATCGCCCGAATTGTAGGATTGGGTGCTTTGAAATACTTTATTCTCAAAGTGGATGCCCGTAAGAATATGACGTTCAATCCGAAAGAGTCAATTGACTTTAATGGGAATACAGGACCGTTCATTCAATATACGTATGCGCGTATTCAATCTGTATTGCGTAAGGCAGCTGAAGCCGGTATCGCAGTTCCGGCTGAAATTCCTGTAGGTATCGAGTTGAGTGAGAAAGAGGAAGGGCTTATCCAAATGGTGGCTGATTTCGCAGCTGTTGTGAAGCAGGCAGGCTCAGATTACAGTCCGTCTATCATTGCCAACTATACTTATGACTTGGTGAAAGAATACAATCAGTTCTATCACGATTTCAGCATCCTGCGTGAAGAGAATGAAGCGGTGAAAGTGTTCCGCCTTGCCTTGTCGGAGAATGTGGCTAAAGTTGTTCGTCTCGGCATGGGATTGCTGGGCATCGAAGTACCGGACAGAATGTAATTGCAAAAGTATTATAAACAATCAGCCCCGGAATGAGAGAATCATTTCGGGGCTGATTGTTTTATGATGAATCGCTTTATGCTTTCTTCTTGGCATATTTTCCACGCTTCGGTTTTGCCGGAGCCGATGCAGCTTTTTCACTTTGCAGTTTGACGATTTCCAAGCAGGCATCCAGACTTAAATCTTCCGGAACGATATCTTTTGGGATCTTATAATTGCTGCCTTTATAAGCGATATAAGGACCATATCTTCCATTCATAATTTCCAATTCCGGTTCTTCTTCGAATTTTTTAAGATGCTTCTTGGCTTCCGCTTCCGCTTTTTCCTTGATCAGTTCCAGAGCCTCTTCCAATTCTATTTCCATAGGATCTGCTCCTTTGGGAAGTGAGGTATAGGTTCCGCTATAATAAATATACGGACCGAAACGTCCGGCATTGACGCTGACAGTTTTACCCTCATGTTCTCCAAGGGTACGTGGCAACTTGAACAGTTCCATAGCCTCTTCCAGGGTAATAGTCTCGATAGACATGCCTTTCTTCAGAGGAGAAAAACGAGGTTTCTCTTCATCTTCCGCACTTCCTATCTGTACTACCGGACCGAAACGTCCAATCTTGACTGAAACAGGTTTGCCACTGACGGGATCGTCTCCCAATAAGCGTTCTCCGGTCTTATGTGCATTCTTGGCAGCGAGGGTACTTTCAACAGATGGATGGAACGTTTTATAGAACGTCTTCATGATAGTCGTCCATTTTGTATCGCCTTCTGCTATCTCGTCGAATTGTTTTTCTACGCTTGCCGTGAAGTTGTAGTCCATGATGCTGGGGAAGTATTGCATCAGGAAGTCGGTTACAACTGTGCCGGTATCTGTAGGTAACAGTTTGGCTTTCTCAGCTCCGGTAATCTCAGTGCGTGTATCATCTGCAATCTTATCTTTCTTCAAAGTGATTACATTATATAAACGCTCTTCGCCGGTCTTATCTCCCTTCTCTACATACTCACGCTGCTGTACAGTAGAAATAGTAGGTGCATAAGTTGAAGGACGGCCGATACCCAACTCTTCCAGTTTGCGTACCAGGCTTGCTTCTGTATAACGGGGTGGGTGTTGCGTGAAACGTTCCGTAGCAGTTATATTCTGGTACTGTAGTTTCTGTCCCTTCTTCAAAGGAGGTAGCAGATGGCTTTCATCTTCCTGCTCCACATCATCATCATAAGATTCTCTGTATACGCGCAGGAAACCGTCGAATTTAACCACTTCTCCGGTTGCATTGAATGTATCAGATGCATTGCTGATGCTGATGGTTGCTGTTGTCTTTTCCAGTTCGGCATCTGCCATCTGGGAAGCTATAGTACGTTTCCAGATCAGGTCATACAGTTTCTTCTCCTGTGCACTACCTTCTATTTGCGCCTGTTCCATATATGTAGGACGGATAGCCTCGTGCGCTTCCTGTGCCCCTTTGGTCTTGGTACTGAAGTGACGTGGATGCACATATTTATCCCCCATCATGTTAGCGATGGCTTCTTTACTGCCGTTGATTGCGTATTCCGATAAGTTTACCGAGTCGGTACGCATATAAGTGATACGTCCGGATTCATACAGTCTCTGAGCCACCATCATGGTTTGAGCAACCGTGAAACCGAGCTTACGTGCAGCTTCCTGTTGCAGGGTAGAAGTGGTGAACGGTGCGGCCGGGCTTTTCTTTACCGGACGAGTCGTAATATCTTCAATGGTAAACATTGCTGCCTGGCAATGCTCCAATAGTTTCTGAGCTTCTGCTTTAGTCTTGAGGCGGCGTGCAAGTTCTGCTTTCATCTCTACAAGTTTGCCGTCGGTGTCGGGAACCAGGAAAATGGCAGTGACTTTATAAGATGCTTCACTTTGGAAAGCATGTATTTCACGTTCGCGCTCTACGATGAGACGTACGGCTACTGATTGTACACGTCCGGCAGAAAGTGCAGGTTTTACTTTCTTCCACAATACAGGCGATAATTCAAAACCCACGATACGGTCGAGGATACGGCGAGCCTGCTGTGCATTGACAAGATTGATGTCAATGTTTCGAGGTTGCTCAATAGCCTTTAATATAGCGGTTTTGGTAATTTCATGGAATACGATGCGTTTGGTATGTTCCGGATCGAGTTTTAATACCTCATACAAGTGCCACGCGATGGCTTCTCCCTCGCGGTCCTCATCGGAAGCCAACCATACGGTATCTGCTTCTTTCGCTTCAGATTTCAGTGTCTTTACCAGCGCTTTTTTATCTTCCGGGATTTCATAGTCCGGTTCAAAGTTCTTTTCAACGTCAATACTGAATTCTTTTTTCTTCAAATCGCGTATATGACCATAGCTGGAAAGAACCTTATAATCTTTTCCCAGGAACTTCTCAATTGTTTTTGCTTTTGCCGGTGACTCGACAATGACAAGGTTTTTTGGCATAAATTTCTGTTTTATAGTGACTCCTGTCACTGAATTCGCCCGCAAAAGTAGAAAAAAACAATTGTTTCCACCTTATAATATGTAGAGAATATATTCTTTTTTAGTAAAAATGACTTTTTTTGCCTCGTTGTTTGTTAAAAACGGAAACTTACACCACCTGCGAAATTGAGACCTTCTGTAGGATATCCCCAATAATATTGATAGTCTTTGTTCAATAAATTGTTTACTCGGGCGTAAATAGAGATGCCTTTGAAGACTTCGTAGCTGCCACCGAGGTAAAGATTAGCAACGGGATCAACTCGTTCGTTTCCTATTTTTTCACGAGTGATGTGCTGGTATCCGAAGCTGATCAGGACTGAGGAGATCGGTCGGATATCTGCGTGAATGTTTGCTTCGAAAGAGGGCATATAGGCAAGTAGCCAATCTCCGTTATCCTCTTCTACCTTTGCAACTTTCCAGTCACGGTAGACACCTGAGGCGGAAAAAGAGATAATGTCTTTATAGCTGTAGCTGACCTCAATGCCTGCATAGATGTTATGCATGTTTCTTTGGAACAGTTGGAGATATGATTGGTTGTTGGTATCTACAATGTAGCTTGAAACTCCGACAGAGGCAAGGTTATTCTTTAAATCCTGGTATCCACCATAGAGGTTGAACCATAAACCTGTTACAGGACTGGTCTTGAATCCGAGTGCGGCATTCAGTTGCTCGTAAGTGGCATCCAGCTGCATTTCACTCTGTCCGTAAGGCGAAACGGTTTCCAGTCTGCGGAAGTCATTAGTTCGGCGTCCACCTGTAGCTTGGGCATAAAGAATGTAACTGTCAGAGAAGATATATTGGGCAGTGACGTCCGGTGATACCCGGAACTTCTTACCAAATCCGAAAGCAAAATCCACATGGGCGCCAAGCCGGATTTTCCAGTCATCATTCTGATACAAGTAGTAAGGATTGAGTTCTACAGATGTATAATCATCAAAAAGATTGTTCTTATAAAATACATTGTCCATTGCCAGGTCCACTCCTACAGATTGTTCTTCGGAGATAGAACCCATTGCACCTGCTTTGGTCCGTACCATCGCTTCCTGTGCATCTTTCTGAGACAGGTCATACTGGCGTTCATAGAACATCAGGTTCGTTTCGGCATGAAACTGAAAAGGCAAGTCTTCGCTTGTCGATTTGACTCCGAAATGTACATCGCCCGACAGGAATTTCTGTTTGTTGTTTATACTATAGGGTATAAAGTTGAAATTGCTCAGCCCAAAGTTGCCGGCTACATTTAAGTCCACTTTCCGGAAAGCATGTACATAGTCCATGCCAACGTGTGTACGGTAGTAATGTGCATCCCATTTCTCTGCAAAATCGGGTACTTTTAATTTGCCGTCCATGCCGTTCATATGGAAGTTCAGATTTAGCTTATCACTATTGGGAAGGATAAATAAGTAATTGGCGCGTGCGTCCAGATTCCCATAATTCCCATATCCCAGGCGCGCGTATCCACGTTGTGCTTTGTCCTGGCTTTCTGCTCCGGTATAAGCTTGCATGGTACTTGCGGGGATATTTCCTTCCGGTACCAACGTAGCGTCATATTCCACTGCTTTTTTGCTGACAGTTGGCGGTGCTACTTGTGGCAATACATTTACCTTGGAAGCATCCATGATGTCCGGATTATATTCTTGTTCTACCACGACCGTGCGGCTCAGGGTAGTGTCTTTAGCTTGCGTTTGGGCCTGTGCCCAGTTCGGGAAGGCTATTAGTGCCAATGCTCCGAATATATATTGGGATTTTTTCATATCGCTATTCTACTTTACTACTTACTACTTTACTACTCTTCTTATTTCAGTTTTTCCAGTCTCTCATTAATCATTTGTTCAATGTCATCGTCAGCATGGTAATTCTGCTGCAGGCTCAATAAATATTGGCGTGCATCCAGTTTCTTATCCATGGCTACATATACATCAGACAGCAGAATAAAGCTGCGTGCCAGCCAGTAAGCGTGTGGTGTACTTTGCTCGATGAAATTAAGTATTTCTTTCTCGGCGGCAGCATACTCATGAGCTTTATACAGTTGCAGGGAAACCAAGTATTTAGCTTCGGCTCCATAGAGAGTACGTGTATCCTTAGCCAATGCCTGAAGATCGTTCATCGCTTTCTTGTCGGCCTGTTGGTTCAAGTAAGCTTTGGCACGGAAATATAGGGCTTCGTTGCGCAGTTCCGGTGTCAGCTTAGCCTCGGCAAGCATGTCCGTAGCGGCAGCGATTGTTTCTACATCATCCTGCATCATGGCTGCACTGCGTAGCATACCGGTTGCTGCAAGCTGGCGACGTTCGGTGGTGGTAGCTTTAGCCTTCAACTGCTTGTAGTCGGTAAGTGCCTGGTCGAAATGTTTACGGTTGAATAGTATTTCAGCCCGTGCGATAAGTGCTTCCTGTGAGTAAGGAGTGTCTGGATATTCCAGCAGCTTACCGGCGTGTTCCAGTACTGCTTCTTCGTCTTTCTGCTCTTTGCCGATGACGCACAAGTAATAGTGCGCATTCAGGCTGAATGCACCGTTGGGATAACTTTGCAGATAGCGTGTAAAGCTTGACTTGGCTGGTGCAATCTCTCCTTTCATGTATACCTTTTCAGCAGCGATGTAAGTCAGTGAGTCTTGTTCGCTGGCGTCGAAACGAATTTCCCCCGGCACTTTAGCCGCTAACTCGGCAAATTCATCTACGCGGTTGGCGTCCACATAAATGGATTTCAGGTCTCGCATGGCAAGACGTGCTTCCTCGCTACCCGGATATTGTGTTACAACATGTTTGTATGCTTCTATCGCACGATCATAGTCATCGTTCTGATAGTACAGCAAGCCAATCTCAGCGGCAGCTTTACGGCTGACCGGACTTTCCGGATATTTATCCAGTAACTCTTTGAAGGCTGCGATGGCCTGGCGGCTATTGTTGGTCTGTACATACGAACGTCCTTTTTCATAAAGGGCATTTATGGCGTAAGGTGAACTCGGATATTTGCTGGACAGACGGTTGAGTAATGCCACTTTGCCGTCATAATCCTTTTGTAGACCGGCTACTAAAGCCAACTGATAGAATGAGTAGTCTCCTGCGGGAGTTCCCATATTCTCAGCTTTATTATAGTATTGTTTGGCTTCATCGAAACGGCGAACATGCAGGTGGCAGTCGCCTATACGGTTATAGGCGTCGGCAAGCGCGGTGGCATTTTCTCCTTTTTCCAGTTGTGTAAACTTCAGGAAGCGGTTTTGTGCAAGCGTATAATCTTTTTCGTGGAAAGCAATATAAGCCAGATTATAATATGCCAATGCATAAGTCTCCGTATTCCTGTCCGGTGTCAGATTCAGATATTCATTAAAGTTACGGGCAGCTTCCTGCATCCGGTTCAAGCGATAATAAGATTCGCCTCTCCAATAGATGGCATCCGCTTTGGTTTGCAGGTTGTATTGCCCCAAAGCAATAGACTGGTTGAAATAACCGATAGCTTCCTGGAATTGTGTATTTGCAAAAGACTGGGTGCCGAGGTGGAACAGGATTTTCTGTTTAGCCTCCAGAATGGCAGCACCCGGATGAGTGATACGCTCGATGGATTTCAGGGCAGCTTCATAACTGCGGGTATTCATATACACCTCTACCAGATAGCTGCTGACTTTATCTACATACTGAGAATTGGGGAATTCATTGAGGAACTTCTCGAAAACGGTGACAGATTCACCGAAAGCGGAATAAGAAGTTTCGTGAATACAGAGGGCATAGTTGTATGCGGCCTGCTCCTTGATCTGCATGTTTGCATTAGAGGCGGAAGCCTGTTCAAATGCCATACGCGCTTTGTTCTTGTCTCCCATTTGCAGGTACGACAAGCCCATGTGCAGATAGGCATTCTGTGAAAGCGCATCATTTCCAGTAGCTACTTCTCCGAGGGTGTTGGCTGCTTTGGTATATACGCCGGAGTGATAATATGAAAGTCCCAGCATGTAGAGCGCATCCCGGCGGGGAGCTTCCTCTTGGTTGTTTGCCAGGTACTTTTCAAATGCTCCCATTGCTTCGTGGTATTTCCCGAAGTGGTAGTCCGCATCACCCAGAACACGATATATTTCTGCGGTATATTCATTGTTGGGGTAGGTGGACAGGTAATTCTGTGCAACGATTTCCGCCTTATCATAATTCTTCTTTATCAGATAAATTTCTGCTATATAATAGGGTGCCAATGCTTTATACTTTTCATTATCCTGCAAAGACAGGAAACCGGTCAGGGCGTCATCGTAGCGCTGCTGGGTGTAGCGGATGTATGAAAGGTAATAAGTGCAATCCGCAACATATTTCTTGCTGGTGCTACGAAGTGTCTCGAACCAGATGGCGGCTTCTTTCACATTTCCTGTTTTCAGGTAGCAGGTGGCGAGGCGATAGGTCATGTCATCCCGTTCTTCATTTCCAAGCAGGTCGAGGCGGGAAGCATTGAACATAGCCATAGCCGCATCATAGTTTCCTTCGAAGAAGTATACGGAAGCCATGAGTGCATAAATGCGATTGGCGTATGGAGTATCGGGATACTCATCCAGATAGGCACGCAATTTATCTATACTTTTCGTATCTTTCAGTTCATAAGCGGCGCATACCAGCATATATTCGGCTTCCATCCGTTCGCCTTCGGCAGGCAACGGTTTGCCTTCAGCGTCTACCTGGCGCACAAAAGCCTGAAGTGGCGGGATGGCGGCAGCGTAAGCTTTTTGTTGGAACAATGATTGTCCTTCCTGATAAAGTCGTTGGGGGGAAGTGATTTTCTCGCTGGTCTGTGCCGTAGCGAGCAGGGGTGCACAGCAGAGGGCCGTGCACAGTATTCGGGAGAGTTTATTCTTCATAATACAACGCGTTTTTACAAAAGTACGGGTTTTAAGTCGAATTTGTTACACTTATTTGGCTTTTTTAGGATATAGAGTTGTGAACGTGAATCATTATTGGGCCATTTCCTTCAGAAATATTCCTAATCCTTTCCGGATAGATCCCAGTCCGAAATCTTCTGTGCGTATATCTTTCAGTGGAATGAAGAACAGGTCTGCAGCGTCATCCATTGCTTTGTAATGCAGCGTATCAGCTACTGTGCAACGGAAAAACAGATCCAGCGTGTGGACAGGAAAACCGGAATATACATATATGTTAGGCAAGGAAAACAGATATTCCGCCTTATTCACTTCCATGCCTGTTTCTTCTTTCACCTCACGGCGCACTCCTTCTTCTCCGGTTTCAGCCATGTCGATAAAGCCGCCCGGCAAATCCAATGTCCCTTTGGCCGGGTCTTTGGCGCGGCGGCATACCAATAGCTCATTTTGTTCATTCATAATCAAGGCTACGGTGGCGGCGGAGGGGTTGAAGTAATATACAAATCTGCAGTCGGTACAGCGTTTTGATTTTTCGTTGTTGATTTCAAAGTGTATGGAGCCACACTTGGGGCAGTACTTGAATTGGGAAAGAGGATGTTCCATGAGATTTTATGAGTTTATTAAACCTTTTTATTTTCTACCTAATAACAAAAGAACTTGCCTTCCGGTTTTTGAAATGTCTGTTGTCTGAGTTTTTTTTAGTCCCATCATTTCAAAAAGCTCTGTTCGCGGAATTCTCTTTTATAAAAGTGTTAGCATTTCTTTCGCTCTATTGTATATTTCTGCAAATGTACTGAATGTTGTCGGTATAACAATAGGACAGATCAGACTTTTGTAACATAATTAAATAGTTCGCGGTCTCCTTAGATAATTTTTCAGTTGAATGTTTTCCAATGCTGCGGTTCAATGCCCGTGATGCCACACTTCGCGGGTGCCGATGCCGCACTTGGACGAGCGTGAAGTGTGGCGTTTGCCTCGCTTAGGTGTGGCATTTGCCTTGCTCAGGTGTGGCATTTGTTCTGCTTAGCTGTGGCGTTTTGCGCAGCTTGTACTTCTCCTTCGTCACCGTTCTTTTCAACGACGGAGTCGTTGTTTCTATTCTACTCTTATCTACTCTACTCTTCTCTTACGCGCGCGAGGGACGGTTTTCTGTGCTAATTGCTGATACTCCGATTGTTACTATTGTTTTGCTCTTCTTTGTTTTTGCTGAGAGTTTCCAAGTTGTTTGGTAGTTCTCTATCAGTTTCTTGCGAATTGTCCGGCAAATCCGGTACAGTTTCCGTGCCATTTTTTGCGGATGAGTTGTAGTTCTATTGATGATATACAGCTACGTTCCGTTCCGAAAGGATAGTAATGATTCACCTGTTCTGTGTTCCATGACGTTCCGTTCAAACGTACCACCATCCGATTATTTCCCTGATGATCTTTCAGGTAATAGTAAAATGTTGGAGTTGTCCCGCTCAGAGTGACATATCCTTCTTCTGTGAGCACCTTGCTCAGACTTCCGTTTTCATAGATCACATTTCCGCAATAATCTACCGTATGGGTTTGTGAAACCTGATTTTCCGCCAGTTCTTTTATCTGCCCCATGGGGACAGATATATTGGCTATCGCCGTCTTGTGTACGACTTTCAGTTTCTTCCCGTCCGCACTATAGATATAATCCTTCCGGTGCCCATTGGTAAATTGCAGTGTTGCAGGCAAATTTAAAAGATTATATTGGATTTTACTAATTTTCTTATTATAATCCTGCTGCATATTTCCGTTGGAATCATAGATATATTCCGTTCCGCTTCCCTTGTTCTCGTCTACAAAGTTGAACGCACCGTTGTATAAAGGATCTGTTGCGGCATCGGTAACATTTTTCAGTTGGTTTCCATCGTAAGTCAGAGTCAGGTTATCAATCATCCCATAGGCGGAAGACGAACTCTTCCCATTACGTTTCAGTCCTAGAATATTCCCATTCCTGTCATATCCGGTAATGAGTTCGGAGAAGCGTTCTGAGTTAGCCGACAAATCATCCCCTTCGCCATAGCCGGCATTCGTCATGCGGTTCAGATGATCATAGGTGAATTTATATCCTCTTATGGCTTCGGCATCTGCTTTCCAGGTCATACTGCTGATATTACCGTTGTAGCATGGCGTGCTGTTTCCATCCGTATAGTATAACTTCTGAGTGAATTTCGGACTTTCTATCTTCTTCGTCCATCCACGTATGTTGTAGTCATACGTGAGGATATTGGCATTGGAACCGTGATGTGACTTGCTTTTCAATCTCCCAAGTTCGTCATAGGTGTTTGTTGCCAGTGTTATGGTATTGTTGCCTAACGTATAATTTACCGATGTGATGCGCTCGGCGTGGTCATAATTAAAACCGATCAACTTGATTAAAGTTGTTGTTATTGATAGTCAAGACTTGAAAAAATGATTCTTGTAATCTTATTATTACTACAAAATTTGTTACATAAGCTATCTAATGGTTGATAATAGGTCTTGTTTAGATTTTTTTTCTTGTCACAAAAATCACGAAGCCCTTTTCCAAGCTCATATTCTAGAAACAGAAATACAGGTATTGTATCTTTTCCATTCATATAATGGCGAAAAGGAATGCCGTTGATCCTTGTTTGCTGTTCTGTAAATTTGATTAAGTCATTCTGAAAATCAATGTCTTTTTCAGATGGAATAATAGCATGGCCTACTTCGTCGAAGAAACGAGGCTTGGAAAATTTACTATAAAATGCATAGTATTCCTGAACCGAATCTCCAATAAATAAATCTATTTCACAAGGTGAAAAGAGATACTTTTTAAAGTAAAATAACGTATCATTGTTTTGTAGTATCCCAAAATTGTCATTGTTTATTATTTGAATATTACGATTGTTTAGTCTAGGCAATATTTTTGATTGAATTGTTTTTTTTTCGGGAGAAGGGAAATAGTTGGTGTCTACTGTTAGACAATATTCCGTGAATTGGATTATTTCAGATACAGAGTTAGGATATTCATAATAATGGAGGTAATAATTTTCTATAATATCCCTAAAGGGATAATAATCATCTTCGACTGGGGCTTGTATGTTAACACACAACAATCCACATATTATAGCAATAATAATTGGTGTATTTTTCATTTTCTTTTTAGTATTAATGAATATTTCTGGTAAAAAGAATCAGCAGCTTTTTGTGTTGGAAATATGATTTGTGCGGAACGTTGAACAATATTTCCTGGTGTATTTTGCCTTTCAAAATATATAGGTATTCCATCTTTTAAGTTTCCAATGCCTCTATTCCCTTGTCCTCTTACTTGCCCTTTTGTAACATACCCAAATCCTCCAAACTTAGCTTTATTATCAACGCCTTTAGATACTTTAAAGTATGTCACAAGACCGCCTTCTGCCTGAAATGTAAAATAAGTATCCTCACTTAGATTTAAAGAACTGTTTTGTGGATATTCTCCTATGTTAAAGTCTGTTACATTCTCACCTCCTGATATTAGATTTCCATAATAATCATATTGTGGAGAAGCTTGGCTATAATTGATCAAGGCCTCATCTATTTTTTGCATGGTTTTACCCTCCTTTGAATCTATAGAATATTTATTACCAAATAAACTATAATAAGTATCGTCATCAGAATGAATATATCCAATATAAGTAGCATTTTTTCTTATTTTATCCAAGTCTTCTTGGGAACGAATATCTATATTCCATTCATAAATAGTCTTCCCGTCTTGATTATAAGAATACCAACTTCTTCCATCAGGATCAACATGCTTAAGAGGATTATTTGCACAGTACGCATATGGACTCCACTCATAATACTTTTCTGCCATTGGATCCATCACATGCCATCTCCCCAATGCCGCATCCATCATCCTCGCCCCATAATCATACCAATCCAGCCCATGCATCCTGTCCAACTCTTTCCCGTTATACTTATAGGACTGTTTCCCCGAAGTTTCAGTATTCACTTCAAATACTCCTCCGAAAGGATAGTAATGATTCACCTATTCTGTGTTCCACGACGCTCCGTTCAAACGTACCACCATCCGATTATTTCCCTGATGATCTTTCAGGTAATAGTAAAATGTTGGAGTTGTCCCGCTCAGAGTGACATATCCTTCTTCTGTGAGCACCTTGCTCAGACTTCCGTTTTCATAGATCACATTTCCGCAATAATCCACCGTATGGGTTTGTGAAACCTGATTTGCCGCCAGCTCTTTTATCTGCCCCATGGGGACAGATATGTTGGCTATCGCCGTCTTGTGTACGACTTTCAGTTTCTTCCCGTCCGCACTATAGGTATAATCCTTCCGGTTCCCATTGGTAAATTGCAGTGCTGCAGGCAAATTTAAAAGATTATATTGGATTTTACTAATTTTCTTGTTATAATCCTGCTGCATATTTCCGTTGGAATCATAGATATATTCCGTTCCGCTTCCCTTGCTTTCGTCTACAAAGTTGAACACACCGTTGTAGAGAGGATCTGTTGCGGCATCGGTAACGTTTTTCAGTTGGTTTCCATCGTAAGTCAGAGTCAGGTTATCAATCGCATCGTAGGCAGAAGACGAACCCTTCCCATTACGTTTTAGTCCTAGAATATTTCCATTCCTGTCATATCCGGTGATAATCTCAGAGAAGCGTTCTGAGTTAGCCGACAAATCATCCCCTTCGCCATATCCGGCATTCGTCATGCGGTTCAGATGATCATAGGTGAATTTATATCCTCTTATGGCTTCGGCATCTGCTTTCCAGGTCATACTGCTGATATTACCGTTGTAGCATGGCGTGCTGTTTCCATCCGTATAGTATAACTTCTGAGTGAATTTCGGACTTTCTATCTTCTTCGTCCATCCACGTATGTTGTAGTCATACGTGAGGATATTGGCATTGGAACCGTGATGTGACTTGCTTTTCAATCTCCCAAGTTCGTCATAGGTGTTTGTTGCCAGTGTTATGGTATTGTTGCCTAACGTATAATTTACCGATGTGATGCGCTCGGCGTGGTCATAATTATAAGTATAGTTCTCTTCTATTGTATTTTTATTGGCTTTACTCTCATTAGTGGTATGAACATGCTTCACAGTCTTGGGCTTTCCTGTAAAAGTATAAGTGTTCTCCACTGTTTCGTATCCATCCAAGTGATTGCTGGACAGGCTTTGAATAATCTGCCCTTTTATGTCATAGAAATTAACAGAATAAAGTTTGGTACTGCTTCCCGGTACCTTTGTGATGCTACCTGCCGGATATCCCTTGACGTAGTTTGGGTTTACAGTTGAGAAGGCAGTGGTGAACTTGCTGTTATTGAATCCGGGCAGTGTCTTGAATTCGTAGTCATCGTAGTAGTTTACTATGTGTACCTCAGGTGAGATTAGTGAGAAAGTGGAGCTGTATCCGCTGCCTTCCAAGCCTGTGTTGCTGTTGCTACGTTCACAATTGATGATGACTGAAGCTGCCGAGGCGGTATTGGTGTTTTTGCATACGCCTTGTACCGTCGGCCGTTGAAATTTGTCGTAAAGATAGAATGTCCATTCTCCGGCGGTACGCTGGTTTCCATCTTGTGAGAACATGAGACGTCTTGTCTTGTCGTATACGTAATAGACCGGTTCTGCTCCGGAAAGTTTCTTCTCTACGCATAAACGGCGGGCATCGTAACGATAATAGTAAGCGTACTTTTGCAGGATGTCGTTGTTTCGGATGCTCCACGTGCCACTGCTGCCAAGTGAGGCGGAAGCCATTGGCGGAAGCACCAGCAGAGGATTTCCGAGGGCGTCATGTATGGTATAAGTATCATGAAATTCTCCATTGTTGACTTGCCGTATCAAGACAGTGTTTCCCCTGAAGTCGGTGAATGTGTATTGTTTGTGGCCGTCTTCATCCGTTGTTAATATAACTTCCAGTTCTCCTGCCGGGTAAGTGCCGGTACAACGGAATTGCTCATTGTTTATAGCTTCATAATGATTACAGTTTAAGGCTGCTGTCTGTGGGCTGTTAGCCAGATATTCGTAAGTAATCGGGTGGGACCTGAAATCATTTCCGGGGGGAGCTTTTTTTAGCAACTGTTCTATAGGTGCTGCTTCATATGTACTTTCTGTGTAGGCGTATGAGTCGCCGTAATAATTGGCAGAGAGATTGGCATAGTTGGTGGCACGTCCGTTTGTTGCGGTTGGGATAGGTAACCAATTGCGTGTCTCGCATCCCAGGCAATCATATTCAAGAACATGGAGCAAGTTATTCTGGAAGGGGGTAATTTGTTTCTCCAATAGTTGTATAGGTTGTCCTAATCCGTCATAGTATTGGGTTTGTTCCAAGTAATTCACCGTTCCGTATAGATAGTTTCTTGTCGTAATACTATTCTCTGTCGCACCCTCTCCGCGCAGGGTGTAAGTGTATTCTGCAATGGTCTTTTGGGAGTGATCTGTTATTTTATTGAGTTTGCCTCCCAGATATTGATAATTTATTTCTTCTCCATTAGGTTCTGTCACTTTTGTACAGCCAATGAGTGGTTCATAGTCATAGCATGTGGTTAAGGAACCGGCGGGCTTTTTCCATACTTCGACAACTGGCAGCCCTCCGTAAATACCCTTGTCCGGAGTATCTATAGCGGATGGATTTACTGCCACTTGTACCCGTGTGTCCGAATAAGAAGCGCCTCGTACTACTGCAATAGGGTAATTCCAGGATAAATTCCAAATGTAGGCGGTGGGAGAAAGCCGGTTGAGGATTGTCTCCAGTGGATATTCTTTTTCATAGAGAGTGAAGACCTGTGAGGCTGTTTCCTGTCTGTTCCATGAAAGTACTTTGCGGGAAGGCCGTATATTTCCTCTCCCGAAATCAGCGTATTGCCAGTTCAGCAGGATTGTATCTTTGGTATTTATAACCCATTTTTCCATAACCGGAAGACTGATGTTTCCGTTATTGGCAATTCTTTGGAGGAAACCACCCGTTATATTGGATGAATAGCAATAATAATGTTCAAATGTTTGGTTTCCGCAAACTGTTTTAATGGATTGAAGTATGCCATGGTCGGCCAATTGTGTACTGTCTTCCGTAAAACCGGGGAGTATGATCCTTAACGGTGGGGGAAATACATTTGTCAGGCTGGAATACACTTGGGAACGGTTGTAGGTATATGAAGTTACTTCACGGTGTGAAACGGAATTAGGGTAATGTATGATGGTGATTGTTGTATCTTTGAATAAACGTCCGCAAGCGGTTTCTGTTTCAAAAAAATTAAAGTCGGATGTATTCTGAAAATCTTCTTTGCTTATTCCTGACGCGTCTATGGTACGCAGAATACTTTCTACATAGAATCCCGTTCGTACGACTCCTGTGCGGTCAAGAGAATATCTGTTGATTTCTTCTTCTACGGGTTCATAGCCTGAAGGTGTATATTTATAGATGGTACGGTGGATGAGTGGGGCCTTTTCCCAACAGGTTTCTTGAAAATAGCCGCCTACGAACTGCGGGCCATAAATGCGCTTGCATTCTTCGTAGGTTTCCGGACTTAAATTAGGATAATATATTTTGGTGCCCAAATAACGGGCATTGTCAGGGTCGAGCGATGGATTGGAAGATATACCTGCACCCTTGAAAGGATGCAGGCAATTGGATGTGTCATATTCATATACCGTTTTCATTTTTTGCGGGACACCACTCCCGGATACAGTTTCGGTCACTTTCCCATAATATATAATAGCGTTTTCGGCACGATAGCCCGGGATGCGGCAAGAAGTGGTACGGACACTTCCGGTGCTAATGCTGGTAGGAGATCCTATGTAAGAGGCACGGACCCCGGACAGGGAGATGAAGGCTGTTGTTCCGATATCGTCAAAGTTGATGGTACAGGCCTCATTCTCGTATGTGAATTCGGCTGTTTTGCTTTTTCCGGTCACCGGATCGGTCACGGATATACTTTGGATACGCAAACCTATGTTTACCGGAGAACGGAAAAGGTTACAGCGATTAGCCTCATATGTATATGTAGTGATGGCACCTGTTGGTTACTGGATACTCTCTAAGGCAAAGGCACGGGCACTTGCAAAGTGATAGCTCCGGTTGCCGGAAAGTTTTCCGGAATAGTCAAGGATACTGTTGTGCTTTAAAGTTGTGGTAATTCCGGAGTTGCTGTATCCGAAGAAGTCTTTTTTGTCATCGCTGTAGCTGCCATATTCATTGTAATAGGTAAAGGTGCGCTTGTCAAGTAGTTTGGTGCCAGATGTAACGCTGACACTCTCTAAACGTAAGCGTTTGTCTCCGAATAATTTGTCATTATCGAATGTGATGCTACGTACAGTATTGCCAAGCGTGTTTTTTATGTCAATCTTCGCCATACGTATATTGGGAGTTCCGTATTTGCGGGTACCGGAAATGGTAGAAGAGGTAAAGTTTATAGTGGTAGTCCTGCTTTTTATCTGGGATAATACCCGTTGATTAGAAAACGTAGTGCGGTGTATGGCCGAAATTGCATTTGACTGTTGGCTGTTAGTTCCGGTTGCTCCGTTGGTGGTGGTTACAAAAGAGGAAGAGAGGCTATTGGCTGACTCTTCACGTCGCCACGAAGGAATGGCAGTGTAGGTTAGTGAAATACTATCTGTGCGATATGGAGATACTATTTTTGAGAGATGCCAGCATGATACTGTACTATAATTAGGACTACGGTAGAGATTGTCCAGAATGGTTGGAAAATATTCATAACTCATCTGCTCACGCTCTGTGAAATAGTAGGCACAGCCTGAAGGAGTTGTTATCAGAAAATCATAAATGCCATTAGAGGTCTTATTTATGCTTTGTATTTTTAAGTTAGTGGGTGGTAATTGTGTGATTGTTCCGTTGGGATTGCATATAAAACTTCCTGAATAACCCTCGAAATTATAATAATACCGGTCAGGACTGGCTTCTTTCTGCAAGTGAACGATGTCCTTTAAATAATCTAAATCAGCACTACTTTCTATTTGCTGGCGGGTCTTCAACTGATATGGAAGCGACTCGTCCGGTTGTCCGTGAATTACTCTGGAGATGCATCCGCCTGCATTTAGGGTCCATCCCAGTCCAAGCACTCCGGGGATATCGTCTACTTTACATCCGGAAGTATGATATGACATGGATATAGAGAAAGGTATGTCTTTTAGAGATAAATTATATAAAGGGATATGTACGTCGGCAGTTCCGGTATTACGTGACACCGGGTAGTCTACATAACGGTTCATCTGGGCTGCTTCGGGAGACGGGAGTACAGTTTCGTCCGAAATGGTACGGGGTACAATATAAGGGGAATTGTCCAGACTGTTCAGGGAAGGACTGTTTGGAGTTGGTATGCTATCTTGATTTTGAGCATAAACCGACAGGATTGATGCCGACACTAATATAGCAAATAAGATGTTTTTCATAATGATGATAAATAATTCGTTTGACTTATTTCTTAAATAGCTTTTTAGCATAAACTTTTTCCCCGGTTGTTATCCTAAGCAGGTATTCTCCTGTTGGATAGCTGTCCATTGAAATAGTTTCATTGTAGAGTCCGGCCGAAAGGCTTGTATGTTGTATTGTCGCCAGTTGTTGTCCTTGCAGGTTGAAGAGAGAAACTGTGACGTTGCCGGATTGTTTCAGTTCGTAGTTAATGTATAAGTCACTGTTATTTTCTATTTTAGATTTTTCTCGGTTTGACTTAACCGATTGAGAAATAAACTTTTAGCGAATTATTTGAGAAATAGAAGTAACGATTTAGCAACTGTGCGAATTTCAGCGTTTTGCGTTGCTATGCTGTCAAATAACTCTTTCATTTGCAAATATAACATCTTTTTCCGAAAGTACGAACTTTCGGTGGCAATTTTATAAAATCAACTTGCGAAAAAAGAAAATCATTCATCCCATTCATGGGTTGTGTCATCGGTGGCGTTGTACTGTTTCCAACGTCCCGATTTCTCGCCGTCGGTGTATTGCCCCTCGATGGTTATATAGGGTTTTCCGTCCCGTGTCGATTCCACACGATAAAAGCCGTCAAGTTTTCCGTTACGGTAGTGTCGTGTAGTCCTGCTGCGAAGCGTGCGCCCATCCTCGAATATTTCCCATTCCTCACCCTCTTTTTTGCCGTCTATATAATGAGATTCAAAAATCTGCTCACCCGTCTTGCTGTCAAAGCGGCGTTCCCGTCCGCTCTCCACACTCTGCCTATACTCCTTTTCGATTTCTATTTTGCCGTTACGAAAATAGGTCTTTACAGTTCCGTCTATCTTGCCTTGCTGCATGGGTGTTTCTTTTCGGGGAGTAACGCCATCTTGGTAATACTCCGTGAATATGCCGTTGCGCTTTCCTTTGGCATATATGCCCGATTCACGCAGTACCCCATCACGATAGCGGAGATAATCACCGTTTATTATGCCGTCGGAAAGTTTAACACGCTCCTCGTCAAGCCCTCGTATAATGCGATATTCTCCCTGCAACGGCTGTTTACTGCCTTTTTCATAATAGACCGTGCGCCGTGCGTTATCCGTTATAGTCTGTAAATCGTCCCATTTTACTATTTGTTGTGCGGAAGCCGTGCCACACAATAGCAAAAAGAGGTATAGTGTTAATATTCTATTCATTGTATTTTTGCTTTTCGAGGTTGATAACGGTTCTCAGCTATACGCAGGCAGGGATTTTAACCACTGAACTTCCTACGAAGAACTGAACTTTAAATTTACCACTTAACTGTCCTACGAAGCACGAAACCCCTGCTTGCGTATAGGTGATGTTATGCGGTCGGTTTTCATTTTCTCTTCTTTCTCGTTAATTTCTGCTGCAAAGTTACTAAATTTGCAGTCAAGTATTCACCTGTAAGAAGTTACTAATGACAAAAAAGAAATTGCCCGTTCGTTTTACGGGTCAGCACTTTACTATTGATAAAGTGCTAATAAAAGATGCAATAAGACAAGCAAATATAAGTAATCAGGATACGGTTTTAGATATTGGGGCAGGCAAGGGGTTTCTTACTGTTCATTTATTAAAAATCGCCAACAATGTTGTTGCTATTGAAAACGACACAGCTTTGGTTGAACATTTACGAAAATTATTTTCTGATGCCCGAAATGTTCAAGTTGTCGGTTGTGATTTTAGGAATTTTGCAGTTCCGAAATTTCCTTTCAAAGTGGTGTCAAATATTCCTTATGGCATTACTTCCGATATTTTCAAAATCCTGATGTTTGAGAGTCTTGGAAATTTTCTGGGAGGTTCCATTGTCCTTCAGTTAGAACCTACACAAAAGTTATTTTCGAGGAAGCTTTACAATCCATATACCGTTTTCTATCATACTTTTTTTGATTTGAAACTTGTCTATGAGGTAGGTCCTGAAAGTTTCTTTCCACCGCCAACTGTCAAATCAGCCCTGTTAAACATTAAAAGAAAACAGTTATTTTTTGATTTTAAGTTTAAAGCCAAATACTTAGCATTTATTTCCTGTCTGTTAGAGAAACCTGATTTATCTGTAAAAACAGCTTTAAAGTCGATTTTCAGGAAAAGTCAGGTCAGGTCAATTTCGGAAAAATTCGGTTTAAACCTTAATGCTCAAATTGTTTGTTTGTCTCCAAGTCAATGGGTAAACTGTTTTTTGGAAATGCTGGAAGTTGTCCCTGAAAAATTTCATCCTTCGTAGTTCAAAGTCGGGTGGTTGTCAAGATGATTTTTCTGGTTTGGTGTCGTCTTTTAAGCTGCCGCATAACATTGTGCTAACAGCGAAATCGGCTGTTATTTTCTTCAAGTATATCACCTTGCGAACAAATATAAAAAAAGTGCAGTACACCACGAACAGCGTACCGCACTTTTTTCGGCAAATCGGGCAGGATTTAACATTTATAGCTTGAATCCCTTGCCTTTCCTTTGCGGTTGTATAGGTCGGCGTATGTTCTGCCTTAACTTCTCGAACTGTTCCTTGAACCACTCGGCAATGGGCTTTCGGTCGATGGCAAGAACCAATTTAGTCCCGTCCGTGGGGTCTTTCAGCACTTGGAAACCTGCCCTTTCGGTCGTGAATTTCCGTCCGTGTTCCTCCGAGTAGAGTTCCCCTGCATACTCCAACGGCTTTCCCTTGACGAGCGTTGCGGTCTGCCTTTCATCGAACCCGACAAGGCGGCAGAGGTTTTCGATACGGAGCATTTCACGGAAATAGGGAAACCATGCTGCCGCCCTTGCGATTACCGTTTTCAGAAACGATATTTCCTGCTTGTGCCTTGTGTCCTTGTCGGCTATCTCCCTGCCGTGCTTTTGCTGCATTTCCCGTATCTCCCTGCTGTGGTCTGCCTGCATGGTCTGTATCCTATCTTGCAGGGCTTCGATGGTTTCCTCGTGGTCGGCTACCTCCTTATGCAGGGCGGTGTTCTCCCTTTCCAGCGTCTTGACCTTGTTACTGCCGAAAAGAGAACCGACGCTCTCGGCGATGTTGGCGGCTGCGGTGGTTGCCGCCCCTTTCAGCTTCTCGGTCTGTATTTCTTTTTTCGCCCGTCTTAGTTCCTCCTGTGCCGTTTCTTTCTGCTGCTGCAAATCCACCACTTCCGCTTTGAGGTCGTCGGAGAGTTTCTGTATATCCCGATAATACTGCTGCGTGGACTTGTGGCGAGCTTTCGAGCCGTCTATGCCCCTTTGCAGCCCGTATTTCGCCATCGCCACGGCATAGGTATCTTGGTAGGACTTCAATTTCAGCCGTGTCATAATATCGTCTGCGCACAGCCTCACGGTGTCGGTCGGCTTCTTGCGGTATCGCTTCTTCGTCTGTTCCTCCCTTTTCCTGCGCTTGCGCTCTCCCTTGACGATGGGGACGAGTGTAACGTGTATGTGCGGCGTTTCCTCGTCCCTGTGCAGGTGAGCCGCCACGATGTTCTCCTTTCCGAACGTGTCGGCGAAGTATTTCAGATTGTCGGCGCACCACTCGTCCAAACGCCCCTCTTCCTCTATCCGCTTCATGTCCTCGTGCGTTCCCGATACGTTGATGCGGATTGCCCGTACTTGGTTGCTTCCGATTTTGCGTGTCAGCCCCGCTTCTTCTAATCTCTGCTGTATAGCCGCCGAACGGTCTTTTATCCCGTCGGGGTATTCGATAAGCCTGCGGTTTAGGTGCGTGCGTGTGGGGTCGGCGTTCTTCGGTATGATGAAACGCTCGATATGTGCGGTCGTTCCGCTGTCGCTGCCGTGCGCCTTTTCCATGTGTAAAACTACGAAACCCATATATTTTTCCTTTCTTCCTTGACTTGTGAAACAATGATTTTTCGTATCTTCGGGGCGGCAAATGCCGTCCCCGATGGGGTGTGCAGAGGGGCTTACCCCTTGCCTTATTGGGGAATTTTCAGCGATACGTAGTATTGCGGCTCGGAAAATTCCCTAATAAGCTACGGTATTTTCTCCGTAAATACCCTGCGGCGTGCCGTCTGCCTGCCCGTCTGCCTTTCGGCTATGGCTGTCCCTGCCGCCTGCTTGCCCGTAACCCCACCTTATTTTTTTCCTTTCGGTCGGTGGGTGGCGGGGCGGTCGTTTCCGTTTTCAAAGGCTCTTTTGCACGGGGCGGTCGGATACAAGGTTTTCCCGATAAATACGCTCGCAGCGAAGCGAGAGGAAGATTTATTGGGAAACGGCGCAGCCGCCTGACCTTTTAGCCGACGTAAAGCCCCGTGCTTGCTTTGCCTTTGTAAACGAAAACGATTGCTCCGCTTTCCTCTGAAAAGAGAAATAGACCCTGCAATATATATCACCATAGTGATAGGTTTGCATGTTTGCATGCTGGTATGCTGGTACGTTTGCATGTTGGTATGTTGGTATATCATCATGCTTTCCAACGGCTGTTGGGCTTGCCGTCCGAAACAACCGACACGAATACCGTCGTTTTCTCTTTTCGCCCGTGTATAATCCTCTCTAATAATGCCCTGCGGACTTTCGCCGCCCCGAACGATTCGACACGGAAAGCGAGGGCGGCTATCGTTTCGAGGTTGTAAACCTCCGCGCTGTATTTGTCCGATAGGCGGATAATGTGCTTTATGTCATATATAGATAAAACTCCGCTTTTGCAGAGTGCCTTTATCCCTGCCCTAACCGTCGGGGCGATAACCCCGAACAGTTCGCAGATTTCCCGCTCGGTCATGGCGGTTGCGCCTATATCGCTCGGCAGGGAGATATTGCCCTGCCCGTCCATCGTGATAATGTTCCTTTCTTCTTTCATCGGTATTCTGTTCTTAATTAGATGGCTCGGCAGATATTCTTCTCCATATCTTCCAACTTGTGCGACAAGGTTTCCATGTCTTGGCTTATCTTCTGGGCGGTGATTTTGGCGTAAATTTGGGTGGTCTTTATGTTCGTGTGCCCCAAAAGGCGGCTCACCGTTTCGATGGGTACGCCGTGCGACAGAAGTACGGTCGTGGCGTTCGTGTGGCGTGCGACATGGTAGGTCAAGCGTACCTTGAAGCCGCATTGTCTGCCTATATCTTTGAGTATCTTGTTACAACTGCCGTTGTTCGGAACGGGGAAAACATGACCGTCCCTTGCCAGCCCCTTGTACTTCTCGATGATACGCTTGGGAACGTCCAAAAGGCGGATGTTCGATTCGGTGTTGGTCTTCTTTCTTCGGGTGATTATCCACAGGTTGCCGTCGAAGAATGTTTGCAGGCGGTCGGCGGTGAGGTTCTTCACGTCCGAATACGCCAAACCCGTGAAAACAGAAAAGACGAACAAGTCCCGTACAAGCTCGTGGGTGGCGTTCTTCATCGGTGCGTTCATGAGCGTCTGTATCTCCGTTTGGGTGAGGTAGCCCCTGTCCACGCTTTCGGGAGAGTTGATATATCCCGCAAAGGGATTAAAGGGCAAACGCCCGTCGTTCCTCGCTATGGAAACGATGTGTTTCAACACAATCATGTAGCCCCACACGGTATTGGTGCGGCATTTCTTCTCCGTGCGCAGAAAATACTCGAAGTCGTTGATGAACGTGAGGTTGAGTTCCTTTAATGGAATATCCTCACGCTTGTAGGTATGGGGCAGGAACTCCCGAATATGGTTGCAGACCGTCCGATAACGGGTAAATGTACCCTGCGCCCTGCTGTGCCCGACTTTCTTCTCGAACTCGGCGTTGTGCTGCTCGAACAGCTTCAGCAAAGTTTCCTGCTTGACGCCGATACCGAGATAGGCGTCTTTGAGTTTGGCGGCGGTAACATAACCGTCCGTCTGCATTAACTCTTGATAGCGGCGGTTTACTTCCACACGGATTTTATCTACCGCAAGGTTGATTCTCTGCGCTTCGACGCTCTTGCCCGAAGCACGGTTGTTCTTCACGTCCCACAGCCGTGGGGGAACGTCCATCTTGCAACTGAACTGTTTAATCTCGCCGTCCACCGTGATACGGCACATTAAAGGCAGGTTGCCGTTCGGCTTCTCGCTGCCTTTCTTCACGTAAAATAATACCTTGAATGTACTACGCATAACTCACTCCTTTTTTTGGTTACAAAATTAGTTATTAGTGAGTTACCGACTGCTATGCAAAATTACGCAAATCGCAGAAACAGAACCATTTAGCAAGAAATTCACACCCGTTACGGGGGTAATGAGGTGGTAACTGAACTTCTGCGCTGTTTGGCTTCGAGGTGGTATTTCGTTGGCTCTGTCCCATAGAAAAACAAAGCGTAACGAACGCTGTATCAGCTAATTCGCTACGTTTTACCCAAATTTACTTTTTCGCTATGTGTTTATTTTATAATTGTAGTTGATAGTGTCGTCATTTGTCCCTTTTTCCGGAGATTTATCCATATTTTTCCATTTGCGTTCGAGTTGTTCTTCTGTTGCCATATCGCGTTTTTTTTGATTGTTGGTGTCATAAGGTAAATCGTAATATTGTTCTTCGGGTAAATAGATAAAAGAAGTGGAGAAATGCTCGTATGGTTTGCCGTATTGATAAACCGTACTTTTGATAGTTTCTACTACTGGATAGCGGTAGCCGTAGGCATACCAACGCCATATCTCTATTTCCTGATGAATAGAGTCGTTGGTTAGTAGATATTCTATGCTATCGCAATTTAGGGTATATGGGAGAGTATCCACTTTTAATAAGGCTGATACATTATCTTTCAGAATTATACTCTGATGAATCTGTTTATGAGTGTGGATGCGAAGGACTTTATGTAAGGTATCTCCCTCAGGTAATATTAAATCACCGGAGGCATCGGCTGTGATGATACTTTTACCACGTTGCCGGATATACATATGTTCGCAATAGCGCCCCTCTCCATCGAAGTAATCACTGATTTTCTGGTTTTGTAAAATAGGGAAGGTTAGAAGTAGTTCAGGCTTCTGATAAGTGATAAGAGTTGTAGGATTTTCATATCCCAGGCAAAAAAGGCTGTCTCCGGATATAGAATGATAATACATCGTACGATGTTCAATGGCAACAAGACTGTCAGAACCTTGCATTGTGTACTTCAGCTGATAGCTCGCATTCTTGAGTTTCAGGTTGCTGAAATCCCAAATTTGTTCGGAACCCATATCTCCGGGTTCACAAGTAGTAACTACATGTTTTATGAGTTGGTCACCACTTCTGGGCATATTGGAAGTAGTGCTTAATGTCTGTGCATGGAGAGACAGAGTAAGAATACTGCCTGCCAAGAATAAGAGAGCTCTCATGTTTTTTCGTATTATTGGGTTAACATTAATCTTTTGCCTAATAAATATAGTGCTTGTGTGTTGGTAAATTTGCGAGTCAGAATATGCACTGACTATTTATTTGATGATAATATGATGGATGTTATTATGTAACTGCAATATTATAGAAAAAGAATGAAATATCCAATAGTTTGTTTGTATTTAAGTATATAAAATTCGGCATATTACTCTGACTGATATTAAAAGTTATTCAGACTTCCGGAGATAGTGATGTTATCGTTGTTCGATACCAAGTCCATACCTGCTCCACACCAACTCCACACCTGCTCCACTCTTCCAATCTCCGTATAGAAGTGGAGAAAACGCGGAGTTGGTAAGGAGCAGAAGTGTTTCTGACCAGAATCAGGTCTGTCTTTTTAGCTTTTTGATGTTATTAATTTGTTCTTATTGAGCTATTCTTTCAGAAATAGATTTTGGTTTATCTTATCCCTTGCATCATATTTATTTGTATTTTTGACCCGTAAAACTTTAACTGGAAATTTTATGAAAACTGGAAAAATCTATTTCATGCTCCTTATAGGTGTGGGCATGGCATTGGCGGGTTGTGGTAACTCTCAAAACAAGAAAAATGAATCTCCTGCAGTAGGTAGCGATAAAGATGAACATGGCTGTATTGCTTCCGCCGGATATATATGGAGTGAGGTGCAGAAAGACTGTATCCGTCTTTGGGAAAAAGGTGTCCGCATGGAAAGTGTGGCAGATAAGGAAAATACAGCGTATATTGTTTTTGCTCCCGACTCATTGCAAGTAGAATTATTCTTCTCCGGTGACCAATCCAATGAAATATTGGATCGTCGTTCGCTGCCGGGCGGAGACTATGCCTGGAATGTAGAAGACGATGATACAAAGAATGTCCGCCAGGAGAATGGAAAATGGACAATCAGCCAACGAGGAAACCTGATCTATCAGCAGGCGGATGAGGCTAAGTGATTGTTTGAGCTGTTATGGATAACTTTGCTGCCATAGACTTTGAAACTGCCAATGAACAACGCACCAGTGTGTGCAGTGTCGGGGTAGTGATTGTACGGGATGGGGAGATTGTAGATAATTACTATAGTCTTATTCGTCCTGAACCGGAGTATTACTCCTATTGGAATACCCGGGTACATGGGCTGACATTGGCAGATACAGCGGAAGCACCGGTATTTCCGGTAGTATGGCAAGAGATTGCACCGCTTATAGAGGGGCTTCCGCTTGTGGCGCATAACAAAGGTTTTGATGAAAGTTGTTTGAAAGCGGTTTTCAAGACTTACTGTTTGGATTATCCCGATTATGAATTTCATTGTACCTTGAGTACGGCACGAAGGCGAATCAAAGGTTTGCCCAATTATCAGTTGCATACGGTAGCGGCCTATGTTGGATACGAGTTGGAACAGCATCACCATGCATTGGCTGATGCCGAGGCTTGTGCTTGGATTGCCCGGGAAATAATAGAATAACGAAGAAAAAAGTACGAATATGGATTTAGCATTACTTACTGCGGAAGTTTGCCGCATTGCTATGGATGCAGGAAGTTTTTTGAAAGAAGAAAGAAAAACATTCCGTAGCGAGAGCGTGGAAAAGAAACATGCGCATGACTACGTGTCCTACGTAGATAAAGAATCGGAGAAGCAGATTGTTGCTGAACTCTCCGCATTGTTGCCTGAAGCCGGTTTTATTACGGAAGAAGGTTCGGCTGTGTATCAGGATGAACCCTATTGCTGGGTTGTAGACCCGCTGGACGGAACTACGAATTATATCCATGATAATGCACCTTACTGTGTATGTATAGCCCTTCGCTCCAGGGAGGAACTCTTGTTGGGTGTGGTGTATGATCCTTGCCGGGATGAGTGTTTCTATGGTTGGAAAGACGGTGGTGCTTACGTAGATGGCCAGCGGATACAGGTTTCCAATGTACAACAGATGGAAGATGCCTTTCTGGTAGTCGAACTGCCTTATAACTCATGCCAATATGCCCGTACGGGAGAACATCTGATACATAACCTGTATGGTAAAGTAGGTGGCATTCGTATGACCGGTTCTGCTGCCTTAGCGATATGTTATGTTGCTGCCGGACGTTTTGATGCCTGGGCGGAGGCGTTCATTGGCAAATGGGATTATTCGGCGGCTGCATTGCTTGTATTGGAGGCAGGTGGCCGGGTGACCGACTTCTATGGCAATGAAAGTTTTATAGAAGGGCATCATATTATTGCTACGAACGGACATCTGCATTCTACGTTGCAACAACTGATACAAGAAGTCCCTCCATTGGGGATGTAACATAAATAAACTACTTAATGAAAAATACTGTGAAAATCTGGTTAGGCCCTCTGTTTCATCTCTTTTTCCCACGTTGTTGTGTGGTTTGTGGAGCTCCGCTTGTAGAAGGTGAAGAGGCTATTTGCACACATTGTAACATTAACATGCCCCGTACCAATTACCATAAGGTAAAAGACAACCTTGTGGAGCGTATGTTCTGGGGAAAGATTCCTTTGGAACGTGCCACTTCTTATTTTTTCTATCGCAAAGGGAGTGACTTTCGCAAGGTACTGCATCAGTTCAAGTATGGGGGACGAAAAGAACTGGGTGCAATAATGGGGCGTTTTATGGCTGCAGAGTTGGCTACAACAGATTTCTTTGAAGGTATAGATGTCATTATCCCTGTGCCTCTGCATCCCCGTAAAAGGAGGGCGCGCGGGTACAATCAAAGTGAATGGATTGCCCGTGGTGTGTCTCAGGTAATAGGATTATCTGTGGATGTATCTTCGGTGATACGTGAGAAGCATACGGATACGCAAACCCGTAAATCGACTTATGAACGTTGGGAGAATGTGGATGGCATCTTTCGGCTTCGTCATCCGGAGAATTTTGTGGGAAAGCATGTGCTGATCATTGATGATGTGTTGACTACCGGCTCTACTACTACGGCTTGTGCCGATGTTTTTCATGAAGTAGAAGGAGTACGCATTAGTGTGCTGACATTGGCGGTAGCCGAAGGATAGTATAAATAATGTTAATATAAAAAATAAAGCTCTGTATTCAGCAGATTCTGTATCATTGATGCAGTTGTTTGCAGGACAGGAAACAAAAAAGGTTCGCCGTAATGACGAACCTTTTTGCTCTTCCTCTTGGACTTGAACCAAGGACCCTCTGATTAACAGTCAGATGCTCTAACCGACTGAGCTAAGGAAGAATATGCATTCAAGTTTCTCTTTCGCTCTTCCTCTTGGACTTGAACCAAGGACCCTCTGATTAACAGTCAGATGCTCTAACCGACTGAGCTAAGGAAGAATATGCATTCAAGTTTCTCTTTCGCTCTTCCTCTTGGACTTGAACCAAGGACCCTCTGATTAACAGTCAGATGCTCTAACCGACTGAGCTAAGGAAGAATGTTGTTTTTTCTCAAATGCGGTGCAAAAGTAATAGGATATTTTGAAATATGCAATATCTTTGCAAAAAAAATATCGAAATGGACAAAATAATTGGAATGGGCAACGCCCTTGTTGATGTTCTTGCTACTCTCAACGACGACCAAATTCTAAACGAAATGGAATTGCCCAAGGGGAGCATGACTCTGATTGATGAAACGAAACTGCTGATAATCAATGAGTGTTTCAGTGAAATGGAAACAGAACTGGCCACCGGGGGCTCTGCAGGAAATGCAATTCGTGGTATGGCATGCCTCGGAGCAGGAACAGGATTCATTGGCAAGGTTGGCAATGATGCATATGGAAAGTTTTATCGGCAAAGTTTGTTGGAACGGGGAACGGAAGCAAATTTATTGGTATCTTCCGAGCTACCTTCGGGGGTAGCTTCCACTTTTATATCACCTGACGGGGAACGTACTTTCGGTACTTACTTGGGTGCTGCTGCTACATTAAAGGCAGAAGATCTTTCACGGGAGATGTTTAAGGGCTATACTTATTTGTTCATTGAAGGTTATCTGGTACAGGATCACGATATGATACTTCGCGCCATTGAACTGGCAAAAGAAGCTGGATTGCAAATCTGCCTGGATATGGCAAGCTATAATATTGTAGAGCAAGACCATGATTTCTTCTCTTTATTGATAAACAAGTATGTGGATATTGTGTTTGCCAATGAGGAGGAGGCCAAGGCATTTACGGGTAAGGAGCCTGAAGAGGCACTGGATGTGATTGCCAAAATGTGCAGCATCGCTATTGTGAAGTTGGGTGCCAGAGGATCACTCATCCGTAAAGGTACGGAAGAAGTGCATGTGCATGCTGTCACTGTGGACAGGGTAATAGATACGACCGGTGCAGGTGATTATTTCGCTGCCGGTTTCTTATATGGACTGACTTGCGGATATTCGCTGGAGAAATGTGGTAAGATAGGTTCTATCCTTTCAGGAAGCATCATCCGGGTGATTGGTGCAGAAATGCCTGCCGAATGGTGGGAAGATATCAAAACGAGAATCAGTGAACTATAATAAACAGGATATGAAGAAAATACTGAAAGTACGCTGGATAACTACCTTACTGTTAGTAGTAGGTGCAGTTGTCTTTTTTAGTTTCAAGAGTGGTGATAGCCGCACTTTCCAGATTGCAAAGAACTTGGATATATTCAATTCCATCGTGAAGGAACTGGATATGTTCTATGTAGATACGTTGGATCCGAATAAGACGATACGTGAGGGTATCGATGCGATGCTGTATTCGCTGGACCCCTATACGGAATTTTATCCGGAGGAGGATCGTAGTGAACTGGAACAAATGCTTAAGGCTTCTTATGGAGGTATAGGTTCTATCATTCGATATGAGCCGAAACTGAAGCGTACGGTGATTGTAGAACCTTACGAAAATATGCCTGCTGCGGAAGTGGGATTGAAAGCTGGTGATATCTTGCTTGAAATAGATGGAAAGGATTTGACCGGAAATACGGATGTGAGCAAAATGCTTCGTGGGCAGGTGGGGACAAGTTTCCAACTGAAGGTTGAGCGTCCCGGTGAGGCAAAGCCATTGGATTTTACAATTGTCCGTAAGAACATCCAGTTGCCGTTTATTCCTTATTACAGCAAACTGGACAACAATATCGGTTATATCAACCTGAGTACTTTCTCCGGAAATCCTTCCAAAGAGTTTAAGAAAGCTTTCCTTGATTTAAAGAAACAAGGTATCACTTCATTGGTAATTGATTTGCGTAACAATGGGGGTGGTTTGTTGGAAGAAGCTGTAGAGATAGCCAATTACTTTTTGCCCCGTGGCAAGACGATTGTCACCACGAAAGGTAAGATAAAACAAGCCAGCAATACGTATAAGACCTTGCGCGAACCGTTGGATACGGACATTCCTATTGCTGTATTGGTAAATAGCGGTACGGCTTCCGCTTCGGAAATTCTGGCGGGTGCATTGCAGGATTATGACCGTGCAGTAATTGTAGGTAATCGCACGTTTGGAAAAGGTTTGGTGCAGGTTCCGCGTACTCTGCCTTATGGCGGTACGATGAAGGTGACTACTTCCAAGTATTATATTCCCAGCGGCCGTTGCGTACAGGCGATTGATTACAAGCATCGTAATCCGGATGGCAGTGTAGGACGTATTCCTGATAGTTTGACTACCGTATTCCATACGGCTATCGGACGTGAAGTGCGTGATGGCGGTGGTGTGACACCGGACGTTGCAGTGGAACAGGAAAAATTGCCTAATATTTTGTTCTATCTGGTGAATGATAATCTGATCTTTAATTATGCTACGCAATACTGCCTGAAGCATCCTACAATCGCTTCTCCCGAGAATTTCGAAGTGACGGATGCTGATTATGCAGAGTTTAAGGAAATGGTGAAGAAAGCGGACTTTAAATATGACCAGCAGAGTGAGAAGATTCTGAAGAATCTGAAAGAAATGGCAGAATTTGAAGGCTATATGAAGGATGCTTCCGAAGAATTTAAGGCACTTGAACAGAAACTTAGCCATAATCTGGACCGTGACCTGGATTACTTTGCAAAAGATATCAAGAACATGATAGCACAAGATATCATCAAACGATATTATTTCCAGCGTGGTGGCATCATCCAGCAACTGAAGGATGACAATGACCTGAACGAAGCAACGAAGGTGTTGGGTAACTCGGAGGAGTATAAGAAAATGTTGAGCGTACCGGAAACTACGGTCATAAAAGAGAAGGGGAAAGAAACAAGCTTGGTGAATTTTAATTCATACCGAAAAAACAGTCTGATGATTTTTGACTATGTAGTGTAGGCTATAGCTTGTAGCTTCTTAAAATAAGTAACCGGATAATTTTACGGCCTATCTTCACCTTCCCGGAAAAGATAATCCATAAAGTTATCCGGTTTTTTGGTGGAAAACAATTACCTTTGCTGGCAGGTTACTTGTAAATCAATATATATGAGAATATCTCTGTTGCTATTTTGTATATTTTCTCTTTTTAGTAGCTTATCACGTGGTTCCTCTATTCCTTTCTCTCCCATCGTGAGGAGCTATTCCGTATCAGATTATAATGCAGGTATTCAGAACTGGTCTATCGCTCAAGATGATAGGGGAGTTATGTATATTGGCAATAACAAAGGTCTGCTGGAGTTTGATGGAAATAGCTGGGAACTTCATGAATTACCTTCCAGGAACATAGTACGATCTGTATATATCGGTAAAGACGGCAAGATATTTGTGGGCTCTTTCGAAGAGTTCGGATATTTCGAACGTAATTCATTGGATAGCCTTGTGTACCACTCTTTAAAAGATGAAGCGAAAGATTTCCGGTTTCATAATGATGAAATCTGGACGATTACGTCGGCACATGGGGAGATTGTATTTCAATCTTTCGGTTCTCTGTTCTTTTATGACGGGCATACCGTGAAGGGGATTCGTACAAAAACTCTTCCTTTGAATTTATTTCGGGTAGGTGATACGGTTTATTCTCAACAGATAAACGGAGGGCTTTTTATTCTTGCAAAGAATAGACTGGAAAATTTGATTGAACGAAAATCATTGGGCAACAGTGATGTGGTGGCAGGACTTCCGTATAATGATGGCGTTTTATTCCTGACACAAAAGAGTGGCGGTTTTGTTTACCAGAGTGGAAAGATACTGAAGTGGCATACAGAATGTGATGCTGAACTTGAAAAGTACTCTGTGAACCGGGCTGTAATGACAAAAGACAGTTGCTATATTATCGGTACGCTTTCTAATGGGATTTATGCAATAGATAAAGAAGGACGTTTACTTTGGAAGGAGAATACGGACAGTCGCTTACAGAATAATACCGTATTAGGGCTGTATTGTGATGCCGATAACAATGTCTGGGCAGCTTTGGATGAAGGTATAGCCTATATACAAAATAACTCCCTGGTGTATTATTATGAGCCTCCTTATCGGAAAATAGGAATGGTCTATGATGTGCTGGTGAAAGAAGATGAGGCTTATATCGCTTCCAATCAAGGACTTTACAGGGTTAAGAACAGAGTTCCCGAACTGGTTCCGGGACTGGAAGAGCAGGCATGGTTTGTTGGTGAATGGGGAAAGCAGGTTTTATGCGGACATAATAAAGGAACTTTTCTGATATCGGGCTCGCAGGCATCGCTGATTTCGGATGTGAGAGGAGCGATGTGCATGAAAGAAATAAATCTGGAAGGACGTTCGTTTTTATTGCAAGGTACCTATACGTTTCTGAATTTATACAATGAGGAGTCTTCGGGCATCTGGAGGTTTCTGCGGTCGTTAGGCGGGTTCACCCACATGGTGCGGGAGATCGAGATGGATCCCCAGGGGAATATCTGGGTGAAGCATTTGCGGAAAGGATTATTCCGTTTCCGGATTAATCCGGATTTGAAACGGGTAGAAGATGTCAGAACCTATATGGAACTGGGTGATGTGAAAGATGGTGACTTCTCTTTGTTTAAGATCAACGGACGGGTTGTTTTTTCAAATGGGGAAACGTTTTACACTTACGAAGATATGAATGATTCTATTATTCCTTATGAATCGATGAATGAGCAATTGGCGGATTTGAAAGGAATACATAGTGTGAGTCATGCAAAAGGCAATCTGTACTGGTTTGTCAGCAGTAAGATGGCATATTTGGTGAAATGTGAAATGAATGTTTTCCGGATTGAACATAGAATTCCGTTTTCTTTGTTTGATGGTTTGTCTATAGAGGAGAGAGCGGCGATGGTTTATGACAAGGCGAGTGGCAGTTCTTATCTCTGTTTGAATAATGCTGTTGCCCGGATTGATTCAGATAGTTCTCTTTTGTACAAGTCCTCTATTAGGCGCTCTTTGTGGATTTCGGCTATAACGACTGAGTCGGAGTGGACGGGAAAGATAAAACGATTGTCGGTGCAAGAAGAGAATAAGATTGATGCAGATTTGAATACTGTATGTTTCTCTTTATGTTATCCGGTTTATAATGACTATACTTACAAAGTAAGGTATAAATTGGAAGGACTATCCGATCAGTGGGTGGAAGGTGACCGCAGCCTGCAGAAGAAATATACCCGTTTGCCATTTGGAGCGTATGTTTTCAAGGCTGAGATTTATAATGAGAATGAAGTATTAGCATCGGTAACGCTACCTTTTGAAGTCCTGAGACCTTGGTATTTATCATATTGGGCTATCACCGGTTATGTTCTGATGGGTCTGTTGTTGTTATTGTTGTTGCAATACATCGTTTATCAGTCTGTGAAGAAGAAGAAAGACCGGGTGATTGAACAGCAACGCATTGCCCATCAAGCTGAGATAGAAATACAGGAAAAGAAGATTATCGAATTGGAGAAAGAGCAACTGGAAGCTGATTTACGCTTTAAGAGTAAAGAGCTGTCCGGAGTTGTGATGACCAATATTGCCCATCAGGAGTTTTTGAATTCGTTGAAAGAAGAAATACAACAGCAGAAGTTATCAGGGCAGTATACGCGGAAGAATTTGGATAAGCTCTTAGTATTGATTAATCAAAGTATCGTTTCAGATGAGGAAAACTGGAATATGTTCCAAGCTAATTTTGACCGGATACATGAGAACTTCTTCCGAAACCTGAAACAACAATATCCGGATCTGACGGCAGGTGATTTACGTTTCTGTGCTTTACTCCGCCTGAATATGCCGACAAAAGAGATTGCCAAGCTGCTGAATATATCGGTGAGAGGCGTAGATGCAGCAAGGTATCGCTTGCGTAAGAAATTTAATCTATCTCAAGAAGATAGTCTGACGGATTTTATGATTAATTTTAAATAACTGATTCTTAACGTAATAATGTGAAAGGAAGTACTAAAATAGTACCTCCTTTTTTTGTGTTTTGCACCAAAGGTACTTTTGTTGTAGCTCTGTATTGTGGCGGTTTAAGGTGCTTTCTCTTTATTTGCATCGAAATCATTTTTCTCCAAAAATAATAAAGAATGAAAAGCATGAGACAATTAATCCTTAAGGTACAATCGTTTTTAATTTTATTGGTGCTGGTATCTGCCAATGTGCAAGCACAAAAATCTCCTGTCGATATGGATCGTTTTATTGATGATCTGATGAAGAAGATGACTCTGGAAGAGAAAATCGGCCAGTTGAACTTACCTGTTACAGGTGAAATAACCACCGGACAAGCCAAGAGTAGTAATGTGGCTAAGCGTATCCGTGCCGGTGAAGTGGGCGGACTCTTTAACTTGAAAGGCGTGGAACGTATTCGTGACGTTCAGAAGCAGGCAGTAGAAGAAAGTCGTCTGGGGATTCCTCTTTTATTTGGTATGGATGTAATTCATGGATACGAAACGGTATTCCCTATTCCTCTGGGATTATCCTGTACCTGGAATATGAAAGCTATTGAAGAATCTGCACGTATTGCTGCTATCGAAGCCAGTGCTGATGGTATTTGCTGGACATTCAGTCCGATGGTGGATGTTTCCCGTGATCCCCGTTGGGGACGTGTGTCCGAAGGGAATGGTGAAGATCCCTTCTTGGGAGCGGAGATTGCGCGTGCTATGGTACGTGGTTATCAAGGGAAAGATATGAGTAGTAATGATGAGATTATGGCTTGCGTGAAGCACTTTGCGTTATATGGGGCATCAGAAGCCGGACGCGACTATAATACAGTGGATATGAGCCATCAACGTATGTTCAACGAATATATGTTACCTTATCAGGCTGCCGTGGAAGAAGGTGTGGGTAGTGTGATGGCTTCATTCAATGAAGTGGATGGTGTACCGGCTACCGGAAATAAGTGGCTGATGACCGATGTACTTCGTAAGCAGTGGAACTTTGATGGGTTTGTTGTGACGGACTATACCGGTATCACTGAAATGACCGATCATGGTATGGGGGATACACAAACAGTTGCAGCCCTGGCTCTGAATGCAGGTGTCGATATGGATATGGTGAGCGATGCTTTTACAAGCACACTTAAGAAATCTCTGGAAGAAGGAAAAGTTTCAGTAAAGGCTGTTGATGCTGCCTGCCGCCGTATTCTGGAAGCTAAGTATAAGCTGGGTCTTTTTGATAACCCCTATAAATATTGTGATATAACCCGTCCTAAAAAACAAATCTTTACGAAAGAACACCGTGCCATAGCCCGTAAGACAGCTTCGGAAAGCTTTGTTCTCTTGAAGAATGAGAATGGTGTACTTCCTCTGGTAAAGAAAGGTACTATTGCCGTAGTAGGTCCTTTGGCTGATAGCCGTAGCAATATGCCGGGCACGTGGAGTGTGGCTGCTGTGATGAACAAATATCCTTCTTTGATTGAAGGTCTGAAAGAAGTAGTGGGAGGCAAGGCTAAAATCCTTACGGCTAAAGGAAGTAATCTGATGAGTGATGCCGAATACGAAGAACGTGCTACTATGTTTGGCCGTACCCTGCATCGTGACAACCGTACAGATAAGGAACTGCTGGATGAGGCACTTGCTGTAGCTGCCAAGTCTGACGTGATTGTTGCTGCTTTGGGTGAGTCTTCCGAGATGAGCGGTGAAAGTAGTTGCCGTACAGACCTCGAAATGCCGGATACGCAACGTGCACTTTTGCAGGAATTGTTGAAAATCGGCAAGCCGGTGGTATTGGTGTTGTTTACCGGTCGTCCGTTAGTATTGAATTGGGAGCAGGAAAATGTACCTGCTATTCTGAATGTGTGGTTTGGTGGTAGTGAAGCTGCTCTTGCCATTGGTGATGTACTGTTTGGAAATGTAAATCCGAGTGGTAAACTTACTGCTACTTTCCCGAAGAGTGTAGGACAGATTCCTTTGTTCTATAACCATAAGAATACCGGTCGTCCTTTGCCTCAAGGGGCCTGGTTCCAGAAGTTCCGTAGCAATTATCTGGATGTAGATAACGAACCGCTTTATCCGTTTGGATATGGCTTGAGCTATACTACTTTCTCTTATAGTGATATTACATTGGATAAATCGTCCATGAATATCAATGGAGAGATTACGGCAACTGTAACGGTGACCAATACAGGTAAGTATGACGGTTCGGAAGTGGTGCAGCTATATATCCGCGATCTTATAGGCAGTGTAACACGTCCGGTGAAAGAACTGAAAGGCTTTGAAAAAATCTTCCTGAAAGCCGGTGAATCTAAACAAGTGTCTTTCAAGCTAACAGCTGATATGTTGAAGTTCTACAATTACAATCTGGATTTTGTGTGCGAACCGGGCGACTTTGAAGTAATGATAGGTGGTGATAGCCGTGATGTGAATAAGGCCTTATTTTCGCTTCAATAAGTACCTGTTTGGTAGTAGATAGATAAAGAACGAATACAGAAACTTTATTGAAAATAAATATCTGATAACTAATTAGTTCTGCGAGTATGTAGTAGTTATAAAGTAGTGCCATGTTTAGGCATGGTACTCTTGTGGTAGCCTGTTTTTTGACTTAAATCAATTATTGCTATACGTTTGCAGAGTAATTTTAAATCAATACAAAATGAAAAGAAATCTATTAATTACATGTGTGATGTTGCTGTTTGCTGTCGTTTCGATGGCGCAGAACAAGATTACAGTTTCGGGTGTCGTTACAGATAAGACAGGCGAAACTGTTATAGGTGCTTCTGTTCGGGTAAAAGGACAGGAGAATATGGGAACTATTACGGATATCGACGGAAAATACCAGATTTCTGGCGTACCGGCGAATGCCACTTTGATATTCAGCTATATTGGTATGAAGGAACAGGAAGTGGCGCTTAATGGACGTTCTACAGTGAATCTTATGATGGAAGAGGATAGTCAGCTCATTGAAGAAGTTGTAGTAGTAGGTTATGGTAGCGCCAAAAAGCGTGATTTGACCGGTTCTATTGTAACAGTGAAAGCTGCCGAGATTGCTTCAAAACCATCTACCAATCCTTTGGCTTCTATTCAAGGTAAGGTTGCCGGTGTGCAGGTTATCAATACAGGACGTGCCGGGCAGGATCCGGAAATTCGTGTTCGCGGTACAAACTCTATCAATGGTTATACTCCGTTATATGTAGTGGACGGACTGTTTACGGATAACATCAACTATCTGAATACAGCAGATATTGAATCTATGGAAATCCTGAAAGACCCTTCTTCCTTGGCTATTTTTGGTGTGCGTGGTGCTAATGGTGTTATTATCATTACTACTAAGAAGGCAAAAGAAGGTAAGACTCAGGTCAGTATTAATGGTTCGGTGGGTTGGAAAAAGGTTACAGACCGCGTTAGCCTGACTAATGCAGAGCAGTTCAAAATGCTTTATAATGAGCAACGCATGAATCAGGGTGGCGATCCGTACGATTATACCGTATGGAATGCAGATACTGACTGGCAGGATGAGATGTTCCAAACAGGTTTCCTAACTAACAATACGGTTAGCATTACAGCTTCGGGAGATAGAAGTAAGTTTTATCTGGGCTTGGGATATGTAATGGAAGAGGGTTCCATCAAGAGTGAAAAGCTGAATAAGTTTACTGTGAATTTGCATAGTGAACATAAAGTAACCGACTTCTTACGTTTTGGTTTCCAGGTGAACGGTGTACGTGCATTATATCCTGATGCAAAAGGTGTAGGCTCTGCTTTGAAAGCAGCTCCGATTGCTCCTGTTTATGATGCAGAAAGCGGTCTTTTACATACTCTTCCTGATTTTCAGCGTGCTCAGGTCTGGAATCCTATGATTGAACCTGTGTTGAGAGGTGCTCATAATAAATCTGCAAACTATCGTATGGCAGGAAATATCTACGGAGAACTTGATTTGATGAAGAATCTAACCTTTAAGGCTACTTTCTCCCTGGATTATGCCTCCAGTCAGTCACGTTCTTATTCTCCGCTTATTTATGTGTATAACCCGGATGTAGAAGGTGGTAAAGAAAGATTAACGGATAAAGAAAGTATCAGTCAGTCGAAGTCTACATCAATGGCTGCACAGTCCGATTATGTATTGACTTATATTAATCAGTTTGGTGATCATGGTTTAACTCTGACTGCCGGTCTTACTACGAATTATAATGAATATTCTGATTTATCGGGTGGCCGCAGTCAATTGCCGGGCTATGGTGTTCCCATTGGCGAAGATATAGATAAGTGGTGGATTACTATGATTGATGATGCTACATCAGCTACTAATGGCGGATCCCAATACAAACGTTTTACAATGTCCTATCTGTTCCGTGCATTGTATAACTATAAAAATCGTTATTTGCTGAATGCTTCTTATCGTCGTGACGGTTCTTCCGTATTTAAGAGAACAGGAAATACATGGGATAATTTCTATTCATTCGGTGCCGGTTGGGTTATGAGTGAAGAAGCATTCATGAAGAAACAGAATGTAATTGATTATCTGAAGCTGAAAGGCTCATGGGGTGTTTTGGGAAGCCAGAATACAGGAGGTTCCCGCTATCCGGCCTATCCTAATATTACAAGTTCGGGTTCTGCAGTCTTTGGTGATAATGTTATTGCAGGTAAGGGACCGGATAAACTGATTTCACAGACATTGGGTTGGGAGCGTAACTATTCATGGGAAGTTGGTTTTGATATGCATCTGTTGGATGGTCGCATGCAGATTTCTCCTGTTTATTACAATAAGACAACCAAAGACTTGCTGACGAGCGTTCCCGGTCTTTCAGGTACGGTTCCTGCATTGCAGAATACAGGAGAAATTCGTAACCGTGGTTTTGAGTTGGCAGCATCCTATAGCGATAAAATCGGTGAAAACTGGCGTTATGGTGTTTCAGCCAATCTAACGACTATTGATAATGAAGTTGTATCATTGATAAGCAAGGATTATTCAATAATCAATGGCGTTTCCCGTGTATCTGAAGGATATCCTATCGGCTACTTCTATGGCTACAAAGTGGCAGGTGTTTATCAGAATGAGACCGACATCGAAACTTCAGCACCTAATCAGGTAGCTTCTGTGAAGCCGGGCGATTTGAAGTTTGCTGATGTAAATGGTGACGGTATTATCTCAGAGAAAGACCGTACTATGATTGGTAATCCTACTCCGGATTTTACTTATGGTTTTAGCGTAAATCTGGGTTACAAGAATTTTGATTTGAGTGTAGATATGATGGGAGTTTATGGAAATGAGGTTTATCGTAACTGGGATAGTAGTGCTTATGCACAATTCAACTATCGCACAGGGCATTTGAACCGTTGGCATGGTGAAGGAACATCCAACTGGGATCCGATTCTTGATCCATCCCGTTCTGTAAATCTGGAAGCTTCTTCTTACTATGTAGAAGACGGAAGTTTCTTCCGTATCCGTAACATCGAGCTGGGATATACCTTTAATCCCCGTTTGTTGAACCGCATCAAACTGCAATCTTTACGTATCTATGGTAATGTGCAGAATCCTAAAACATGGAGCCGCAATACCGGATATACTCCTGAAGTTGGTGGTAGTGCAACAGCGTTTGGTGTAGATGGTGGAGGTTATCCAATGCCTGTAGTTTATACATTAGGCTTTAACTTATCATTCTAAACATGAAATCTAATAAAAGAAAAACGATCAGTATGAAAAAGATATTTTATTATGTGATGGCTTTGGCACTGGGATGTTCCCAGATGTCATGCAGTGACCTGTTAGATCAGAAACCGCAAGGAGTATTGACTGAAGATGACCTGACTGGTGGTACTTACGAAACACAGATTTTTAATATGTATGCCTTGCTTCGCGGTTATCATATTGTTTCCGGAAATACGGCATTGGCTATTCACGGTATGCGTTCGGAAGATGCGGAAAAGGGTAGTACACTGTCTGACGGATCTGCAACAGGAAAAATGTTCGATGATTTTGAATATGCTGCAAGTAATGGCATGGTAAAAAGTTACTGGAATGCCAATTATACCTTGATTCATAAAGCAAATGATGTATTGGAGGAGATGAAGTCGAATCCTTCATTGACAGGCGGTGACTTAGTCAATAAGGGAGAAGCTTTATTGATGCGTGCTTTCTGTTATTTCAATTTGGTACGTGCTTTTGGCGAAGTGCCCTTGATTGATTTTAAAGTAGGGAGTGTAGCAGATGCCAATATTCCTAAATCTTCTGTAGCTCAGATATATACTTTGATTGATGAAGATTTGACGAATGCAGAATCTTACCTGCCGAGGACTTGGGAAGCACAATATGTCGGTCGTCTTAGCTGGGGAGCGGCTCGTGCCTTACATGCCCGTACTTATATGATGCGTAATGATTGGAACAATATGCGTGCGGCAGCAGAGGACGTTATTTCTTCCGGTTTATATAATTTGAATACACCTTATGAAGATATTTTCCGTGAGAAAGGTGAAAACTGCGGTGAGTCTGTTCTGGAACTTCAATGTACTGCTACTGCTGCTCTTCCGGGGTCCAACGAAATTGGTAGCCAGTATGCTCAGGTACAGGGTTGTCGTGGCGCCGGTGAGTGGAATTTAGGTTGGGGGCAACATACGCCTACTCAATTATTGGCTGACGCATTCGAAGAAGGTGACCCGAGAAAGGATGAGACTTTATTGTATTTTATTAGAACGGGAGAAGATCCTTCGACCATTCCTGCAAATAAGCCTTATGGAGAAAAACCGGTTGCCAATGCCGATGTGATAGCAAAGTACTTTAATAAGAAAGTGTATACAGATCCGGCTTTGCGCGAAAAGTATACGAAGAGTGGGTATTGGGTGAATATTCGTCTGATCCGTTATTCGGATGTCGTACTGATGGCTGCGGAAGCTGCTTGCGAACTGGGTGATAATACAAGTGCAAGAAGATATCTTGAGATGGTACGTGCCCGTGCCCGTGGTACGAATGCTAATATCTTGCCGGAGGTTACCACTGATAATCAGAGTGAATTGCGGGAAGCTATTCGTCATGAACGTCGTGTTGAGTTGGGTATGGAATTCGACCGTTTCTATGATCTTGTACGTTGGGGGATAGCGAAGGAAGTGCTACATGCAGCCGGAAAGACCGGTTACCAGGATAAGCATGCATTGTTACCTTTGCCTCAAGACGAAATTGACAAATCAAATGGCGTGTTAGTTCAAAACCCTAATTATTAATTCATATAGTAATGACCATGAAAAGATATATTAATTTATTGTTGGCATTTTGTGTGTCAGCACTCACTTTGCAATCTTGTTTCCAGGATATGGATCACCCGGCTTTTGATTATCCGGATAGTTCTGCCCCCAAAGTGTTTTCACCTATGAAATTGTTCTTGCCTTTTGAGAATGATATGCGTGATAAGGGTAATTACACCTTCCTCATGAGTGCCGGAGGGGATATTACTTATACTGATGGAATCAACGGACAAGCTTATCAAGGCACAAAAGATACGTATCTGTTAGCCCGTGTTCCTTCTTATCTGACCGATTCTATACCCGATTTAGGAAGTTGTACGGTGGCTTTCTGGATGAAAACAACGAGAAATACTTCCGCATATGGTGTCTTCAGTATTCCTAATACCAAGACTTTCTGGGGTAATTTTGATATCTATCTGGAAAATACAAGTAGTGAGACTCAGGCTTTCTTCAAGATGCATCTGTATAACTGTACATCAGTGAAGGATAATGATGAGAGATGGGTAGAAGCTAAGATAGACAATGTCTTTGGTACCGAATGGGTTCATATGGCATTTGTTTATGATGGTAGTAATTCGACAGTAACAGTTTACCGGAATGGTGAAAGTGCATTTACAAAAGAGCTGCCCGGTTATGGAAAGCTTAAATTTAAAGATTTGGGTACATTTGCTATCGGAGCATTTCAGTTTAGCACAAAACCCAGTTTGACAGAAGGTGCAGGAGCACAGAGTTGGGCGTCCAATTTTCCGGGACAGTTAGACCAGTTCCGCTTCTATGACAGGGCTATATCTGCCTCTGATATCAAGCAACTTTATTCAGGTAAAGAATGATGACCGTTAGAAATAGAGTGAATATGAGAGCAGTTTATTTCATACTGTCCTTATTACTGATTTCTTGCAGTAAAGATGATGCTTCGGAAACACTTGGAAAATTTGAACTGCAAAGTATATCCATTGGTGAGAAACAGGATCAGAGTTCCTTTGAAAATGTAGCTCCCAATGCCAGTATTGTGCTTACATTCACAGATGCAGTGGATGAAGCTACGATTCAGAGTAATATCATATTGAAACTGAATGATCAGGCGGTGGCATATGATTCAAAATTACAGGGAAAGGATAAACTCTCGTTGACTCCAATAGGTGGCTTTAAAAGTTTTTCCTCATATAAACTGGTGATCAATCCGGGGGTGAAATCCACCTCCGGAGTATCTCTTACCAATGGTAAAGTCTATGAAATCCGTACAGGGATGGATGATTCGGATAAGTTTGACCGCATTCCTGACGAGGATTTATTAACTTTGGTGCAGAAACAAACTTTTAAGTATTTCTGGAACTTCGGTCATGCACATTCCGGTATGGCACGCGAAAGAACAACTTCCGGTGATGTTGTTACTACCGGAGGAACAGGATTTGGAGTGATGGCGATGCTGGTAGCGGCCGAAAGGGGATTTGTAACCCGACAGGAAGCTCTTGAAAGAGTGCAGAAGATTGTTACTTTCTTGGATAAGGAGTGTACGAGTTACCATGGAGCCTATGCACACTGGATTAATGGTGCAACCGGTGAGACAAAGCCATTCGGTGATAAAGATGATGGTGCGGATCTGGTAGAAACTTCTTTACTTTTCCAGGGACTGCTTGCAGCACGTGCATACTTTAAGGACGGTTCGGAAGCTGAGAGCAAGTTGCGTTCTGATATAACCCGCCTGTGGGAAGCTATTGAATGGACTTGGTTTCAGAAAGGTGGAGAGTCTGTTCTGTATTGGCATTGGAGTCCGAACTATGGATTTGAGAAGAATCTTCCGATCAGAGGTTGGAATGAGTGCCTGATAACTTATGTGCTTGCAGCTTCTTCACCTACTTATCCTATCGATAAGGCGGTTTATGAAGCTGGATGGGCAAGGAATGGCGGTTTGAAGAATGGTAATACCTATTATGGATACAAGCTTCCGCTGGGAGCTGATAAGGGTGGACCGTTATTCTTATCTCAATATTCCTTCTTGGGCATTAATCCGAAAGGACTGAAAGATCAATATGCTGATTATTGGGAACAGAATCAAAACCATACTCTGATCAATTATAATTATTGTAAGGAGAATCCTAAGGGATATGCTGGTTATGGAGCTTCTTGTTGGGGGCTGACAGCTAGTGATGGTGATAATGGCTATTCGGCACATTCACCTACAAATGATAAAGGAGTGATTGCTCCTACGGCTGCATTGTCTGCATTTCCTTATACTCCGGAAGAGTCGATGTCTGCATTGCACTTCTACTATTATAAGATGGGTGATAAACTTTGGAGAGATTATGGTTTTGTAGATGCTTTCAACCTGACAGCTAATTGGTATGATAACCAGTGTATAGCTATTGACCAGGGACCGATTATTTGTATGATAGAAAATTATAGGACAGGAATGCTTTGGAATTTATTCATGGCTATTCCGGAAATTCAGCAGGGAATGAAAAAGTTAGGCTTTGAGAGCCCTGCACTAAACTGATAAATAGAATATATGATGAGACTTATAATATATGTGATGCTTCTGCTTTACCCGTTTAGCCTGCTGTCGGCAGCTTCCGGTGGTAAGAAGGGGAAGAACTTGTCTGATGAAGAACTGATGACCCTCGTGCAGAAACAGACTTTCCGTTATTTCTGGGATTACGGACATCCGGTTTCGGGTTTGGCACGCGAACGTAGTAATGGTAATGACGATATTGTTACCATTGGTGGCTCCGGTTTTGGGGTAATGGCTATTATTGTCGGTGCAGAACGTGGATTTGTAACGCGTGAACAAGCGGCAGAGCGTATGCTGAAAATTGTCAGTTTTCTGAATGATAAGAATACGGACAGTTACCATGGCATTTGGGCGCACTGGATAAATGGGCAGAGCGGAGAAACCATTTCTTTCAGTCGGAAAGATGATGGTGCCGATCTGGTAGAGTCGGCTTTCATGTTCGAAGGGCTGCTGGCTGCACATCAGTATTTCAACAAAGATAATCAGGTAGAAAGGCGTATCCGTGGTCTTATTAATGGCCTGTGGCGTCAGGCTGAATGGAATTGGTTTACTAAAGGTGGTGAGGATGTACTCTATTGGCATTGGTCGCCCAATAACGGTTGGGCGATGAACCATCAGATAAAAGGGCATAATGAGTGTCATATTACGTATATCCTTGCTGCTTCTTCACCCACTTATCCCATTGCAGAGTCGGTATATCACAAAGGATGGGCTAATTCTATCGTTTTCAAGAATGGTAAGAAGTATTATGATATAACCTTGCCATTGGGAAGTGATTATGGCGGACCTTTGTTCTTTACCCATTATTCTTATATGGGACTTGACCCGCGTGGCTTGAAAGATTATTATGCTGATTATGAAGAACAGATGAAAGCACATACTCTGATTAATCGTGCTTATTGCATAGATAATCCGAAGGGGTATAAAGGGTATGGAGAACACTGCTGGGGACTGACAGCCAGTGATGGTGATAAAGGCTACTCTGCGCATTGTCCTGGTAATGACCGTGGTGTTATTACTCCAACAGCCGCCTTGTCGTCTATTCCTTATGCGCCGGAATATTCATTGCAGGCCATGCGCTATTTCTATGAGGAGCTTGGCGATAAGCTTTGGGGAGAATATGGTTTCAAGGATGCATTTAACTTGACTGCTGATTGGTTTGCACCATCTTATTTGGCTATAGATCAGGGACCTATTGTTGTTATGATAGAAAATTATCGTACGGGTTTGATATGGAAATTGTTTATGAGTCATCCGGATGTGCAAAAAGGATTGAAGAAATTAGGATTTAAAACACCATACTTAAATTAAAAAGGTTACATAATTATGAAAAACATGGTTTTTAATAGTGTATTAGTTGCTTTCGTTCTGCTTGTTGCTTCGTGCAGCAAGCAGCCGGAAGCTAAGGTTAATGTGATGTCATTCAATATTCGTCTGGACCATGTAGCGGATAGTTTGAACAACTGGAAATATCGTAAAGATGTTGCGGCACAAATGATCACTTATTATGCTCCGGATGTAGTAGGTATGCAGGAAGTATTAAAGAACCAGTTGGACGACCTGAAGAACCGCCTTCCGGAATATACGGTTTTAGGTGTGGGGCGTGCCGATGGGAAAGAAAAAGGGGAATACTGTTCCCTGTTCTATAAAACCGATCGTTTCGATCTTGTGAAGAGTGGAAATTTCGGTTTGAGTGAAATGCCCGATTCTATTGGAATAAAAGGCTGGGATGCTGCTTGCGAACGCATTGTGACGTGGGCTGTTCTTAAAGATAAAGTCAGTGGTAAAGAATTGGCTGCCTTTAATACACATTTCGACCATATTGGTAAGGTTGCCCGTCGTGAAAGTGCTGTTTTGTTGCTTGCAAAGATACGTGAGATAGCTTCGGATTTACCGGTAGTTATTACGGGAGATTTTAATGGTACTGTTGATTCAGACCCGATTTCTGTTCTTACGGAAGGGGGAATGCAGAATACTTATTCCGCATCTGACGTAGTTTATGGTCCTGCGTGGAGTTTCCATGATTTTGGGCGCATCCCGGTTGAAGAACGTCAGTTGATCGACTTTATTTTTGTCAATGGACAGGTGGTAGCCAATAAATTCAGAGTGATAGCAGACAAGCCGGACAATGTCTATTTATCCGACCATGCGCCTATTCTGGCTAATCTGACAATTCGATAGTGTCATGACTTCTAAATTATCCTTGGGGCTTGTCGTCTTACCTTTTGTGCCTTCCTCCATTGTGCAAGGTCAAGCGCAGGAAGTCCGTAACGAACGCCCCAATATTCTTTTTATTATGAGTGATGACCACGCCCGTCAGGCTATGAGTATTTATGGTCATCCTATAGGGAAAGTGGCACCGACTCCGAATATTGACCGTATCGGGCATGAAGGAGCGGTTTTCCAGAATAACTATTGTTGCAATTCTATTTCCGGGCCAAGTCGTGCTGCCATACTTACCGGTAAACATAGCCATAAAAATGGTTTCATGAAGAACTGGGCGAAAGGTTTTGACGGTACGCAACAGACCCTTCCGAAGATATTGCAGGCAAATGGTTACGAGACAGCTGTTATTGGTAAGTGGCATCTTATTTCTAAGCCTACAGGTTTCGATCATTGGATGATTCTGGATGACCAGGGAGAATATTGTAATCCGCATTTTATTACTGAAGATGATACCACACGTCATTGGGGGTATGTGACGGATTTGATTACTAAATACACGGAAGAATGGCTCGACAGACGGAAAGACAAGAACAAGCCTTTCTTTCTGATGATGCATCACAAAGCTGTTCATAGAAACTGGGTACCTGCAGAAAGACATTACCATCTGTATGAGCATACTACTTTTCCACTTCCTGATAATTATTTTGATGTTTATGAGGGTCGTTATGCGGCACAGATGCAAAAGATGAATATCTATTGTGACATGTACGAAGGACATGATCTGAAGATGGTTACCGGTATGGATAGTGACAGTTTACTATTCGACCCTTGGCCGCATGCTTTTCTGGGGACAATGGAACCGGATGAACGCCGTCGCTTTCTTGATGCATACCGTGATAGAAATAATGAATTTCACTCCAGAAAACGTTCATTCAAAGAAATCGCGGAATGGAAATACCAGCGTTACCTGCAAGATTATATGGGAGTTGTAGCGAGTGTTGACGAAAGCGTGGGAGAGATTCTTGATTATCTGAAACGTACCGGACTGGATAAAAATACGATTGTAGTCTATACTACCGATCAAGGCTTCTACTTGGGAGAACATGGTTGGTTTGATAAGCGTTTCATGTACGAAGAATCTTTCGGCATGCCGATGGTTATGCGCTGGCCCGGACATATCAAGCCGGAAACTCAGGTAACAGGACTGACGCAGAACATAGACTTTGCTCCTACTTTTCTGGATATGTGCGGTATCGAAGTGCCACGGGATATGCAGGGCGTATCGTTCCGGGAGTTGGTAGAGACGGGAAAGAAACCGCATGATTGGCGTAAATCGCTCTATTATCATTATTATGAATTTCCCGGATTTCATAGTGTCCGTGCCCATTATGGTGTAAAGATGGAACGCTACAAATTAATGCACTTCTATGTGGAAGACAAATGGGAACTGTATGATCTGAAAACTGATCCGGCAGAAATGCACAATCTGTATGGAAAGCAAGGAATGGAGAAAGTAACTGCTGAACTAATGGCAGAGCTTGCACGTTTACAAAAACAATATGAAGTTCCTCAGAATTTGTGCAAGTAATATAAAGAACGAAAGAATGAAACATCTGTTATTGACTGTAGTTTGCCTGATTGCGTGGACTATTCTTCCGGCGCAAGATATGCGTCAGGATACATATTGTAATCCCTTGAATATAGATTATACCTATATGATTTATAATTCCGACCGGGATATTTCTTATCGTTCGGGGGCCGATCCGGCAGTAGTGGAATTTCGCGGAGAATATTATATGTTCGTAACGCGCTCGCACGGCTATTGGCGCTCCAAGGATTTATTGAATTGGGAGTTTGTACGTCCCGGTAAGAATTGGTATCCTCAGGGATGCAATGCTCCGGCTGCACACAATTATAAGGACTCTGTGCTTTATGTTGCAGGCGATCCCTCAGGTTCTATGAGCATCCTTTATACCGATGATCCTGCTTCCGGTGATTGGGAAGCTACGCCTGCCATTCTGCATAATCTGCAAGATCCTGATTTGTTTATTGATGACGATGGGAAAGCTTATATGTTCTGGGGATCTTCCAATGTTTATCCTATCCGGGGTATGGAACTGGATAAAAATCACCGTTTCACAAAGAAAGGGGAGACGAAAGAACTTTTCAATCTGGATATGCCTAAACATGGTTGGGAGCGTTTTGGTGAGAATCATACGGATACAGTATTGGGCGGTTACATTGAAGGTCCCTGGTTGACAAAACATAATGGTAAATACTATATGCAATATGGTGCGCCGGGTACGGAATTCAATGTTTATGCGGACGGAGTATACGTAGCAGATCATCCGCTGGGACCTTATACCTACCAGAAACATAATCCGGTATCTTATAAACCGGGTGGTTATATGAATGGTGCCGGGCATGGAAGCACTGTGCTTGGTCCTGGCGGACAGTATTGGCATTTTGCTTCGATGTCTCTTTCCATCAATGTGAACTGGGAACGTCGTCTCTGTATGTTTCCTGCCGGATTTGATAAAGATGGTGTTATGCATGTGGATACCCGTTTTGGAGATTATCCCCGTTATGCTCCTGCTGTGCCGGGTAAGGCAGGACAGTTCAGGGGATGGATGTTACTCTCTTACGGAAAGCCGGTTACTGCCTCTACTGTAAAAGGAGAGTTTCAACCTTCTGCATTGACTGATGAACTGACTAAGACATTTTGGTTGGCTGAGGCTAACGATGAACGCCAATGGGTAATGATCGATCTGGAAAAACCGGCTGTTGTATCTGCTATTCAGATCAACTATCATGATTACCAAAGTGATATGTATGGTCGTTATGAAGGGCTTCGTCACTGCTATGTGATTGAGGGTTCACTGGATGGACAGAATTGGGAAATATTGGTTGACCGCAAAGAAAGTTATAAAGATACCCCGAATGATTATGTTGAACTCGGACAACCTCGATCTGCCCGTTATATCCGCTATAAGAACATAGATGTACCGACCCCGAACCTGGCAATTTCTGAACTTCGGGTATTCGGATTGGGGATGGGGAAAACACCGCAACAGCCGAAGAAATTAACCCTTGAACGCCACGCGGACCGTCGTGATATTACTATCAGTTGGGAATCGGTCAAAGGTGCACAGGGATATAATGTGTTATGGGGTATTGCTCCCGATAAACTTTATAGCTCCTGGATGGTATATGGCAATAATGAATTACTTATGAAATCTCTTACCGCTGATCAGGATTATTATTTCTGTGTGGAAGCATTTAATGAGAATGGCGTATCTTTACGCTCAGAAGTGAAACATGTAAAATAACAATGCTATGAAACGATTAATCAGTGCTATTTGTGTTCTTTTCTTCCTGTTACCTTTGCCTGCTCAGGAAACGTACCAGAAAGAAATCTTTATCTCTTCCCGGGGAGATACCTTGCAGTATCGCTTACTGCAACCGGAAAATATGAAAAAGAGTGAGAAGTATCCTTTGGTGCTCTTTCTGCATGGTGCAGGGGAGCGTGGCAATGATAATGAGAGGCAATTGACCCATGGTGGACAGATGTTTTTGAATCCGGTGAACCGGGAGAAATACCCGGCATTCGTGCTCGCACCACAGTGTCCCGAAATGGGCTATTGGGCATACTCGACACGTCCTGAATCATTTTTGCCGAATGAGATGCCGTTAAACGAACCGATAACTCCGATTTTTCAGACGGTGAAGGATTTGCTGGATACTTATCTGGCAATGCCTCAGGTTGATAAATCGCGTATCTATATCGTTGGACTTTCTATGGGAGGAATGGGAACCTTTGACATGGCGGTCCGTTTCCCGGAGATATTTGCTGCTGCTGTGCCTATTTGCGGTACAGTAAATGTGGCGCGCCTGAAAGCTGCCAAGTCTGTAAAGTTTCGTATTTTCCATGGTGATGCTGACAATGTGGTTACGCCTGAAGGTTCGCGTGCGGCATACAGGACTTTGAAGAAAGCAGGTGCTGATGTGGAATACATCGAATTTCCGGGATGTAATCATGGTAGCTGGAATCCGGCTTTCAATTATCCCGACTTTATGAGTTGGCTGTTCAGTCAGAAGAAATAGTTTAAAGAAAAATGGCAAGTAAGATAAATCTGCTTGCCATTTTTCTTTAAACTATTTCTCTTCATAATCCCCGTTAGCTTTAATCAGCTCAATCAGCTTTTCTACAGCTTCTTCTTCGGGAATATTCTTTTCAATGCATTCTTTCTTCTTATACAGACTGATTTTCCCACGTCCGGCACCTACGTAGCCATAGTCAGCATCAGCCATTTCTCCGGGGCCATTGACGATGCAGCCCATAATACCTATTTTCAATCCTTTCAGGTGTGAAGTAGCAGCTTTTACACGTGCTATGGTGCTTTGAAGATCGAACAGGGTACGTCCGCATCCGGGGCAGGAGATATATTCCGTTTTGCTGGTGCGTATACGTCCTGCTTGCAGAATACCAAAGGCTGTGGCATCTACTACGGCATGGCTGAGATCTCCCTGGTTGAACAGGAAAATACCATCGCAAAGACCGTCGAAGATAAGTGCTCCCATGTCGGCAGCAGATTTTATCTGCAAGTCCTCTGCTTCATTTTCAGCATAGTGCTGGAAGAATACAACCGGATTTTTCAGTCCTTCTTGCATCAACTGGTGAACTAAGGCGCGATGTTCCCCAAGTCGGTTAGGATGGTTACTCTGTGATATAATGACTACTTCCGGATGATATTTCAGACAAGCAATCACTTCTTCCGTTTGTGCCATGTAAGGCATAAACATGAATTTCAAATCGGCTTGGCAATTGCCCATAAGTGGCATCTGCTGGTAATTGAAAGCCGGATAGGTTCCGGGCTCTTCTTCCCATACATCCGCATCCAGGATGTATTCCACTCCTTCTTCACGAACTTCCGGTAAGGCACGTCCGGCATAGATGTAATCCGGAATGAATTGCGGGTTCGTATCGAACTTTCCGTCCATGCGTTCGGCAATGACTACAGGCAGGTGATTCCCGCCTATGTTGCGTACGGCAGTTGTCTCACGCCGTACCGGAGAAAGATAGTTGAAACCTTCTGCTTCTGCTCCGGGTATGTAAGGATGATCCCGGTGCTGCATGATGTAATCCACCAGTTTGCGTGCTACAGGTATTTCTGCTTCCGGAGCTTCGCTTAGAGAAACGCGGATAGTGTCACCCAGACCATCTGCCAGCAATGCGCCAATGCCCAGAGCGGATTTGATACGTCCGTCCTCACCATCTCCGGCCTCTGTAACGCCAAGGTGCAGAGGAAATTGCATTCCTTCCTTTTCCATTACAGCAGCTAACAGGCGAACCGTTTTCACCATTACTACTGTATTGGAGGCCTTGATGGAGATTACAACATCTGTAAAATCTTCTTTTACACAGATGCGCAGGAACTCCATGCACGATTCCACCATACCTTCCGGTGTATCGCCGTAGCGAGACATAATGCGGTCGGACAGTGAACCATGATTTACACCGATGCGGATAGCGGTATGATTCTCCTTGCAGATATTCAGGAAAGGAACGAACCGGTCATGTATCTTCTGCAACTCTTGTGCATATTCTTCATCTGTATATTCCAGATGCTTGAAGGTGCGTGCGGCATCTACATAGTTTCCCGGATTGATACGTACTTTCTCAACATACTGTGCTGCTACATCTGCTACCTTTGGGTTGAAGTGGATGTCGGCAACCAGTGGAACCATATATCCGTCCCGGCGCAAACCGGCATTGATGTTCATCAGGTTTTCCGCTTCTTTAATGCCTTGTGCTGTCAGACGTACATATTCACCTCCGGCATCTACAATACGTTTGGCCTGTGCCACGCTGGCTTCTGTATCCTGCGTGGCGGTGTTTGTCATACTCTGTATGCGTATAGGATTGGAGCCGCCCATAGGGGTGGCTCCAATATTTACTTCTGATGTTTCCCGACGGGAATAGTTGAATAAATCCACGATATTTAGTGATTAGTGGTTAGTGATTAGTGATTAACGATTGGTGATATCTAAAACTACCATAGCATAGCCTGCTTATCACTAATCACTAACCATTAATCACTCCTTATTTAATTCGTTTTATACTCGTACTTTACTTCTTTCAGTTCTTCGTTCGCCTTTACGATTTTCTTTTTCAGTCCTTCTTTGTAGGCTGCAAAGGTTTCAGCGAGATCGGCATCGCTCAAAGCTAGCATTTGTATAGCAAGAATGGCAGCATTCATGGCACCATTGATAGCAACCGTGGCTACAGGGATTCCGGGAGGCATTTGAATGATAGAGTAGAGAGCATCTACGCCATCCAGCACCGAACCTTTAACGGGAACTCCGATGACAGGCAGTGTAGTGTTGGCAGCGATGACTCCGGGCAGAGCGGCGGCCATGCCGGCAGCTGCGATTATCACTTTAACGCCGCGTCCGCGGGCGTTCTTTGCAAAATTCTCTACTGCTTCCGGAGTGCGGTGTGCAGAAAGAGCGTTCATTTCAAACGGTACATGTAAATCATTCAGCAGTTGAGCGGCCTTTTCCATAACAGGAAGGTCGGAGGTGCTGCCCATGATGATGCTTACTAATGGAGACATAATTATTTAGTTATTAGTGTTTAGTGATTAGTGATTAGCAAACTTCTCAATATCAATTTGCTAATCACTAATCACTAATAGTTAATCATTAATCAACGCTTTGTAGGCAGCAGCATCCAGCAATGAATCGAAGTCTGCATCCGCATCCGGTTTCATTTTGATGAGCCAGCCTTCGCCGTACGGATCTTTGTTTACCAGTTCCGGTTGGTCGGCAAGAGCCTCGTTTTGCTCCAGGATTTCTCCACCTACGGGCAAGAAAAGATCCGAAATGGTTTTTACTACTTCAATGGTTCCGAATACTTCGTCGGCTGCCAATGTTTCACCCTCTGTCTGGATATCTACGAATACGATATCGCCCAATTGTGCCTGAGCGTAATCGGTGATACCTACATAAGCTACATCGCCTTCAAGGCGTATCCACTCGTGTTCTTTGGTGTACTTTACATTTTCTGGGAAATTCATGATCATTATTTTTAAAGGTTAATACTTCTATTAATTACAAATTATAACTGTGCTCCTTTCAACTCTCCACTTTTCTAAACTTCTTTTAGAAGAGGAAGACACGGAACAGGATATTGCTTAACGGATGAAGCACCAATAAGGAACAAACCAATCCTACGGCAAAACCTACCAGTACCTCTCCCAATGTATGATGCTGTAAAATAATACGTGCTGTGCCCAGGACACCTGCAATCAGGATGAACAGACATAGCCACCATACCGGATTGTATCCGAACAGGGCACTGAAAGATACCAGTCCCCCTACGATTGCCCCTACGCCTGCCATGTGCTCGCTTAACTTCCATTTCAGATTGACAACAATGCAGATAACCATCATGATCAATGCGGCAAGAATAATCCCCGTCATGTACCAAGGAATATTCAGGCGATGCATCATCACCAGACAGAATACGTATGAAGTAATAGTAAGCAGGAATGGCATAAAACGTCGTTTACGTTCTCCCAGGTCTTCGGGACTGAAACCGTTGATCTTACGGAACAGGAAGATGGTGAGTGTAGGCATAAGAATGGTGAAGCAGTACACTACTCCCAGCACAATCAACTTATATTGTATAGGCATGATGCGCAGGTATGAGAAAAGGAACAGAATCAGAAACGCCAGGAACGGGATGGAAAACGGCGTGAATATAGCCGATATCACCCGGGCTGTCCGGATTAAGGTCCTGTCTGCTACAATATGTTGTTCTTCAACCATTTTAATCTATAATTTTACAATTGGATTCATTAATCATCTTACCACCTTATCATTTTATAATTATTTTCTCAGCCTTGCCACCGGTATGTTCAACTGTTGCCTGTACTTGGCTACCGTGCGGCGGGCTATAGGATATCCTTTTTCTTTCAGTATATCCGTCAGTTCATCATCCGTATAAGGTTTCTTTTTATCTTCATTGTCAATGCATTCTTTCAATATCTTACGAATCTCGCGTACAGACATTTCTTCACCGTCCTCGGTGACATATCCGTCATTGAAGAAAAATTTCAGTGAATAGATTCCGTAGTTGGTTTGCACATATTTGCTGTTGCTGACGCGGGAAATGGTTGAAATGTCCAGTCCGGTACGTTCGGCAACATCTTTCAATATCATAGGGCGCAACAATGACTCGTCTCCTTCGAGGAAGAACGGGCGTTGCAAGTCGATAATGGCTTGCATGGTAGTCATTAATGTGTTCTGACGTTGCTTCACGGCATCGATAAAACCTTGTGCTGCGTCCATCTTCTGCTTCAGGAACATCATAGCCTCTTTCGACTCTTTCGACTGGTTCGCTCTGTTTTTGGTATGTTCTTCCACCATTTCGGTAAAGTCGCGGCTCATACGCAGTTCCGGTACGTTCCGGTTGTTCAGAGCCAGGTTGATGGTGCCGTCGTCATACGTATCTACGATGAAGTCGGGGATAATCTGTTGCATATTCCGACCGATGGCTTCACCCAGAGAGGCACCCGGACGCGGATTGAGTTTGCAAATCTCTTTGATAGCCTGTTCAAAAGCGTCTTCTTCCAGTCCGAGCTTCTGCTGTATCTTGTCCCAATGCTTGCGGGTGAACTCTTCGTAACATTCGGAGATGATTGCTTCTTCTATATAAAGTAAGGGGTTCGGGGTGAAGTGCTGCTGCTCTATCTTGCGATGAATCTGAATGAGCAGGCATTCTTGCAGGTTGCGTGCGCCAAGTCCGGCGGGGTCAAAATCCTGGATGATCTTCAGTGCTTCTTCCAATTCTTCCTGGCTGCATTCGATACCGGCGTAGATGGCGAGTTCATCACAGATGCTATCCAGAGACTTACGTAACAGGCCATCGTCATCCAATGATCCGATAAGATATTCCGCCAGTTCACGTTGGTGCTCGGTCAGGTCACGCTCGCTTAGTTGCTCCTTCAGGGTTTCGTAAAAAGAAGTAGCGTCGGAGAAAGGTATTTCTTCGGCCTGTTCACCTTTGCTGCGGTTGTTTTCCTGCAATTTATAGTCGGGGATATCGTCTTCGCTCAGATAGTCGCTTAATGAATCATACTCATTGGCTCCGTTGTCTTCTGCGGAACCTTCTGTATCGGAATTTTCAGAAAAGTCGTCACTTGCCGTATCTTCCTTTCCTTCTTCCAGAGCCGGATTTTCCAGAAGTTCCGCATGTATACGGTCTTCCAGTTCTACAGCGGGCAATTCCAGTAGCTTCACTACCAGAATCTGCTGGGGCGACAGTGTCTGTACCTGTTGCTGCGCTTGAGTTTGTACTTGTCTGGAACCTTGTGCCATACTTATTCTTTTCTTTTACTCGCCACAAAGATAATGCAAACCGAGACAGAATAAAATGAACGAGTTCATTTTTTATGCCGAGGCGCAGCTTATCTTCGCACTTTTTGCAAAAATAGTGAATAGTTCGGGAACGCGAAATGTTCTCGGCATAAGTTTTTCATGCAAGCATGAAAGTTTGGTGCCTAATTTACATTATCTTTGCTAAAATCGAAGATAAGCTGCATATCAGCATTAAAAAATAAGTAAGCTTGTTTTGTGCTGCTTGGGGTTTACATTATCTTTGTGCGTATCAACTTAAAAAATTGCAATGTTATGTTTGATAAAGAAACTTATGTGCAGCGCAGAGCCCTGCTGAAAAAAAATATTGGCTCCGGAGTGTTACTATTCTTAGGAAATGACGAACAAGGACTGAATTATGAAGATAATGCTTTCCGTTATCGTCAGGATTCTACTTTTCTTTATTATTTCGGCTTGTCGTTTGCCGGACTTTCCGCTATCATTGACATCGATGAGGATAAAGAAATCATTTTCGGAGACGAACTGACTATCGATCATGTTGTGTGGATGGGCACACAGCCAACTCTGAAAGAGAAGAGTGAACGGGTAGGCATTCAGGAAACACTTCCTTCCGCCGGGATTGTCAGCTATCTGCACAAAGCCGTACAAAAAGGCCAGACGGTGCATTATCTTCCGCCTTACCGTCCTGAACATAAGTTGAAACTCATGGATTGGCTGGGTATTCCGCCTGCACGTCAGGAAGGTTCCGTGCCGTTTATCCGTGCGGTGGTGGCGCAGCGTAATTATAAATCTGCCGAAGAGATTGCAGAAATAGAAAAAGCATGTGATGTGACTGCTGACATGCATATCAAAGCGATGGAAGTGATTCGTCCGGGTATGTACGAATACGAAGTTGTGGCAGAGATGAACCGTGTAGCCGAAATGAATAATTGCGAACTTTCTTTCCCTACGATTGCCACAATCAACGGACAGACTTTGCATAATCATTATCATGGTAATAAAATTAAATCGGGTGACTTGTTCCTGATTGATGCCGGTGCGGAACTTCCATCAGGCTATTGTGGTGATATGTCGTCTACTGTACCTGCCGATAAAACGTTTACTTCGAAGCAACGTGCCGTTTACGAAATTCAGAATGCTATGCATCTGGAATCAGTAAAGGCTCTCCGTCCCGGTATTCCTTATATGGAAGTGTACGACTTATCTGCCTGCGTAATGGTAGAAGGTTTGAAAGGGCTGGGTCTGATGAAAGGAAATGCGGATGATGCCGTGCGCGAAGGTGCTCATGCATTGTTCTATCCCCACGGTCTGGGACACATGATGGGGCTGGATGTGCATGATATGGAAAATCTGGGCGAAGTGTGGGTAGGCTATGACGGTCAGTCCAAGAGCACACAGTTCGGACGTAAGTCCCAACGCCTTGCTATTCCTTTGGAACCGGGCTTTGTACATACCGTTGAGCCGGGCATCTACTTCATTCCCGAATTGATTGACATGTGGAAAGAAGGTAAGAAATTCACTGACTTTATCAATTATGACAAAGTGGAAGAGTATCGTGACTTCGGTGGTATCCGCAATGAAGAAGATTATCTTATTACAGAAACCGGTGCCCGCCGTTTAGGTAAGAAGATACCGTTGACTCCGGAAGAGGTGGAAGCTTTGCGATAGTATCAATTTAAGAATGAGTCTAATGAAAAAAATACTATTCTTATTTTGTCTTTTATCTTGGAGTGCATTGAATGCACAGAAGACGATTAATAGGCCTCCGTTCATAGCAAAGGCAACGGAAACTATCGAGATAGCTGCTGTTCATTTATCAGATACAGCTACTGTGATTGATGTGGATGCAAAATTTACTCCAAAGTACTGGATACGTATTGCCCCTGCTACCTGTCTGGTGGCAGATAATGGTGAACGTTATCAGGTGCGGCAGGGAGTAGGTATTGAGTTGGGACAGGAATTTTGGATGCCAGAATCCGGAGAGGCTACTTTCTCTTTGATATTTCCACCTTTGCCGCCATCTGTAAAATCATTCGATTTTGTGGAAGGGGAAGGTGAGAGAGACTTTAACCTTTTCGGTATCAGCCTGACCGGAAAGTTGCCTAAGCTCCAATTGCCTAAAGGTCTGGAAAAAGCTGGAAAAATGACTGCTGTAGCTTTGCCGGCTCCTGAAATCAAAGAGGGAACAGCTATCATCAGTGGTCGTATTTTGGATTATAAGCCTTCATTCCGGATGAAAGTTGAATTACATTCTGCTGATTTCTTATCTGCCTATGGACAAAAGAATACAGAGTTAGAGTTGGATGAAGCGGGAAATTTCTATACGGAAATATCAGTTTCACACCCTTCTGTCGCCTATTTAAGTGTGGGTGGATCTGTTGTTTCTTTTTTGTTGTCTCCGGGTGGAGAAACCAAGGTTACCGTAAATCTTCGTGAAATGACGCGTGCTTCCAGTCGTTTGCAGAAAGATACGAAGGCTGAAGGGAAGAAGGTTTATTTTGAAGGACTGAATGCAGGATTGAATACGGAAATGAATTCCGGACTGGAAGTTCCTCTTTGTTCTGTTGAGTTGAAAGACTTATATGACATGGCTCCGGATCAGTATAAAGCATATTGCATGCGGAAATATGAAGAAGCGGACAATGTGATCCGTGCCAATAAGAAAATAAGTGCAGCTTATGCGGAATTGTTGACGGTGCTGAATAAAGATGCATTGTATGGACTGTTATGTGGATATGATTATCAGTTATTGCAGGCTTATGCTCAGCAAAAAGGTGTGTCTGTGCGCGACGCAAGTAAAGAGTATCGTTCTCCTGAACCATCGAATGACTATTTCGATTTTCTAAGTGAACTTGGCTATATTAATTCGCCCAAGTCTGTGTATTGTTTTAAGTATCCTTCCAGGGTAGTCAATACTGGGTATATAAACTTGCCATCTGTAAAGCATGGTGATATCTTTGATTATTTACTCAATTCCCCTAAAGTAACCCCTGAAGATAAGGAGACGATGAAGAAATATCGCGATAATCCGTCATCGTATGATTCTTCGGTAATGAGAGAACTGAGGAATAGATATGATGTCCTCTTTCAGGAGTTTGGCAGGCAGGGAACGGAAGCTAACCGAAAAGCGGTTGAAGAACTGATTGGTAGCCAAGGTATCTATTATGATGTGCAGAAAGCCATGCAATGTGCTTCGAAATTGGAAGATTTTGCACCTTTGTCTGAAGATGATTTCGCTGCGTTGCATGCAATTGAAAATTCCTATTTTCTGAACCGGTTGACCGTAATGAATACGGAACTGCTTCGGAGGATAGAAGAGAATAAGAGTAAACGTGGTTTCACGGTTCGCACTTTGGATGCAGACGTTAAGGATGATGAGCTGTTTGAAGCTATGGTCGCTCCGTTCAAAGGTAAAGTGGTGCTTGTTGATTTCTGGGCTACTTGGTGTGGTCCTTGTAAAATGGCAATGAAGATGATGAAGCCCATGAAAGAAGAATTGATTGATAAAGATATCGTATATGTTTTTATTGCCGGTGAGAATTCTCCGGAGGCAACATGGAACAATATGATACCTGATATTCATGGTGAACATTATCGACTTACCAATGCACAATGGGCGGCTATCTGCAATAAATTTGAGGTTCGTGGTGTGCCTACTTATCTGGTACTCGACCGCGGAGGAAAACAAACTTATCGGTCGGTAGGTTTCCCGGGAACGGATGCGGTGAAGGATGAATTACTGAAAGCATTAAATTCTTCCGCTGATTGATCATATACTCTAATAAACGAAAAAGGCAGCCATAGCTGCCTTTTTTTCGTTTATAATCTGATCGGTGTTATCAGATAAACTCCCCGTTTTCGTTGATCTTTACTTTCACTTCCTTTTCGCCTTGCTCCAATTCTATCCAGTAGTAGTTTCCGGTAGGGGTTTCAACATATTCGGCATCATCCACTACATAACCGCTATATTGTGAGGCATTAATGGCTTCTGTCACTTTAATCGGGAGTACATATACATCCCATGAGGTTGAAATCCATTCATAGTCTGTGTTGAACAATACTTCTTTGCTTTGGTTTTCATGTATGATGTCCACTTCGATCATACCTTTTTCCTGTTCAATCTCGATAATGCGGGCATTGGGATAATTCTTCTGTATGAATTCCGTTACGGCAGTAACCGTACCTGACGGGGCATCCGGTAGCAATGATTCGTTATCGCCATCACCGTCATCATTCACGGCTTTAATGAGAATACCGTCTGCTGAATAGTGCAGATCCATATCTACATCCTGTGCCGATTCCACTTCTATGATGTAGATGATCTCTTTCTCAGTTCCGGCACGTTCAATACGCTCCACTTCATTATCTCTCTTCCAGGAGGCGTATTCGCTGCTTTCAAAAGAAGTCTTTATTGCTTGCGGAATATCGCTATATGGCATTTCTGTTTCAGTCATGTACCATGAGCCATCTGCCGTATACCAGGCTTCCGTTTTATACCCGTTGTCGTTCTTGTTGTTGAATTCCGCTTTGTAGTATTGCCCTTGTGAGACAGTTTTTGTTTCCCAACTCAGATTAGCGGTGTTGGAGAAACTGCTGTCGAATGCATTGCGTACGGCTTCAGGAACTTTAGAGTTTGGAAGATCGTCATCATCATCGTTGCAACCTTGCAGGCTTAACATGCCCATCGCCAATAGGACTAAATACATTTTCAGTTTCATAGTTACTTGTTTTTTTAGAGTTTACTAATATTATTGTTTTCTTTGACTATTGCTGATTATATTGCAAAGATGGCGGGCAATTCTGGAAGAAATTGGGAATTTGACTCCAAAAGTGGATAATAAATTCTATATTTGCGATTTTAGCATTAAAAAGAGCAGATTACTAATGAACTTATACTAATATGGTACAGGAATTGGAAAAACGCACCCGTATTGACGTAGCCGATGTGCTGCGCGGACTCGCCGTTATGGGCATCATTGTATTACATTCCATTGAACACTTTAATTTCTATTCATTTCCCGATACGAGCACTCAGAGCGCGTGGCTTAACTTTTCAGATAAGGCCATTTGGGACGGACTCTTTTTCATGTTCGGAGGAAAGGCTTATGCTGTGTTTGCCCTGCTTTTTGGTTTTAGTTTCTTTATTCAGGATAATAACCAGCGTATGCGTGGCAATGATTTTCGTTTGCGTTTCTGCTGGCGATTGATCTTATTATTCATTCTTGGTAATATAAATGCGGCCTTTTTCACGGCTGAAGTATTGGTGCTCTATTCGTTAGTCGGATTCATTTTACCACTTACCTGCCGACTGAAAGATAAATGGCTGTTTATTCTGGCATGTGTGCTTCTGATACAGCCATTGCCACTTTATTATGTGATACATGCCTGTGTAGACCCTTCTTTTGTGACTCCTTCTATTCCGACAGGTAGTTACTGGGGAGCGGCTTTCCAGGTGCAGAGTCACGGTACATTTCTTGAAACCCTGCGTGTGAATTTGTGGGAAGGGCAGATTGCCAGTCTTGCATGGGCTTGGGACCATGGACGTGTGTTTCAGACTGCTGCTCTTTTCCTGTTCGGTTTGTTGATAGGACGTCGGGGACTTTTCCTGAAGGAGAATCTGAAGTTCTGGAATAAGGTACTTTGTGGTGCTCTTATCGCTTTCTTCCCTCTGTATGGATTGGGCAATATGTTACCGGATTTCATTGCTAATAAGTCTATTCTCACCCCCTTGTTACTTATCATAACTTCCCTGTCCAAGTTTGCATTTATGCTGATATTGGTGTCGGGTGTTATCTTTGCTTTCTATCGGACAAACCTGCACGACTGGTTGATGAAGATTACTCCTTACGGTAAGATGAGCCTTACAAATTATATTACCCAGAGTATTATCGGTTCGTTGTTGTTCTATAATTGGGGTCTTGCACTTCACTCTCAGTTGGGTATAACAGCCAGCTTCTTGGTAGGTGTAGCGCTCTTTATTATACAGCTCGCTTTCTGTCGTTGGTGGATGAGCCGTCATGCACACGGTCCGCTGGAATACTTGTGGAAACGGGCGACTTGGTTGAAATAAAAGATATTTTATAGATATTTTTCCCACAGATAGCGGAGCGGACTGAGTAGACGTGCAGTTACGCTCCGTTCGTCTGTCATGACCTCTGCTGTGCCGGAAAGCTCTCCTTTAAAGTCCAGTTGCTTGCCATATGAGGTGCATAAGTTCTGTGGCAGACCTACCGTGACAGTGTACATATTGTCCTCGCTTGCTAATAGTGAAACAGACAGCACTTCCCCGGTGAGGAAGCCGAATTCCATGTATGGATACCCTGTCACACTGATATTCACTCTTTGTCCGGGGCATACTTTGCCTGATCCGCTGACGGGTAATTTTATTTTTCCTATAATGTCACCGGGAGTAGAGGCTACAATAGAGAATACTTTATCTCCCGCATTGACATTCTGGTTCTTCTGCCAGATATTATTGTAAGATAATATACCACTGGCAGGGCTGGTAAAGAGATACCCCAACTCCCAATCGCTGATGCTTACCTGTAAATCATTGAGGGCTGATTTTAACGAAGTGCTTATTGTATTGGCTTCCCGATTACGTTCCATACGGATTTCTACAATATTCTGTTGTAATTGCGCCTCTTGTATTCTGGCAGATGAAAGTGAAGTCATTAGTTGCTCTCGCCCTTGCCTGCGATTCAGATAGGTTTGTTGTGCTTCTTCATAATCAGCTTTCGATATTAATCCTTTGTCGAAGAGCTTCTTTTCCCGGCTATGTGTAGCGGAGGCTATCTGTACTTGTTCTTCATCAAGTTCTGCTTGTTTATTCAGATGCCGGATGTACTTCTGATACTCTTGCAGTTCTTTGCAGGCGGCCTGTTCTTTCTGTGCGTAGAGGTCTATCGACAGAAAATTACGATAATCTGTCAGGCATTTGATGAAAGCGGCATAAGCATTCTGAATGTTTCCGAGTTCCGGTTTCTCTGGAAACACGGCTTGGCAGATACAACTATCCGTCAGTATGAAGGAAGTAATCCTTTCTTTCAGTTCCAATACATGGGCAGTGGCGGCAGGATTCTCCAGTACAGCTATGATATCTCCCGCTTTTACGGTTTCACGGTCTTTTCGATATACCTCCTGAATTTTTCCACTTCCTCTTGCCACGATCCATACGGGCGGATGCTCTGTAGTAATGGTGATTTCTGCACTTACGATATCCGGATATTTGAAGAAGCAACCCCCAATGAAGAGCAATGCCAGCACTCCGAAGAATACTGTTATTCCCCATCTGACTAATGCGTGTGGCGGGCGTGTCAATATCTCCTGTACCTCCTCACACCTTAATTCTATGTCTTTTTCTTCATCTTTCATAGTTCCAGTTGATTCTTTACCAACCTGTAATATCTTCCTTCCAAAGCTATCAGTTCCTCATGTGTTCCGGTTTCTGCTATTCTTCCCTGTTCTATTACAATAATTTGGTTTGCATTTCTCACTGTACTCAATCGATGCGCTACTACTACGGATGTTCTGCCTTTGAAGAACGTCTCCAGGTTATTCATTATGGTGCGTTCATTATTGGCATCCAATGCATTGGTTGCTTCATCAAAGAAGATAAATTCCGGGTCTTTATATACGGCGCGGGCTATGAGAATACGCTGTTTCTGTCCTTGGCTCAATCCATGACCTTCTTGTCCTATCTTGGTATTGTACCCCAAGGGTAATTCCTCGATAAAGCTATGTATATTTGCTACTTCTGCGGCATGGCGCAATCGCTGCTTATCGATATGCTCTACTCCTGGAGCTATATTTCCGGCTATGCTGTCGGAGAAGATAAAACCGTCTTGCATTACTACACCGCACCGCTTGCGCCATTCGCGGATACTGTAATTCTCCAGTGGAGTATCCCCGACAAAGATATCGCCGCTTGCGGGCGGGTAGAATCCTAACAGTAATTTAACGAGTGTTGTTTTTCCGCTTCCGCTCATACCTACGATGGCCGTCTGCTTACCCGGTGGAATCACCAGGCTTACATTGTCCAACGTAGGGTACTCGCTGAGCGGGTCATATTTGAAGTTAAGGTTTTGGAGTCTTATTTCTTTTCCTTCCGGAATATCACGTATCAGTTCGCGTGTGGGATCTTCTTCATCCGGTTTGTCACGCACTTCGCTGAGGCGATTCATACTAAGGCGTGCATCCTGCAT